>JBBRZM010000001.1:0-169371 GCA_038236695.1 Acidimicrobiia bacterium
CGTGAGCCGGGATTGGAGATCTGCGAAACGGCGCACGCCGATGCCACGCACCTCGCGCAGTTCGTTGACCGAACGGAACCCGCCGCGGTGTTGACGCTCGTCGAGGATCGCTTTGGCCAGGCTGGGCCCGATGCCGGGAAGTGCTTCGAGCTCTGCCTGCGTCGCGGTGTTGAGATTGATCGGCGCGCTCCCCGCCCGGCCATTCGTACCGGAACCCGCCGCGTCAGAACCGGTCACACCGGCGGGCTCGGCGACCGCCGGCGGGTCACCGACTTTCTGCACGAGCACGCGTTGGCCGTCGGTGAGCTTCGCGGCGAGGTTGAGGCGGTCGAGGTCGGCTTGCGGCAACGCACCACCGGCGGCTTCCACGGCGTCGATGACGCGCGCGCCGGCGCGCAGCTCGACCACGCCCGGCTTGGTGACCGCGCCCGCCACGTGCACGACGACCTTCGTCGACGTACGCGCGCCGTTGGCCGTCGTGCTCGTGGTGGTGCGGTTGCCCGCGGACCCCGCGACGCGACTTTGAGCCGGAGCTGAAGCTCGCCGCTTACTGGCACTGGTTGCACGAGTCGCGCCGGTCGTGTCGGTGCCGCCCGAAGCGAGACCCATGCGGTACCAGACGAAGCCGGCCACTACCGCGATGAGCACGAGCGCGACGACACCGACGCGTGCATCGGAACGCCACTCGTGCAGCCGGTCGAGTGCTCCACCCCCGGCGCGCGCCACATTCGGTCGGCGAACAGGGCGTGGAGCCCAGAATTGCGGCTCGGGGGCCTCGGGCTTGGGGGCCTCGGGCTCGGGCATGGCACCTCCGGAAAACGGGCGCAAACGCGCGCGGACAGACCGGAGGAAGAGCCGAGGAAGTGGGAGGGACGCTATCAGCCAGTGAATGCGTACGAAAGTTCTGCGGCGCGGGCTTCCTGCTCGAGCGGGATGGCGAGATAGGCCTCGCGGTGACTCAGGCCGCGCCGGCGACCGGCGAGGTACGCCCCGAGATACTCGCGGAGGAAGCGAACGACGCCGCGTTCTCGCCATTGCCGCACGTGCGCCAGTTCGTGCGCGAGCAGCTGCTCGTCGTGTTCGTGGCCACGCCGCACGAGAATCCACCGATCGAGCGTCATCGCGTCGACGCCGGGCGTCAGTGCCGGAACGACGATGATGCGGGCTTTCGGGTCGGCCGGTACTCGTCGCATCGTCAGTCGGTCACGAAGTTGATCATGCGGCCAGGGACGACGACGACCTTGCGGACGCTCGCGCCGTCGAGCAGGGCGGCAATCTTGGCGTCGGCGCGCGCGATCGACTCGAGAGTCGCCGCGTCGGCGTCGGCAGGAACGCGAATCCGAGCTCGTACCTTCCCATTGATCTGCACCGGGATCTCGATCTCTTCGTCCACGAGCAACGCGGGATCGGCGACCGGGAACGGTTCGTACGCGAGTGAGTACTCGTGGCCCAGGCGCGACCACAGCTCCTCGGCCGTGTGGGGCGCGAGCGGTGCGAGCATCAGCACGAGCGGCGTCGCGACCTCCGACGGCGCCGCGCCCTCTTCCGCAACCACCAGCGTGAGCCGGTTATTGAGCTCGAAGAGGCGCGCGATCGCGGTGTTGAAACCGAGCGATGCCATGTCGTCACGGACGGCGGCGATCGTGCGGTGAAGGAGGCGGCGCGTCTGTTCATCGGGCGGGTCGGTGAAGATCCGGGCGACGCCCGTCTCCTCGTCGACGAGGTTGCGCCACAACCGCTGCAAGAACCGGTGCACGCCGATGATGTCGGTCGTGCTCCACGGGCGGCTCGCGTCGAGCGGGCCCATGAACATCTCGTAGAGGCGCAGCGTGTCGGCGCCGTAGTCGCGGTAGATGTCGTCGGGCGTGACGACGTTCTTCAAGCTCTTGCCCATCTTCCCGTCCTTGCGTGTCACGGGCCGGCCGTCGGCGAAGTAGTCGCCGTCACGCTCCTCCACGTCGATGACCTCGACGTAGAACCCGCGCTCGTCAACGAACGCGGGCGCCTGGATGTAGCCCTGGTTGTACAGCCGTTGGAACGGCTCGGGCGTCGAGACGTGGCCGAGGTCGAACAGCACCTTGTGCCAGAAGCGCGCGTACAGCAGGTGGAGCACCGCGTGCTCGACGCCGCCCACATAGAGATCGACGCCGCCCGCGGCGGGAGCACCGCCGGCGCGCACGCCGTGCGTCCAGTAGCGCTCGACCTCGGAACCGACGAGCTCGTGGTCGTTGGTCGGGTCGAGGTAGCGCAAGTAGTACCAACAGGAGCCCGCCCACTGCGGCATGGTGTTGAGCTCCCGGCGGTACGACTTCACGCCGTCTCCGAGGTCGAGCTCGACGTTGACCCAGTCATGGGCACGCGCCAGGGGCGGCAGCGGTAGTGACTGCTCGTCGTCGTCGACGATGCGCGGCTCGAAGTCGGTGAGCTCGGGCAACTCGACCGGCAGCATCGACTCGGGGAGCGCGATCGGCAGATCCGACTCGTCGTACACGATCGGGAACGGCTCGCCCCAGTAACGCTGCCGGCTGAACAACCAGTCGCGCAGCCGGTAGGTGACCGTCGGCGCGCCGGTACCGGTGCGTTCGAGCCACTCCCCGATGACGCGCTTGGCCTCGGCGGTCTCGAGGCCGTTGAGCGATACGTCGTCGTTGGCCGAGTTCATTCCGATGCCGTCACCGGTGTAGGCCTCGGGCCATTCGTCGGCGGGCGTGTCGGCAGTGACACCGTGCGCCTCGAGCCACGCGTCGGGCGGACGCACCACCCCCACGATCGGTAACTCGACCTCCCGGGCGAACTCGAAGTCGCGCTGGTCGTGCGCGGGCACGGCCATGATCGCCCCGGTGCCGTAGCCAATCAGTACGTAGTCGGCGATGAAGATCGGTATCGACTCGCCGTTGGTGGGATTGGTTGCGAACGCGCCGGTGAACACGCCGGTCTTCTCGCGGGTCTCCGTTTGGCGCTCCAGGTCGGTCTTGCCGGCGGCGAACTCGCGATACGCGGTAACTGCCTCCGCCGGCGTGCGATCAACGCCGAAGATCCCGCGCCACGCGGCCGGGGTCTCGATCCACTCGTCGCCGCGGGTCGTGCCGGGCCAGCCCACCGGCACGATCTCGTCGACGAGCTCGTGCTCGGGCGCCAGCACCATGTACGTCGCACCGAACAACGTGTCGGGCCGGGTCGTGAACACCTCGATCTCCACGCCCTCGTGGCCTTCGACCGGGAAGACCGCGGACGCGCCGACGCTGCGGCCGATCCAGTTGCGCTGCATCAGCTTGATGGAGTCGGTCCAATCGAGCAGATCGAGGTCGGCGAGCAGCCGCTCGGCGTACGCGGTGATGCGCAGCGTCCACTGCTTCATCGGGCGCTTGAACACCGGATGATTGCCACGCTCGCTGCGGCCGTCGGGCGTGACCTCTTCGTTGGCGAGCACCGTGCCGAGCGCGGGACACCAGTTGACGGGGGCCTCGTCGAGGTACGCGAGGCGGTACGCGTCGATGAGCCGCCGCCGATCGATCGGGCTGAGCTCGGCCCACGGCCGCTCATCGTCGGCGGCGCGTTCGCCTGCCTCGAACTGACGGACGAGCTCGGCAATGGGTCGCGCGGTGTCGGCCGCGTCGTCGTACCAGGCGTTGAAGATCTGGAGAAAGATCCACTGGGTCCACCGGTAGTAGTCGACGTCGGTTGTCGCCGGGCCGCGCCGCGGATCGTGCCCGAGGCCCAGCGCGCGCAACTGCCGGCGCATGTTTTCAATGTTCGTCTCGGTGGCGACGCGGGGGTGCTGACCGGTCTGCACCGCGTACTGCTCCGCGGGCAGGCCGAACGCGTCGTAGCCCATCGCGTGCAGCACGTTGTGGCCGTTCATCCGTTGGAAGCGGGCAAACACGTCGGTGCCGATGTAACCGAGGGGGTGGCCCACGTGGAGCCCCGCGCCGCTCGGATACGGAAACATGTCGAGCACGTAGAGCTTCGACCGGCCGGCCATCTGCTCGAAGCCGTCGCTCAGCGGGCCGGACGGATTCGGCGCCCAGAAGGTTCGGTGCTCTTCCCAGTAACCCTGCCATTTCGCTTCGATCTCGTTGGCGAGGCGCGCGCTGTATCGGAACCGGGGCGCTTCGTCGGTGCGGATCGTCTCGCTCATCGGACGGCGAGCGTAGTGGTCACCGCTTCGCGCTCATGCGGTCCATTGCCAGCCGCGCGCCTTGGGTGCCACGCGGGAGCAGTGGAAGCGCGGCGTCGCCGGACCGCTCCGGCGCGACTGCGGGCTGGTCGTCGAGGAGCCACTGATAACTTGGACGGCTCCGGGGGCTGTAGCTCAGGTGGTAGAGCGCTTCCATGGCATGGAAGAGGCCCGGGGTTCGAGTCCCCGCAGCTCCACGTCACTCCCGTCTCTCCGTCCGTCGATCGCCGAATCCCTCGGCGGCCGTGCACCCCGTATTCGCTTCGAGTGGGGGAGCTCGCGTCGAGGGAGCCCGCGACGCGTTACGACGCCTCGAACACGACGTTGTACGGGATACCCGGCGCGACCGACATGCTGACCTGACGGCCGCCGATCGTCAGCGCCACATTGCTCGGGTTGCCGAGCCGAAGCCACAGGTTTCCCGTGCCGTCGACGGTCTTCGTCTGGCCGGCTTGCAACGTCGCCTCGAACACCACCGGCCCCCCGTCACCCTGCCGGACCTGCACCCAGCATGAGCCCTTGGCGACCATGGTGAGCGTGAACGGCGACTGATTCACCGCAAACCGAGCGCCGCGCGCGTCGCTCGACACCGGCTCGATCGCGGCGATCTGCTGGGCGGCACCGTTGGAGGGTGCCGACGGCTTGGATGGCGGGGGTGTCAACCGCCGCGCCGGGCGCGACGAGGAGCTCGAGTCGGAGGCGCCGCCGCCCGACACCAGCCAACCCACGACCAGGGTGAGTATGACGGTGGCGACGAACGCCGCTGCCCACCCGAGCCGCCCGCGCTGCGCCTGCCACCCACCGCCGCGGCCTTCGCCCCGGTTCTTCGCCCGCGCGAACACGGCGCGGGCGCCGTGGGCAGCGCGCGTCAGCATCGCGACGACCGGGCGCCACACCGGTGACGACGCGGGCGCGACGGGCGGCACGTCACCACCGAGCGAATCGACCAGCGGCACGTCGATGACCTTCGCGCCCGCCTCGGCACCCTCGTCTTCGAAGACGACCACCGGCACGCGGTCACCCGCTCGCGCGAGCAGCTCGACCCTCCGACTGCTCTCGGGTTGCAGGCCCATGAAATGGGCGTACACGCGCAGGTACCCCTGCACGAACACCGGACCTTGAGGAAGCCCGTCGACCCGTCCCACCTCGAGCGCGCAGAGATAGGAGGCCGGGATCTTCGTGGCCTGCTGCACCTCGTCGACGGTGAGGCCTCGGTGGACGCGCTCGGCTTGCAACGTGCGTCCGAGTGCGTGGAGGTCGGACGCACCGATCTCGGTCAGCTCATCGCGGGCTTCGATCCGACCGAGCGCCCGCATGGCCCGGTCGAGCTCTTCGGGGGCGACCGTCATCTCGGAAGGCTCGTTGGATGGGGCTTCTCCCGGGGCTTCTCCCTGGCCTTGCAACTGGGCTTCTGCGGCGGTGCGCTCGTCAACGGCTGCCGGCGTCGGCGCGGCCGGCGCCTCCGGGCCCGAGACGAGCTCGGCCGACGGGTCGTCGCCGTCGAGCGCCGGTCCGGCGTCGGCGCGCGTGGCTCGGGTGCTGCTCGCGCGGCGACGAGACGAGCGACGGCCCCGCTTAGTGGTCGCGCGGCGGGCCCGACGCTGCAGCCGCCGCAGCTCCTCGGCCCGGTCGGCATCGACGATGCGCACGTGCTTTTCCCAGTCCGGCCGGGCGGGTTTCGCCGGCGGCGTCGGCACCTCTCCATCGTCGGAGTCGCCCTCTGACGCCTTCCCGAGCGCACCGAGCGCGTCGCTGAACCCACGCAGCGACCGCGACTCTTCCTGCCAGGCCTGGTGCGCATGGTTTGCCCCAGGGTCGTGGTACCCGGGCGGCGGGGTCCTGCTCATCTCCGGTTCCTACCTCCTCGAATGACGCGCGAAGGGCCGGAGTCTACGACGCGCGTTCTTCTACCCACCAACGACGTATCTGAACAGCGCGACGTTGTCTTCTTCATACCTGTTCATACCCGACGAAGCGGGTTCACATGCGTCGCGCGAATCTCGTCAGCAACGGGTCAGCGTGTCGAATCGTGGCAGCGGGAGACCGTCGTTTCGATACCCTCGTCCCCTTGATCAGCGTGATCGACTACCGAGCCGGCAACTCCCCGAGCGTGATGTACGCGCTCCGCAAGCTCGGACTCCCTGCTCGCCTCTGCGCCACGCCGGCCGAGGTGGCCGAGGCCGACCGGATCATCCTCCCTGGTGTCGGCGCCGCCGGAGCGACGCTCGAGTCGCTGCAGGCCTCGGCCCTCGTCGAGCCGCTGGCGCAGCGAGTCCGCGCGGGCGTGCCGTTCCTCGGCATCTGCATCGGTCTCCAGGTGCTCTTCGACCACAGCGAGGAAGGTGACGTCGACGGGCTCGGCTGGCTCGGCGGTACCGTCCGGCGATTCTCCGACTCCCAACGGGTGCCGCAGATCGGGTGGAACGAGGTGCGATTCGCCCGTCCGCACCCGCTGGTCGCCGCGGTCCCGGACGCGAGCCACTTCTACTTCGTCAACTCGTACTACGCGATGCCGAGCGATCCCACCGACATGCTGGGGATCACCGAGTACGGACACGAGTTCGCGTCGATCGTCGCGCGCGACAACATCGCGGCAACCCAGTTTCACGCGGAGAAGAGCGGCCGCGTCGGGCTGCGCCTGCTCGAGAACTTCGCCACGTGGGACGGCACCTGAATGCTCACACGACGACTCATCGCGTGTTTCGACGTGATTGACGGCCGCGTCACCAAGGCACAGCAGTTCCAGGACAACATCGACGTCGCGCCCGCGGCCGGCCTCGCCGAGCAGCTCTACGACGACCAGATCGACGAGATCGTCTTCTACGACATCACTGCGAGCGCCGAGAAACGGAAGATCGATCTCGAGACGGTGCGCAGCGTCGCGCAACACGTGTTCGTGCCGTTCACGGTCGGCGGCGGCATCCGCTCGGTCGACGACATGTTCGACGTGCTCAAAGCGGGAGCCGAGAAAATCTCCGTCGACTCGATGGCCGTGCGCCAGCCCGACATCATCCGGGAGGGCGCGCTCGCGTTCGGCCGCCAGTGCATCGTGCTCAGCACCCAGGTCAAGCGGGTGGGTGTCCGAGACGGCCTTCCGAGCGGCTACGAGGTCTTCATCGACGGGGCTCGCGTTGCAACCGGCCTCGACGCGCTCGAGTGGGTACGCCGGGGTGAAGAGCTCGGCGCGGGCGAGATCGTCGTCAACAGCATCGACCGTGACGGCACTGCGTCGGGCTACGACCTCGACATCACCCGCGCCGTCGCCGACGCGGTCAACGTGCCGGTGATCGCGTCCGGTGGCGCCGGCACGGTCGAGCACATCGCCGCCGGCCTCACGGATGGCGGCGCGTCGGCCGCGATCATCAGCTCGATCCTCTATTCGCCGCGCTTCGAACGCAACGTCGGCGTACGAGAGCTGAAAGACGGGCTGATCGAACGGGGCGTGCCCATGCGCCCGTGGCTCGACGGCTGAGCCGGAGCGCGTGAGCGCTTACGCCGTACCCGACGCCGTGACGCGGGGCCGAGTCCAGTCGACGCGCGGCGCGTCGGCCCAGAGCTTGTCGAGGTCGTAGAACGCGCGCGTCTCCTTGAGGAACACGTGCACGATGACATCTCCGTAGTCGAGCAGCACCCACGACGCGTCGTCGAGTCCCTCCACGCTGCGCGGCGCGATCTCCGCGTCGCGTTTCAGCGCGTGCTCGATCTCGTCGACCACCGTACGTACCTGCCGCGTGTTGGTCGCGCTCGTGAGCATGAAGAGATCGGTGATACCGATGATGTCACCCACGTCGAGGACGACCGTGTCGTGCGCGTTCTTCGCGTCTGCTGCGACTGCGGCAGTGATGGCTCGGTGGTTGGCGTCCGTGGGCGACCTCCTCAACTCTGGAAACGTGGCCCTGACCGCGCCGCGACGCGCGTCGACGTACGCGCCGCGGGAGATTCGGGAAACGCAGAACGGAGAGCGACGCGACCGGCTCGGCTCGTCAACTTGTCGGCCACCGGGTCGTCATCACCCGCCAGTGTAGAGGCCGCGCGTGTGGATGCTGTCAATGACCGCGGCGGGAACGAGGCCGTCGATCGGGCGGCCGCGGCCGAGCCGGTCCCGGATATCGCTGGACGAGATGTCGAGTCGCGGCACGGAGACCCGTTCCACCACCCAGCCGGCTCCGGGGGGGTTCGCGTGCCGATCGCCCGCGCGCTCGACCACGACAACGGTTGCGAGGTGGCGCGTCTCGTCAAGGCGGCGCCAGGTCTCCATGTTGGCGACGGCATCCGCGCCCAGGAGGAGATACAGGACGCGCTGCGGTGCCGCGAGCGCCTCCAACGTGTCGGCAGTCACCGACGGCGCGTCGTGCTCGACTTCGATTGGTGAGGCCTCGAGTCCCTCGACACCTGCGACCGCGGCTTGCACCAACGCGAGGCGATCAGCCGCGGGCGCGACGACCTCGCCCCGCTTTTGCCAGGGGTCACCGGCGACAACCAGCAGGACCCGATCGAGCGCGAGCGTCGCCCGGCACTCGGCCGCGGCGGCAAGGTGGCCGTTGTGTACCGGGTCGAAGGTGCCGCCGAGGATCCCGACGCGCTCGGGTGGCGCATAAGCAGCGTGATCGCCGGCCATCGCGGGAGTCTACGAGCGCGCCCTCGGCCGGCCCGACGTTCATATTCGAGAAACACGCCCGAAGCACGCTGGCCCTACGCTCACCACCATGGCCCTCGACGAGCAACCGCACGATGCGACGGCCCACGTCCTCGTGCGGGTCTGGTTACCCGACCGGCCCGGCGCCCTCGGTCTCGTCGCCTCGCGCATCGGCGCGACGCGCGGCGACATCGTGGGCATCGACGTACTCGAGCAGAGCGACACGATCGCCGTCGACGAGTTCGCGGTGAACCTGCCGGAGATCGAGCTCGTGCCGATGCTGGTGCGCGAGATCGAAGAGGTTGACGGCGCGTCGGTCGAGGAAGTACGCGTCGTGCGCAACTTCCCCGACCCCCGCCTCGACGCGCTCGAGTCGGCGAGCCGGTTGTGCGAGGCGCGCAGCTCCGTTGCGCTGCAGACCATGCTGGTCAACGACACGCGCGACGAGTTCCTCGCCGACTGGGCTGCGCTCGCGTGCGGCGAGGACGTCCTCGCGTCGGTAGGCGACGACGTGCCCGCGGCGGCGACCCTGAGTGCGCTGAGTGCGGGCACGACCGCGTCGGCACACGTGTCGGCCGGCCGGAACGGCCCCGACGATCTCGCCGTTGCCGCGCTGCCCGCCCTGCACGCGACGCTCCTGCTCGGCCGCTCCGGTCACCCGTTCCGTCGCCGGGAGCGGGCGCAACTGCTCGCGCTGGCACGGATCGCCGATCGCGCGTCGCAGCTGCTGCGTGCGTCGCTCACGCCGGCGCCATCGGTGACGCCAGACTGAGGTGATGGATCCGATCTTGCATCTGTCGCTCCCGGTGCACGATCTGGACGCGGCCCGAGACTTTTACGTGGACGTGCTCGGTTGTGAGCCGGGGCGCGTCCGCGACGGATGGATCGACGTCTGGTTCTACGGCATGCAGATCACGCTGCATCATGAGCCGCAACAGGTGCTCTCGGCCGAGCAGCGCGGCGCCAGACATTTCGGCGTGACGCTGAGCGCCGAAGAGCTCGATGCCGTCCTGAAGCGACTCGAGATTCATCCGGTCGAGTGGTTGCGCCCGGCCACAACCGAGCACGCCGGCACAGCGCACGAGCAGACGAAAGCGATGCTCCTCGACCCGAGTGGCAACGCCATCGAGTTGAAGACCTACGCAGACCCGGCGGCCGCGTTCGAGACTCGTGTCCACGTGCCGCGGGAAGATCCCGGCAGCTGATCAGCCGTCGACGATGGCAGTGACGAACTGCTCGAGCTGGCGGAGGTTGCGGCACTCGTACACCCCGTCGCAGAACACGCCGTACTCGGAGACGATCGAGTCGCCAGTGTCCCAGTAGCCGATCGGCTCGGGGTTGAGCCAGTACAGATGGCGCGCCCGCTTGCGCAGCTCGTCGAGCACCCACGCCTGGGCCGAGTGATAGTTGTTGCGCGCGTCGCCGAGCAGGATCACCGACGTCTTCGGCGTGATCTCCAGAAGATGGCGGTCGTGGAACACCTCGAACGCGTGCCCGTAGTCGGAGTGCCCGTCGACCCACACCACGTCGGCCTCGGTGTTGACGCGCTGGATCGCTTCGGCGATGTCGTCGGACTCCTGGAAGAAGCGCGTGACCTCGTCGACCCCGTCGATGAACACCCACGACCGCACCTTCGAGAACTGGCTCGCCATCGCATACACAAACTGCAAGGTGAAGCGAGCGAAACTCGCGACCGATCCCGAGATGTCGGCTACCACCATGATCTCGGGCTTCGACGGCTTCGGATGACGGAACTTCGGCTCCGCCGGCACGCCGCCGTACGAGAGCGAGTGACGCACGGTCGAGCGGAAGTCGAGCGCACCACGGTTGCGGCGACGCCGGCGCTGCGCCAGCCGAGCGGCGAGGGCGCGCGTCAACGGGTAGATGGCCCGCTGGAGCGCCTGCATCTCCTCCCGTGAAGCGTGCATGAAGTCGACGTCTTCCGGCAACGGCTTTCGCAGCGTGCGCGCCATCGCCTCCACCCCGCGGTCCGCGACCAGGCGCCGACGGATCTCCGCCTCCACGATGTCGCGCAGCTCGCGCAATCGCGCTTCGAACTCTTCCTGCTGCAACCGGTCGGCGAGCGCATCGCCGGCCATCTGCTCCCGCTGTTCCTCGCGGGCGCGGCCCATCATGCGGGCGGTGAGCGCGTCAAAATCGAGCTGCCGCAGTGTGCGGTACAGGTAGTAGGTGCCGCCGACGGGCCGGCCCGGCTCCATCCCGGCGAAGCGGCTCACCGCCATGGCCGCGAGCCGACGCAGTTGCTCCCGGTCCATCGTCATCAACGCGTCGAGCAGCATTTGGGCCAGGTCCTCGGGCGACACGTCGCCCATGGCGCCGCCGCCCTCAGGGGGTGCCTGCGCGGCATCCGCGAACTCGCCGCTCAGCTCGTCGCCCGCGATGCCCGCGGCAAAGAACGAGAAGTACACATCGAACACGGTTTCGAACGCCGCCCAATGCTGGTGATGCTTCACGAGCGTCGCGCCGAGCGCAGCCTTGAACGTGTCGCGATCACCGAGATCGATGTGCTCGATGGCGCGCATCGCATCGAGGTTCTCGGTCATCGACACCGGAAGGCCCGCAGCGCGCAGCTCGTGCACGAATCCCTGGAGCACGTCGAGCATCGACGGATCGGAACCGAACCCGGCACCCCCGCCGTCAGGCTCGCCGAGCCCGGCGACGGCGTCGGTGAGCTTCGCCGCGTTGAACGGCGGCATCGGTCGCGCCTGCCTCAGCCCGGTCGCGCCGCGGGAAGCGCGCCGCCGTCGACCTGGAGCTCCTTGCGCGCTTTCACGATGTCGGACTGGTACTTCAGCAACACGTGCAGCGTCTCGCCGATCACTTCGGGATCGATGTCGTGCTTGCCGAGGTACAGCAACGTGCGGGCCCAGTCGATCGTCTCGGAGATCGACGGCGACTTCTTCAGATCAAGCTGGCGGATCGAACGCACGACGCGCGCCACCTGCTCCGCGAGCTCCTCGTCGATCTCGGGCACACGTACACGCACGATGTCTTTCTCGCGCTCGAGATCGGGGTAGTCGACATGCAGATAGAGGCACCGCCGCTTCAGCGCTTCGGACAGCTCGCGCGTGTTGTTCGAGGTGAGCACGACGATCGGCCGCTGCTTGCCCTGGATCGTGCCGAGCTCGGGGATCGACACCTGGAAGTCGGACAACACCTCGAGCAGCAACGCCTCGGTCTCCATCTCCACCCGGTCGACCTCGTCGATGAGCAGCACCACCGGCTCCTCGGCCCTGATCGCCTCGAGCAACGGCCGGGTCAGCAGGAAGGCCTCCGAGAAGATGTCCTGCTCGACCTCGGCCCAGTCGGACTCGTGCTCGCGGTCGGCTTGGATGCGCAGCAGTTGCTTCTTGTAGTTCCACTCGTAGAGGGCCTTCGACTCGTCGAGTCCTTCGTAGCACTGGAGGCGAATGAGGCGCGAGCCGGTGGTCTCGGCGATCGCCTTCGCCAACTCGGTCTTGCCGACACCGGCCGGTCCCTCGACCAGGACGGGCTTCTCGAGCCGGTCTGCCAGATACACGACACCCGCGATGTTGGTGTCGGCCAGGTAGTCGGCCTCGCGCAGACGCGCGACGACATCGGGCACGGAATCGAAACGGTCCGCCATTACTCGACGACCTGGCCGTCGCCCCACACGACGTACTTGTAGGTGGTGAGCTCGCGCAGACCCATCGGGCCGCGCGCGTGCAGCTTCTGGGTGGAGATGCCGATCTCGGCGCCGAAGCCGAACCGGGCACCGTCGGTGAACCGCGTCGATGTGTTGACCATCACGACGGCCGCGTCGACCTCGTGCGTGAACCGGCGGGCCGAATCGAGATCACGGGTGAGGATCGCCTCGGTGTGGCCGCTCGAGAAGTGGTTGACGAAGTCGATCGCGTCGTCGAGTGAGGGCGCCACCGCGACCGTCATCTTCAACGAGAGAAACTCCTGCGCGAAATCGGCGTCGGTGGCGAGACCGATCGACGGCACGATGGCGCGACTCGCATCGTCTCCGAGCAGCTCCACGCCGTTGTCGACGAGTGCTGTACACACGCGCGGGAGGAACGCGTCGGCGACGGCCGCGTGCACCACGAGTGACTCCGACGAGTTACACACGCTCGGCCGCTGCACCTTCGAGTTGACCGCGATCTCGATTGCTTCGTCGAGATCCGCGTACTCGTCGACGTAGACGTGACAGTTGCCGTCACCATCGATGATGACCGGCACCGTCGCGTGGTCACGGATGGATTGGATCAGCGCGGGGCCGCCGCGCGGGATCAGGCAGTCGACCGAATCGGTCAACTGCATCACCGCGACCGCGGCTTCGTGCGACACGTCGTCGACCAAGAGCACGCCGTCGGCAGGCAGCCCGACCTTGGCGAGCGCCATGCGCAACACGTCGGCGATCGCCACGTTGGACTGCAGCGCGCTGCCCGAACCTCGGAGCAGCACCGCGTTGCCGGACTTCACGCAGATCCCGGCCGCGTCGCTGGTCACATTGGGCCGGTTCTCGTAAATGATCGCCACCACACCGAGCGGCACACGCACGCGCTGGATCTCGAGGCCACTCGGTGATGTCCAGCCATCGAGGACTTCGCCGATCGGGTCGGGCAGCGCCGCAACGCTGCGGAGACCATCGGCCATGGCCTCGATGCGGGCTTCGTCGAGGCGCAGGCGGTCGAGCGGCCCGCGCTCCATGCCCGCGGCTCTTGCCGCCTCGAGGTCGGTCTGGTTGGCCGCCAGGATCTCGGGCGTGCGCTCCACGAGCAGGTCGGCGGCCGTGACCAGTGCCGCGTCCTTCTCGACGGTGGACGCACGGGCAAGGTGCCGGGAGGCGGCACGGGCCCGGCTTCCGAGCTCGGCGACCGCGGCGAACGGCTCGGCGGGTGCAGACATGTTTCGAGTCTAAACGGTGGCCGCTCCATCACCTCTGAGCCATTCGCGCGTCCGTTGGCGGTGCTGACACGGTCGCGTTGCCGGTGGGCGCACGGCTCTGCGAAGATCTCGACGCCCCGTGAGATTTCGCCCGGATCGCGCCGGCCTCTGAGGCAGAAGGAACTTCATGCTCGATTACCTCATCGCCGGCGGCACCGTGGTCGACGGCACCGGCGCGCCGGGCCGCGCGGCCGACATCGGCGTGCGTGACGGTCGCATCGTCGCGGTCGGCGACATCGACGAGCCGGCGACGACAACGGTCGACGCCACCGGTCTGGTTGTGGCGCCGGGCTTCATCGACCCGCATACCCACTACGACGCCCAGCTCTTCTGGGATCCCGAGGCATCGCCGTCGAACGTGCACGGCGTGACCACGGTCATGAACGGCAACTGCGGGTTCACCCTCGCGCCGTTGAAGGCGGAGGACGCCGACTACATCCGGCGCATGATGGCGCAAGTCGAAGGGATGTCGCTTCCCGCGCTCGAGCACGGCGTCAAGTGGAACTGGGAAACCTTCGCCGAGTATCTGGAGCAGCTCGAGGGCAATGTCGGCGTCAACGCCGGGTTCATGGTCGGCCACTGTGCGGTGCGCCGTTATGTGATGGGCAAAAACGCTGTCGGGAACGAAGCCACGCCGCAACAGGTCGACGACATGGTGCAGGTGCTGCACGACTCGATCGACGCCGGCGGTCTCGGCTTCTCGACCACGCTCGCGTACACGCATTCGGATGGCGACGGTCAGCCGGTTCCGTCGCGGTGGGCGTCGCACGACGAGGTGCTCGCCTTGTGCGCGGCCGTGAAGGAGCACGAGGGCACGACCCTCGAGGGCATCATCGACGGCTGCCTCGACAAGTTCTCCGACGACGAGATCGACCTGTTCGTCGCGATGTCGGTTGCAGCGCGCCGTCCGCTCAATTGGAACGTCCTCACCGTCGACTCGCGCGTGCCTGATCGAGTGACTCGCCAGCTCGAGGCGTCGACCCGAGCCGAGGCGTCGGGCGGTCGGATCGTGGCGCTGACGATGCCCGTCCTCGTGCCGATGAACATGAGCTTCCTCACCTACTGCGCGCTGTTCATGATGCCGGGATGGAAGGACGTGCTCAGCCTCCCGGTGCCCGAGCGCATGGCGAAGCTGCGGGATCCCGAGACGCGCACCTGGATGAACGACCGGGCGCACTCTGAGGAGGCCGGGGTGTTCCGCCGGCTCGCCGACTGGAAGAACTACGTCATCGGCGACACGTACTCAGCCGCGAACGATGGGCTGAAGGGCCGCACGGTGGCCGACGTCGCAGCGGAGCGGGGGACCGAGCCGTTCGACACGTTGCTCGAGATCGTGCTCAGCGACGACCTGCGCACGATCCTGTGGCCGATCGCGCCCGACGGCGACGCCGCGTCGTGGGAGCTGCGCCAGCAGGTGTGGAACGATCCCCGCGCGATGCTCGGCGGCTCCGACGCGGGCGCGCATCTCGACCGCATGTGCGGCGCCCCGTACACGACACGATTCATCGGCGACATGATCCGCGGTCGCAAGCTCGTGCCGCTCGAGCGGGCGGTGCAAATGATCACCGACACGCCCGCGCAGCTGTTCGGCTTGCGGGAGCGGGGCCGGATCGCCGAGGGCTTCCATGCCGACATCGTGGTGTTCGACCCGGAGACCATCGGCGCCGAGCACGCCGCTCTCGTGCACGATCTGCCCGGCGGCAGCGCGCGCCTCACGGCCGGTTCGCACGGGATCGTGCGTGTCCTCGTCAACGGCGTCGAAACGGTCGTCGACGGCACGCCCACGGGCGCGCTGCCCGGCACGGTGCTGCGCTCCGGCCGCGACACCGCAAGCGTCGTCACCGGCTGACCCCACCCCCGGGTTCGTTCTTGGGTCAGCAACCGGGATGTCACCCCGATGACGCAAGAACGATGCGAGCGTGTGGGTGAGACGCGAACAAGGGGGACCAGTCAGCCCGGAGCCTGGGTGGCGCAGCCCTTACGGGCGCTGCCACCGACGGCCCGAACTCACCGGTCCCCCGCTCTTCGCCAGCCGCTGAGACCCTGCAAGCAGGGTCTTCCCCCCGTTGGCCGGCGATGAGGCTGTGTGCCCACGCAGTGTGACCCACGACACACCGCGGCGCAAGGCCTGGGTCAGTCGGGGAGCACCACGAGGTCGTCGCGATGGATGACCTCGTGGGATACACCATCGCCGAGCTCGCTCGTGCGGCGCCCGGCGACTGCCCGCAGGCCCTCCGCCGAGTAGCGGACCAGGCCCTTGGCGAACGCCCGGCCATCGTCGCCGACCACCTCGACGGGCTGGTCGGCCGCGAAATGGCCGTCGACCTCCAGCACACCGGCAGGAAGCAGCGATCGGCCGTCGTGGCGCAGGGCACGCTGGGCGCCGGCGTCGACCACCACCCGTCCCGCGGCGCCTTGGGCGAAGGCGATCCACAGCTTTCGACTCGGCAGCCGCTCGGCCCGAGGGCGGATCGACGTGCCGACCGGCCGGCCGTCGAGCGCGCCGACGATGACCCCCGGCATGTCGGCGCCGGCGATCACCGCGCGAACGCCCGACCACGCCGCGATCTTCGCCGCGGCCAGCTTGCTCGCCATGCCGCCACTCCCCCGCGCGCTGCCCGCCGCACCGGCAACCGACTCGAGCGCAGCGTCGACCTCCACGATCTCCTCGATGAGCGACGCTTCGGCATCGAGGCGGGGATCCGCAGTGAACAGTCCGGGCGTATCGGTCAGCAACACCAGCAGGTCGGCGGTCACGAGATGCGCGACGAGCGCTGCGAGCCGGTCGTTGTCGCCATAGCGGATCTCGTCGTCGGCGACGGTGTCGTTTTCGTTGACGATCGGCACGACGCCGAGATCGAGCAGCCGCCCGAGCGTCTCCCGTGCGTGCAGATACTGCGAGCGTTGCGAGAAGTCGTGCGGCGTGAGCAGCACCTGGCCGGCGACCAGGTCGTGACCCGCCAGAATCGCGCCCATGCGCTCCATGAGCCGCGGCTGGCCAACCGCGGCGATCGCCTGGAGCATCCCGAGGTTCGCGGGACGGGCGGTGAGCCCGAGGGCGGGGAGGCCGGCCGCAATGGCGCCCGAGCACACCAGGACGATCTGGTGGCCTTCGCTTCGGGCCTCGGCAACGTCGCTACAGAGCTTCACGAGCGCGGCTTCGTCGAGCTCGCCCGATTCGGCGGTGATCGACGAGGTGCCGACCTTGACGACGGCGACGCTCACGAGAAGCCCTCGACGAACTCCAGCTCGACTGGCCCGATTCGCACCGTGTCACCTTCGCGCGCACCGGCCCGGCTGAGCGCCCGTTCGACGCCCATCTTCCGAAATCGGTCCTGAACGTACGCGATCGCCTCGGTGTTGGTGAGGTCGGCCATCGCGACCACACGCTCGGCCGCTCGGCCGCTCACCCGCCACGTGCCGTCGTCATCGCGGTGCACGGAGAAGCCCTCCTCGAGCGGGCGGAGCACCACGAAGCCCTCGGCCTCGGGCTCCGCCGCCCGCGCCTCCTCGACCAGCGTGGCGAGCGCGCCGAGGAACGGGTCGAGCCCCAGATGCGTGACCGCCGAGATCTGCATCCCGTCGTACGGAACCGTCGCGACATCGGCCTTGCTGCCGACGACCAGCCGCGGCCGTCCCAGCAGCTCCGGGCGGTACCGACCGAGCTCGTCGAGCAGGACACGTTCCTGCTGTTGCGGACTGTGCTCCTCGACGCTCGCGAGGTCGAGCAACAACACAAGCACACGCGCCCGCTCGACATGGCGGAGGAAACGGTGACCGAGACCGCGGCCGTCGGCCGCACCCTCGATCAGGCCGGGGATGTCAGCGAGCACGAACTCGTGTTCACCGAAGCGCACCACGCCGAGATTGGGCACCAGCGTCGTGAACGGATAGTCGGCGATCTTCGGACGCGCCGCGCTCACTGCCGCGATCAGCGTCGACTTCCCGGCGTTGGGGAAACCGACGAGGGCGGCGTCAGCCATGAGCTTGAGCTCGAGCCGTAGCCAGTGCTCCTCGCCGTACTCACCCTGCTCCGCGAAGCCCGGCGCTCGCCGTGCGTTGGAAAGAAAGCGAGCGTTGCCGCGCCCACCCCGTCCACCGCGTGCCGCGAGATAGCGGTCGCTGTGACGCACGAGGTCGGCAAGCAGTTCGCCGCCGCGGCTGTAGACGACGGTGCCTTCGGGTACCGGCACGGTCAGATCCGCGCCCGCCGAGCCGTGACGTTGGTTGCCCGAGCCGTGCGCGCCCGACTTCGCGCGCCGATGTGGATGGTCGCGAAACGCGAGCAACGACGCGGCGTTGCGATCTGCTTGCAACCACACGTCGCCACCTTTTCCACCGTCGCCGCCGTCGGGACCGCCCTTGGGCACGTGGGCTTCGCGCCGGAACGAGATCGCGCCCGCGCCGCCATGACCCCCCCGGGCATTGAGCTGAACCTCGTCGACGAACTGGGACACGCTGTAAGGATACGGAGCGAACGCACCCGCGCTTTGGCCCAAATCTGGAGGGGTGGCACGATCCGGCCGCACACTCTTGGGCGATGGTAAAGACAGGGACCGTCACGGTGCTCTTCACCGACCGTCGGATCGACCGAGATCGCCTCACAACTTGGCGCGGAAGCGGCCGATGACCTGCGTCACAAGCACGACGCGCTGCTGCGCGACGCGATCGCGGGACACGGAGACAACGAGGTGAAACATCTCGGCGACGGACTCATGGCGGTGTTCTCCGGCGCGGCAGATGCCGTGGGGTGCGCGAGCCTCGTGGAAAGCGGCCTGATCCACGAGCACGACGGTCGGTGGGTCTCGGCCGTCGCCATCGACCTGCTCGAAGCGGCGCGCGGCACTGCCGACGAGATCCAGATGGACTGGCTGGCCCGGGAAGCGGCCGAGCTGCTCGCTCACCCGACGTAAACAGCGACGCTCAGGCAGGTACGACGTCGACGAGCTTGCGGCCCCGGCGATGACCGAACTGCACGACACCATCGGCTTTCGCGAACAACGTGTCGTCGCTGCCGAGACCGACGTTGTCGCCGGGATGGAACTGCGTGCCGCGCTGGCGGACGATGATCGCGCCGGCACGCACCTCGGTACCGCTGGAGACCTTCACGCCGAGCCGTTGCGCGGACGAGTCGCGTCCGTTGCGTGAGGACGCGGCGCCCTTCTTCTTCGACATCAGCCGTCACCTTTCTCAGCGGGCTCAACGGGCTTCGCGGTGGTCGCATCCGCAGGTGCGGACGACTTCTTCGCGGCCCGGGCCTTCTTCGGCCCGGCCGAGATCCCGGTGATCTCGATGAGCGAGTAGTGCTGACGGTGACCCCACCGCTTCCGCTGGTTGCTCTTGTTCTTGTACTTGAAGCCGGTGATCTTCGGCCCCTTCGCGTCGCCGACAACCTTGGCCTTCACGGAGACCGCGCTGAGCTCGGCCGGCGTCGCGAGCACCTTCGCGCCGTCGACGACCAGAACCGGCGTGAGCGTGAGGTCGCCGGCCCCGACGCGCTCGACCTCGAGCTGCTGGCCTTCTTCGACCCGATACTGCTTGCCGCCGCTGCGGATGACCGCGTACATGACTCCTACTGACACGTCGTCGTACCAACGCGCATGACGCGCACGGAACGACCCGGGGAACCCGGGCAGCTTACTCGACGTCCTCGAACATGGATTGGTCAAGCCGGAAGCCTCGGCCCTGGCACGTGGGGCAGCTCTCGCTGAACGACTCGACCAGCCCCTCGGAGATGCGTTTGCGGGTCATCTCCACGAGCCCCAACTCGGAGATGTCGAAGACCTGGGTGCGCGTCTTGTCGCGAGCGAGCGCGTCCTTGAACGCCTGCAGCACCTGGTCGCGGTTCTGGCGGATCTCCATGTCGATGAAGTCGATGACGATGATGCCACCGACATCGCGCAGCCGGAGCTGGCGGGCGATCTCGTCGGCGGCCTCGAGGTTGTTGCGGAACACCGTTTCCTCGAGGTTGGACTTCCCGACGTTCTTGCCCGTGTTGACGTCGATCACGGTGAGGGCTTCCGTGCGCTCGATGATGAGCGAGCCACCCGACGGCAGCCAGACCTTGCGGTCGAGCGCCTTGTGCAGCTGCTCGTGCACATGGAAGCGCTCGTAGAGCGGTAGCTGCTCCTCGACGACGTCGTGGAACTCGATCCGGTCGGCGAGCTCAGGCGCGATCGCGTCGACGTACGACTTCACCTGCTCGTAGAGCTCGCGGTCGTCGATCACGACGGCGCGGTACTCCTTCGTGAACTCCTCCCGGATCACGCGCACGACCATCGGTGGCTCCTGGTAGAGCAGCTTCGCGGCCTTCGAGCTCGCGGCCAGCGCCGAGATCTGCTCCCACTGCGCCTGGAGACGTTTGACGTCGCGCTCGAGCTCGTCGGGTGTCGCACCCTCGGCTGCCGTACGCACGATGAGTCCGGCATCCGGTGGACGCAGCCCTTCGAGCAAGCGACGTAACCGCTTCCGTTCCTCGTCGGGCAAGCGCTTCGAGATGCCGTAGGTGTCGGGCTGGCCGGGAACCATCACGACGAACCGGCCAGCGAGGCTCACCTCCTGCGTGAGTCGCGCGCCCTTGGCGCCAATCGGGTTCTTCGTGACCTGCACCACGATCATCTGCCCGTTCTTGAGCATGGTCTCGATCTTGGGCTGACTCTCCTCGACGTCGGCCTTGTCGAACGCGACGTCGCCGCGGTACAGCACACCGTTCTTCGGCGTGCCGATGTCGATGAACGCAGCCTCCATGCCGGGCAGCACGTTCTGCACCTTGCCGAGGTAGATGTTGCCGTCGATCGACGTGGTCGCATCACTCGGCGAGCTCACGGAATGCTCGACCAGGCTGCGGCCCTCGAGGATGGCGATGTGGGTGGTGCCGTTGGGCCGCACGTGCACACACATCGTGTACCGACCCGTGGGAAGGCCCTTGCGGGTGCGCCCGCGCCGGCGTTCCAGGGCCTCGTCGTCGAGGTCATCGAGTGACGTGCGACCGGCGTCGTCGAAACCGAGGTCGGCGCGCACCACCTCGGAGGACTGGGCCCGCGTGCTGGCACCGTTGCCACCGCGGCTCCGGCCGCGCCCACCACGGCGCCGGCGACGGCTCTTGGTCGCGCCGTCGCCGCCTTCGCCTGACGGCTGCACCGCCGGAGCGGGGCGCCTGTCGCCGATCTTGGGTTTCGACGCGCCACCGTCGACTTTCGGACTCGCCGACGTGGAGAGCCCGGCCTCGTCCTTCGCGTCGGCGGCCACATCGTCGCTGGTCAGGCCCCGGTCGGCCGCCTCGTCGCCATCCTCACCCTTGGCGTCGCGCCGGGCGCCGCCGCCAGTGCCGGCGGTTGCGGCGGACTTGTTGCGGTTGCGGCCGCCGCGCGACCCGCGTCGACGCCGCTTTCGCGGCGCGCCACTTGCGTCGCCGCGCGCTTCGGGAGTACGGCTCGTGGTGGCGCCTTCAGCCGATCGGCCGGCGTCGGCCGGCGTCGGTGATGTGGTCTCGCCGGATGCGTCGAGACCAGTGGCAGGCTCGGGGGCCGTCGGGGCCGCCGGCATTGTGTCGTCGGACATCGAATCCTTCTCTCATGACGCGCGCACGTCGTGAAGCGCACGTTCGTCTGCCCCGATGGGAGCTGACGAACGGGTATCGGCTTCGAGCGGCTCAAGCCGCGCGCCGTCGCGTTCGATCCATTGGTGGGTTCGTAGCACTCGCCACTCGACAAGCTGACCGTTACCGATCGCGTGCAGTACCTCACTGGGACGGGTGCCACGTGGTTGCGTGGAGACTTCGAGGTCGAGGAGCACGCCGGCCGCATCGCGTCCGCACACGGTGAGGCGGCGCAACGTCGGGCGGATGTCCTCGACGACCTCTCGGCCCTTGCGGGTGCGCGCCGTCTCCAGTGACGCGCGGGCCATCGCGGCCTCGACCAAAGTCGAGACGTCAGATTCGGTGATCGAGCGGTCGGCGGCGCCAACCGTTTCGACCCGGTAGGTGACCGCGGTGATCGCCTCTTGCAGCGCGGGCGCACGTTCGTGCAGCGCGGCGACGCCGGTCACCTCGATGCCTTCCGGCAGCGCGGCGGACAGCGACGATGGGAGTCGATCGGGCTCGACCGCATCCGCAAGCTCGAAGTCGAGGTATTCAGCGTCGCTCTCGTGACCCACCGATAACGCGAGCCCGAAGCTCACTTTCGGCCGGGGCGAGAATCCCAGCGTGAACGCGAGCGGGAGCTGCTCGATGCGAAATGCACGCTCGAACGCGCGGGCGACGTCGCGGTGCCCGATGAACCGCACTTTGCCGCGCTTCGTGAAGCGCAACCTGACCGGGAAGCCGGTGTCGCCGCGCATCAGGACGCCACCCCGACCCTGGTCGGCAGCAGCCGCACCGGTACGTCGCCACCGGAGGACAGGTCTTGTCCGGTGCCCTGACTTCCGCCTGCCGGCGCGAGCGCGGACGCGACGACATGCTCGAGGGCGTAGTCGGTGCACACGCCACAGTCGTAGCAGGGCGTCCAGCGACAGTCGGGGAGGCCGTGCTCGGCCAGTGCCTCTTGCCAGTCGTGCCAGAGAAAGTCGCGGTGCAGCCCGGCCGCGATGTGATCCCACGGGAGAATCTCGTCAGCGGTGCGGTGCCGCGTGACGTACCAGTCGGGGTCGAGGCCCTCGGCCGCCATCGCATCGAGCCACCGTGCGAGCTCGAAGCGTTCGCTCCATTCCTGGAACGTGCCGCCGCCGCGCCAGACCCGCTCGATCACGCGCCCGATCCGCCGGTCACCTCGACTGACGATGCCCTCGGCGAACGTCGCTTCGGGATCGTGCCACTTGATGTTGGCGCCGGTCTTGCGCAGCGCGTCGCGCAGCATCGAGACCTTGCGGGCCAGCTCCGGCACGCCGTTCTGGCCGAACCACTGGAACGGCGTGTGCGCCTTGGGTACGAAGCCGCCGACCGACGCGGTGCAACTCGCTTGCTTGGTGTGCTTGCGCCCGACGGCGACGACATTCTTGGCCAGCTCCGCGATGCCGAGCGTGTCGGCGTCCATCTCGGTGGGCAGCCCGATCATGAAGTAGAGCTTCACCCGGCGCCATCCCTGGGAGTACGCGCCATCGACCGCCGCGTAGAGATCTTCCTCGGTGATCATTTTGTTGATGACCTGGCGCATGCGCCAGGTGCCGGCCTCGGGCGCGAACGTGAGCCCGGTCCGGCGCACCTTCTGGATCTCGCTCGCGAGGCCCACCGTGAACGCGTCGACGCGCAGCGATGGGAGCGACAGGCTGACCTTGCCGCAACCCTCCTGGTCGTTGACGAGCCCGGCGACGAGGCCGTCGATGCCGGAGAAGTCGGCGCTCGACAGCGACGTCAGCGCGACTTCGTCGTAGCCGGTGCGGCGCAGGCCGTCGAGCACCATCGTGCGCGCCTGCTCTTCGGGCCGCTCCCGCACCGGACGCGTGATCATGCCGGCCTGGCAGAACCGACACCCGCGCGTGCAGCCGCGGAAGATCTCGACGTTGAGCCGGTCGTGTACCACTTCGATCAGCGGCACGAGCTGCTGCTTGGGGTACGGCCACTCGGCCAGGTCGGCGACCGTGCGCTTGTCGACACTCGCCGGCACGTCGTCGAACCGGGACCGCACCTCGGCGATGAACGCGCCGTCATACGTGATGTCGTACATCGACGGTACGTAGACACCCGGCACGGTCGCCAACTCGTGCAGCAGGCCCTCGCGACTGGAGCGCCCGGCGCGTTTCCACCGGCCGATGACCTCGTTGATCTCGCCGACGGGCTCTTCGCCGTCGCCGATCACGAACGCGTCGACGAAGTCAGCCAGGGGTTCGGGGTTGAACGTGCAATGGCCCCCCGCGACCACGATCGGGTGCTCGGTGCCGCGATCCTCGCCCCGTACCGGCACGTTGGCGAGGTCGAGGCAGTTGAGCAGATTGGTCGACACCAGCTCGGCCGAGACGTTGAACGCCAGCACGTCGAACTGACCGCCGTCGCGGTGGCTATCGACGGAGAAGAGCGGCACCGACGCGGCCCGCATCTCGGCCTCCATGTCGATCCAGGGCGCGTAGGAGCGCTCGGCGACGGCGTCGTCGCGCTCGTTGAGGATCTCGTAAAGGATCTGGAGCCCCTGGTTGGGTAGCCCGATCTCGTAAGTGTCGGGGTAGATGAGCAGCCAAGCGACGGATTCCGGCCGGTGCGCCGGCCTGACGCTGCCTCGTTCCATCCCGATGTAGCGAGCGGGCTTTTCGACCCTGGCCAGGAGCGGTTCGACCGCGGGCCAAAGGTTGGACATCTGGTTCTCCAGCCTAGCCGAGGGCCCGGCGACGGGGATTCAGGCGAAACGGCGCATGTGGATGCTCGCGATGAGACCGATGCACGCGAAATACGCGATGACCGACGAGCCGCCGTAGCTCATAAACGGCAACGGGAGCCCGGTGATGGGCATGATGCCCATCGTCATACCGACGTTCTCGAAGATCTGGAACGTGAACATCGCCAGGAACCCGACGCAGACGAGTGTGCCGAAGAAGTCTCCGGCCAGCCGGGCTGTTCGCCAGGTACGCCACACGATGATGGCGAAGAGCGCGAGCAGCGTCGCACCGCCGAGGAAGCCGAGCTCCTCACCGACCACCGTGAAGATGAAGTCGGTGCGTTGCTCGGGCACGAAGCCGAGCTGGGTCTGCGTGCCGTGAAATAGGCCGCGCCCGGTGAGCTGGCCGTTGGCGACCGCGGTCTTCGACTGGTCGACGTTGTACGTGGCGCGCTTCTTGTCCCCGCCTTGGTTCAAGAAGCTGGTGAGCCGGTCGACCTGGTACTGCTTCAGCACGCCGAGATTGACCACCGCGAAGATGCCCGTGGCAGCCAGCGCGAGCAGCACGATCATTTGCCGCCCGCGCAGGCCCGCCACTGCGAGGATCGCGATCACGATCAGCGCCATCACCATGGCGCTCCCGAGATCGGGCTGCAGCATCACGAGCCCGATCGGCACCACCGCGAGGCTCACGGCGACCGTCAAGCGCCACGCGTCGAGATCGCCCCGATGCTGATAGCAGTAGCCGGCGACGGCGATGACCAACGCGAACTTCGCGAACTCGGAGGGCTGGAGCTGGAAGCCGCCCGGCAGCTGGAACCAGCCCTGCGTACCCTTCGAGCGCGAACCGACGGGCGACAAGACGGCCAACAAGCCGAAGATCAGGCCGCCGTAGACGAGCACCGAAAGGTCGCGCAGCTTGCGATAATCGACGGCCATCACAGCCGCCATCAGCAGCACGCCGACGAAGACGAACACCCCTTGACGTCTGACGTAGTGCAGCGGATCGCCGCGCACCGTGTTGCGGGTCGCGGAGTAGACCATGAGCAAGCCGAGCCCGGCAGTGCCGATCACCGCCGCGATGAGCAGCACGTCGAGGTGGCGCAGCGGCGACGCCTCGATTCGCGCTCTCCGGTCGGAGAGCATCGCTCGACGGGCGCTCGGCGCGCTGCTGATCGTTGCCATCAGTCGATCGCCTTCGGCGCCGCGACGAGAGGATTGCTCGGCGCAAGTCCGGCGAGCTTCTCGAGGATCGTCCGCACGATCGGCGCGGCAACCGCAGACCCGAAGCCGGCCTCCTCGACAACCGCGGCCACGACGTACTGCGGGTTGTCGGTGGGCATGATGCCGACGAACAGCGACGTGGTCGACTTGTTGTTGACCTCCGCCGTACCGGTCTTGCCCGCGATCGACACCTTGTCGAATGGAAATCCCTTGAACGGCTGCGCCGCGGTTCCGGTGCGCGGCACACCTTCGAGGCCGGCGAGGATCGCGCTGCGCGCCGCGGGATCGAGGTGCGTGGACGCGAGCGTGTGCGGGGCGAGATCGCGCACGACGGTGGGGCTGTCGTAGTCACGGATCTGTGAGGCGAGCCTCGGCGTCAGCAGCTCGCCGCCGTTCGCGAACGCGGCGTAGCCACGCGCGAGTTGGAGCGGGGTGACGAGCAAGTCGCCCTGTCCCACCGCGAGGTTGACGCTGTCGCCCGGAAGCCAAATCGAGTTCTCGGCCTTCACGCGCGGATTGGGCTGGTTCTTGTTGAAGTCCTTCTTGAACGCCTCGTCGGGGATCCGCCCGGCCGCCTCACCGTCGAGACCGACGTCGGTCGGCTGACCGAAGCCGTAGGTGCGCGCGCTGTTCTGGATCGCGTAACCGGTCGTGGTGTCGCCGCGGTGGAAGCGGCCCCAGAAGTCGGCGCCGAGCGTGTAGAAGTACACGTCGCTCGACACGGTGAGTGCCTTTTGCAGGCTGATCGCTCCGTTGCGCGTGCCCCCCGCGTTGTGGAACGTGAAGCCGCCGACTTTGATCGAACCGTTGTCGTTGATCACGCGGCCGGGGCTGGTCACGCCGGCGTCGAGCGCCGCGATCGCGCTGAACGTCTTCCACGTGGATCCGGGTGCGTACTGGCCCTGAACGGCACGGTCGATCAACGGGAAGTGGTTGGCGGGGTCGTTGAGCGCCTTGAACTGGTCGGTGGGGATCCCGTTGAGGAACTCGTTCGGGTCGTACGTGGGGTTGGACGCCATCGCGACCACCGACCCGTCCTGCGCGTTGAGCACCACGACCGAACCCGCCGGTGCTGCGAACCGGCCCGACCCTGACTTGGCCGACGCGTCGCGCAGCCCCCGCGCTTGACGCATCGCATCGGCGAGCGTCTGCTCCGCGGTCTGTTGGATGTCGAGGTCGATCGTGAGCTGTACGTCGTGGCCGGGCCCGGCCGGACGCTCGTCGACGGTGCGCAACGGTTTGCCGCGGCTATCGACCTCGATCTTGTCGATCTGCGGCTTGCCGCGAAGCTCCGACTCGAACATCTGCTCCGCGCCCGACTTCCCTACCGTCTCGCCGAGTTGGTAATGCGCGTCGCGTTGCTGCTTGAGCTCGGCGTCACTCACTTCGCCGGTGTAACCAAGCACGTGGGCACCAAGTGAGCCTCCCGGATACGAGCGGATCGGGATCTGATCGGCTTCGACGCCGGGGAAGTCTTGCTGGTGCTCTTTGATGACTGTGATGGCGTCGATCGACACGCCGGTCGCGACCGGCACCGGACGGTACGGCGAGATCCGCTTGTCGTTGAGCCGCTTCTCGATCGACGCCGGCGGCACCTGCAGCATGAAGGCGAGCCGCGCGACGACCAGCTTGAGATTCTGGGGCGTGATCTTGCGGTCGACCAGGATGGCGTTCTCGACGCGGTTCTGCGCGAGCACGCGTCCCTTGTCATCGAGGAGACGACCGCGCAGCCCGGGTGTTTGCACGATGCGTACGGAGTTGCGGGTCGCGACCGCGGCCAGCTTCTGGCCGGCACCCGCTTGGAGGAACCACAGCCGGGCGAGCAAGGTGCAGAAGAGCGCCATGACCACGATGCCGATGACGCTGAGACGCACGCGTGGGTTGGCCTCGGACGCGTGCCGGCGGTCGGAAGAGCTCATGAGTCCACCATCCTCGCGAACCCGTGCCCGAAAGTACGAGCGCGGCCCGCGATCGGGGGCGGGTCGTCAGTGGGCGCGGAAGGCGCCGCTGGCCAATTTTTCGTTGGTTGCCCACCGGGCCAGGGGGAAGATCAGCGGCGAGATCACCAGGTCATACGCCGCCGCGATGGCGACGACTTGTAGATTGTGCACGGTGAGGAGGTGCTCACGACCGGCGAGCGCGCCGACCGTGACGAAGACCAGGCCCCCGAAGAGCCCGCCGACACCGCCGAGCAGCGGGGCGACCCAGCGTGACGACCGCAGCATCCCGCCCCGGAGAACCCCGACCGCGTAGCCGGTGGCTGCGAACGCGAGGGCCGAGAGACCGAGTGGCGTCTCGCGAAAGAGGTCGATGGCGAGGCCGGCGGCGAACCCGTAGACCGCGCCGTCGTCGGCGCCGACGTTGTACGCGATCGCGATCGTCGCGACGAGCCCGACGTCGGGCACCGCGCCGGCGATCCGCAAGTATGGGAACACCGCCGTCTGCACGAGCACGCAACTGAGCAGCAACATGAACAGGCGCGCCCGGCGGATCATGTCACCACCGCGCGCTCAGCCAACGGACGCTTTCGGCCAGTGCAAGACCTTGACGAACTCGATTTGATCGAGATCGACGAGCGGCTGCAGCGTGATCGTCTGCTCGAGCCCGTCGCGCGGCCTGGTGGCACGCGTCACCTTGGCCACCGGGATGTTGGGTGGATAGCTGCTGTTCTGCAGACCCGACGTAAACACGAGCTCGCCCTTCGCGACCGGCACGTCGGGCGCGACGAATTTCAAACTGAGTTGCGTCTTGCCCGAACGCCCCTGAGCGACCCCCGGTTGACCGCTCTTCTCGAGCCGTACGCCGACGCCGGCCGTCGGATCATCGATGAGCTCAACCGTCGCGCTGCTGCGTGCGACCTCAGTGATCCGGCCGACCAGTCCCGCGCCCGCGACGACCGGCATGCCCACCGCGAGTCCTCGACTGCTGCCTCGGTCGATTTGGATCGTGCGCTCGAAGTTGCCGGGCGCGCCGGCGATCACGCGCGCCGCGACCGCGTCGGAGTCTTGAATGAACGGGATGTCGACCAGCTTCTTCAACTGTTCGTTTTCGCGGATCACGGCACGCGCTGCGGCTTCTCTGCCTCGCTGCGCGGCGAGCTGCTGGCGGAGCTTCCGATTGTCGGCCTTGACTGATCCGGAGTCGGTGACGCCCGAGATCCAGTCACCGACCGGCGAGAACACGTCGTGGGCCGCGGTCTCAACCGGAGAGACCACTTCGTGGGCTGCACGGCGTGCCGTGCCGGCCACGCCCCCGCCGGAGCCTCGCTCGTCAAGCGTGATGAGCGTCACCGCCGTGAGCGCCAGCAGCACGAGCACGGAACGGCCCCGACTGCCCCGCCGATAGACGACCACGACCCGATCGGGAGCTCAGTGCTGCCGCGAGGAGATGAGGACCTGCTTGAGGGCGTCGAACTCCTCAAGGCACTGGCCGGAACCGAGGACTACGGAGAAAAGGGGGTTTTTGGCCACCACGATCGGCATGCCGGTCTCGTTGGCGAGCCGCTGGTCGAGGCCGTGCAGCAATGCGCCACCGCCCGTGATGACGATGCCCTTCTCCATGATGTCTGCGGCAAGCTCGGGAGGCGTCTTGTCGAGCGTGTACTTGACCGCGTCGACAATCGCGGCGACGGGTTCCTCGATCGCCTCGCGCAACTCGCCGGTCGACACGACAATCGTCTTCGGCAATCCCGTGACGAGGTCACGGCCACGGATCTCGGCGTACAACTCCTCCTCGAGCGGCGACGCGCTCGCGAGCTGCACCTTGATCTCTTCCGCGGTGCGCTCACCGAGTGCGAGTGAGTACTCCTTCTTGACGAACGTGATGATCGCTTCGTCGAGCTCGTCGCCACCGATGCGGATCGACTCGCTCGCAACGATGCCGCCCAACGAGATCACCGCGACCTCGGTGGTACCGCCGCCGATGTCGACGACCATGTTGCCGGCCGGCTCGTGCACCGGCAGACCGGCTCCAATCGCGGCGGCCATCGGCTCTTCGATGATGTAGGCGGGCTTGCGGGCGCCGGCGTACTCCGCCGCCTCCTGCACGGCGCGCTGCTCGACACCGGTAATGCCCGACGGCACGCAAATCACCATGCGGGGCTTCGCCCATCTGCGGCTGTGCACCCGCTGGATGAAGTAGCGCAGCATCTTCTCGCAGATGTCGAAGTCGGCGATCACGCCGTCTTTCAACGGACGGATGGCCTGAATGTGGCCGGGTGTGCGGCCGATCATGCGCTTGGCCTCGGAGCCGACCGCGAGCGGACGACCGTCTTTCGCGTTGATCGCGACAACCGACGGTTCGTCGAGCACGATGCCGCGCCCGCGCACATACACGAGGGTGTTGGCGGTGCCGAGGTCGACCGCCATGTCGCGACCGACAATCGATGAGTACCAGGGCTCAGTCACGAGTGTGGGCCTCCTCACGTGACGAACCAGTGAGGCTAGGTGCCGAACCGACCGTGGTCCAGCCGTAGAACTTGTTCTTCTCCGCGAATCGCAACGGAAACCTGCCACCACCGGAAACCAGGGAGTGTCAGCCGTTCGGTGCGGCGAAGAAAAGCGCGATCTCGCGTTCGGCGGACTCGGCGCTGTCGGAGCCGTGAACGAGGTTCTCGCCGGTTTCGAGGGCGAGGTCACCGCGAATCGTGCCCGGCGCGGCTTCGCGGGGGTTTGTCGCGCCCATCATCGTGCGCACGGTCTCCCACGTGTCGGGCCCGCCTTCGACGATCATCGCCACGAGCGGACCGCGGGTGATGAATGCGACGACCTCGCCAAAGAACGGCTTGTCGCGATGCTCGTCGTAGTGGCGGACCGCCAGCTCCTCATCGATGCGGCGGAGCTCGATCGCCGAGATCGTGAGCCCCTTGCGCTCGAGTCGCCCGATGATCTCGCCGACGAGCCCCCGCTCGACCGCATCGGGCTTGCAGAGGACCAACGTGCGTGTGCTCATGAGCCGGGGACGCTAGCCGTACCTGCCGTTTTGGTGCCTATTCGACCGGCGCGACGAGGGTTCGGCGGGCTTCGCCGACCGTGTACAGGGAACCGGTGACGACGAGCTGACCGTCAGGCTCGGTAACCGCAAGGCCCCGGGCGACGGCTTCGGCAACGAGGTCGGCGACGTCGATGCGATCGGGATCGACGCCGAGGTCGGCCGCGGCGTCGGCGACTCGCGCCGGATCGAGCGCGCGCGGACTGGGCGGGCGGCAACAGACCACGCGATGAGCGCGCGTCACGTCGAGCGCCTCGAGCATCTCGTGGGGCTCTTTTTCGCGCAGGAGTCCCACGACCAGTGTGCGCGGCGCGGCCACGAACTCCTCCGCGAGCGCCTGACGCAACGCGTGCGCGCCGGCGACGTTGTGCGCGCCGTCGAGCAACACCAGCGGCTGGTGTCCGACGACTTCGAGGCGGCCCGGAGATCGCACCGCGGCGAACGCGTCGGCAACGACCTGCTCGGGCACCGGTCCGCCAATGAAACACTCGGCGGCCGCAAGCGCGGCAGCTGCATTGTCGGCCTGGTGCGCGCCGTGGAGCGGCAGGAAGATCTCGTCGTACTGCGCCTCGGGCGTGAACAGACTCAACAACCGACCGCCATGTGCGATCACGTTCGTGGAGACGCCGAACCCACCGCCGCGCATGATCACCCGCTCGGCGCCCCGGTCGAGGAACAGCGGCGCGAGCGCCGGATCGGTCTCTCCGAGCACGAGGGTGCAGCCCGGCTTGACGATGCCGGCCTTCTCCGCCGCGATCGACTCCCGTGTCGGTCCCAGGTACTCGACGTGGTCGACACTCACGTTGGTCACGACCGCGACCTCGCCGTCGACCACGTTGGTTGCGTCCCACTCGCCACCCACACCGACCTCGATGACGGCCGCCTGCGCCGCGACGTCGGCGAACCAGCGGAAGGCTGCGGCGGTGAGGATCTCGAAGTAGCTCGGCCGGTCGTCGAGGAACGCCTCGGCCCCGGCCACGACGGTCAGCAGCTCAGCGAGCGCGTCATCGGAGATCGGTTCGGTGTCCCAGGTGATGCGCTCGTTGACGCGCTCGAGATGCGGACTCGTATACGTGCCCGTCAACAGGCCGCTGCCGACGAACAGTGCCGCGAGCATCCGCGCGACCGACGTCTTGCCGTTGGTGCCGGTGATGTGCACCGCGGGATAGTCGAGCTGTGGCGAACCGAGCAGCGTCGTGAGCGCTTCGATGCGCGCCCGGGTGGGCACGGTGCTGCGCCGGTCGGCACCGACGGGAAGGCCGACCGACTCGAGGTTGACATGCGCGTCGAGCCAGGCGCGGGCCTCGACCGGGTTCACGCGCTACGACTCAGCCGCGTCGGCGGCGACGAGCTCGACGCGGACTGCGAGCTCGTCGCCGAGATCGGTGTCGAAGCTGCGCACGCGGCCGGCCTCGAGCACATCGGCGCGCGCCGCTTCGAGAGCGGCGACGCGGTCGCGCGTGTCGGTGACGCGCAGGTGCGCGACATCGGCGCGGAGTGACCGCTGCTCGGTTGTCTTGGCCTTGCGGATCGCGCCGAGCACGTCGGCCGCGACCAGGTACACGAGCGGGTCGGCGTCGCTGTCGACGGGGCTCGTCGCGGCGCGCGGTTCGGCGGGGTCGGGCCACGGCGCGCGGTGCACCGAGCCGCCCTGCCACCACGACCACACCTCTTCGGTGACGAAGGGCAAGTGCGGGGCAAACAAACGGAGCAGCACCGACAACGTGATCTCGAGTGTGCGCCGGGCGGACGCACCACCGGGCTCCCCCACCGTGCGGTAGGCCCGCTGCTTGACCAGCTCCAAGTAGTCGTCGCAGAAGCTCCAGAAGAAACGCTCGGCGCGCTCGAGCGCGCGGGCGTAGTCGTAGTCGTCGAACGCGGAGGTCGCGTCCTCGACGAGGACGCTGAGGTGCGCGAGGAGCGAGCGGTCGAGCGGCTCGGTCACATCGGATCCGTCGTCACTGCCGACGGATCCGTCTCCCCGCACGCCGAGCGCGAACCTCGACGCGTTGAGAATCTTGATCGCGAGGCGCCGGCCGACCTTCATCTGACCCTCGTCGAAGGCGGTGTCGGTGCCGGGCCGTCCGCTTGCCGCCCAGTACCGCACGGCGTCGGAGCCGAACTGGTCGAGGAGGTCGAGCGGCGTGACCGCGTTGCCCTTGCTCTTCGACATCTTCTTGCGGTCGGGGTCGAGGACCCACCCCGAGATAGCGGCATCGCTCCACGGCAGGCAGTCGAACTCGACGTGGGCGCGCACGATGGTCGAGAACAGCCACGTGCGGATGATCTCGTGCGCCTGGGGCCGCAGATCCATGGGAAAGACGCGCGCGAACCGGTCGGGATCATCCTCCCAGCGCGCCGCGATCTCGGGCGTGAGCGACGACGTCGCCCACGTGTCCATCACGTCGGGGTCACCCATGAAGCCCCCGGGCTTTCCACGCTGGTCTTCGGTGTAGCCCGTCGGGACATCGGTCGACGGGTCGATCGGCAACGCATCTTCGGCCGGCACGATCGGGTGGTCGTAGTCGGCATCGCCGCCGTCGGTCAGCGGGTACCAAAGGGGGAACGGCACGCCGAAGAAACGCTGCCGGCTGATGAGCCAGTCACCGTTGAGGCCCTCGACCCAGCTCTCGTAGCGGGCGCGCATGTACGGCGGGTGCCAGCGCAGCTCCCGGCCGCGTGCGAGCAACGCCTCACGCAACTCGGGATCGCGACCGCCGTTGCGGAAGTACCACTGCCGGCTCGTGACGATCTCGAGCGGCCGATCACCTCTCTCGTAGAACTTCACCGAGTGCGTGATCGGCTTCGGGTCGGCCACGAGGTCGCCCGACTCCTGCAGCAGCTCCACGACCCGCTTCCGGGCCTGCTTCACCGTCTTGCCTGCGAGCTCGCCCCAGGCGTGTGTCGCCGCGTCGTCGTCAAACGTGACCGGCGGCTCGGCCTGGATGCGCCCGTCACGCCCGAGCACGTTGCGCGTCGGCAGCTGCAGCTCGCGCCACCAGACCACGTCGGTGACATCGCCGAACGTGCAGATCATCGCGATCCCGGAACCCTTCTCGGGATCGGCGAGGGCGTGCGCGGTGACCGGTACGGCCACGCCGAACAGCGGCGTACGCACCTCCTTGCCGAACAGCGACTGATAGCGCGTGTCGTCGGGGTGCGCGACGAGCGCGACGCACGCGGGAATGAGCTCGGGACGGGTGGTCTCGATCACGACGTCGGCGGCGCCGTCAACGCCGGCGAAACGGATCGGATGGTACGCGCCGGTCTGTTCGCGGTCTTCGAGCTCGGCCTGCGCGACGGCGGTGCGGAAGTCGACGTCCCACAGCGTCGGCGCCTCGGCCTGGTACGCCTGGTTGCGCTGCAGCATGCGCAGGAACGCCCGCTGCGACGCGCGCTGGGCGCCGGTGCCGATCGTGGTGTACGTCGTCGACCAGTCGACCGACAAGCCGAGGTGGCGCCACAGCCCCTCGAACTTCTGCTCGTCTTCGACGACGAGGCCCTCGCACAGCTCCACGAAATTGCGCCGCGAGGTCGGCACCGGGTGCTTTCCGGGTTTGGCCGGCGGAATGAACGCGGGGTCATAGGGCAGCGAAGGATCGCAAGCGACCCCGAAGAAGTTCTCGACGCGCCGCTCGGTGGGCAGGCCGTTGTCGTCCCAGCCCATCGGGTAGAAGATTTCCTTGCCCCGCATGCGCTGGTACCGGGCGATGGTGTCGGTGTGCGTGTAGGAAAACACGTGGCCCACGTGCAGCGACCCGCTCACCGTCGGCGGCGGCGTGTCGATCGAGTAGATCTCGGGCCTGCTTTTGGTGCGATCGAACCGGTACGTGCCGTCGGCTTCCCAGCGCCCGCTCCACTTCGCCTCGAGCCCGTCGAGCGACGGCTTGTCGGGAATGCCCATGAGCCGTTCAGTCTACGGACCGCCCCGTTCCATTCGGGGGCCGGAGGACGACGTCAGGCGGTGCGACGAGACGCTTCGTCGTTGGTGACGATCGTGGGCGCCATCTTCTCGAGCACGACGCTGCGATCGATGACGCACTGGGCGACGTCGGAGCGGCTCGGCAGGTCGTACATCACCTCGAGCAACACCTCTTCAAGGATGGCCCGCAGACCACGCGCGCCGGTGCCCCGCTTCAGCGCCTCTTCACCCACGGCGTCGAGCGCGTCGTCGGTGAAGACGAGGTCGACGTCGTCGAAGTGGAAGAACTTCTGGTACTGCTTCAGCAGCGCGTTCTTGGGCTCCACCAGGATGCGGATCAGTGCCTCCTGGTCGAGGTTGTGCACCGCACTGACGACGGGCAGCCGGCCGACGAACTCGGGGATGAGACCGAACTTCAGCAGGTCTTCGGGCAGGACGCTCGCGAGCAGGCCGCCGAGATCCTTCTCGTCGGCGCGGCGGACGTCGGCGACGAAGCCGACGCCCCGGTTGCCGGAACGACCGTCGATGATCTTGTCGATCCCCGCGAACGCGCCGCCGCAGATGAACAGCACGTTGGTGGTGTCGATCTGGATGAACTCCTGGTGCGGATGCTTGCGGCCGCCCTGGGGCGGCACCGAGGCGGTGGTGCCCTCGAGGATCTTCAGCAAAGCCTGCTGCACACCTTCGCCCGACACGTCTCGGGTGATCGAGGGATTCTCGGCCTTGCGCGCGATCTTGTCGATCTCGTCGATGTAGATGATCCCGGTCTCGGCCTTCTTCACGTCGTAGTCGGCCGCCTGGATCAACTTCAGCAGGATGTTCTCGACGTCTTCACCGACGTAGCCGGCTTCGGTGAGCGCGGTGGCGTCCGCGATCGCGAACGGCACTTTGAGCACGCGGGCGAGTGTCTGCGCGAGAAGCGTCTTGCCGCAGCCCGTCGGGCCGATGAGCAGGATGTTGCTCTTTTGCAGCTCGACCTCGGGGTCGCCGTACGCACCGGCCTGCACGCGCTTGTAGTGGTTGTAGACCGCGACCGCGAGGATCTTCTTCGCTTGGTCCTGGCCGATCACATAGTCGTTGAGGTACTCGTAGATCTCGCGCGGCTTGGGGAGCTCGTCGAACTTGACCTCGGTGCTCTGTGACAGCTCCTCTTCGATGATCTCGTTGCAGAGGTCGATGCACTCGTCGCAGATGTAGACACCAGGACCCGCGATCAGCTTCTTGACCTGCTTCTGGCTCTTCCCGCAGAACGAGCACTTCAGCAGATCGCCACCGTCACCGAATTTCGCCACGACGTTTTCCCCTCGGCCGGTCGCGTGCGCTCAGCTGACCCCGGCCGCGACTGCGACCTGCGCCAGCTCTCGGTTCGAGATCACTTCGTCGACGATGCCGTAATCACGCGCTTCGGGCGCGCTCATGATGAAGTCGCGGTCGGTGTCGTGCGCGATCTTGTCGACGAGTTGACCGGTGTGGTGCGCGAGCAGCTCGTCGAGCAGCTCGCGCATACGGATGATCTCCTTGGCCTGGATCTCGATGTCGACGGCTTGCCCCGATGCACCGCCATGCGGCTGGTGAATCAGGATGCGCGCGTGGGGCAGCACGTAGCGCTTGCCCTTGGCGCCCGCGGCGAGGAGCACCGCCGCCGCCGACGCGGCCTGACCCACGCAGATCGTCTGCACATCGCACTTGATGAACTGCATCGTGTCGTAGATCGCGAAGAGGGCCGTGATCTCACCGCCGGGCGAGTTGATGTAGATGGAGATGTCTTTGTCGGGGTCTTCGCTCTCGAGGTGGAGCAGCTGGGCGATCATGAGGTTGGACACCGTGTCGTCGATCGGCGTGCCGAGGAAGACGATCCGTTCCTTGAGCAGCCTCGAGTAGATGTCGAAGGCGCGTTCGCCTCGGTTGGTCTGCTCGATGACAGTGGGGACCAAGTAGTTACGGATCGGCTCAGTCACGCCTCGGGCTCCTCTTCGGTTGCTGCATTCTCGGGTGTCGGGCTCTCGGGTGTTGGTGTCTCAGTTGTATCGGTTGTCTCGGTGTCGGCCTCGGTCTCGGGAAGTGCGAGATCGAGCTCGTTTCCAGTCTCATCGACAACTGTCGCGTGATCGACAAGAAATTTCAGTGCTTTCCCCCTTGCCAAATCAGAGCGTACCGCCTCAAGGACCCCCCGCCGCTCGAGATCTTTCCGAAGTTTCTGCGGCTTTTCCTCGAATCGCTCGGCCAGCCGCTCGATCTCGCCGTCGAGCTCCTCGTCGGTGGTCTCGATCGCCTCTTGGGCCACCACTGCACGCAATGCGAGGTCGGCACGTACCGCCTTGGTCGCGGCCTCGCGCACTTGCGTCATGAATACGTCTTGGGGCTGTCCGGTGGCCTCGAAGTACTGCGGAAGCGTCGCGCCCTGCGCCTCGAGTTTGTGCGCCATGTCGTGCAACTGGCGCTCCATCTCCTGCGAGACGAGCGCGTCAGGCGGCTCGACGTCGACGAGGTCGCTCGCGACTTCGAGCACCTTGTCGCGCACGGCCATCTGTGCCTGCAGCTTCCCGACGAGCTCGAGTCGATTGCGGACGTCGGCGCGCAACGCGTCGAGCGCATCGAACTCGCTGACCTCTGACACCCAGTCGTCGGTCATCTCGGGGAGAACCTTGCGCTTCGCTTCTTTGACGAGCACCTGGAACGACACGTCCTCGCCCGCGCGTTCGCCGAACCGGTCGGGCAGGATGTCGTTGAACTTCAGGATGTCGCCGGGCCGCTTTCCATGGAGCTCCTCGTCGAGCTTCGCCACGACGCTCGCGGACCCCACCTCGTACAGGAAATCGGTAGCGGTGAGCCCGTCGATCGCCTCCTCGTGCACATAACCCTTGATGTCGATCTGGGCGTAGTCGCCATCGGTGAGCGGCGCCGAGGACTCCTCGAGGTCGGCGAAGCGCTCGCGCAGCGATTCGAGCTGCGCGTCGACGGCCTCTTCGGCGACGGCGGGACTGGGCAGCTCGACCTGCAACTCGTCGTAGCCGACGAGCCTGACGATGGGGCGTACCTCGACGACGGCGTCGAACTCGACGTCGCCGTTCTCCTCGCCGGCGGTGATATCGATCTCGGGCGGCGCGATCGCGTCGAGGTGCTCGTCTTCAACGGCTTGCGCGTAGTACCGCGGCAACGCGTCGCGCAACGCCTGCTCACGCGCGACTTCAGGGCCGAAACGAGCTTCGAGCAGCTGGCGGGGCGCCTTGCCGGGGCGGAACCCCGGAATCTTCACCTCACCCGCGAGTTTGCGGAACGCCGCGTCGATCGCCTTCTCGAACTCGGGCGCAGGAATCTCGACGTGCAGCCGGACCTTGCTGCCTTCGAGAGGCTCGACGGAGATGCTGACGGGCGGCGCCATGGGGAAAGGCAGTGTACTCGCCGGCCCTCGCGATCAGGGATGTTCCGCGACGACGTCCCAGCGCGCCTGGTGACGGCGGTACCGTTTCGTGCGGTGCGTGATCTCTCGTTCACGACGGTGCTCGCGGTGGCGGCGATCGCGTTGGTTGCGCCGCTGCTCGTGCTGCTCGCACCGCAACTGCGTATGCCGGCAGTCGTGCTCGAGATCCTGCTCGGACCGTCGGGCTTCGACTGGATTCGCGTCGATGTGCCGGTGAGCGTGCTCGCGCTCCTCGGCCTCGGTTTCCTGTTGTTCCTCGCCGGGCTCGAGATCGATCCCACGCGTCTCCGTCATGGCTTCGGGCGAATCCTGATCGCGTTCGTGATCTCGCTCGGCCTCGCCGCGGTCATCGGCAGGGGCATCGACGTCTACGGCGAGACCGACGCACCACTGTTCATCGCGATCACGCTCGCGTCGACTTCGCTCGGGCTCGTGGTGCCGGTCATGCGCGACGCCGGTGAGACCGACACCGATTTCGGGCAACTCGTGATGACCGCGAGCACCGTCGCGGAGTTCGGATCCATCGTGCTCGTCTCGCTGTTCTGGCCGGCGCGTTGCTGCGGATCGTCGACCGCGACCAGAAGCTCGTCCACGAGCACTTCCGGGCCAAGGTCGAGGCGATCGGCTATGGGTTCCTCATCCCTGTGTTCTTCGTCGCGAGCGGCCTCCGCTTCGACGCCGACGCGCTGTTCAAGGACGGGCACCACCTGCTGCTGGTCCCGATGTTCCTCGCCGCGATCTTTGTCGTGCGCGCGCTGCCGACGTTGATCTACCGGCCGCTCATGGGCCCGCGCCACACGGCAGTCGCGGCACTGCTCCAGGCGACGACGCTGACGTTCCCGGTCGTCGCCGCACACTTGGGCGTGCAACTCAAGGTCTTCGACACCGCGACCGCCGCTTGATCGCGGCCCTCGGCACCGAACTGATTTCTCCGCATACGCCGCGTCACCCAAGCCTCCGACCGATGTCGCCTACGCTCAGAAGCTCAGCCGGGAAGTAGCGCAGCGTGGTAGCGCACCTGCTTTGGGATTCCCGAACGCCAAGCGCTGCGGCCGTAAGGCGCTGACCTGCGAGTCAACCTGCCTGCGAGCAGCGTCGCGGCCCGAATTATCTGCGCACTACGCAGCGCGAATGCGTCACGGCCACGCCGACGGGGCACAACTCAATCGACAGCCACTCAAGCACCGGAGGCCGCGATGAATTCGCCACAGCTCGAGCTCGACGCTATCGACGACGCCCTGCGAGAGATCCAAAACATGCTCGGCCGGCTCCGCGACGCGAACCTCGCGGTAAGAAGGCGCGTCGCTCGGCTCGAAATCGCGACAGCGCTCGAGAACGGTCAGACGGCCGAATAGCGCCGACCGCGCTCCCGCGGCCCCATTCTCGAACTGTGCGCGGTCGTCTCGACGACGGAGCGAAGGTGCGCGTGTTCGCCCGACAGACGATGAACCTCGGCCCGTAGCTCGGCGTTCTGGCCCACCACGTACGCCAGCACCATTTCCGCGTCACTGCGCCTGCACAGTGTTACCGACCCCTGGCCGCGCACGCTCATGTCGCTCACGGTGACCTGCGCGACGAAACGGAGCGAGCCGGCGCGCCGGACGACTCTCTCGGCCGGCGCGGGCTTGGCCGGCGGTGGCAGTAGGTGTATGCGCGGCCGCGAGCCTTGGGCCGGCCCGCCGACCGGCACGGTGATGATGTCGGCGTCGTGCAACCTTCGTGTTGGTGGCCCAGAGCCGAAGGTCGGCGGCAGAAACGGTCGCGCCTTGAGCGATGTTTACATTGGGGAAATGGAGCCCCATGACAACGGCCGATGAGCCGGCTGTGTCATTCCTGATCGCGAAGCTCGTCTCGACGAGAGCGACCCCGCCGACGCTATTCTCTCGGGCGTCGTCGGCCCCCGCGCCGATGATGATGGACTGGTTCGCCACGTCAGCCCCACTGCATCCGCATGACGCCGAGCGCTTGAGTAAGAGGGATTTTCGCCCCGGGCTCGCGTAAGGTGCTGGTGGGCGGGCGATTTTCCGGGGAGTAGCGCAGCGTGGTAGCGCACCTGCTTTGGGAGCAGGAGGTCGGGGGTTCAAGTCCCCCCTCCCCGACTGGTACGACGAACGCGCGCGTTACCGTCGCGGCCTCGCGGGTGTAGCTCAATGGCAGAGTCCCAGCCTTCCAAGCTGGTCATGCGGGTTCGATTCCCGTCACCCGCTCCATGTCATCAGCGCAGGTCAACCGCTACGCAGCGCCACTGGTCGGCAATTCTGCGCGCGTCTTACCGTCCGTCGTGGCGCGTTGCGTGATTGACACCATTGGGGGCTCCCCTACTTACGTGGCTTGCGAAACTGCGCTTGCGCGTCGAGCAGCTTTTTGCGGTGCAGCGTGCGTGCCGTCTCCCTGTCGAACTTCTCGTTCCCCAATAGCTTCCCCGGCTCTGGTGGTGAATTGCCTCGCGCTTCGTCGCTCGTGCCGTCGAGCGCGTTCGCGGTCGCGACGAGCTTCGATAATTCGTCGAAGTACCCCTCGAGCAACACGATTCGCTCCACGAGGTTGTTGAGTCCCTGCTCCATTTTCTCGAGTGCCTCCCGGTGCGCTCCGTCGCTCGTGCCGTCGAGCGCGTTCGCGGTCGCGACGAGCTTCGATAATTCATCGAAGTACCCCTCGAGCAACACGATTCGCTCCACGAGGTTGTTGAGTCCCTGCTCCATTTTCTCGAGTGCCTCCCGGTGCGCTCCAAGGTGTCCGTCGACCGCCGCCAGGAGCGTGCCGACACTGGCAGACTCCCCCCACTGGGTGTTCGAGAGGCAGAGGTCCGATCGGCTCTCGTCGCGATTTTCGGTGTCGGCGCCCGCGACGAGCGACGCGAACGAATCCTCGTCGAAAGGATGCGCCACCATGACCTCAGCCGGCCCGCCTGCAGTCGCGCCCAACACGATTCGCACGGCGCCCGACTCGTCGACGATCTCGAGGTAGCGGGCGCGGATCGTATCGACGACCAGTGCGCGGTCAGTGGGCACACGGTCCGTAATCTTGACCATGTCGGCTCCTCCTAGTAGGTGCTGGCCGTCCCCCGGGCCGTTTTGCGCGGTGCCGGGGGCTTATTCGTTCCCTGCCCTGGAGGTCAACGTACACGCCCGGATCGCGGGCGGGGCATCGGCGACCGGCGCGACATCCCGCTGCACCTGTGCTTCGAAGCGGCGCCCATCGACTCGGAGCAGTTTCAAGCCAGTCGGGGCCGCGACCTCGACAAGCACCGGCCCGGGCTCGTCGTCGGCGACCCCTGGTACGCCTACCACGGCACCAGCGACTCGAGGAATCTCCACGAGGAAGTCGGGCTGCTCGCGTCGCTCAGCAACCCGATTAGCGCCGCGGGTGCGTCGCTCAGGCCAACGGACACTTCGAGCTCGTGCTCGAGGTCGGTCGCGCCAATGGTGGGGATGCATGGCCGCGTGGACGCCGGCGTCCACGAGCGTCGTTCCATGGCACATTCCATGCCGCACGCCGCCGCGTTCGCCGACGTTCGTGACTGTTTGCTGACGACGCGATCTGTTGAGACGTCAACCATTCCGTTCGCCCGCGTTCGCCGCTGATCGGTCTAACCGTGCCTCCAAGCTGGTCATGCGGGTTTGATTCCCGTCACCCGCTCTGCAGCACGGCGCGGCTACGCAGCCGATCTGAGCAACCAGGCTCCGGCGAACGTCGCCAACCGCAGCTCCGCGGACTTCTGCTTCGGGAATGCTGCGATCGGCTTGCCCGCGCTGTCGGCATACACGTTCCAGACCGCGGACACCGTCAGATAACGACACGCTGCTGGGCCGGGGTGCCGACCCGAACGGGCTCGCATACTGGGTCGGCGCGATCAGTCGCGGACATCGCGACGAAGAAGTGATCGCACTGATCGTCGGTTCCAGCGAATACCTGTCGCGCCTCTGAGTCTCACGACCCCGAACGCGCCGACGATCAGTCGTCCGCCGCCGCAAAGAGATGCAGCAGCTCAAACTCCGTGCGGTCCGGCGGCGCGGCGAGGAGCGGTGCGACCGCATCGTTGAAGGCGGCGAACTCCGGGTCGCTGTTGACCCGATCGGCGGCCGGACGGTCAGTGAAGACGCCCAGGCCCCGCACGACGCCGCTCGCCTCGTCACCAACGACCAGGACGGTTTCCAGTGCTTCGTGCGTGCTCAGGAACTCGGCCGCGAACGCAGAGTAGATACCTGCGACATCGCGGTAGTGACCTGGCTTGGCGTGCAGCGTGAACTCGGCGACGTGCATCGACGTTTCTCCTTTTCTTGTCACGACATCCCGCACCGCTCCTGCTCCCAAACTTTCCCGATGCCCTCGATCGACCGGGCTACGCGGCAGAGACATGACGTCAGTCAACGCTTGAACAGACCACTGGACGCGCGCACCGACGAGCGGTGCGCGTGCGTGGGGTGACCGAGGGGTTTCGAACCCCCGACCTCCGGGACCACAACCCGGCGCTCTAGCCAACTGAGCTACGGCCACCACGATTGGGACGAGCGGATCGCATCCGCCGGCCCCGCGCGCCCGGGAGGATTCGAACCCCCGACCCGCAGATTAGAAATCTGCTGCTCTATCCATCTGAGCTACGGGCGCCCGCTCGCACCGGGACGCTGCAGTGTACCGGAGCGGCCGACTGGCGAACCGTCCGCTTCGCGCGCTCACGCGGATGCAGGTGTCGTGAGCACCGCCCGCAGTGCGTTCTCGAACGTCGGATGCTCGAAGCGGAAATCATCCGCGAGCAGCTTCGCCGGCAACACCCGCTGACCTTCCACGAGCACCTGGCGCACGAGCTCCTTGCCGTACCGGAGTTGCAGCGGCAACAACGGCGTCGGCAGCACGGTGGGCCGGTGCAGCACCGCGCCCAGGGTCTTGGTGAACTCGGTGTTGGTGACGGGACTCGGACCCGTGAGGTTGACCGGGCCGGCGACGGAGTCGTGCTCGAGCACGTGCAGGATCGCGCGCACTTCATCGGGCAACGAGATCCAGCTCATGTACTGCGATCCCGAGCCGATGCGTCCGCCGAGGCCGAGCTTGAACGGCAACAGCATACGTTGCAACGCGCCGCCACGTGACGAGAGCACGATGCCGGTGCGCACGCAAGCGACACGAATGCCGGCGTCGGCTGCCGGGGTCGTTGACGCTTCCCATGCGCGACACACGTCAGCAAGAAATCCGTCGCCCGGCGGACTGTGCTCGTTCAGCTCTTCAGAGCCACGGTTGCCGTAGTAACCGACTGCCGATGCCGACACCAGTACGGGGGGCGGTCTCTGCAGGCGCGCCAGCGTCTCGCTCAAAAGCGTCGTGGCGCGCGTGCGACTCTCGAGAATTCGCTGCTTCTGTTCGGCAGTCCACTTGCGCCCACCAATGCTTTCGCCGGCGAGATGCACGACGGCGCCGATACCTTCGAGCCCAACGGCGTCGATCGTGCCTGCAGCGGGATCCCAGCGCAACGTGGCGCCGGTGCCGGCGGCTCCGCGCACGAGCCCGACAGTACGGTGGCCGGAACGCTCGAGCGCGGGCAGCAGCGCAGTGCCGATGAATCCTGAGGAACCGGTTACGAGCACGTCCATCCGCGCACCTCCGAGGTTGCGCACGCGACGCTAGGTGTGTCGGCGAAGCGCGGCAGCACTCGGGGTGGCTGTCGACGCCGCGGGTAGGCTTCTGCGCTCACGCGCCCCTAGCTCAACTGGTTAGAGCAAGTGACTCTTAATCACTAGGTTCGGGGTTCGAGTCCCCGGGGGCGTACCAGGGCCAACATTTCACGGCCACGCGTCGCCGGTGGGACGCGCCTCTACACTCCCCCGCCGTGACCGCGCTCGATCCCATCGCCCGCTTCCCCCTCGACGGCAAGGTCGCGGTCGTGACCGGTGCGAGCTCCGGATTGGGCACACGATTCGCCCGGGTGCTCGACGCCGCGGGCGCTCGAGTCGTGCTCGCGGCGCGCCGAATCGACCGCCTCGACGCTCTGGCGAACGAGATGAACGACGCGGTGGCCGTCGAGTGCGACCTCGCGCAACCGCACGCGCCGGCCGCGATCGTCGACGCTGCGCGCGAACGCTACGGACGCGTCGACGTGCTCGTCAACAACGCCGGCGCGAGTGACGAAGTCCCGGCGATCGACTTTCCCATCGATCGTTTCCGGGAGATCCTCGAGATCAACCTCGTCGCTTCGTTCGCGCTCTCGCAGTCCGCGGCCCGGGCGATGATCGACACGTCGGGCGGCGGTTCCATCATCAACATCGCCTCGCAGTACGGGCTCGTCGGCGTCAACGCCGGCATCGCCGGCTACGCGGCTTCGAAGGGCGGGCTCGTGAACCTGACCCGCCAGCTGGCCGCAGAGTGGGCGCGCGTCGGTGTACGCGTCAACGCCCTCGCGCCGGGTTACTTCCGAACCGAGATGACATCCGGCCTCTTCGACAGCGACGCGTCGCTCGACTGGATCGCGCGGACGTCGCCGATGGGCCGACCGGGCGAGGAACACGAGCTCGACGGCGCGCTCCTGTTCCTTGCCGGCGACGCGAGCAGTTACGTCACCGGCTCGGTGCTCTCCGTCGACGGCGGCTGGACGGCCGTCTGAACACGACGGGTCAGAGCGTGACCGCAGCGCCGCGCGCAATTCCCCAGTTCGACCAGTACGGCGCGTCGTTGACCATGAACGCCGGCTGGTTGTTTCCGATCGAGAATGGGTGCAGCCCCCCGAACGCGTCGAGCGTGTAGCCGCCCGTGCCGTCGGGCAGGATCACTACCGCGCGCGCGATGTCCCAACCCTGCCAGTACGGCGCGCCGTGGGTCGCAGGCGGGGCCGGACCGTTGCCGCCGTTTCCGATCTTGAACGCGTGGAGGCCGCCCCAGCCGTCGAGCACGTAGCCGCCCGTCCCGTTGGGAAGCACTGCGATGCCGCGTGCGATGTCCCAGCCTTGCCAGTACGGCGCGCCGGACGTCGCGGGTGGGTCGGAGCCGCCCGCGACGCGGAAGGTGTGCAGCCCGCCCCAGCCGTCGAGCGTGTACCCACCCTGCGAGCCCGGGTTCGCGTTCGGCACCACCGCAATGCTGCGCGCGATGTCCCAGCCTTGCCAGTACGCCGCGCCGCTCGTGTCGGGGGGAGTTGACCCGAAGCTGCCGATCCGAAACTTGTGCAGTCCACCCCAGCCGTCGAGCGTGTAGCCGCCGGCCTGGCGTGAGATCACGCTGACACCACGGGCGATATCCCAGCCGGGCCACGTCGTGAGGTCGCGAGGATCGGCCGGCGCGAGGTTGCAGCCGACCGCGAACGAGTGCAGCACGCCCCAGCCGTCGAGCGTGTACCCGCCGGGGCTGTCGGGGAGGTCCGCGCCTCCGGGTTGATACGGGCCCATCGTCTGACCCAGCGCCGCTTGCACCGCCCGTTGCGGATTGAGGAGCGGTGCGTTGCTCAACGATGCGCCGATCGGCTGGGCAGCGTCGTCAAGCGTCGTGTACACCGCGTTCGGTGCTGCGCCTGCTGCCCGCGTGAGTGCTGCGGCGGCCGCGACCAGCGGGGACGACAGCGACGTGCCCGACTCCGCGAGATAGCCTCCGCTTGCGTGCGCGCCGCAAATCTGCACGCCCGGCGCCGACAAGCCCTTGCCGCTCAGCCAGTTGCCGTAGTTCGAGAACCACGACCGGCTGTCGTCGGGGTTCGTCGACGTGGCTGCGATCACGCCGATGTCGTTCGCGGGATACACCGGGTCGGTCGCGAATCCCGTGTCACCGTTGTTGCCGGCCGCCGCGACCACAGTGATGCCGGCATTGATCGCCGCGGCCACGGCGCCGCTGATCATCGACGACGGCTCGTCGGGGCCACCGGAGAGCGACAGGTTGATCACCCGGGCGCCATGCGAGACCGCGTAGTAGATCGCGGCGCTGATCGAGAAGTTGCTGCCGAGTCCGTCGGCGTCCATCGCGCGCACGGAAAGAATGGGCGCGCCGGTCGCGGCGCCGGCGATGCCGAGCGCATTACCGGTGGTCGAGCCGATGACGCTCGACACGAGCGTGCCGTGACCGTTCGGGTCCGTCAGGCCATATGCGCCACCCGACAGGCATGAACCCGACAGACAGTCGGCGCCGACGCCGATCACGCGACCCACGAGATCCTCATGGGCCGCGTTCACGCCCGTGTCGACGACCGCAACGATTTGTTGTGCGAGCGCCGACGGATTGACGAGCGCGCTCGCAGCGCCGAACGACACGCGATCGAGCGCCCACTGCTGGGGCCGATACGGGTCGGGACCCGCCAACACGTGCATCCGGACCTTCGGCTCGGCCGCGGTGACGCCCGGCGTGCGTCGCAGCTGCGCGACCAGGGCGTCGGCGTCACCCACCGACGGAGCGCGGAACTGCTCGACTTTGACCTCGGTACCCACGCGTACCGTCGCCCCGACGTCGACCGAGCCGTCGGCGTTCGCGGTGCTTCGTGTCGTCGGAGGCACCACCGGGTGCGGGCGCGGCGCGGGAGTCGCGACGGACAGTGAAGATGTCCGGGCTGCCACCGGCCCTGCGAACCCGACACAAGCGACAAGCACCGCGGTGAGCGTGAGCAGGTGTGGTCGCCGCACACGCACCTGACGCATCCCCGGGCCTCCACGGAGCGCGTTCGGCGCCCACTAATGGTGGTTACTCAGGCAATCGTAGAGGCTTTCGAGAGCCGGCCGGTGACGGTCCGGGTCAGCCCGTCTGGTGCTCGTGGAGATCCACGAGTACCTCGGCGGGATGCACCGGGATATCGGCGACCTCGTAGACCTTCGCGATCCGGCCCTCAGGATCGATGAGAAAGCTCAGCCGCTTGGCGAAATGCACTTTGTCGGTGCCGGGCGCGCGCGTGCCGTACGCCACGCCGACCTGCTCGTCCGTGTCACAGAGGAGCTTGAACGGGAAATCGAACTTCTCGCGGAACGCGCGGTTCTCCTCGGGCGTGTCGAATGAGATTCCGAGAATCTCACAGTTCATCGCCTCGTAGTCGGCGGCCTGATCACGCAGGCCCTTCCCCTCGATCGTTCAGCCAGGGGTGTCGGCCTTCGGGTACCACCAGAGCAGCACCCAGCGGCCGCGGTAGTCGTGCAGCGAGGTCGGCACGCCGTCGTGAGCGAGGAGCGTGAAGTCGGGAGCTTGATCACCGGGTTGCAGCATTACGTCAAACCTTCCCGTCGGCGACCGCGACTAAACGGCGGCTGGCCGCGGTGTGGTGTTCTCGCTCGACGGCGACGGCGATGGCGACGGAGCCGGCACGGGCTCTGGCGACCGCGATGGCGACGGAGCCGGCACGGGCTCTGGCGCCGGCGCTGCCGCCGGCAATGTGAACCAGAAGGTCGCGCCGCGACCGGGCTCGCTTGCCACCCAGATCCGACCGCCGTGCGCCTCGACAAACCGCCGGGTGATTGAGAGTCCGATGCCGGTACCGCGGCGCGAGAGCGTCGCCTCCGGCGCTTGAAAGAACGCCTCGAACACACGCTCGTGGTCGCTGGGTGCGATTCCGATCCCCTCGTCAGCAACGCAGACGAGCACCTCTTCGGGGCGCGACACCGCCTTGAGGCGAATGGTCGACGCTCGAGGCGAGAACTTCACCGCGTTGGTGAGCAGGTTGGTGAGGATGCGGCGGAGCGCGGCGAGGTCGGCGTCGACGCGCAAGGCCGGATCGACATCGATCTCCAACGCGTGACCCGCCAGCACCGGCGCGAGATCGGTGACCGCGTCGTCGATGCATTGGGCGAGCGAGCACGGCCGCAGGTCGATCTTCACGCGATCGGCATCGATCCTCGCGAAGTCGAGCAACTGGTCGATCAGCCGGGCGAGTTCATCCTGGTTATGGGAGGCGCGCCCCAGGAGCTCGCGCCGTTTCTCGTCATCGAGCTTGTCCCAGTGGTTGAGCACAGTGCCGATGAAACCCTTCGAGGCGGTGAGCGGTGTCCGCAACTCATGCGACACGAGGGCGAAGAACTCGGCGCGCAGGCGTGCGATCTCTTGGAGCTGCTCTGCCGCTCGACGCTCTTGCTCGTAGGCCTGCGCGCGGGCGATCACCAGCGAGCACTGGTCGGCATAGCTCTCGAGCAGAAAACGCTCTTGATCGTCGAGTGCTCCCCGCCAGCGGTAACACGTGACGAGCGCGCCGATTGTCTCGTCACCCACGTGCAACGGCACAGTCACGAGCGAATGCAGGCCACGCCTCGCGAGCGCGGCACCCAATCCCGCCCGCCAGCGCGGAAAACGTTGCTCGCGCTCGACATCCTCGATCATGACGGTCTCGCCCGTCGCCATCGCCAGCGACGTCGGCCCGTCGTTCTTGGTGTAATTGGCGTCGCGACCGGACCCGGCAGGTTGCTTTGAGCCGTGCTCGCCATGTGCCGCCGCGAGGGTGAACCCTTCCCCGCCCGGCAGCAGGATCGCGGCTTCGCTCGCTCCGATCGCGTCGTGCACCGAGCGCACGATCGACTCGAGCGTGGCGTCAAGGTCGGGTGTGGACGACACCGACCGCAGCGCATCGTACAACCGCTCGAAATGCGCGATCGAGTGGCGGCGCTCGCGCGTGAGCCAGTCGATGAGCAGTGCGAGCGACGCGAGGTACGGGAACATCATGATGATGATGTAGAGCGGCAGCCGCTGGTGCGGCGCGACACTCCACTGCGCGAGCGCAGCCGACACACTGCCCGCGGCCGAGAGCAGCAGCCCCGCCCGAATTCCCGAGAGCGGCGTGCGGAAAACAACAGCAAGGGCGAGCGTGAACAGCGCGGGAATGAACAAGCCCGGGATGAGCACCACGGCGCTGTACAACATGACGACGCCGGCCACGGAGTCGATCGTGTACGCCAGCGTCAGCGACTTGCGACCGATTACCAGATCAGCCAGCGTCGTGAACAGCGTGTAGCCGCCGACGAGGACCGCTGTTTCGAGCCGGGCACCGCGCGGGAAACCCGGCACGAGCGGCGTGATCACCGCGAACAAGACCCCGAGCGCGATGCGGAGTTGGATGGAGCGCCGGTGCACTCGACTGCGGGCGGGCCCCCAGGTGGGATCGCTGGACGCGCTGAACGCGCGAACCGTCCGCTGGCGAAGGGAAGCGGCGAGATCCCGATAGCGTGGTCGAGTCGCGAGCGTGGCGGAACTGGCAGACGCGCCGGGTTTAGGTCCCGGTGTCTTCGGACGTGGGGGTTCGAGTCCCTCCGCTCGCACTGGATCCATAACCCCCTCATGACCTGCTGGTACCCCGGCTTATTGACCCACCGCATGCTGTTTGAAGTTGACCATGGCGCCAACGATCAAGGTTCAACGTGCCCGCATTCGTAGCCTCCGCTGGGGTCTGAGTAGATACTGCGTATAAAGTACCCTAAAACGGGCGGCTCGTAGAACGGGCGCGGAGCAGTAGGTGGAACCGCGACGATCGCGAGCGTGGGGGAAGCCTTACTTCCGCTTCTTGTTCCGCTTCCGGCGCTTCAACAGGCCCTTCTTCCGCGGCTCGAAGTCGGCCAGGATCTCGGGCGCGGCGGTGTTGACGATGTCTTCGGCTTCATCGAGCAGTGCCGCCACGTCGACGCCGCCGGGCTCCGGCTCGGGCGGCTGGCCCGACACACCGAGGCTGCCGTACTGCCAGCCGGCGTCCATGCGCCGCTTGGCGAATGCGGGGCAGTCTTCGGGACAACGCCACGGCGCCTCCGGCGCGAGATCGAGCCGGCACTTGCGCACGATCTCGCCCGACGGGTATGTACGGCTGTCGTAGTGCTTGCAGTCGATCCGCATGGGCATACACCCATTGTTGCGCACCGACCGCAGTTCCCCAACGTCGGCCGGGCACGCGGCGCCAACGAGGGGGATGGGCAGGCCAGCTAGCCGAGCCAGTCGGTCGCGGCCGCGAGCAGGTAGCGGCTGACCGCGAGGCACTGCTCGAGCACCTCACACGAGACCGCGTCGCCGTCACGAATATGCAGGAGCGACACTCGCTGGTGGGCAACGACTCGCAGGCTGCGCTCCGGTGCGTCGGTGACGGCCGGGATCGAGTCGATCGCCGACGTCTCGAGCGGGAGGTCGGGTCCGCCGAGTCCGGCCAGCTCGGTCGCCAGCACGAGCAGATCAGGACCCTGTGCCAGGGGCGGCAGCGCCCACGTGAAATTGAGCGGGAAGAAGAACTCGTCGGGAATGTCTTCGGCGTCGGGCGGCACGGCGATCACCACGTCTTCGAAGCCGAGCAGCACGCGCGGATCGATCTCGAGCGACAGGTACAGGTCGACGGGGCCTTCGCATCCTTCCTCGGGGTGCAGGTCGACTTCCCAGGTTTGACGCAGTGAGTAGCTCTCGACGAAGTGACGCTCGTCGTGCACGTGAAAGCCATGCTCGACGGCATGATCCTTGAGATCGGCGACGAAACCGGCGATGTCGATGACGGCCATTGCTCACGCCCCCCGGAACGCGCGACGCAGCGCGGCGGCGACTTGCTCGAACAGTTGCTCCGCCGGCTCGAGCATCTGTTGTAATCCGAAAAAGCCGTGGAACACGCCGGGGTACTCGGTGTGCTCGACCGCGACACCCGCGTCGCGCAAGCGCACGGCATACGCGTTGCCCTGGTCGCGCAACGGGTCGTACTCCGCAGTTACGACCAGCGCGGAAGCGACTCCCGCGTGGTCAGCCGCGCGCATGGGTGATACCCGCCAGTCGTTCCCTTCAGCCGCGCTGGTGATGTACTGGCGAAAGAACCAGCGCATGCGTTCGGTCTCGAGCAGGTAGCCAGTCGCGTTCTCGATCATCGATGGACTCGTGAACTCCTCGTCGACAACGGGATAGAGCAGTACCTGCAGTGCGAGGTCGGGCTGACCTTCGTCACGCGCCATCAACGCGATCACGGCCGCGAGATTGCCACCGGAACTGTCGCCCATGACGGCCACGCGCCGGGGGTCGCCGCCCAGCTCCGCGGCGTGGGCCACAACCCATCTCGTTGCCGTCCACGCGTCGTCGAACGCGGCGGGAAACCGGTGCTCGGGCGCCAACCGATATTCGACCGACACCACGATCGCGCCGGTGCCATTGGCGACGGGGCGCAGGATGCCGTCGTAGTCGCCGATGCTGCCGAGCACCCACCCGCCGCCGTGCAGATAGACGATGACCGGGAGCGAGGGCTCGTCGCTCGGGCGGTAGACACGGATCGCGATGTCACCGCCGGTACCGGGGATGCTGCGGTTCTCGACGTGGTGTATCGGCTCCGGAGCGGCGCCGCCGATGATGGTGAGGAACATGCCCCACTGGGCGCGCAGCTCTTCCACCGGTGGGTCGGGATCTTGCAAGCCGCTGACGGCGGCAGCGAGGTCGATGATGCGCTTGGCCTCCGGGTGCAACGGCATCACGCCCGCTCCGCGTCGAGCACCGCTCGCACGCCGCGCGCGAGAGTGCGGAACGCGCGCCCGCGATGCGAGAGCGCGTGCTTCTCCGGCGGGGCCATTTCGGCGAAAGTGCGGCCGTCGCCCTCGAGCGGCACGAACACGGGGTCGTACCCAAAGCCCTGCTGCCCACGGGGCGCGTCGGTGATCACACCCTCGACAGTGCCGAGCGCGGCGACCTCGCGCCCGTCGGGCCACCGAGCGATCGCAACCGTCGAGAAACGCGCGGCGCGGCGTTCGAGCGGCAGGCCCGCGAGCTCGCGCAAAAGCTTGGCGACATTGTCGGCGTAGGAGGCCAAGGCGCCCGCGTAGCGCGCGGAGCGGACGCCGGGCCGGCCGTCGAGGGCCTCGACTTCGAGACCGGTGTCGTCGGCGATCGCCGGCTGCTGCACGGCTGCACACAGGGCGACGGCCTTCAACCGCGCGTTGTCTTCGAGCGTGGCGCCGGTCTCGTCCACCTCTTCCACGTCATCGGGCCGCGGCGCGATCTCGACATCGGTCTGTGCTTCGCGCAGCACGTCGATGATCTCGCGCGCCTTGTCGGGGTTGGCGCTCGCCAAGACGAAGCGCGTCACGAGCGACGCGGCTCGGGCGGCTCGGCCAACGTGCGCCGCTGCACGTCGAAGATCTCGCCGATGCCTTTGTCGGCCAGCGTGAGCAGGGTGTCGAGCTCGCCGCGTGAGAACGGCACGCCCTCGGCCGTTCCCTGCACTTCCACGAAGCCGCCCGATCCGGTCATCACGACGTTCATGTCGACGTCGGCGCGGACGTCTTCGGAGTAGTCGAGATCAAGGTGCGCCAGCGCGTCGACGATGCCGACGGAGATCGCACCGCACTGGTCGGTCATCGGATGCGCGGGGAGGGTGCGCGCCGCGACCAGGCGCGTGCACGCGTCATGCAACGCGACGTAGCCCCCGCAGATCGACGCGGTGCGGGTGCCGCCGTCGGCCTGCAACACGTCACAGTCGACCGTGATCTGGACCTCGCTCATCATGGTGAGGTCGGTGACGGCGCGAAGCGAGCGACCGATCAGCCGCTGGATCTCCTGCGTGCGGCCCGACTGCTTGCCCTTGGCCGCTTCGCGCCCGGCTCGTTCGGCGGTCGAGCCGGGAAGCATGGAGTACTCCGCCGTCACCCAGCCCTTGCCGCTGCCGCGCAACCACGGTGGAATGCGCTCCTCGACCGAAGCCGTGCACAGCACGCGGGTGCGACCGAAATCGACCAGCACCGAACCGGCAGCAAACTCGGTGAAATCACGGGTGAACAGCACCGGTCGAAGCTCGTCGGGCTCACGCCCGTCCTTGCGGATCCCCATGGTGCTCCTCAGACTCGAGTGACGAGGTGCGGCGCGGCGAGTGTCACCGGCTCGCCGAACGCGTCCGATCCTTCCTCGACGGAGGCGACCGGGTCGAGCCGCGGCCAGAGATGCGTGAGCATCAAGCGGCGCGCGCCCGCCTCACGGGCCGCCGTGCCGGCTTCGTGGGCCGAGAGGTGCAGCGGCGCGGATTTCGTCGCGTGTTGGTACGTGGCTTCCGAGAGCACGAGGTCGGCATTGCGGTCGAAGGCGCCGACTGTCCAGTTGGGGCCGGTGTCGGCGGTGTAGAGCAGCCGCTTGTCGTCGCCGGTCATCTCGACCGCGTACGTGGGCGGCGGGTGATCGGTGCGCGAGAAGCGCAGCGCGAGATCGCCGATCGTGACGCGGTCGTTGTCGCCGACGACGTTCCAGTCGAACGTGCCCCCCCAGTCGCCGACGAGCGCGCCGAGCCGCGTTTCGAGGCCTTCGGGCGCGAACACGGGCAAGCCGGTGCGCTCGAGGCCGTAGCGCATGAGGACGTGCAAGCCGTAGATGTCGACGCAGTGATCGGGGTGCTCGTGGGTGAGTACAACGGCGGTGAGATCGTCGATCGGAAGATGCTGTTGCAGGTTGGGGAACGTACCGTTGCCGCAGTCGAGCCAGATCGTGCTGCCTCCAGCGCGCACCAGATAGCCACTGCACGCACCGCCGGCCGGTGCGCCGTACGAGCCGGAGCAGCCGAGCACGATGAGGTCCATCAGCGCGTCACCATTGCCACTCCGTCACCGTCTCGACTTCAGGACCGAGGAACCGGGCGCCGAGCGTGCGGAACATGTCGCGGTCGCCGCTCGTGAGAAACGTGTGGGCGGGCACTGCGGCGCGGTCGGGCCCGGCCGGGAGCACGCCCGGCTGGAGCATCGCCCGGACCTCGAACGCGGTCTCATCCGCACTCGACACCAACACCACGTCTCGGCCCATCACGTCACTGATGGTACGGGCGAGCAGGGGGTAGTGCGTACAGCCCAGCACCAGTGTGTCGACACGCGCCTCGTGGACCGGTGCGAGGAGCCGTTCTGCGAGCACGTGCACCTGATCGGACTCGATGTCGCCCGACTCGACCAACTCGACGAATCCGGGACAGGCCGCACACGTGAGCTCGAGGCCGGCACCGTTCTCGCGCGCGACCCTCTGGTACGCGCCCGATGCGATCGTACCGACGGTACCAATGACACCGACCCGTCCCGACCGCGTGACCTTCGCCGCCGCGCGCACGCCGGGCTCGATCACTCCGACCACCGGCACGTCGGCGTGCGCGCGCAGCACCTCGAGCCCCGCTGCTGTCGCGCTGTTGCACGCGACCACCAGCATCTTGGCGTCGTAGCGATGCACCAGGAGGTCGGCGATCTCGACCGAGTACTTCAGTACGTCGTCTCGCGGCTTCGAACCGTACGGGAAGCGACCGGTGTCACCGAAATATACGACCGGCTCCCCGGGTAGGAGATCGAGCAGCGCGCGCAGCACGGTGAGGCCACCGAGCCCGGAATCGAAAACACCGATCGGCCGCGGCGTCGCGCCGGACGCCGTCATCGCACCGCCGCGCGGGTCGCGGCGCGCTGGAGTCGGTCGACAACCGCGGCGCCGATGCCGACGGCAGACGGCGCCACCGCGAGCAAGACGTCGAGCGCTCTCGCGTCGGCCTCCCGGAGGCGCGCGTACAACACGCGCGCGTACTCCTCCGCATCTGCCGGCGCGTCGAGTACGACGACACCAGCCGGAAGCTCACAAGGCGGCTTCTCTGCAAGCAAGCCGACACGAAGACCGGTGGCGACCTGTGAGGCCGCACGCGGCACGACTTCGGTCGCGTCGACGACCTCGACCCGAGCACTCGGCGCGTAGTGCGTCGCAAGCGTGCCGGGCGCAGTCCCCGCGGTGTCGCCGGTCGCAACGGCAATCGGATGCGCGACGATGGCTTCGAGGCGCTCGCGTGCCACGCCGCCTTCGCGCAGGATCACCGACTCGGCCCTCGAACAGTCGACGATCGTGGATTCGACACCCAGCGCGCACGGGCCGCCGTCGAGGATCATGTCGACCGCGTCGCCGAGGTCGTTGCGGACGTGATCGGCCGTGGTCGGGCTCACACAACCGAACCGGTTCGCCGACGGTGCCGCGATGGCGCCGCCGAACGCCCTGAGGAGCGAGAGCGCCACCGGCTGGTCGGGCACACGCATTCCCACTGTGTCGCGCCCGCCGGTGACCTCGTCGGGGACGCGGCCGGCTCGACGACGCAGCACGACGGTCAGCGGCCCCGGCCAGCACGCCGCGACCAGCAGCCGCGCCTCGTCTCGCACGTCGACTGCCCACTCGTCGAGCGAATCAGGATCGCCGAGGTGCACGATCACCGGATGAGTCGCGGGGCGCCGCTTCACCTCGTAGAGCCGCCGCAACGCGAGCGGGTTCGCAGCGTCGGCGCCGAGGCCGTAGACCGTTTCGGTCGGGAACGCGACGAGCCTGCCACCGCGCAGCACGGCCGCGGCGCGTTCGATCTCGCCATCGTCGACGACAACGCCGTCGGGTCGCGTCATCCGACAATCTTCGCCGACAGATGACCGCGACCACCGACTGCCGTTCTGGTGACTCCCATGGTCGCCATGACGACCGTCACCAGAACGCCGGCCCGCTACCAGTAGTTGATGCGGGTGGCGCGTTCTTCGACCACATCGAGGTCGTCGGTCCACGCGCCGGACGACAGGTACTTCCAGCCCGCGTCGGGAAGCAGCGCGACGACGGTGCCCGACTCCATCGTCTCGGCCATCTTTGTGGCGCCGGCGATCGCCGCGCCCGACGAGATGCCGGCGAACACACCGCAGTCGTGCAACAGCCGCCGCAGCCACTCAATCGACTCCCGCGGCCGGACGATCATCTTCCGGTCGAGCAACGCGGCGTCGAAGATCGGCGGCACGAAACCGTCGTCGAGATTGCGCAAGCCCTGCACGAGCTCACCCGACGGCGGCTCGACTGCGACGACCTGCACATCGGGCTTGTGCTCTTTGAGGTAACGGCCGGCGCCCATGAGCGTGCCGCTGGTGCCGAGTCCCGCGACGAACACGTCGATCTCGGGGCAGTCACGCAAAATCTCCGGCCCCGTGCCTTCGTAATGCGCGAGCGGGTTGGCGGGATTGCCGTACTGAAACAGCATCACGAGCGTGGGGTCATCGGCCAAGAGCTTCTCCGCGAGTCGGATCGCGCCGTTGCTGCCTTCTTCGCCGGGTGAGAGCGTGACGTCGTCACCAAAGATCTCGAGCAGCTGCCGTCGCTCGATCGACACGTTTTCCGGCATCACCACGCGCAGGCCGTACCCGCGGAGGCCCGCGATCATCGCCAGCCCGATTCCGGTGTTTCCCGAGGACGGCTCGAGGATCGTGTCGCCGGGGTGCAGCAGCCCGTCGCGCTCGGCCAGCTCGACCATCTTCAACGCGATGCGGTCTTTCGACGAGCCGCCCGGGTTCTGGCCTTCGAGCTTGGCGTAGATCTTGACCTCGGGATTGGGTGACAGCGCGTGCACACCGACGAGCGGCGTGTCGCCGATCACTCCGAGGATGCTCTCGTGACGGGCCATGTGCCGGCGCTTCGCCGCGCGTTCAGCCGCCGGCGACGGCGGGCAGGATCGAGACGACGTCGCCGTCGCTCAGCTTCGTGTCGAGCTGATCGAGATACCGGATGTCGTCGTCGTTGCGGTACACGTTCACGAATTTGTGGAGCGTGCCGTCGTCGTCGACGACCTGGCCTGCGAGCCCCGGATACCGGCCGGTGAGATCGTGAAAGACGTCACCCACGGTTGCGCCTTCGGCTGTCACCGACGCCGCGCCACCCGCATGGGTGCGCAGCAACGTGGGAAGACGAACTTCGACGGACACAACGGACCTTCCGGTAAGACGACGTGCTCAGCTTACAAGCCCGACCTCAGAGGTCGACATTTCGTTCACTCGAGGAATCTGACCGGTATTTGCCGGGAATGCCTCGAGTAAACGATGTTTAGAGACCGGGGACGGCGATCGCGACATCCGCGATCTCGCCATCGCGGATGCGATAGGCGCGCATGACCGGCGTTTCGTCCCTGAGGCTGACGAGCGCGTAGATCCACCCCGGCTCCATCGCTTGGCGCACGTCGGTGGCGGACGGATAGGCCTCAGTATGCGTGTGGGAGTGCCACACGCCGACGAGCTCTCCACCATCGGCTTCGGCGGCGCGCATCGCCTTGATGAGATCGCGCGAGTCGACGGTGTACGTGCGGGTCGACTCGTCGGCATTGCGGCACGGGAACACAGCCGTCACCTCGCCCGTCGGCTCGCCGCCGTCGGAGACCGGCCCGCCGAAGAGCCCGCATGCTTCTTCCGGAAAACCCTCGTAGCAATGCGCGACGATCTGCTCGTACTGCTCGCGCGTGAGTCGCAACGTCGGTGTTGCAAAGCTCATCGGCGCGCTCAGCTCGACTCCCCGGCGTCGTGGATCGCGCGCCACACCCGTTCTGCAGTGAGCGGCATGTCGACGTGGCGCACGCCGTACGCCGACAATGCGTCGATCACCGCGTTTTGCACCGCGGGCGTCGATCCGATGGTGCCGGCCTCCCCCACACCTTTCGCCCCGAGCGGGTTGAGTGGCGTGGGCGTCTCGGTGGTGCCGACCGTGAAGCTCGGCAGCTCGGCTGCGCTCGGCACCGCGTAGTCGAGCAACGTGGTAGTGAGCGGGTTGCCGTCATCGTCATAGACCACGCCTTCAAACAAGGCCTGCGCCGCGCCTTGCGCGATCCCACCGTGTTGCTGGCCCGCGAACAGCATCGGGTTGAGCACTCGACCCGCGTCGTCGACGCCGATATGACGTATGAGCTCCACCTTGCCGGTCTCGGTATCGACCTCGACCACGGCGATGTGCGCGCCAAACGGGAAGCTCGACGCGCCCTGGTCGAAGTCGAGCGCGTGCGCGAGGCCGGGCTCCATGCCCTCGGGCAGCTTCGCCGGATCGCTCGCCGCAAGTGCCAGCTCACCCCAGCTGAAGGCACGCGCCGGAACGCCGGCCACGCCGACCGTGCCGCCGTCGTGCACGACGATGTCGTCGGCGCTCGCTTCGAGCAGGTGCGCCGCAAGCTCCTTCGCCTTCTCGAGCACACCTTCACTGGCGCGGTACAGCGCGCTGCCACCGATCTGCAGCGAACGGGAACCGCCGGTGCCGCTCCCGCGTGCGACGAGCGCGGTATCGGATTGCACGATGCGCACCGACTCCATCGGCACGCCGAGCCGGTCGGAGATGATCATCGCGAACGCCGTCTCATGACCCTGGCCGTGCGCCGACGTGCCGACAGTCGCGGTGACGCTGCCGTCTTGTTCGATCTCGACCTTGCCGTACTCCTGGTACTGACCGCCCGCGGTGATCTCCACGTAGCACGACACACCGATACCGAGCTGCTTCACGTCGCTGCGCGCGCGACGCTCGGCCTGGTCGGCACGCAGCTGGTCGTAGCCGGCCAGTCTCACCGCTTCGTCGAGCGCCTTGGCGTACTCGCCGACGTCATAGGTCGCGCCGGTGAGCGTCTTGATCGGAAAGGCTTCGGGCGGGATGAAGTTACGCCGGCGGATCTCGACCGGGTCGATGTCGAGCTCGTCGGCAGCCATATCGACGATGCGTTCGAGCAACGCGGCCGCCTCCGGACGGCCCGCGCCGCGATACGCGCCCACGGGCACCGTGTTGGTCACCGCGCTGATCGTGTTGAACTCGATTTTGGGAATCACGTACACGCCTTGACCCATCAAGCGCGTGAGGAAGGGCAGGAAGGCGCCGATGCCCGGGTAGGCCCCGCCGTCCTGCACGACTCGGGCGCGCAACCCCGTGAACGTGCCGTCGCGGCGCAGGCCGAGCTCGACGTGTTGCACCTGAGCGCGCCCGTGCACGAGGGCGAGCATGCTCTCCGACCGCGTCTCGGCCCACTTGACCGGGCGGCCGAGGTCGCGCGCGAGCCGCGCCGTGATCACGAACTCGGGATAGAGACCGGCCTTCGCGCCGAAGCCGCCGCCAACGGTGACCGCGCGCACCCGAATCTTGTCGGGCGCCATGCCGAGCAGTGGCGCGAGGTCGTCGCGCACACCGAACGGCCCCTGCGTGGGCACCGTCAGGGTGAGGCCGCCGCCCTCGGCGTCGGGCTCGGCGAGCATGCCGTTGGGCTCCATCGGCACCGGCGCGAGCCGCTGGTTGACGAACCGGCCGCGCACCACGACCTCGGCCTCGTCGAGGACCGTGGGATCCTCGCCGAACGCGAACTCGATCGCGACGTTGCTGCCGTGGTCGGGATGGAGCACGAGCGCGCCGTCGGCGAGCGCGGCTTCGGGATCGAGGATCGTCGGCAACGGGTCATAGTCGACGACGACGAGCTCGGCCGCGTCGACCGCCTGCGCGCGCGTCTCGGCAACGACGGCCGCGACCATGTCGCCGACGAACCGCACGACGTCGTGCGCCAGCGCCGGGCGGGTGAGCGTGGGAGGCAGCATCGAGAAGCCAGGCACCGGCGGCAAATCGAGATCCGCCGCGGTGTAGGCGCCCACGACGCCGGGCATCGCCGCGGCCTCCGAGGTGTCGACTGATTCGATCCGCGCGTGCGCGATGGTGGACCGAACGAAGACGACGTGGAGGAGGCCGTCGACTTTGAGGTCGTCGAAGTACTGCGCTTCGCCCCGCAGCACGGCCGGGTCTTCGACCCGTCGAACCGGATTGCCGAGAATCGATCCCGACGCGACCATCGACTACTCCTCGCACTTGGTGGCGGCAATCTACCGGAGTGCTCCGCCCGGGTCTCCGGTGAGGACGTCAGCCCGCGACAACGGTCGCCGTCGAGGGCGCCTCCGGTAGCGTCGTCGTGATGTCCCGGCGCGGTGACCAGCAGGTGATCACGAACCGCAAGGCCCGCTACGACTACCTCGTGCTCGACACGTTCGAGTGCGGCATCGTGCTCGAAGGCGCCGAGGTGAAGTCGATTCGACAGGGGCGGGCCAACTTGCGGGACGCGTATGCACGGGTCGACGACGGCGAGATCTGGCTGTTCGGGATGCACGTGTCGCCCTACGAGTTCTCGCGCGGCGATCTCGATCCCGTCCGGCGTCGCAAGTTGCTGCTCCACGCCAAGGAGATCGTCGAGCTGGCGAGCACGGTGGGCGAACAGGGCGTCGCCCTCGTGCCGTTACGCGTGTACTTCAAGGACGGACGGGTGAAAGTCGAGCTCGCGATCGCCAAAGGCAAGCGCGCCTACGACAAGCGCCAAGCGATCGCGGAGCGCGACGCGAAGCGCGAAGCCGAGCGCGCGATGAAGGGCGATCGTCGCGACTGACGCTGACTGCGCGTCCTGCATCGACTCGCCCGCCTGGGCCTGGGCCTGGGCCTGGGCCATCGCGGCCAGCCCGCGGCCGCTGCTCGCGGCGTTGGGTGCTCGACGGGTGGTCCGGTACAATTGCCTCGTCGCGTTCGTACACGCACCACGCGACATTTGACATGGGGGTGCGTGGCTTCGATTCTGAGGATCGAGGTGGGTGAAGCGAGCCGACGTCGCCGGATCGTCGTGAAAGAGCCGGCACCAAAAATAAATGCCGATCACAACATGGCAATTGCTGCTTGATCACTGATTAAGTAGCCGTCCGTTCCGGTCCTGCTGCTCGGCCGGATGACGGGCGTCATTCAGAGTGGCTCACCGCAGGGACGTGCCTCATGGCTCGGCGGGACATCACAGTGAGGCTGGGAGCACCGCAGGCTGCCGGTGAGCAGCGGCGCTCCGAGATCTTTTCACTGGCTGCGCTCGGAGAATCCCCACCAACAGCTCGGAAGACGCGGGTTCGACTCCCGCCACCTCCACCAAATGGTTGTTAGTCGAAAGATCCGCCGCGTCATGGTGCGGCAGACGCGATTGCCGCCTGCCGGCATGCAGGGATCCGAGTCGCCATGGTCACCGGCGATCACCCTGCGACCGCTCCCGCGTTTACTCGAGGTATTCCCGGCAAATGCATGGCCAGATCCTCGAGTAAACGAGTCCCTTGGCACCCAGGCGCGTCAGGTTGAGTCGTACGCCTGCTGCTGCATCTCGTCGGGGCTGACGTCGCGCACGTGCTGGGCGAAGCTCCACTGGTGCCCTTCGAGGTCCGCGGCCATGTAGGAACGGTCGCCGTAGAACTTGTCCTCCGGCTCCGAGATGATCTCCGCACCCGCGCCCTTGGCCTGCGCGAAGTGTTGATCGACGTCGTCGACGTAGACGCTCACGAGCACGCTGACCTTGCCGTGTCGCTTCGGGCTCTCGTATGACTCGCCCGGTGTCCCCATCATGATGACGCCGTCGGCAAGGTCCATCTCCGCGTGCGACACCTTGCCCTTCGGTTCTGTGATTCGCATGCGCTCCTGAAAGCCGAACGCGTTCGTCAGCCACTTCAACGCGCCGACCACGTCCTCGTACAACAGGTACGGCGTGATCCGGGGATAGCCGTCGGGCGGGTTCTGCGCCATGAAGAGCCTCCTCGTGGACCGAAGTGACTGATGTCTACCCGAAGTGGGCGCGCCGTGCGACGCTGCGCGAGACGCATTTCCCCCGCCATTAAGGTTTCCCCAGCGTTGCGCGAGGCAGGGAGACGCGATGAGCAACGGTGGAATGCAGCCTGCGGGCTGGCACCCGGACCCGACCGGCCGCAACGAGTTGCGCTACTGGGACGGCGCGGCGTGGACCGACAACGCGTCGACGGCCGGACAGCAACGCACGGACCCAGTCGCGGGACCTCCAGGCTCAATGGCCTCTGGTGCTCCGACTCCCGCGACGAACGTCGCGACCGCGACCGCACCGATCACGCCGTACAAGATGTGCCCACACTGTCGCGCCCAGAGCCAGACCGCGGCGGCGAGTTGCCCGCACTGCGGGAAGAGCTACGCCGTATACAAGAAATGGCCGTGGGTGGTCGGCGCGATCGCGCTCGTAATGGTCGTCGGGTTCGTGGGCTGCATCGCGCTCGTCGGCTCCGCAATCAACGACGTGAGCAAGAATCTCTCCGCCGAACAGGCCCGCCACGCGATCTCGAAGGAGCAGTTCGACGCGGTGACCATCGGCGCGTCGCGTGCCGACGTCATCAACCAACTCGGCAAGCAGCCACAGAACTCCCAGGAGTTCGAGAACAAGGGCGTGCTCCAGGACGAGATCACGTCGGGATGCATGTACTACAACCGCAGGGGCGGCGGATTCGGCGACGCGTACCAGTTCTGCTTCACCAACGGTGCGCTCTCGAGCAAGGCGTCGTATTGACGGTGCCGCCGGGCACCTCGTAGCACCGCGGTTACCGTCACCGATATGGCAGTGCTCCTGGGTCTGCTCGTGGCCGTGTCCTACGGGTCGGCCGACTTCCTCGGCGGCTTCGCGTCGAAATCGTCGCCGGCCGGAGCCACCGTGCTGGGTTCACAAACCATCAGCCTCGTGATCGCGTTCGGATACCTCCTCGCGTTCGGCGGTGGGGCGGTCACGAGCGCGGACGTCGGGCTCAGCGCGCTGGCGGGTGTTGCCGGCGTCACCGGCGTCACCTGCCTCTTTCGCGGCCTCGCCGTCGGACGGATGAGCGTGGTCGCACCGGTGAGCGCGGTCGGCTCCGCGCTCCTCGAAGTGATCTGGGGACTGGCGCGCGGCGAGCGGCCCGCTGCACTTGCGCTCGTCGGCGTCGCGCTCGCGCTGATTGCAATCGCGGTCGTCGCAGGGTCGGCCACCGAACACCCGATGCGGGCCGTGTCCGCCCGCTCGGAGCTCGCGTTGGGCCTCGGTGCCGCGATCGGTTTCGGAGGCGTGCTGATCTGTCTGTCGGAGACAAGCACCGGATCCGGGATGTGGCCGATTGTGATCGGACGTCTCGTGCCGCTGCCACTCCTCGCGCTGATGCTGGTCGCCGCGAGGCGTCCGCTCCTCGTGCGCCGTGCCGACAGAGGCCTCATGGCCGGCGCGGGGACGCTGGACGCGACCGCCAACGTGCTGTTGCTTCTGGCCGTCCGCCATGACCTTCTGTCGCTCGTCGCGCCGGTGGCGGCGCTGTATCCGGCGACGACGGTCCTGCTCGCCAAGCTCGTCGTGCACGAGCAGATCGGACGGGCGCGCGTCGCGGGACTCGTCGTCGCCATCGGCGGGCTTGCGTTGATCGCGGTGCGATAGGCGAGAACGTTCCAACCTGCGCCGATCTGCTGCGCCCCGGTCCGGAGCGCGTTCCGCCGCTCGGCCCATCTCGTGCGCCCCCACTTCTGGCTCGTGGCGGTGTTGGTAACCCTGCCGATCGCCATCGAGGAGGAGGTCGTGTCGGCCATCGAAGCGTCGATCCATGGCCAAGCCCTGCTCGGGGTCTTCCTCACGATGGGGATCACCGGCGCGGTCGTCGGTTCGGTGGTGGGCCTCATCGAGGTCGTGCTCGCGTACGCGCTCGTGGCCCGCGACCACGCGCAGGCGGTGGCGCGCGCCAGTGACATTGACGACGATTAGGCTCGTCGCATGGGTTCATCGGGAATGAAGCGCAACAAGAACCGCTCGCATCTCCCGAAGGTGGGTACCGCGACCGAAGAGCACTACGAGCTCGAGCACGCGCGCGACGCGGTTGTCGAAAATTTCGGGATTCGCCCGTCGAGCCGCACCGCACGCCTGTGGGCCGTGGTCGGGGTCGTGATCGTGCTGTTGGCAGTTCTCGCGATCGTCGGCTGGGTCGTGATGACCTGACCGACGCGGTCGGTCCTACCAGGATCCGCCACCACCACCGCCCATCCCGCCGCCACTGAACCCGCTGGAGCCGCCGAAGCCGCTCGACGAGCCTGCCGGCGTTGACGTGAGCGTCCCCGAGGTCATCAGGCTGAAGCTGGATACGGCACTGCTGAGGGCCATGTAGTCGAACGGGGTCGCGCCGACGTACCACGACGTGTCGGGCGGCTGGTTTGCGAGACCGGCGAACGCCTTGGCCCACTTCACGGTCGCGCCGAACACGATGGCGTACGGCAGGTACTCAGTGAAGAGATTCTGCTTCTCGGCGAACTGGGCTCGAGACTTTTCCGATTCCACGATGAAACGACGGAAACCGAGCGCACGGCGCACGACACCCGTGCCCTTCGCAGTGCGACGGGGCATCCACTTCGACGCGAACACGAACAGGATGCCGCCGATCACGAGTGGAACGGGTACCAGCCCGGCGTGGGAGCCGGTCGCTATGAAGTAGACGCAGAGGACGCCGAGGGCGGCGACCCCGACGCCGATCCCGTGCCATTTCGATCGGGTCGTGTCGGGGCGCCGCGAGAACCATCCCTGCTGCACCGCGTCGTCGTACAGCGCGTTCTGCACGTCGTGCATGCGCGTGGCGAAGCTGTTGCGGATGGCCGACAGCTGCACCTCGTCGCCGTCTCTGAACAGCGCGCCGAGCAAAGTGCGCTCATAGGCCTTGAGATCGGCGCCGTCCTTCTTCTTGGTGAGCGTCCAATCGGTCTTGTCGAACATGCCGTGCTTCGGGATCTCGGTGATGGTGAGGTAGCCGCGGACCGCGAGATCAACGATGGTCGCGCTCACGTCGAGCGGATTCGCGACTTGATCGACGAGCGTGCCCAGCTCACCGGGACGCAGGTTGTCGGGAGGCACGTACTCGACGGGGATCGGGTCGCCGCGGAAGAACGGCACCGGCTCCTCGTGGCCGTCGACGTTGCCAAACGTGATGTCGGTCGGCGCGCCGGCGTATTGCTGATCGCGTCCGTAGCGCCGGAAGAGCCAGACAAATCCGATGATCGTGAGGCCAAGCCCGATCGCCGACAAGGAGACGTACAACGGCGTCGCCGCAAACGCTCCGGTCGAGACAAACGGGTTGTCGATCTTGATGACGTTGCCGGGAGTCGACGGGTTGGTGAAATGATCGACGAGCGTCGGCGCAGCAACCGCCACCGCGGCCTTCGGCAAGGCGATCGTGGCCGTGACCCCGGAGCCCGGGGCGACCGGCGCCTGCGCGAACGTCGCCCGGCTGCCGTTGAACTGCGCCTCGGCGCACGGCTGGTTGGAGCCGACGGGCCCCGTAGTGCATTGCGCCCTGGTGATCGCGGCGGGCGCGTCGACGGTGGCGCTCACGCTGTCGACGGGTACGGGCCAGCCGGCACCCATCAAGTTCCAGACGAGCTCCTCGTGGTCGGCAAAGTCATTGAGCGCACCGGTGACGCGATAGGTGATGTCGTAGGTGCGGCGCCCGGAGATGGTGCGGTCAGGATCGCCGATGCGAATCCGCTCGTCGTTGCCGTAGTTGGAGACCGTGTACGCGTTCGGCGCGCCGTCCGACGCGGTGATCGAGACCACCTCGAGGTGCGCAAGCCGGTCGCGACTGGCGTCGTACGGATATCGCACGGGCACGTCGCGATAAATGCCGTGATGCTCGGCGCCGCCGAAGTCATAGACGATCGACTCCTTGACGAGCAGCACACCCGACTTCTCGATCCGGAGCGCGACCTGATACCGCGCGATGTGTTCGTCTCCGGTCTGCGCGCCCGCGGGAGCAGCAGGCGACAAGACGAGCGGCGCGGCGACGAGCGCCAGCATGATGAACGCACGCCGCTGAGACATCCCTACTCACCTGCCGATCATCGTGGCGTGAGCCGGTTGCGTGGTGGTGGTAGAAGCACCAGCACTGCTCGACAGCTTGGTCCACCCGGTCGAACGGGGCACGTCTTGGCCCCGCCACACGGCTCGACACGGCGACGCTCGGCGCATTGCCGTCCCGTCGCCTGCTGTACTGACGCGATGGACCTCGCCGCCGCCGTCGAACAGGGCGACCTCGACGAGCTCGTGCGGTTGGTCGACGGCTTGTGCGCGACGCGCGAATGGGACGCGCTCAGCGAGCTTCGTGAGCGCTGCCAGCGCGCGTTCGAGCGGGGGCGACAGCTGTGGCCGGTGGCCGCCCATGCCGAGTACCGTCTCGCGCTCGAGGCCCCCGGACCGTGGGCCGCGTCGGTGTTGGTCGAAGGTACGGGGCGCTTCGCGCTCGGGCCGCTGCCGGAAGTCGCTGCGTCGACCCACGAGTGGGCCGAGCTCGAGCCGGACCTGCTCCCCGGACCGTCAGCGGTGCTCACAGCCCACGAACGCGTGGTACGCGGCGAAGACCTCACCGACATCGAATTGCCGGGCCCGCCGGTGCTCGAGCTTCCGCTGCGGCTCCAGCCGTGGGAACCGCAGTACCCGCTCGCCGAGTACCGACACGACAAGGCCGACTTCCCCGCGCCGCCCGGGCCGCGCTTCGAGGTGGCGGAGCTCCCGGCAGTGTCGCCGGCTCCGCGTCGCGACGGCGACGCGGTCCGAGCATTGCTCGACCTCGCTCGCGCCTGGACGAGCGGCTCCGACGGCCGAGCCGATGCGATCGCGGTCGAGGGCAATGCGCTCGACGCGATCGCGGCGCTCGGACTCGATCGGGCGCGCATCGCCGAGCTCACACCCGCCGCCGCGCTGGCGACGATGGCGTGGACCGCGGCCAGCGGCGGCGCCCACGGCCGCCGGCCAGGCGCAGCCGCGGGGCGTTTCGGCGCGTGGTGGGCCGCAGCCGCGCTCACCGACTCGCTCGAGCAGTGGCCCGCCGATCCCGACGCACTCGGCGACGCGGTCAGCCGGCTTCGCTGGTTCGCGTTCGACGCCCATGAGCCAGAGACCGGTTGGTCGCTGCACCTCGCGGCCACCGACACAGATCGAGGCTGTGCGTGGGCGGTCGCAGCGATCGATTCGACGTAGCCAACCCGCAGGGTTCCCTGAGTCGGGACACGAATCGGTCGAATCGTGGGGTATGCCACAGAGGGGTTCCGCGGCGCCGGACCGGCAGGCGGCACCGGCTTGATCCAGGGCGGCTGCTGGTGACGAACGTCATGAAACAGACAGTCGCAACCCGGAACCAGGAGTAGGCCATGGCTACGAGCACGACCACCACGCACGACTATGACACGCTCGTGCGCGAGGAGCTCGCCGACCTGCGCGCGTTTCTTGCGACGCTCACCGACGCGCAGTGGGACGCCGAGACGCTGTGCGAGGGCTGGCGCGTGCGCGACGTCGTCGGCCACATGTGCGTCGGCTACTCGATCAACCTGCTCAAGTTCCCGTTCACCCTCGCGACCTTCGGCTTCAACGTGCCCAAGGGCTCCCACGTGCTCTCAGTGCGCTACGGCGACGAGCACACGCCGGCCGAGATCAAGGAGAACTTCGCCAGCCTGACGACCAAGGAGAAGCCGGGTGGTCTCGCCCGGGTCATCAAGACCCATGAGCGCTTCACCGACCACCTGATCCACCAGCAGGACATCCGTCGCCCGATGAACAAGCCGCGCGAGATCCCGCGCGAGCGTCTCGTCGCCGCGCTCGACGCGCTGCCGCGCATCGGCGGGTTCCTCAAGTCGAACCAGAAGGCCAAAGGCCTGCGCTTCGTCGCAACCGACATCGAGTACACGCTCGGCGACGGCCCAGAGGTGCGCGGGCCGGCCGAAGCGTTGATCCTGGCGATCTCGGGACGACCGGTCGCGCTGCCCGAGCTCGACGGCGAGGGCCTCGCGACCTTGCGGCAGCGCATCGGCGCCTGATTCGCTCGCCGCTTCGCGGCTGCCACCAGTAGCGTCCCGCTCCTTGGACCCGCTCGCGTTCTTCGGCCTGGAGGAGACTGCCGATCCCCGGCGCTGGCGCCTGCCGGTCGTCCCTGAACTGTGTTCCGGGATTGGCGCGCTGTTCGGCGGCGCGGGCTTGGGCGCGTGCATCGAGGCGCTCGAGCGCACGACCGGCCGGCCGCTTGTGTGGGCGACCGCGCAGTACCTGTCATATGCGCGTCCGCCGGCGCTCGTCGACATCGCCGTCACCGGCCTCGTGCGCGGCCACCACTCGTCGCAAGCACGTGCGGTCGCGACCGTCGACGGTGAGGAGATCTTCACCGTCAACGCCGCGCTCGGCCGTCGACCAACACCGTGGCAAGGCCAGTGGGCGGCGCGAACCGCAGTGCCGACGCCCGACGACAGTCCGCGGCGCGAAGAGATCGAACGCCACCGGGGCACGTTGATGGAGCGGCTCGAGATGCGCGTCGCCAAGGCGCGCACACCCGACGAGCTGCCCGGCACACCCGGTGACGGCTGCAGCGCCCTCTGGGTACGATTGCCCGACCTCGAGATGTCGGCCCCGGCGTTGGCAATCGTCGGCGACTTCGTGCCCTTCGGTGTCAGAGAGGCCCTCGGTCAGCCCGCCGGCGGGAACAGCCTCGACAATACGCTGCGCGTCATGCATCACCACCATGCCACCGAGTGGATACTCGCCGACGTACGCGTGCACGCGGTTGCCAACGGCTTCGGGCACGGTCTGGTGCATCTCTGGGCCGACGACGGCACACTGCTCGCGACCGCCAGCCAGTCGACGATCGTGCGGGAATGGCGCGACTGAACGCTCGAGCCGAGGAGGCGTCCACATGACCCAGCCGCGCTACGGGATCACCGTGCCCTTCGAAGGCATCCCGCTGCACGCGCACGAAGACTGGTTCCGCGAGGTCGCGGACCTCGGCTACACCGACGTGTGGTCGGCCGAGTCCGGTGGCCCGGATGCCTTCACCCCACTCACGCTCGCGGCGGCATGGGAGCCGCGCCTCCGGCTGGGCACCGCGATCGTGCCCGCGTACACGCGCGGCGCGGCGACGCTCGCGGAATGTGTCGCCAGCCTCGCGCAGGCCGCGCCGGGTCGGTTCGCATTCGGCATCGGCACATCTTCCGACGTGATCGTCGAACGCTGGAACGCCATGTCGTTCGACAAGCCCTACCAGCGCGTGCGCGACACCGTCCGCTTCCTGAAGGACGCGTTGCGGGGCGAGAAGATCAGCCACGACTACGAAACGTTCTCGGTGAAAGGGTTCCGTCTCGGCATCCGACTCGAAGAGCACGAGATCCCGCCGATCCTCATTGCTGCGCTCCGGCCGGGAATGTTGCGACTGGCGGGGCGCGAGGCCGACGGCGCCATCATCAACTGGCTGTCCGCCGACGACGTGAAGCAGGTCGTGCCCCACGTCGGCGAAGGCAAGGAGATCGCAGCTCGCATCTTCGTGTGCCCATCCGACGACGCGAAGACGGTGCGCCCACTCGCGCGCCGCCTGATCGCGTCGTATCTCAATGTGCCGGTGTACCGCGCGTTTCACGAGTGGCTTGGTCGTGGTCCGGTACTGCAGGACATGTGGGACGCGTGGGCCGAAGGCGATCGCGAACGTGCGGTCGCCGCGATCCCCGACGACGTCGTCGATGATCTCGTGGTGCACGGCTCGCCCGAGCAGTGTCGGGCGAGGCTCGCGCGCTACGTGGAGAACGGCGTGACCACCCCTGCGCCGGCGGTCATCCCGATCGGCGTCGATCTCCGGGAAGCGATCCGGGGTCTCGCTCCGTCGGCCGGCTAGTAGCGCACACGGCTATCTCCTGTTCTAGCGAGGATTGTGGCGCGCCGGGTGCGGCGGGGGGTCAGGCAACCTGCTTGAGCTTCACCTCGTGGTGACGGATGGTCGCGAGCCGGCACCGCATGAGTACGCGCACGAGCCACCAACCGGGGTCGATCTGGCCGGCGGTGAAGGAGAAGCGCGCCGACGTCGGTGCGGCGTGATGGTTGTTGTGCAGGCCCTCGCCCGCGCAGATCAGCGCGAGTGCGTTGCTGTTGGTCCCGGAGTTCTCGTGCGGACGCCCGCCGAGTGTGTGGCCGACGGCGTTGACCGCGCCCGCGAGCAGCAGATAGCTGACTGCGTGGATTGCAGCAGCCAGCAGACCGGTCTTCCACCCGAGCGTGACACAGAAAATCCCGATCCCGATGCCGAGCCCGAAGAACGCGTGGTCGAAGAACAATTGATCGATGCGGTCGCTCGGCAGGTCGCGCGCGTAGCGCTGCACAGTCATCCGGTCACGCGCCACCTTTCGGTACAGACCGGCGTTAGTGAGCTGCACTCGCCAAAAGCCCATGACCGCGGGACTGTGTGGATCGTCGATCGTGTCGGTGGTGGCGTGATGGCGGCGATGCACCGCGACCCACTGGCGCGGTCGCATCCCGGTTGTCATCCAGATCGCCAACCGGAAGAACAGCGCGGCGCGTCCGTCGACACTGAGCGCTCGATGCGTCAGGCCCCGGTGCAAGTAGACGCTCGTCACGAACAACGAAAACTGCGTGACCGCGAGGCCGGCGACAACGGCGACGAGAATGTGCACGAGCGGCTCCCCTGCCGAGCGATGGGGTCGAGCGACCGGACGCCCGAGATCTTCGGGCACTGTACGCGATCGCGGGGTAGGTAGGCTCCTGAGGCGGCCGGATCCGGTCGCGCTGTTCCGTGCCCGCCGCGCGGGCTCGGCCCGACGTCGGGACGGCTATGGACAACGGCCACGGCACGAAGGACCAGATCCTCGCGGTCTCGCTCCGTCGTTTCGCCGACCACGGGTACGCAGGTACGAGCCTCAACGAGATCGCCGACGAGGTCGGCATCCGGCGCCCGAGTCTGTTCCATCACTTCGCATCGAAGGAAGCGCTCTACCGCGCGGTGCTGCTCGACTCGTTCGGCGACTGGTTCGCGCTCGTGGAGGCAGCGGTAGAGGGGCCGCGCGAAGGGTGGCCGCAGGTGGAGCGGGTGCTGCGCGCCGCGTTCACGTTTTTCGAGACGCATCCCGACTTCGTACGCCTCGCCCGCCGCGAGGCACTGGAGGACAGCTCGATCCTCACGGAGGAGCTGGGATCGGCGCTGCGCGGGCCATTCGACCGGGCGGTGACGTTTTTCGAGCGGGAGATGGCGGCCGGACGGCTCCGCTCCTATGACGGCCGGCAGCTCCTGCTCACGGGTTACGGCGCGGTGCTGTCGTACTTCTCCGACGCGCCGCTCGTCACGTCGCTGCTCGACGAAGACCCGATGAGTCCCGCGGCGTTGAAGGAGCGCAGGGAGCACATCATCGATGTGCTCCGCAACGCGCTCGAACCGTAACTGCGACCCGTCAGATCGTAGGGCACGAACGATGCGTCACAAGGTGGCGACCTGCTGCCAGCGCTCGACGAGTGCTCCGTCGCCGTGCACGTCGACGGTCCCGGGCACGACGCGACCGTAGAGCACGAGCAGGAGATCGGACGCCGGTCCGCGCGCTGCGACGTCGCCTTTCGCGTGTTCGCGGGTCACGACAAGCCCGTCGGCGTCGAAATCGACGAGCCACTCGCCGTCGGCGTCGGTGCTGTGGACGTGCATCGTTCCGCTCGTGCCCTCGAACTTTGGGGCCATGAACGCCGGGACGAAATCGAGGAACTCGTCGATGCCGTCAACCGCGAGCGGCGCGTCGATTGGCTGAGCGATGCCGACGGCGTTCTCACCGTCCCATCGGTGCACCGCAACCTCGAGCGCCGCGCGCCGCGCCCAAAACCCTGCGACCGGCGCGCCACGGAACGTCCACGTGGGCGCTTCGGGACCGGTGTCTCGCAACGTGGACACGAGCTCCGACGTGGTGGTCGCGAACGCATCGATGACGGCCGGCCCCGTGGGCGCGTCACCCACTTCGTCGAACGGCACGTGCGCAGCGGGCGTGGCGCGTTGCACGTTGAGCATCGCCCACCGCTGGGTGCCGCGTACGTGGCCGACGAGCTCGCCCAGTGTCCACTCGGGGCAGGTGGGAACAACCGCGTCGAGCGGCCCACGTGTCGCCGCGCTCCGCAGCGCCGCCGACTCGCGCTCGACTGCGTCGAGGTACGCGTCGAACTCCATGGCCGGCACCCTACTGCGGGGACGCGTCAAACAGCGTGGGCGTCTGCTCCTCGGTGACGCGCTCGACGAGCGCGGGGCCGTCGGCGTCAGGAGTGTTGACGAGCGTGCTCACCGGATAGATCTCGAGCACCTCGTCGGGCACCGGCACCAGGAGTCGGCCGAGTGTCTCGACGTCACGGTTCTCAGGATCGAGCCACGGTACCCACGCGTCTTCCGGCAGTACCACTGGCATGCGATCGTGAATCGGCGCGAGCGACGTGTTCGCGTCGGTGGTCACGATCGCGCACGAGCGTACGAGCGGCGCGTCAGGGTCCGACGGATCGCGCCACGCCTCCCACAGGCCCGCGAACGCGAGTGGCTCTCCATCGCGGCGGTGCACGAACACCGGCTGCTTCTGCCGGCCGCCTCCCGGCGGCGGACCCCACTCGTAGAAGCCGTCAGCGGGAATCAAGCACCGTCGGCGCTCGAACGCGTTGCGGTAGGCGGGCTTGTCGACAAGCGACTCGGCACGGGCGTTGATGAGCCGGTCACCGATGCGCTCGTCGTCGGCCCACGACGGGATCAGTCCCCATCGCAAGAGGCGGAGCTGACGCGAACCCTGGCGTTCACGGACCGCATAGACCTCGGCGCGAGGCGTCACGTTGTAGTCGGGTTCGTGTCTGTCGATCGCGACCTCATCGACACCGAAATACTCGGCCACCAACGCCGGCGATGACACCGAGACGAACCGCCCGCACACGGCTAGCGGCGGGCGGGCTGGCCGCCGCGGCGCCGGGTACGGCGGCGCGGACGGTCGCCGACCCGATACACGAAACGCAATCCCGACCAGGTGTCGTCGACCGCGCAGACCTTGTTGTCGACGAGGCCCGCGTCAAGGCCGATCTGTTGTACGGGAGCGAAACCGAGATCGGTCGCGACGCCGGACGCCTTCTTCGGCCACGCCACCCATAGACCGCCGTCAGGCTCGAGCGCGCGCGCCAACGCGGGGAAACGACGCGCGAGCTCCGCCTCGCGCGTGACGAAGAACACGACCACATCGAGACGGCCGCGTGCTTGACGGCGGAGCTCGACACCGTCGGGAAGCGCGCCGAGCTTCGCGTCGAATCCGTTGGGAGCGGCGACGAGTGCAACACGCGCCCTTTCGCTGATGCCGAGCTTCTTCGCGAGCGCGGTGCCGGAGCCAGCCACGAGGTTGAGCATTCCCGCGCGATGAGCACCAGTCAACCGGTGACTTCATGTCGGGCAATGGGCGTGCGGTACCGGGCGAACTCGGGCACGGCCAGCGCGAGCACGCCCACCCCGACGATGCACGCAAGGCCCCCGGACACCACCGAAATTGTCGGCGTGAAGAGGGACGCAACAACACCGGCCTCGAAGTCGCCGAGGCGCGGGCCGCCCGTCACGACGAGGATATGGACCGCCGAGATGCGGCCCCGGAGATCGTCGGGTACCGAGAGCTGCAGGATCGTGCTGCGGAACACCGCCGAGATGACATCGGCGGCGCCTGCGACCGCGAGACAGCTGAACGCGAGCCACAACTGTGGACCCGTCAAGCCGAAAGCCGCGATGCCGAGGCCCCACACGCTGACTGCCACCAGCACCGCGAGGCCTTGGCGGCGGACCCGCTGGACCCAGCCGGTGCTGAGCGCGCCGAGGAGGGCGCCAACCGCGGCAGCAGAGAACAGCGCCCCGACGACCTCGTCACCCTGGTGGAACTGGGTCAGCGCCAGGATCGGAAAGAGCGCCCTGGGCATCCCGAAGATCATCGCGATCAAGTCGACGATGAACGTCGACTGCAGCACGCGCCGGCCGCGGAGGTACCGGAAACCCTCGAGCAGCCGTTGCCAGTTGCTCGCCGGACCCGGGTCATCCACGACGAGTTCGCGCCGCGGTGGCGCCGGGTTCATCAGCATCGCGGCGACGATCGTTGCGCCGAAGCTGGCCGCGTCGATGCCGTAGGCCCACGGCAGTCCCGCCTGGGCCACGATCACCCCGCCGACGGCCGGTCCCGCGATCAGACAGGTGTTCCACATCACCTGGTTGATCGCGAGCGCGTTCGGCAGCTGCGCAGCGGGCACCAACGCCGGCGTCATCGCGGAGCGGGTCGACAGGGAGAAGCCGGCCAAACCTGCCGCGAGCGCACCAGCGGTGTACACGAGCACGAGCGGTGGATGTTTCGCAACCGCCGCCCCGAGCAGCACCAGCGACGTCGTGGCCTGCACGCACTGACTGATGATCAAGAGCCGGCGGCGATCGACATGGTCGATCAGCGGACTGGCGAAGAAGGTCGTCAGGATCAGCGCCGCGAGCTGCACCAGACCGATCGCGCCGACGGCAACAGCGGAGCCGGTGAGCCGAAAAACCTGGATATAGAGCGCGACCAGTGTGATCTGCGAGCCGGTCTCCGACACGAGCTCGCCCGTCATCAACAGCCGGAAATCGCGGGCCGTGCGCAGTGGCGTGATATCGACGGCCAGGCGGCCGAACGCGCGGCGCACTCGCGCGGCGCGCCGGCGCGGCGGGGCATCTTCGGGCGGCATTGTGGCTAGAAGCTGACCGGCAGCGCCGTGAGCCCCCGCAGCACAACGTGCTCCCGCCACTCGGGCTCGTCGACCGTGACCAAAAGGTTCGGAAACCGGCGAATGAGCCGCGGGATCGCGAGCTGACCCTCGAGCCGAGCGAGCGCGGCCCCGAGGCAGTAGTGGATCCCAACGCCAAACGCGAGGTGATGGAGGTTGGCGCGCTCGAGGTCGAGGCGGTCAGGTTCGTCGAACACGTCGGGATCACGGTTCGCCGCGCCCAAGCTCACGATGGCGGCCTCGCCGGCGCGCACAGTCACCCCGGCCAGCTCGACATCTTCGAGCGCGGTGCGCCCGTCGTATTGCACGGGACTGTCGTATCGGAGCAGCTCCTCGACTGCGACGCGGTCGAGCGCAGGGTCTTCGCGAAGGTGTGTCAGCTGGTCGGGATGGCGCAGAAGGGCGAGCGTGCCGTTGCCGATGAGATTGGCGGTGGTCTCGTGACCGGCGAGGAGCAGCAGCACACACGTCGACATGAGCTCCTCGATGCTCAGTCGATCGCCTGCTTCCTCGACCGCCAGCAGCTCGCTCACGAGATCATCGTCGGGCTCGCGCCGGTGCCGCTCGAAGAACGCGGCAAAGTACTCCATGAACCACGCACCGGCGACCAGCCCGCGCTCGAGCACCTCGGGATCGGTGATCGGGTCGAGCAGCCGGGTGGCATCAGCCGACCATCGGTGGAACTCGTCGCGATCGGCCTCGGGGATTCCGAGCATCTCGCAGATCACCGCGACCGGCAACGGGTACGCGAAATCCGCGATCAGATCCATCGATCCCGTGTCGGCCGCACGTTCGAGCAGCGCGTCGACCAGCGTGACGATCCGGGGGCGCAGATGTTCCACGACCTTCGGCGTGAACGCCCGGCTCACGAGCGCACGGAGCCGCGTGTGATCCGGCGGGTCCAGAAAGAGAAGCGTTTGGCCCTTCGTGCCCTCCATCGCCTGACGCTGGTCGCGTCCGGTGGCGTCGTCCGGGTTGCGATGACTCGGATCGCTCGAGAACCGCGCTGCGTCGCGCAGCACCGCCATGACGTCCGCGTGGCGGGTGAAGAGCCATTGGCCGGTGCGGTTGCGATGTGCGGGCTCGTGTTCCCGCAGCCACCGAAACGTGGGGAACGGATCAGCCCGGACCGCCGGATCGGCGGGATCGAAGTGGAACGTCACGGACGCCATTGTGTCCGCTCGGTGCCGCGGGTCGCTGTTCGAATGCACGCTGATGACCTCGTGCCAACCCGCCGGCCGCGCTCGATATTCCGACCGTTTCGCTGGCATTTTCGAGGAGGCGTCGGTAATCTCGTAATCCCTACACAACGATGACGAAAGAGGCGACGAGATGGCTGTACGACTTGGCGACGATGCCCCCGACTTCACCGCCGAGACGACGGAGGGCACGGTCAACTTCTACGACTACCTCGGCGACAGCTGGGGGATGCTGTTCTCCCACCCGAAAGACTTCACTCCGGTGTGCACCACCGAGCTCGGAGCATTCGCGAAGCGCAAGGGCGAGTTCGACAAGCGCAACGTGAAGCTCATCGGCATCAGCGTCGACCCGCTCGAGTCGCACGAGGGTTGGACCGCCGACATCGAGGAGACCCAGGGCGCGGCGCTCAACTACCCGTTGATCGCCGACCCCGACCGCAAGGTCGCGGACCTCTACGACATGATCCACCCCAACGCGAACGACACGATGACCGTGCGGTCGGTGTTCATCATCGGGCCCGACAAGAAGGTGAAGCTCATCATCACCTACCCGGCGAGCACGGGACGCAACGTCGATGAGCTGCTCCGCGTGATCGATTCGCTCCAGCTCACCGCGAAATACAGCGTCGCGACGCCGGTCAACTGGACCGACGGTGACGACGTGATCATCGTGCCGGCCGTGTCCGACGATGACGCGAAGGCGAAGTTCCCGAAGGGTTGGAAGGCGCTGAAGCCGTACCTGCGAATCACACCGCAGCCCAACAAGTAACGCACAGCACGAACGACGCGTCGTGAGGGAGCCGGTCGCCTGCGCGGCCGGCTTCCGCGCGTGACGACCGGCCGATACGGAACCAGCCGACGGTCAGAGATAGCCCATCGGATCGACGGGCGTGCCGTTGACGCGCACCTCGAAGTGCAGGTGCGGGCCGGTCGAGAAGCCGGTCGAGCCTACGTACCCGATGACCTGGCCGACGGTCACATGCTGGCCGGCCGACACCGCGACCCGCGATTGGTGCCCGTACAAGGTCGCGAGGCCGCCGCCGTGGTCGATCAGCACCACGTTGCCGTATCCGCCCATCGGCCCGGCGCTCACGACCACGCCATCGCCGGCGGCGTGGATCGGTGTGCCGTACGGCGGGCCGAAATCGATGCCGGTGTGCATGCGGAGGACGTGAAGGATCGGGTGCATCCGCATGCCGAAGGGGCTGGTGATCGGCCCGTCGACGGGATGCTTGAACCGACCATTGCCCGCGCGCACCGTGCTCGGGCGGCCTCGGAGCTGGCTGGCGATCGCGTCGGACTCTGCTTTGAGCGCGTCGAGTTGACGCGTGAACTCGCCCTTCCGAGCTTGGATGGACGCAACGACGGCCTTCTCACGCGCCTCTTGGTCGACGAGAGCGAAGCGCGCTGGCTCCTGCTGCGCGCGCAGGGCGCTTACTTGACTGCGTTCATGATCGGCTTCGGCTTGAATGGTCTCGGCCTTGACGCGCTGGTCGTCGAGCTGCGCCCGCTGCGTCGTGAGTTGATCGCGCAGCTTTCCGACTGCGCCGAGCGCGTGCTGGTTGTGGTCGGAGACAACCTCGATGTACTGACGGCCGCTGGCGTAATCGCTCGTGCCCGACGCGTCCGCGAGCAGCTGGAGGTCGCTCCCGTCCGCCGCGGTCTGATACAGCGCGGCTGCTGCCTCGTGGAACTGGCGGCGCGCGACCTTCAGCTGCGCTTCCGTCTTGCTGACGGCGGCAGCGACCGCGAGGTACTCCCCCGCCACCCGCTGGCGTTCGGCCTCCGCCTGATCGGCCCGTGCCGACGCGGCCGCGATCTTCCCGTCGAGCGAATGTAACAAGCCGTCGAGCTCGGTGCGCTTTGTGCGCACTGCTTGCAAGTCGGTCAGCGCGGCGCTCTCCTCGCGCGACGCCTCGCCGACGGCAGCTTGGAGCTCGCCCTCGCGACCACCGTTGGGGTTGGTGCGCGCGGAAGCGGGCGCGGTCGGGACAAGGAGCAGCCCGCCCGCGGCGAGCACGGACAGCGCTTTTCGCAAGGGCATCTTTTGCATCATAAGCAACACAGGTCACGCCAGCAACGCCAGTCACGCATGCATTGGCGGGAACTCAACACCCCTTGAAGCAGAAAGGATTTGACCTGTCCGTGGCGGCTCACCGCGCCTTGTGGTCAGGGTGGCGCTGATCAGGTGCGCAGGAAGCGGCGCAGACCGATGCCCGAGCCGGCACCGCCGATGATCACCCCGAGCAGCAGCACGACGAAGGCGATTTGCACCGCGTCGCCGGTCGTGACGAAGAACCCGCCGAAGATCCCGTTGGGCTTGTTGAACCAGCGGTCGAAGCCGAGTTTCAACAGCAGCACCAGGCCGGCGGCAAACCCCGCGCCGAGCAAGCCCTGCACGAGCCCTTCGAGGATGAACGGCACCCGCACGAACCAGTTGGAGGCCCCGACGAGCTTCATCACCTCGATCTCACGCCGGCGGGCATACGTCGCCAGGCGGATCGTGTTCACGATGAGGAAGAGCGAGGAAAGCAGCAAGACGCCCGACAGCACGAAGAAGATCACCCTGGTGGTCTTGGTCGCGGTGAGCAAGCCCTTGAGCGCGTCGGCGGGCGTCGCCACGCTCTTGACACCGGGACTTGACACGAACTGGCGTTGGACGACCGGGGTGAGCTCCGCTTTCGCGGGCGCAACACGGAACGACTCGGGAAGATCTTTGGCCTGCACCGAACTGGTGAGGTCGGAGTTGTTGCGGTACAGCCGCTTGAACTCCTTGAGGGCGGCGTCGTGATTGAGATAGGTGAACGACTTGACCTGGCGCGGTTTCAGCCGTTCGAGCTGCTTGCGCACGTCGGCGACCTGCTGGGGCGTCGCCTTCACGGTCATGAAGATCTCGAGGGTGACGCCACCCTTGATCTTGGCGGTGCCGTGGTCGACGAATCGCGAGAGCACGAGGATGCCGCCGAACAGCGCCAGCGACACCGTGACCGTGAGGATGCCGGCCAGCGTCATCAGGAGGTTGCGCCGAAGCGAGATCAGCGTTTCCCGAGCGAAGTACCCCGCCTTCGAAAGCACCGCTCAGCTCCCGACGCCGTAGACGCCACGGGCCTGGTCACGAACGAGCGAGCCGTGATCGAGCTCGACGACGCGCCGGCGCATGGCGTCGACGATGCGCTGGTCGTGGGTCGCCATGACGACAGTGGTGCCGGTGCGGTTGATGCGATCGAGGATGCGCATGATCCCGACGGTCGTGGCCGGGTCGAGGTTGCCGGTGGGCTCGTCGGCGAGCACGATGAGCGGCCGGTTGACGAAAGCCCGTGCCATCGACACGCGCTGCTGCTCACCACCGGACAGCTCGTCGGGGAAGTTGCTCGACTTCGACGCCAGCCCCACGAGGTCGAGCACCTGCGGCACCTGTGACTTGATCACATGATGGGGCCGGCCGATGACTTCCATCGCAAACGCGACGTTCTCGTAGATGGTCTTGGTCGGCAGCAGCTTGTAGTCCTGGAAGATGCAGCCGATGTTGCGACGCAGCTGGGGGACTTTGGAGTGGCTCAGCGTGCCGATCTCCCGGCCGGCGACGACGATGCGCCCGGACGTCGGGAGATCCTCACGCAACAGCAAACGGAGGAAAGTCGACTTCCCCGAGCCCGACGGGCCCACGAGGAAGACGAACTCCCCCTTCTGCACGTCGACGTCGAGATCGCGGAGCGCGACGACATCGCCCTTATAAATCTTGGTGACCTTCTCGAGGCGGATCATGAGATCGACGCGAGGGTATCAGGATGGTTCTGCAGACTGATGACGGGCGACCGGACGGGAGCGTCCGAGCGATGGCGCCACCTTACGCCGGACGCGCCGATCCCTGCCGGCGCCACTGCAACGTCGCTTCGATGAACGGGTCGAGCTCGCCGTCGAGCACCGCTTGCACGTTGCCGGTCTCGTAGCGAGTGCGCTCGTCTTTCACCAGTTGGTATGGCGCGAGGGTGTAGGTGCGGATCTGGCTGCCGAACGCGACGTCTTTCTTCTCCGCGGAGAGTGCGTCGAGCTCTTGCTGACGTTCGGCGCGTTGGCGCGCCGCGAGACGCGCTGCGAGGATCTGCATCGCCTTGGCCCGGTTCTGCATTTGCGAGCGTTGGTTCTGACATGACACCACGACGCCGGTGGGCAAGTGGGTGATGCGCACCGCCGAGTCGGTCACGTTGACGTGCTGTCCCCCTGCACCCGATGATCGATACGTGTCGATGCGCAGGTCGTTGGGATCGATCTCCGGCTCCTCCTCGTGTTCGAGCGCCGGCACGACATCGAGTGACGCGAACGCTGTCTGGCGGCGCGCGTTCGCGTCGAACGGCGAGATGCGGATGAGTCGGTGCACGCCCTTCTCCCCCAGGAGCATCCCGTAGGCGTACCGGCCCTTCACGATGAACGTTGCGCTGCTGATACCGGCTCCGGTGCCGGGCTGCACTTCGTCGAGCTCGACGTCGAAGCCCTTGCGCTCGGCCCAGCGCGTGTACATGCGGAGCAACATCTCCGTCCAGTCTTGGGCGTCGGTCCCGCCGGCACCCGAGTGCACTTCACAGATCGCGTCGCGCTCGTCGTGCTCACCGCTGAACAGCGCGCGCAGCTCGAGCTGATCGAGCTCCTGTCCGATGGCGTCGACGCCCGCTGCGATCTCGGGCTCGAGCGTCTCGTCACCTTCCTCCCGGGCGAGCTCGAACAGCGTCTGCAAGTCGGAGACCCGCTCCTCCAGGCTCCGGACCAGATCGATGTCTTCTCGCACGCGCGCCAGCTCGGTGGTCACGCGCCGCGCGGCATCCTGGTCGTCCCAGAGATCGGGGCGGCTGGCCTCGGTCTCGAGCTCGGCGATACGGCTCTCGGCGTCGTCGATACGCAGGTACTTCCGGGCGTCGCTGACCCGGCGCTGCAATCCCGCGAGGTCGTCGGTGAAGTCACGCATGAGCAGGCTGCGACCGGGCGTCAGCGGCCGTGGCAGATCTTGAACTTCTTGCCGCTCCCGCACCAGCAGGGCTCGTTGCGACCCGGCGTCTTCTCCACCCGCACCGGCTGCTGCACAACCTCTTCGGGCGGGTCGGCGACCGCAGTCGCCATGCCGCCGCCGCCAAGTCCCGCAGCGGCGAGGCCGTCGTCGCCCATCGAGAGGTCCTCGATCGGCATGCCCACCGCGGACGCGGCCATCCCGGTTGCTCCCTGCACCGGGTCTTCGGCCGCGCTGTAGCGGATGTTGCGCGCCGCGGGACGGGGCGCGTCTTCGGCAACGACCTCCAGGTGCGACACGTAGCGCACGAAGTTGTCCTGGATGCCGCCCATCATCGCCTGGAACATGTCGTAGCCCTCGCGCTGCCACTCGGCGAGCGGATCCTTCTGGCCCATCGCCCGCAAGTTGATGCCCTCGCGCAGGTAGTCCATCTCGTAGAGATGCTCGCGCCAGTGCTGATCGATCACGGAGAGCATGACGCGGCGCTCGATCTCGCGAAGATTTTCCGCGCCGATGGCCGCTTCCTTTGCCTCGTATCGCGCGAGCGCGTCGGCCGTGATCAGCTCGACGAGCCCTTCGCGGTCGTGCTGCTCGGCGAGCTGCTCGAGCGTGAGGTCGGACGGAAAGATGTCCTGGGTTTGTTGCACGAGGTCGTCAAGGTCCCACTCCTCGGGCAGCTCGGTGGGGCACGCCGTGCCGACGATGTGCTCGATCGCCCCCTGGATGGCTTTCACCGCCTCATCGCGCAAGTCGTCGCCGTCGAGGATCTGCTGGCGACGCCTGTAGATCACCTTGCGCTGCTCGCTCATGACCTCGTCGTACTTGAGCACGTCCTTGCGGATCTCGAAGTTACGGTCTTCCACGGTGCGCTGCGCGCGCTCGATGGCCTTGGTGACCATCTTCGCTTCGAGTGGCTGATCGTCGGGGAACGCACGATCCATCACCCACGTCATCGCGCCCGTGGCAAAGAGTCGCATGAGATCGTCTTCGAGTGACAGGTAGAAACGGCTTTCGCCGAGGTCGCCCTGCCGGCCCGAACGGCCGCGCAATTGGTTATCGATCCGGCGACTCTCGTGCCGCTCGGTGCCGAGCACGTAGAGGCCCCCCGCCTCGCGCACCCGGTCGCCTTCGTACGCGCACCGTTCCTTGAATCGCGCCAACGCCTCGCGGTACTTGTCGGGGAACTCCTCGGGCGTCGTGCCCGCCGCGAGCGTCTCCTGGCGGGCCAGGCCCTCGGGATTGCCACCGAGCAGGATGTCGACTCCGCGACCCGCCATGTTGGTGGCCACCGTCACCGCGCCGGGCTTGCCGGCCTGGGTGACGACAACTGCTTCGGTCGCGTGCTGCTTCGCGTTGAGCACGGCGTGGTCGATGCCCCGCTTCTCGAGCAGGCGCGACAGCTTTTCCGACTTCTCGACGGAGATCGTGCCCACGAGGACGGGCTGGCCGGCATCGTTCCGCTCCGCGATGTCGTCGGCCACTGCCTCGAACTTCGCGTCCTCGGTCTTGTAGATGAGGTCGGGCTCGTCGAGCCGCACCATCGGCTTGTTGGTGGGGATCGACACGACCTCGAGCGCATACGTGTGCGCGAACTCGCCCGCCTCGGTCGAGGCGGTACCTGTCATGCCCGACAGCTTCTCGTAGAGCTTGAAGTAGTTCTGCAGCGTCACCGTCGCGAGGGTCTGGTTCTCCTCTTTGATGCGCACCCCTTCCTTGGCCTCGACCGCCTGGTGCAGACCCTCGCTCCAACGTCGACCCTCGAGAATCCGGCCGGTGAACTCGTCGACGATCTTGACCTCACCCTGCTGTACCACGTAGTCGACGTCGCGCTTGAACAGCTCCTTGGCTCGCAGCGCCGCTTGCAGCTGGTGGACGAAGTTCTGGTTGACGTGGTCGTAAAGGTTGTCGACGCCCAGTGCCTCTTCGACGCGCGCGATGCCTTCCTCCGTTGGCACGACGGTCTTCTTGGCTTCGTCGACTTCGTAATCGCGCTCGGCACGCAGACCCTTGACGACCCGAGCGAACCGGTAGTACAGCTCCTGGGCGTCGTCGGCGCGACCCGAGATGATGAGCGGCGTGCGCGCTTCGTCGACGAGAATCGAGTCGACCTCGTCGACGATCGCGTAGAAGGGGCTGCGCTGGGTCTGCTCCTCGAGCGACTCAGCCATGTTGTCGCGCAGGTAGTCGAAACCAAACTCGTTGTTGGTGCCGTAGGTGATGTCGGCGGCATACGCCGGACGCTTCTCGGCGGGGTCGTCGACCTGCGGGATGACGATGCCGACCTCGAGTCCGAGGAAGCGGTAGAGCTGACCCATCCACTCGGCATCGCGCTTGGCCAGGTAGTCGTTGACGGTGACGAGGTGCACGCCATAGCCGGCCAGCGCGTTGAGGTACGCGGCCAGGGTCGCCACGAGCGTCTTTCCTTCACCGGTCTTCATTTCGGCGACCCAGCCGAAATGCAGCGCGGCTGCACCCATCAGCTGCACGTCGAAGTGGCGCTGGCCGAGCGTGCGCTTGCCGGCCTCTCGCACGACGGCGAACGCTTCGGGAAGCAGGTCGTCGAGATACGCGACGCGAGCGTCGCGATCGCCCGCATTGTCGAGCTGCTGGCGAAACGTGGCGGTGAGGGCCCGGAGCTCGTTGTCGGATCGGCGCTCCATTTCGGGCTCGAGCGCATTGACGTCGGGCACGATCGACTGGACGAGCTTGAGCTTCCTGCCCTCACCCGCGTGAAGCAGCTTCTGAAAGATGCTCATAGACGCGTCGAGTGTACCGGCGCGGCACCTGCGGTCCGGAGCGGCCCCGCTCGCCGCACGCACTGTGCGAGCATGCCGCGGATGGCTGCCGCTTCGGAACCGTCTCTCTCGCAACGTGCGGCCACGAGATCGCGGCCCGAGATCGCCGGCGCCGTGGTCGGTGCCGCGATCGCGGTGTGGTCAACCGCCGGCGCATGGGGAGGCCGTCCACCGGCCGGCGAGGACGTGACGGCACATCTCGTGCGGCTCGACTTCGGAATCTCGCACCTCGTGGCGCACGGACGCCTCGATGGCTGGTTCCCCAACTTCTACCTCGGCTATCAAGAGTTCCTCTTCAACGGGCCGGGACTCAACTGGTGTGTCGCGCTCGTGCGCGCGTTCACGTTCGGCGAACTGTCAAATGCCGGCGCGCTCAAGGTCATCGGCATCGCCTCATTTGCCGCGCTCCCCGCGGCGGTGGCGTTCTTGGCCCGTTCGCTCGGCCTGGGCCATCGCGCCGCCGGGCTCGCGGCCGTGCTCTCACTCCTTGTGTCCAACGTGCTCGGGCTCGGACTCCAGGGCCTCTACATCGTCGGCCTGATACCGCACCAGGTCGGCGCGGTGTTCTTCTGCGTCACGCTGGGTGCGCTGCTGCAGATGCTCGATGACGACCGGCCGCGGTGGGCGGTCCTCGCGGCCGTCGCGCTCGTTGCCCTGGCCGTCACGCACCTGATCTCGGTGATGATCCTCGCAGTGCTCTACCCGCTCTGCGTCATGGGACGGGCGTCGAGGGGCCGCATGCCGTGGCGATCGATTCGCCGGCTCGCGATCACGGCTGCGCTCGCGATCGGCCTCGCCGGATGGTGGCTGGTGCCGCTGCTCGCGCACCGCGATCTGCGCGGCATCGTCGCGACGTGGGCGACACCGCCGCTCGGTGCGCGCCTCTCTGACATCGTGTACGGCCGAATCCTGTTCCGGCCGCACACGACACTGCTTGTCCTCGCGGGTGGCGCGTACGGGCTCTCACGCATTGCCCGGCGGCGTCCGTACGCGGGCGTCCTCCTCGTCGCGCCGATCGCGTATCTCGTAATCGCCCACACGGCGTACTCGCAGTGGCCGTCCAACGAGATCACCGTCCAGCTCTCCAACCGTGCCCTCGGTTATTTGGGGTTGCTCGCGGTGCTCCCGCTCGCAGCCGGGCTCGGCGCGGCGGTCTGGTGGCTCGGACGCCACGGCCTCCGGAGCGGCTTCGAAGGCGCGCCGACGTACGCGTACGCGCTCGCGCTCGCCGGCGCGGTCGTGCTCGTCGTCTCCCCGTTGGGCCCGAGCCGCACGGTCGCACGTCAGCTCGCCGACCCGGTGCCCGCCATGCACGGTGCCGCACGCGAGCTCGCTCGGGTCGTGCCCGACGGCGCCCGGTTCGCGATGCAGGTCGACTATCCAACCGAGATCACCCGACTCGGCGTCATCGCTCCCTCGCATTGGCTGGCACACGAGTCCGGCCGCAACACGCTCAACGGCTTCAACATCGAGTCGTCGAACACACCCGGCCCCGACATCGTGCCCTTCCAGCTCTCCACCACACCGCCAGCGGTCGCCGCCGACCAGTTCGCCCGATACGGCGTGACGCACGTCGTGACGAGCACGCCGACCCTCGCGGCCACGCTGGGCGCCTCCAACCGGTTCGGTGTGGTGTGGCAGGCAGAACCACTCACGATCTTGGCGGTGGTCGCGCCGTCGGGTCAACCTTCGCCCGCATCGCTCGTGAGCGCGCCGGCCGCCATGCGGGCGCGTCTCGTGCGCGCCGCGCCGGAATCGCTCGCGTTCGCGCTCGACACGACGCGTCCTCAGCGCGTGACCCTCGCCGTCGCGTGGTCGCCCAAGTGGCACGCGCGCATCGATGGCCGCGCGCTCACACTCGGTCACGACCATGACCGGCTCATCACCGCCGGCGTGCCTGCCGGCCGTCACACGCTGACGCTGCACTTTCGCGACGACAGCTGGGACGCGCTCGGACGCGCGCTGAGCGTCGCCACGCTGCTGGGTCTCGGGGTGTGGTCGGTGCTGCGACGCCGGCGACGCCGAGGACGCCCGCGACAACGGCGAGGGCCGGCCGGCGGAGATCAGTCGACGTCGAAGAGCTTCTCGCGCATCGCGTAGACGACCGCTTCCATACGCGAATGCAGGTGGAGCTTCTCGAGGATGTTGCGCACGTGGTTCTTCACCGTGTTTTCCGCGATGAACAGCTCGCCCGCGATCTCGCGGTTGCTGAGACCCTTTGCCACCAGCTTCAGCACCTCGAGCTCGCGATCGGTGAGGCGCGGGGGCATCACCCGCTGGCGTTCCTCGGCTCGACGGGCCAGCACGTTGAACTCACTCAGCAGCTTGGACGCCATCGACGGTGAGATCAGGCTGTGGCCGCGGGCGACCGCGCGCACTGCGTCCGCGACCTCTTCGATGGCGACCTCCTTGAGCAGGTAGCCGTTGGCGCCGGCCTTCACCGCTTCGTAGAGGTCGTCCTCGTCGTCGGACACGGTCAGCATGATCACTTTCGTGTCGGGCAGCGTGTCGCGAATCGCGCGGGCCGCGTCGATGCCGGTTGCGCGCGGCATGCGCACGTCCATCAGCACGATGTCGGGCAGCAGCTCTTGGGTACGCGTGACGGCTTCGAGACCGTCGCCGGCTTCACCGACGATCTCGATATCGGGCTCCTCGGAGAGCACGAGGTCGAGGCCGCGCCGGAAGAGCGCGTGGTCGTCGACGATCACGACTCGGATCGCGCGCGATCCGTTGTCGACCGCCGCGGCTTCGTCGCTCACCCGGTCGTCTCGATCAGGCCGAGATGGCCGTCCCGGCGACGGTAGATCACCGCCGCCCGCCCGTCTTCCGCGTTGGTGAACAGAAAGAAGTCGTGACCGAGAAGATCCATCTGCAACGCGGCTTCCTCCGGCACCATCGGCTTCACACCGAACTGCTTTGTCTTCACGATCCGGGCATCGTCACCGTCATCGACGTACTCGTCGAAGTGGTCGTCGGAGTCGAGCGCGACATCGGCGAGCGTGCCCGCCTCGTCGCCGCCCGGAGCAGCCACTCGCACATCGCGGCGGCGCGGGTGCGAACGTGAGATGCGCTTGTCCTTGATGCGCGAGACCTGGTGCTCGACCTTGTCGATGACAAGATCCAGTGCCGCTTCCTGCTCCCGCGCGGCCGCGTGCGCTTTCACGAAATGGTGCTTCAGGTGGACGGTGACCTCGCACAGCTCCTTGTCGGCGATCCGCGGGTTGCGCAGCTCGGAGAAATCGACTTCGACCCGGCTGACGTCGTGCACGAAGCGCTGGATCTTGGCGACCTTTTCCTCGGCGTCGGATTGCAGCGTCTTGGGCACTTCGACGTTCTTGCCCCGCACCACGATCTCCATCATCGAGTCCCCGTCCGCCTGGATGTCAGCGCCGAACGGGCGCTACTCGCAGCGGCGCAGGCCGGCGGCGCGATGACCACATCGGGAGTATAGATCGAGAACTAGTCAGTCACCCGGGGGCACGACCAACCCCAGCGGGGCGCGGCCCCGAGGTGTTCTGGCGGCGGTGACAGCGACGACGGACCCGACGCCGTGCGCTCGCAGTGCCGCGGCCGCGGCCGCAATGGTGGCGCCACTCGTCGCGATGTCATCGACGAGCAGCACACGCGCGACGGGCCGTCCGACGGGACGGAACCGGGGCCCGCCATGACGCGCCGCGCCCGAGCGGCCCGTCTGCGGCGGGCCCGGAAGCCGGGCGAGCATCGCCCGCGCCGGCCGGTCGAGCGGCCGCGCGAGCGCACGCGCCAGCAGGGCCGCAGGATCGAACCCGCGGGCCCGGTGCCGCCTCGGGGTCGTGGGCGCCCAGGTGACCGCATCCGCGCACTCGACGCCCGCATCGCGAACTGCTGCCGCCATCGCCAATGCGAGCCACGGGACCGCCGCCCGAGCATCGCGGTACTTCACCCTCGCCACCAGCTCCCGCGCTACGCCTTCATACGAGAACGGCGCCACCCACGCGTCGACCCCGGGCGGAGGTGGCACCCGCGCCGGCGCGCGGAGCTGCTGCGCGCAGTCGGCACACAACGGCTCGCCCGCCCGCCCGCAGCCGGGACAGCGCGCCGGAAAGACCAACCTCACGAGTTCGTGCAGCACCCCCGAGACGCTACGGACCCGGTGTGACACTCACCCGCCACCAGCTTTCGCGTCGCGAATTGGTTGCCCCGGCGACCGTTTCGGGACGCGGAGGGACAGGCCTCGAGCGAGACTGTGTGTCAGTAGCGGTAGTGGTCGGGCTTGAACGGTCCGTGTTGGGGAATGCCGAGGTAATCGGCTTGCTGCTCGGTGAGCTCGGTGAGCTTCACGCCGAGCTTACCGAGATGCAGACGGGCCACTTCCTCGTCGAGATGCTTCGGCAACGTGTAGACGCGGGCCTCGTAGAAGTCGGGGTGGCCGTAGAGCTCCATCTGGGCCATCACCTGGTTGGTGAAGCTGTTCGACATCACGAAGCTCGGGTGACCGGTCGCGCAGCCGAGGTTGAGCAGCCTGCCTTCGGCCAGCACGATCACCGCGTGGCCGTCGGGGAACACCCACTCGTCGACCTGCGGCTTGATGTTGACGCGCGTGATGCCATCGACCTTTGCGAGACCCGCCATGTCGATCTCGTTGTCGAAGTGACCGATGTTACCGACGATCGCGTTGTGCTTCATGCGCGCCATATCGGACGGCGTGATGATGTTGAGGTTGCCGGTTGCGGTGACGAACAGGTCGGCCGTCTCGACGATGTCGTCGAGCGTCGTGACCTCGTACCCTTCCATCGCCGCCTGTAACGCGCAGATCGGATCGACCTCGGTGATGACGACCCGCGCGCCCTGTCCCCGTAGCGACTGCGCACAGCCCTTGCCGACATCGCCGTAACCGCACACCACGGTGACCTTGCCCGCGAGCATCACGTCGGTGGCGCGGCAGATGCCATCCACGAGTGAATGCCGGCAGCCGTACAGGTTGTCGAACTTCGACTTGGTAACGGAGTCGTTGACGTTGATCGCCGGGAACAGCAGCGTGCCGAGCTCCGTCATCTGGTACAGCCGGTGCACGCCGGTGGTCGTCTCCTCGGTGACACCTTGGATGCCCTCGGCCATGCGATGCCAGCGCTGCGGGTCTTCGGCAATCGTGCGCTTCAGAAGCGCGAGCACGTAGCCGAACTCCTCGGAGTCGGCTGTTGTGGGGTCAGGCACTGCGCCCGCCTTCTCGAACTCGACGCCCTTGTGCACGAGCAACGTGGCGTCGCCACCGTCGTCGAGGATCGTCGTGGGACCGCTTTCGCCCGGCCACGAGAGCGCCTGGTCGGTGCACCACCAGTACTCCTCGAGCGTCTCGCCCTTCCACGCGAACACCGGGACGCCCGACATCGCGATCGCGGCCGCGGCATGGTCCTGCGTGGAGAAGATGTTGCAGCTCGCCCAGCGCACGGCGGCACCGAGCGCGACGAGTGTCTCGATGAGCACCGCGGTCTGGATCGTCATGTGGAGCGACCCCGTGATCCGCGCGCCGGCGAGCGGCTGCTGCTCGGTGTGGCGCTCGCGCAGCGCCATGAGCCCGGGCATCTCGTGCTCGGCGAGCGTGATCTCTTTGCGGCCGAAGTCGGCCAGCGAGAGATCCGCGACCTTGAAGTCAGAGGTGTCGTCGCTCGACGATGACGATGTGGAACGTGGTGCGGTCGTAGTCATGGTGTGACTCCTCGATTTGGGGCGCGGGCCAAAGTGGGCGACGCGCACTCGTTCGTGGAGTCGGCCCAGATCACTGGATGACAGCCGTGAGACGGCCCGACCAGACACGGATCATATCGAAACCCTGGCGCGCCCAAGATCCTGATTGAGTCCGCCTCCTTGCTTTTCTTCCCACTGAGGGCTATTATACGTGTTCTGCCGTTTTGCCGTGAATGAGGAGCCCAATGCGCCGAGCCGTGATCTTGGTCGTCTTCTGCGCCAGCAGCGCGCTCATCAGTTCCTGCATCCCGGCGGCCACATCGGCCACGGATGCGTTGGGCTATCGCAGCTATTGGACCGACGTCTACACGCCGAAGCACGGCCTGACGATCCAGCTCGTCGACTCGCCCAGCATCGAGCGGACACGCGCGCCGCTCCGGGCGGCCGCCGCCGAGCTCACGGCGATCACGGGCGTCCACGTCGGGGTTGCACCGGGTACGACGACTGACGCGACCGGCGTCGACGGTGTCATCAAGGTGAGTGTCAGCTGGCAGGGCAACAATTGCGTCGGCGACCAAGTCGCCTTGGCGGGATGCACCAACGAGGCACGGACCGTGTACGGCAAGCACACCATGGTCAGCCGAGAGAAGATCTGGATCTCCCCGTACTGGATGGACGCGGGACGGCTGACCGATACCTGGCTCCGCGCCCTCGTGTACCACGAGCTCGGCCACTCGTTCGGCCTCGACCACTCCGACCAGTACCTCGGCCGGAACCAGGTCATGCGCCCGGGCTTCAAGGTCGCCCCCACGAGCTACCAGGCCGGCGACATCAACGGCCTGCGCGCCAACACGTACTCCGACACGCCCTGATCAGTCGGCGGCAAGGCGTGCTTTCAATGCCGCGATGGCGTCGATCGGGCCGGGGTCGACGTCGTTGTCGAGCGCGAGGTAGCAGCTCATCCAGTCGCCGAGGTACATGAGGTCGAGCAGCTCGGCAAGCCGTCCCTCGCCTTTTGCCTGCACCTGGAGCACTTGGCTGACCGTCTCTTCGATCAGCTCACGAGTCGCGGCGAAGCGGCGCGACACCTGCTGGTGCTCCAAGCCGTGGCGCAGCTCGACGAGGGTGAACACCTGCCGGGTCACGTCACCGTGCTGGCCCCAGCCGCAGATCTCGTTGTGGTCGAGCTCCGGGTAGGCGTTCCAGAACGCCGGTGCCTTGGCGTTCTCGTTGACGTCGCACTTCCATCGCATCGCCGCGACTGCGCCGACCGCGCCGCCGCCGTAGAACAACGGGATCGTGCGACCGATGCGACGCGCGAGCTCGCGCGCCGGGTTGGCGCTGCCTTCGATTTCGGGTTTGCACTCGTCGCGACGCGCCGCGAGCTGCGTCTGCGCCTGCACCAGCCACGCGTGGGCCTCGGGCAGGATGCCAATTCGAGAGCACGCGACGAACAACGGCGCGATGAGCGCCCCGAGTGCAGCGCGCGGCAAGTATCCGTCGGGACAGGCGATGTGCACCGCGCCGCGCTGCCGAGCCAGCGCGGCGAGCTCACCGCCGTTGGACACGGCGACCACCTTGGCGCCGACGTCGAGCGCGCCGCGAGTCATCGCGAGCGTCTCCTCGGTGTTGCCGGAGTACGACATCGCGAACGCCAACGTGCGGGGCCCGACGAAACACGGCGTGCGATACCGCTTGACCCCGATCACCGGGACGGCCAGTGCGCCACTCGCCGTTGACGCGAGCACGTCGCCGGCGATGCCCGAGCCGCCCATGCCGAGCACGACGATGTTGTCGATCTCGTCGGCGCGCGGGAACACCTGCGGCTTCAGCTTCCCCGCGGCTTCGTGCGCCGCTGCGAGCTGCTCGGGAAGACCGCGCACCGCCCCGAGGAAATCGAGCGAGTCGACCGTCACTGCTCGAACGTGGGCTCGATACCCTCGGACTCGGCCTTCGCGCGCAGCCGTTTGTCTTCCGCGCCGTCGACGGTCTCGGCCTCTTCGATGAGCATGATCGGGATGTCGTCACGCACTGCGTAGCGCCGCTTCAGCCGCGGGTTGTAGAGCGCGTCTTCGTCGGCGAAGTACAACAGGGGGCCCTTGTCTTCGGGACAGGCCAGGATCTCGAGCAGCTTGGGGTCGAGCGCCACGGTCGTGCTCCTCAATGAGTCGGTGTTGGCGGGTCAGGCGTTGGAGGAGCTGCGCACGAGCGCCAGCACCTCCGCCGTATGAGCATCGCACGCGGCGCGGTCGGCTGCCTCGAGGTTGAGTCGGAGCAGCGGCTCCGTGTTGGACGGCCGGAGGTTGAACCACCAGTCACCGAGATCGACTGTGAGCCCATCGAGGCGGTCTTCGGCCACTTCGGAAAAGGCGCGGGCGACGTCTTCGATCACTGCGAGCGGCTCGCGCACCCGAGTGTTGATCTCGCCCGACGCGGCATAGCGCTCGAACGGCTTGCGTAACTCGGAAAGCGGCTGACTCGATTTCGAGAGCTGCTCGAGCACGAGCAGCGCCGCGATGATGCCGGAGTCGGCGCGGTAGTTGTCGCGGAAGTAGTAGTGGGCCGAATGTTCGCCGCCGAAGATCGCGCCGGTCTCGGCCATCACCTGTTTGATGAACGAGTGGCCGACGCGCGTGCGCACGGGGGTGCCGCCGTGCTCGCGGATGACTTCGGGAACGGTCTTGGAGCAGATGAGGTTGTGCACGACGATCTCGCCCGGGTGTCGCTCGAGGATCGTGTCGGCGAGGATCGCGGTGGTGACCGAGCCCGACACGGGCTGAGCCTGGTCGTCGACAAGGAAGACCCGGTCGGCATCACCGTCGAACGCCAGGCCCACGTCGGCATCGCCGTCGACGACGGCTCGTTGCAGGTCCTTGAGGTTCTCGGGCTGGATCGGATCGGCGGGATGGTTGGGGAACGTGCCGTCGAGCTCGGCGAAGAGCATCGTGAGGTCGAACGGCAAGCTCGCGAAGACGGCGGGCACGATCAGGCCACCGACCCCGTTGGCAGTGTCAGCGACGACCTTCAGCGGCCGCAGCACGTCGAGGTCGACGAACGACCGAACATGCGCGACGAACTGCGCCAGCATGTCGCGCCGTTCGATTCGGCCAGGCTCCTCGGCCCGTTCGATGAGCCCGTCGGCCACGGTCGCCTTGATCTGCGCGAGCCCGGTCTCCTCACCGATCGGCGCGGCGCCGGCCCGACACAGCTTGATCCCGTTGTACTGCGCCGGGTTGTGGCTCGCAGTGAACATCGCGGCGGGTGCATCAAGACTTCCCGACGCGAAGTAACAGAGGTCGGTCGAGGCCAGCCCGAGGTCGATCACGTCCGCGCCGGCCCGGGTCACGCCTTCGGCGAACGCGCTCGCGAGCGGCTTGGACGACGGACGAGCGTCGCGGCCGACGAGCACCTGCGCGGCACCGGTGAAGCCCACGAGGGCGTTGCCGACGCGGCGCGCGAGATCCTCGGCGATCTCGTCGGGATAAACGCCGCGGATGTCGTAAGCCTTGAAGATCGCGTCGAGGGAAGCAGCGGAAGACACAGGGTTTTGCCTCGGGAGGAATCCTCACCGCCCGCGGGGCGGGAAGCCGATCCTAGCCCTCCGGGTGACCGGCCCCGTCCACGGAAACCTCGCGGCGAGGGCGTCGCCCTGGTACCCACCACACGAGGAACGCCAAGCCCCCGAGGCCGAGCAGCGTGCCGATTCGGCCGACCCATTCGGCCGTCGTGGTGCCGTAGACGAGTCGCACATGCTTCGAGGTCGGCACGACGACCATCTCGTTGGGCGTGGCCCGCCATGGCCCGTCCGCACCCGAGGCCTGCCAGTTGGGGAAGTACGACGTCTTGACCAATACCGGTACGCCGGTACGCGACACGTCGAATGAAACCGAATGATCGTCGCTGCGAATGTTGGTGACGTGCACATTCGGGAGTCGGGTTCCGAACGGCACGCGTCGCGCACTCGTCATCGGTGCCCGCTTCCACGCGCTCGACCCGTCGGCCGTGAGTAGACGGTTGAGTGCGCCGGGGTCATTGAACCACGGCACCGCGGCGCATTCCCACGGCGTGAACACTTCCGCGCTCGCCGCTTTCGCCGGCGGGCGCGAGCTGCCTTCGCACTTCCAGTTGGGCCCGCTCTGCACGTCGGTCATGACAACCGGCTGGTACCCGAGTGGCGCGACGAGCTGCGATTCGGCGACTTCGTACACGTTCCACCCGGAGGGAGGGATGCCGTCGATGTCGGGCACCGAGGCCACTCGCCGTAGCGACGGGCTCCTCTCGGCTGCTTGCTTGGTCTCGGCTGACTGAGCCATGTAGTAGCGCACGCCGAGAAGCTGGAGGTAGCGCACGCCGAGATTGAAGTCATCGAACGTGCGGTAGGGCAGGCCGCGCACCGGATTCGAGGCGCTGCCATCGTGTGTGAGCGTGGCAACGGTCAGGAAGTGATACGGCGTCGTCGCGCTGGCCTCGAAGTAGAGCCCTTCCATCGAGCCGATGCGACCATGGGTGAAGTACGGCAACAGCTCGAGCGCGAGCGTCGTGCCGTACTTGTCGATTGCGGACGACGGTTCCCACAGGGCGCGGCCGGGCGGTAGCGACGACATCGTCGCGACGATCCGCTGATACTCCGGCCACGCCTTCGCGACTCCCTGCGCCTTGCCGGTCGTGTCCTCGTAGCCGGTGTAGTTCCACTTCACCCAGAACGGCAGGAAGCCGCGCGTCTGGTCGACGCGCACGAGCGCGACAGTGGCGAAGAGTGCGACGAGGATTGCAATCGTGACCGCGCGCACCATCCGTGGGGACGGCGGCGCAGCGAGACCCCGTCGCCCCGCATCCTCGATCCGGGTGTGACGCGCGTGGTCGTCCTCGCCGTCCTCATCATCCGGATCATCCGGGCCCCACCATTGCGTCTCGACGCTCTGTACTGCGAACGACGCAAGTCCTCTGATGATCTCCGTCGCGCCCAACGCCGCGAGCAGGAACAGCCCCAAGTACCAGAACGGGACCAGACGAAGGTTCCACGCCGGGCTGTTCGACACGTCGTACCAGAAGCGGAACAGCAGGCCGGCGAGCACCGTGATCGCGGCGACGGAGAGCGTCGAGCGGCGCCCCTCGACGAATCCGCCGATGATGGCCGCGGCGATGAACGGCAACAGCCACAAGAAGTACCCCGGGAAAAGGTACGCGACATAGCGGTCGATGGGTTCGTAGCGCATGTCGGTCGTGTAGCCCAGCGTCGCGACGAGCGGCACGCTCCAGACCGCAGTGAGCAGGGCGCCCACCGCGCCGACGGCGGCGAAACGCCAAAGTTTCGGGATCGGGTCACGGCGCGTGAGCCAGATCAGGACCGCGGCGAGCACGGCGAAGATCGCGACCACGAGATGCGACATGACCACCGCGGCCAACAGCACCGCGGGCAGCCACGATCGCCGTCGATGGTCGAGCGTCCATGCCATGGCTCCGAGAAAGAACAACGCAAGCGCGAGCGCGAGCGCGAACGAGAACTCGCCCGCGAGGTTGCTCGGGAGGTTGCCACCCATGATGTGCTGGTTGAAGGCGATGGACTGCGCGTCTTGCGGGCGGGGGCTGCCTTTGAAGAACAGGAACACGGTCGCGGCGACGGCGAACAGCGGCGGCGCCGGCCGCGGCGCGCGTATCCCCCGCGCGAACGAGTACGCGGCAATCGGCAGCGCGACCGGCCCCATCGCGGTGACGAGCTTGAACGCGATGTTGTACGGCATGACAAGATTCAGCGCGACGACCAGCAGCGCCGGCAATGGGAAGTAGAACTGCCCGGCCGGGAACCCGCCGTACCAGTCGGGCGACCACCCGGCGAGGCGCCACGGCAGCAAGTGGTCGCGGAGATAGGCCGGCCACCACACATGCGCGCCGGTGTCGCCACCCGCGGTCGTGGTGTCACGCAACAAGAGGCGGGGCTCGAGCTGCCAGAGCACGTATGCGGTGCACGCGAGAACGACTGCGACGCCTATCCACCACTCGACACGCTCGTACCAGGCCCGCTCGGGCCGATCGGGCGCCACCGCGTCGAATCGGTCGGGGAGCGTTGGTTCGAGATCGCCCGACGACGGCTCGCTCAGCGGCTGCTTCGTGCTCACCATGCGCAGCTCAACATGCGATCTTCATCATGCGGGGGCAATCGGGTGGGCTACAGGGGCGCGAGCGGCAGGACAAACCTGCTCAGCATGCCAGCACGCGGGCGATCGACAGTGTCGCGCTTGCGAGCGCCATCGACGCGACGGGCCAACAACGGTCGCGCGAAGGGTCTTGCTATGCCGTCAGGGCGCGCACAAACGGTGGGGCGAAACTAGGTGCAACGAGCGAGCTCCAGCAGATGGGCCAGCGAGATCTGCCCTTCCGCGGTCTCCCATGCCTGCGAATCACAGCGCGCACAACGGCGGAACGTCACATCGGACGCCCCCACGCGCATGCGAATCTCGACAATGGATGCCTTGGCACACATCGGACAGCGCATACCGACCTCCCAGTCGTAACTCTCCGGATCAGTCAACGACACAAGCCGCGAAAAACTTGAGCGCTGAGGGCACAAAAGGCCGAATGCCGGCGGTCAGGGACTCAGGAGCCGAGCACGAGCAACGTCAACGTGAATGCGTTGAATCCGACGTGCAACAGGATCGAACGGGACAGGCTGCCGGTGCGCACGGCCTGATATCCCGACACGATCCCGAGCACGAAGAAGGCGGGCACCCCGGCAATGGCGCTGAAATCGAGGAGCGGGTGCACGATCGCGAACGTGAGCGCGGAGCCGAACACCGCCCAGGCGATCGTGGTGCGGCGAGCGAGCGCTCGCAGCAACACGCCGCGAAAGAGCAGCTCCTCAACGATGGGCGCGACGAGGCCGACGCCGAGCACGTACAACGGCACCTCGATCGCGCTCGCGTGCTGGAACTGGCGCACCACACCTTGGGTCTCTTTCTGGAAATGGGCGATCGGCGCGAGCAACACAATGGTGAGGAGCCCGAGGCCCATGCCCGCGAAGAGCCATCGCCAGTCGGCGGCACGAACGCGCAACCCGAAGTCGCCTGCGAGCGTGCCGAGCCCCTTGTGCAGACTCGCCCACCACAACCAGCCGACCGATGCCGCCTCCTGTGCCGCCAACGTGATCAGGAGCACCCACACCGGATAATCGCTCACACGCTTCGGCACACCGCTCGTCGCGGCGAGGACCGAGAGGGCGATCTCCGTTCCGATCAATGCGGCGAGCAGCCCCAAGAGCCACGCGATCAACGCATCGGGGACTCCCCACGCGACCCGCGGGCGCGGTTGGTGCAGCGGTAGGGGCCCAGTCACCGCTCGCCGACGGCGGGATCGATCCACACGGCCCGTGCGCCGTAGTCGTAGGTCAACGACGCGGCGGGGACGCGCGCGCAATCGGGGCGGGCGCAGCGACGGCGGGGGACCTCGGGCTGCATGGAGCGGCCACCCTACCGGCCGCCCTGATCGGCGCCGGGATGGGCCGTGTCACACCACCATCGAAGGACGCCGCTGCGCGAATGAAACGAAAAAAAAATGCCCCCCGGAGTGACCTACCTTGCGGTTGGCCCCTCCGGAGGACGTACATCAACCTATACCTCTTTCCCGCGACGGTCAAGGTCCGCGTGGGAATCTTGCTCGCGCCCCGTACGATGGTGTCCCTTACGCGGGTGCGCCCGCGCCGTCCATGAGCCATCAGGAGCCTGATCGTCGATGAGCCGTCGCCCGTCCGACCTGCCACCGGGTCGTGACCAGCGTCCGGGACCACCCGGCCCGGCCCCGACGTCGCGCCCGAAGTGGCTGCCGTGGGCGATCGTGGCCGGCCTCCTGGTCACGTTCTTCGTGGTCACGACCCTCAACCCGGGCGGATCGTCGAAGCAGGAGCTCCCCTACGACGGCTTCCTCTCGGCGGTGAGGTCCAACAACGTCAAGAGCGTCAAGTTCAACAAGTCCAACGGCAAGATCACCGGCGTGTACAAGACGGCGCAGGGCAACAACAAGGAGTTCACGAGCTCCGGGCCCAACAACGACTTGCAGGAGAGCACGATCAAGCTCCTGCAGCAGAAACACGTGCAGTTCGATTACAACAACGGCGGCTCGAGCCTGCTCGCTGCGTACGCGCCGATCCTCATCCTGTTCCTGCTGATCGGCGGCGTCTTCTGGTACATGAGCCGCCGGGCCCAGGGCCAAATGGGCGCGGTCATGAACATCGGCCGCAGCCGGGCGAAGGTCTACAACACGGAAAAACCGAAGACGACGTTCGCTGACGTCGCGGGCTACGGCCCGGTGAAAGAAGAGATCGCCGAAGTCGTCGACTTCCTCAAGTATCCGGCGAAGTTCAAAGACATCGGCGCGCGCATCCCGAAGGGCGTCTTGCTCGTGGGGCCACCCGGCACCGGCAAGACGCTGATCGCGCGCGCCGTCGCCGGTGAGGCGGGCGTGCCGTTCGTGTCGGTCACCGGCTCCGACTTCATGGAGATGTTCGTGGGCGTCGGGGCGGCGCGGGTACGCGACTTGTTCCAGACGGCACGCAAGCAGGCGCCGGCGATCGTCTTCGTCGACGAGATCGACTCGATCGGCCGCAAGCGGGGCGCGGGTCTCGGCGGCGGCCACGACGAACGCGAGCAGACACTCAATCAACTGCTCGCGGAAATGGACGGGTTCGAGGCGATGGAAGGCGTCGTCGTGATGGCCGCTACCAACCGGCCCGACGTGCTCGACACGGCGCTGCTCCGCCCGGGACGCTTCGACCGCCAGATCCTCGTGCCGCTGCCCACCCAAGACGAGCGGGTCGCGATCCTGCAGGTGCACTTCCGCGACAAGAAGATCGGCCCCGACGTCGACGTCGACGTGATCGCGCGCGGCACGCCGGGCATGAGCGGCGCCGACTTGTCCAACCTCGTCAACGAAGCGGCACTGTTCGCGGTACGGCGCGGCGAACAGGCGGTGCAAGCGCGCGACTTCGACGAGGCGCGCGATCGGGTGCTCATGGGCCTCAAGCGCGACTCCATGGCGCTCAGCGAAGAGGAAAAAGAAGTCGTCGCGTTCCACGAGGGCGGCCACGCCGTGCTCGCGTACGTACTCGAGCATGCCGACCCGGTGCACAAGGTGACGATCCTCCCCACCGGCATGGCGCTCGGCGTCACGCAACAGCTGCCGCTCGAAGAGCGCCACATCTACAAGCGCGAGTACATCGCCGACTCGCTCGTGGTGCGTCTCGGCGGTCGGATCGCAGAGGAGATCGTCTTCGGCCACCTCTCGACCGGCGGCCAGAACGACCTCGTCGGGTGCACCGAGCTGGCCCGCAAGATGGTGCGCGAGTGGGGCATGTCCGATCGCATCGGCCCGATGGCCTGGGGGTCGCAGGGAGCGGTGTTCCTCGGCGAGGACCTCGTGCACACCCGCGACTACTCCGACGACACCGCCCGGGTGATCGATGAAGAGGTCGAGCGCATCTTGCGCGACGAAGAAGACCGCGCCCGCAAGGTGCTCACCGAACACCGGGCCGGCCTCGATGCGGTCGCGCACGCGCTCCTCGAGCGCGAAACACTCGACGGCGAAGAGGTGCGCCGGCTGGTCGATGAGGCGATGGGTCACAAGGCCGGCGGACCACGTCTCGCGACGCGTGCGGACGATTCGGAGACGCCAGTGGCGCCGGCCGCCGAAGGCGAGTCACTCAGCGATGTCGACGACGGCGTCGGCGGCATGTCGGCCGAGGTCGACGGCGCGGGCAGTCACGATCGCCCGCCCGCCGACGCACCACCTGCAGCTCCCCCGGAGCCCACGCCCGCGCGCGACTGAGCAGCACCACCCCCGACAGAGGTCTCAGGCGCGCCGCTCCGGGAGGATCTCGCGGCCGAGATCGGGTTCGGGTGTGCTGCCGGGCGCGCGGAGCTCGGCGACCGCGGCCCACACGTCGGTGGCGGTGGCACTGCCGACGAAGGCGCGTCGCACCACGCCCTCGGCGTCGGCCACGAGGAGCATCGGGAGTCCGGAGATCGCGTAGCGCTCATGCAGGTCGCGGCGCGTCTCGTCGGCGATGTCGCACGTCACGACCGCTGCGCATTCGAGCACCACCATCTTGTCGGCCATGCCCGCGCACGAGTCGCACCGCGTCGACGAGAACAGCGCGACGAGCCAGGGCGCGTCGGGACGCGGAAAGTCGGCGCGATCGAGTTGCGCCGGCACCGGATAGGCGTCGCGTGCCGGCGGCGCGGCGCGGCGACGCTCCAAGACGAGCGCAACGATCACGGCCACGACGATGAACCCGGCGGCCAGGGCGACGCGCGCCATCAGGAGCTCGCTACGTGGGCCATACGATGCCGGGACTGATCGTGACCGCGGTCGGCGCGAACCCGGCACGCGCCACGTCGACCGGACGGTCGGCGTGCACGACAACCGCGGCATCGGCAGGCACGGTGTCGGCGGACAGCGCGAACACGGCGCGCTTGCCCGCCGGCACGGCGACGCGCTGCAACGCCGCCGGCCGACGGCTGTTGCCGCCGCTCAGCACTTCCACATCAAGACGCGCGCGGTCGCGCCCGAGGTTGTTGATGATCAGCTCATCGTCAGCTCCGGTGACGCGTCCGACAGCGACCGCCCATCGCTGCGCCGGCTGCGGCACTCCCAGCGTCGCGGCGAGACCGGCGGTGCGTGCGGGTGCCGTGAAGGTCACCAGCTGCTCGGCAACCACCGGGCCCCCGGACAGAACGCGGATCACCGTCGAGAAGCCGGTGCCCACCGGCACGCGCTCGGCCGCGTTCGCGACGACGACCGACCGCGCGGGCACAGTCACCGGCCGAGGGCTCAGCGTGATGACACCGACCAGCTGTGTCTCGAGCGAGACCGTCGCCGGGGCGGTGCCAAAGTTGGCGATCGCGATCGTGTCCTGTATTCCGGGTTTGGCGTCGCCGTACGGAAACGTCCACACCGCCGCCCCACCCGTCGCTCCCAACGACGCCGCGATCCCCTTCCGGCCGTCGGGCGTGTTGTCGATCTGCGAGCTCTCGGCCACGGCCCTGCCGGAACGCACGTCGACGTGCGCCGCGAGCTGCGCGCGCCGATCGAGCTGGTCGTTGACGCGGACGGTCACCCGGGAGTGACGCGCGACGACCAGGCCTTGCAGCGGTCCCGGCGCCTCCGGGCCGGTATCGGTCACGAAGCCGACGTCGACGATGGCGTCGTCGGGGAAGGGGTTGAACAGCGCGAGGAACAGCTGCTCACCCTTGCCGGTGCTGCCGGCGGCGAAGTTCCACGACGTCGCCGGTTGACGCGCGCACGGGCCGGTGGCGAGCTCGGCACCGGCCCGCAGCTCGTGCTCCACCACGACCGACGGGCTGTATGCCTGCACGATCACACCGGGCTCGGCGGTCACAACCAGATCTGCGACGTGCACCCTGGCCTGCGAGTAGGGCTCGAGCTGCACCCGTTTGGTCACCATCGCCGGCTGTGCGCCCCCGACCACCTGTACCACGGCCGTCGTCCGGCCGGAGCCGAGGTTGGCGATGATGACGGTCTCGTCGGCACGCCCACCGGGATTCGAAGTGCCCTCAGCGCAGTACCACGCAGCCGCGACCGTGCCCGCGGGTGCGGCCGTCGGTGCACCGGCGGACGATGCGTTTCGTTCGCCACCGGCACCCGCGTTGCTCGCGCCCTGGTCGAGGGTCACCGCGAGCAGCAACACCAATACGATCGGAAGAAGCAGCAGCCACCGTCCGCCGACGGGATTCCGCCGTTCGACGATGGCGTCGCCCGCCGGATCCGCGGCCGTCACGCCGGCACCTCATTCGCGGCTCGGCGCGCGGCGCGCCGGCTGCGTCGCCAGAGCGCGACGAAGCCGGCCCACAGGAGCAGCTGCACGAGGATCGCGAGTGCTCGTTGCCACTGGCCGCCGTACGTGATCGCGGTTGGCCCCCGCTTCGGGAGCACGAATCCGTTGACCACGCCGAACGGTTTCACGTGCCGCAGACTCTGCCCGTTGGCGGTGGCATGCCACCGGCCGTCATACGCCTGGCTCCACAGCACGGTGCCGGGCCCGGCCGCGCCGCCGTCGCTCGGTTGCCCAGTGATCGGTTTCGCGCCCGCGACGTCGGTGCGCGAGGCGGCAACCGCCGGGTCGGGTGCGTCGAGCGCAAGCGCGGCACCCGGCGGCGCGACGCTGCGCGCCGGCACCCAGGCGATGTTCTCGTAAAGCGTGACACCGGGATCCGACTTCAAGACTGAGAGGTCGAGTTGCTGACCGAGCGCCGGCGCGATCCCGGCCGGCGCGGGCACAAGTTGACCACTGTCCGGCCCGCGACGCTCCGGCACCGCGATGTAGCGGACGCCCATCGGCGCGACGAGGTGACCGAGCCGGTTCGTGCGACCGGTCGCGACAAGATCGACGGCCGTACCCAGGAGCCGATCCGCGCGTCGTTCCGGGGCGCGCCACAACCCGAGCGCGTCGACCGCGCCGTTGGTCGTCAGCAGGTAGCCAACCCCGTCGCCCCGCACGGCGGGGTCGAGCGGCAGGACGGACGGGTCGCCCACCCACAGCACGCGAAAGTCCCCGTCGGCCTGTTGCGGCTGCAGCACAGCGAGCGATCGTGGCCAGTCGTTGGCCGGAGCATGCCAACGACCGTCGAGCGAGTCGGCGGCGAACCCGAGCGTGGTCAAGGTGAGTGCGACCGCGGCGAACACTCCGGCGGGTTGGCGCCAGCCGAAGTGGAACCGCGTCAGCCCTTCGCCGAACGCGTCCGCGCCCAACCCGATCGCGAGCGCGATGCCGAGCGCCGCGATCGTGAGGCCCACTTCCGGTGCGGGCATCGACACGTGGCCGAAAAAGCGGCCCGGCACCCAGACGAGCGCCCAGCCCAACAACGCGAGTGCCCACGCGCGCGCGGCCCAGGCGAGCCGCAACCGGCTGCCGATCACGAGCACCAACGCGCCCGCGATCAACAGGCCGTACGCGGCCAGTCCCGAACCCGACGGCCCGGATTGGAACCGGAGCACCGCCCCGACATCGAGATGAGATCGAAACGCCACACCCAGGGCGGCGCCGTCGACGCCGGGATGCAACATCGCCGCCGACCACGGCAGCAGCAGCACGAGTGCGCCCAGCCCGCCGAGGACGGCCACGCCGACCGCGCGTCGAGCCAGTTCTACGCCGTCGAGCGCGAGCGGCACTGCGAGCACGAACGCGACCGCGGCGACGACTGGAACGAGGAACGCGAGCGGATACCACGCGCTCACCAGTGCCGTCACGGCGACGAGCGCGAGCAGCGGGCGGGGATCGCGCGCCGCACGATCGGACTGGCGCGCCGACCGCGGTGCGGTCTCGCGACCGACATCGGCGGCGCGGAGCATGAGCAACACGAGGAATGGCGTGAGCGCGTAGAACACCAGTGGACCCAGCCGCCCGTTGGCCAACGCATTGCGTGACACCGGGTTGACCACGTACGCGAGACCGGCCAGCACTGCAGACACTCGTGACTGCACGATCGGGCGCGCGAACCGGTAGGCCGCAATCCCGCCGAGCGGCAACGCGCCAACGACCACGAGCGTGCGCGCCAGACCGACCGCACCGAGGAGCACGGTACCGAGCGCGCTCATCACCAGGAGCGCAGGCGGCGCGGGAGTCGACGAACCCATGCCCGTGTACCGCCAGCCCGAGCCGAAGGTGTCGAGCAATGACCCGACGCCCGGCCACGCGGCGAGCGAGCCGACCTCGGGCACGCGCGTGAAGATCAGCTCGCGTGAGCCGATTAAGCCGAGGACGGCCACGACGCACGCCGCGACGGTGATCGGCTGGCGTAGACCGCTCGACGCTTCCTCCACCCACGTGCGGCCCGCATCGCCGATCGATCGGATCCGCTCGCGCGCCCCCGTGCTTTCGGCCAGAAACGCGCGTAGCCGTGCGTTGCCGCGGGCTTGCAACTCGTGCAGGTCACGGTCGTGGATTCGCCGGAGCGCCTGGGCGCGCTTGCGGCTCTCGCGCACCTCGCGGGAGTGCCGCAGGTTCCACGACCATGCGCCCAGCACCGCACGCGCCCGCGCCCGGCGACGCGTGAACGTGAAGATCGCGGCTTCGACGAGCGCCACGAGCAAGCCCATCGGCACCAGCCACGCCAGCCGCCGCTTCGAGTACGACGTCAGCAGCACCCGCACGCGCGTGCGCGCGACGTCAGCGAGCTCGGCCTCGTCGCCTTCCCCCCGCTTGACCGAAGCCTCTCGGTGTCGAACCCTGGCGTCGGGAGCGACGAGCACGCGTGCGCCTGCGAGCCGAGCACGCCAGCAGAGATCGAGGTCCTCCGAGCCGGGGAACGTGGCGGGATCGAATCCACCGAGCTCGGCGAAAAGATCCGCGCGCACGAGCAACGCGGCACTCGACACGTAGAAGACGTCGCGCACGGCGTCGTGCTGCTCCTGGTCGAGCTCCCCCGGCTCGATGCCGGTGTGGGAACCGCCGAACCTGTCGACGGACCGCCCGACCTCGAGGAGGATCTCGGGGTTGTCGGCGTCGACGAGCTTCGGGCCGACGATGCCGGCATTGGAGCGGTACGCCTCTTCCAGCATGATCCGGATCGCACCCGGGTCGAGGACGACGTCGTCGTGACACAGGAAGAGGAAGGTGGCGCCCTCGACCGTCACCAGTGCCTCATTTGCCGCGCCTGCGAAGCCGACGCGATCGCCCAGGCGTTTCACGTAGGCGCCCGGCAATACGTCGGCGATGCGCGGCGTTGGGTCCTCGTCGGAGGCAACGTCGATGACAAGCATGGTGAGATCGGGATAGTCCTGAGCCGCCAGCGACCGCAGCGTGTCGTCGAGCCCGGGGCCCGGATTGCGGGTCACGACAACCGCCGCGATCGGTGGAGCAGCGGCGGGGAGGACTTCGGTGAGGGCCTCACCCTCGGTGAAAACCTCGTCGCCGGGCTCCAGGAGCGTTGGCCCGTCAGGGGGTTCCGGCGCGTCCATCAGGTGGCGGAAGCCTACCAATGGGGTGCTTCGTGACTCCGGTCACGAGTGCTTGCAAATATATATGACTTCGAAGTATGCTGCTAGCACTTCGAGCGGTCCCATACGGTGACCGTCGACGGAACCCCCAAACACCTCGCGCCGCATGCGAGCACGAGGAAAGACAACGAGGAGTCCCATGAGCATCGATGTGCGCAAGACCGTTCAAGACGCCGCCTACGTCACGATCGGCGTCGGCGTGATCGGCTTCCAGCAGGCGCAAGAGCGCCGGCGCGAGACAGCCGACAGGATCGGCAACCAGGCCAAGCAGGCTCGCGAATATCTGGGCGACCTTCCCAAGGACGTGCAGGCGACGTTGGAGAACACCACCAAGGACGTGCGCGAGACGCTGACGACCGCCACGAGCAACGCCAGGGCTCGTGCCCAGGCGCTCCGGACCGAAGCGCGTTCCCGGGCCGAGCCCCTCGTGGGCGACCTGCGCGACCGGGTCGACCCGCTCGTCGAGCAGCTGCAGACCGTGCCCGACCAGGTGAAGCAAGTGGTCGAGGCCGGTACCGCGCGGTTGCAAGAGCTCATCGGCCGCACCGACGGCTCGACTCGCACCGCTGCTTGATCCGCATCGCTGCTTGATCCGCATCGCAGCTTGATCCGCATCACAGCTTGATCCGCGGCGCCAAGCGGCGCTGCACGCAACCGCTCCACCGCGAAATCGCCCCGCAATGGCGCGGGGCGATTTCGCGTGGCGGGCGCTCAGGGCCAACTGCCCCCGGCCGTCGACCCACCGGTACGCTCGCCACCATGTTGACAGCGCTCGCGGGAGGGGTGGGAGCGGCCCGGTTCCTTCGTGGGCTCGTCGACGTCGTCGACCCGAGTGACGTCACGGTCGTGGTCAACACGGCCGACGACGACGAGTTCCACGGACTGCTCGTCTCGCCCGACCTGGACTCGGTCACCTACACACTCGCTGACGCTTCGAATTCCGAGACCGGCTGGGGGCTCGCGGGCGAGACCTTCGGCGCGATGGACGCGCTCGACCGTTACGGCATGCCGACGTGGTTTCGCCTCGGCGACCGTGACCTCGCGACCCACCTGTTCCGCACACAACGGCTGCGCGAGGGCGCAACGTTGTCGGAGGTGACCGCCGAGATCACCACTGCGTGGGGCCTCGGCTGCCGGCTACTGCCGATGAGCGACGACCGGGTCGCCACCCGTATCGACGCGCGCGTCGACGACGGCGAGCCACGTGAACTGCGCTTGCAGGAATGGTTCGTGCGCCACCGCGCCGAGCCACCCGTCGTGGCGGTGCGGTTCGAAGGCATCAGTGCCGCGCGACCAGCACCCGGCGTGCTCGACGCCATCGCGGCCGCCGACACGGTCCTCGTCTGCCCGAGCAACCCGGTCATCTCGATAGGGCCGATCCTCGCCGTGCCCGGCGTGCGCGACGCGCTCGTCGCGAGACGCGACCGGGTCGTGGGCGTCAGCCCGATCATCGCCGGGCATCCGGTCAAGGGTCCGGCGGATCGACTCATGGCGCCACTCGGCATGGAAGTGTCGTGTGTCGGCGTCGCTCGCGCGTACCGAGATTTCTGCGGCACGCTCGTGATCGATGGCGACGACCGCGCTCGTGGTCCGGCCGTCGAGCGGCTCGGGGTGCACGCGGTCGTCGCCGATACCTTGATGCGCGACGCCCGCGTCGCCGCGGCGCTCGCACGCGACACGCTCGACGCCGTTGCCTGACGTGTCGAGCGAACTCCGGGTCATACCGGTGCGCGGCGTCCCCGAAGTCGGGGCCGGCGATCAGATTGCGCGTCAGCTCACCGACGCTGCGGCCGCGCAGGACACACCGTTGCGCGACGGCGACATACTCGTGGTTACGCAGAAGATCGTCTCGAAGGCCGAAGCGCGGGTCGTCGCGCTCGACCCGTCCGACGCCGCGGCTCGCGTCGCGTTGATCGAGTCGGAGTCGATGCGGGTGCTCCGCCGGCGCGGCGAGCTCATCATCAGTGAGACCCGCCACGGCTTCGTGTGCGCGAACGCGGGTGTCGACGTGTCCAACGTCGAGCACGGCGCCGCCGCGCTTCTCCCAGTCGATCCTGACCGTTCGGCGCGCAAGCTGCGCGACGCGGTCCGCGCCGAGCGCGGCGTCACGGTCGGCGTGATCATCTCCGACACGTTCGGACGCGCGTGGCGCATGGGCCTCACCGATGTCGCGATCGGGGTATGCGGTGTCGCCGCGCTCGTCGATCTCAAGGGCCAGCGCGACGCGAACGGTCGTGCGTTGCAGGTCACCGAGATCGCGATCGCCGATGAGCTGGCATCCGCCGCGGAACTGGTGATGGGCAAGGCGGCCGGCATACCGGCGGCGATCGTGCGGGGACTCGAGCCGGCGTGGCTGGTGGAAGCGACCGGCGCCGAGCTGATCCGTCCGCCCGCCGAAGACCTGTTCCGGTGAGCCAACCGTTGGTACCCGGATTCATCGATGCCCGCCGCTCGATCCGCGCCTTTCAGACGGCGGCCCTCGATCGGACGACGGTAGATCGGCTCATCGAGTCCGCCTGCCACGCCCCCGCGCCGCACCATTCGCGACCCTGGCGATTCGTCGTTGTCGACACCCCGGAGCGCAAGCACGCTCTGGCCCAGGGCATGGGCGAGAAGTGGCGGCGCGATCTCGAGCGCGACGGCACCGACGCCGCGCGTGTCGACGAGCTCGTCGCCACGTCGCACGCGAAGCTCACCGCCGCGCCCGTGGCGGTCGTCGGCTGCCTCACGTGGGACGGGCTCGACCGCTACCCCGACGAACCCCGTCGCCACGCGGAATGGGGCATGGCGCTGCTGTCGCTCGGTGCCGCGGTAGAGAACCTGATGCTCGCGGCAACCGACGCGGGCCTCGCGTCGTGCTGGGTCGCGGCGCCGATCTTCTGTCCCGAGGAAGCGCGCGACGCGCTCGCGCTCCCCGACGAGTGGCTCCCCCATGCGCTCGTGCTCGTCGGCCATCCCGATCCGCACTACACGCCACGCGATCGTGCGCCGATCCCGCTCGACGACCTGCGCATGTTTCGCTAACCCTTCTGCTTCGGGAGAGGAGCTAGCGGCGGGCGGCGGAGCGTGCGGCCTTGAACCATTCGAGGGTGCGGCCGATGCCGTCCTCGAGGTCGGTCCATGGCTTCCAACCGAGATGGATCGCGGCGCGACCGGGATCGAGTGCCGAACGGCGCAGCTCGCCCGTGCGCGGCCGCGCGTAGCGCGCCGGGTCCTTGAAACCGGTGAGGCGAGCCGTCACGTCGAAGAGCTGCTGCACGCTCGTCTCGACGCCGGTGCCGATGTTGACGACGAGACCGCCGCCCTTCTCGGCGCCGCGCACGAACGCGTCGACAACGTCGTCGACGTAGACGAAGTCGCGCGTCTGCTCGCCGTCGCCGTAGATCGTGGGCCGCTCCTTGTCGAGCAGCTTGCCAGCGAAGATCGACACGACCCCGGCCTCGCCGTACGGGTCCTGACGTGGCCCGTAGACGTTGGCGAGCGCGAGCGCGGTGTATTCGAGACCGTGCACCTCGCGGTAATAGTGGAGGTAGTCGTTGACCGTCTTCTTCGCGACTCCGTACGGCGACACGGGACGTTGCGGGTGGCCCTCGCGCACCGGCAGGTCCTCGGGGATCCCGTAGATGGTGCCGCCCGAGCTCGCGAACACGATCTTGCGCGAGCCGGCGGCGAGGGCGCCCTGACAGACGTTGAGTGCGCCCAGGATGTTGACCTCGGCATCGAACGCAGGCCGGGCGACCGAGACCCGCACGTCGGCCTGGGCGGCGAGATGGAACACGACCTCGGGCTTGCGGTGCGCGATCAGATCGGTGATCGCGTCGGAACGAATATCGATGCGATGGAACGAGAACCGGCGGGTGCGTTCGGCGCGGGCATCGGCAAGGTTGGTGAGCGACCCGGTCGTGAGGTCGTCGACCACGTCTACCTCCCAACCCTCAGCCAGGAGGCGATCGGTGAGGGTGGAGCCGATGAAACCCGCACCTCCGGTCACCAACGCCCTCATCTGACCAGTCTCACCGCTGAGCCCGCCTGACGGCGAACCGTCACCGCGCGCCGCGGGCCATACGGATGCGGGCGCCCGACACCTTCGACCCGGCAGTCACGATCGCGGCCGCGCCGACAACGGTCTGGTCGGTCGCGATCGCGTCGGCTTCGAGCACGGCCTCCGGGCCGATCACCGCGTCGATCGCCTCGGCCTCGGTGTCGAGCCGAGCGCCGTCAAACAGCACCGAGCGCAGTACCCGTGTACCGGTGTCGACCACGCAACCCGCACCGAGCACGGAGCCCGCGACCCGGGCGCCGGCTGCGATCGTCGAGCCCGCGCCGAGCAGCACGGGGGGCTCGACCCTGGCGTCGGCATCGATGCTCACGTCGCCCTGCACCCACAGCCCTGGCGAGCGCTCGACGGCGCCGGGTGCGGGCGGCATCCCGAGCCGACCCGCGAGCACGTCGGCATGCACCTGGAGGTACGTGTCGGGTGTGCCGATGTCGAGCCAATAGTCGTCGCTGCGCATCGCGTACAGCCGTCCCGGCTCCGCGACCATGTGCGGGAAGGTCTCACGCTCAATCGATACCTTGAGGTCGCGCGGAATACGACGGAGCACCGAAGGCTCGAGCACGTACGTGCCGGCGTTGATCCAATTCGACGGCGCCGCGCCCGGCGGTGGCTTCTCCACGAACGCGCGGACCTCACCGTCACCGCCGGTGGAGACCACGCCGAACGCCGACGGGTCGGCAACCTGCGTGAGCGCGATCGTGGCTTCGGCACCGCGCTCGGTGTGGAAGTTGACCATCGCCCCGAGGTCGAGTGACGTGAGCACGTCGCCGTTGCAGACGACCAGGCGCTCGTCGACGCCGTCGGCCGCGTACCGGATGCCCCCTGCAGTGCCGAGGGGCTCGGACTCCACGCGGTAGCGGAGCTTCACGTCTTCGAATCGATCATCGGGGAAATGTTGCTTGAACGCGTCGGGCAGGTACCCGAGCGAGAGCACCACTTCGTCGACGCCGTGGTGGGCGAGCCAGGTGAGCTGGCGCTCGAGGAACGCCTGATTCGCGATCGGCAACAACGGCTTCGGGGTGGTGTACGTGAGTGGGCGTAGGCGCGTGCCCTCGCCGCCGACGAGGACGATGGCTTTCACGGGGCCGGCGCGGTGGGAGCGCTCGGTGCGCTCGGAATGACAGGCGCCGTGGCGCCCGGCGTCGTCGAGCTCTGCGTCGCGCCGCTCTCGGGTACGGCCGGGGCGTTCGGCAGTTTGGCCTTCGACGGCGGGTCGCCGAGCTTGGTCACGCTCTGTCCCGTGGGAAGGAACGCGAGCACGATCACGTCGTTGTTCTTGGGCACGAAGCTCGCCAAGTTGCCGCTGTGCTGCTTGCCGTTGACGGCCCAGCTGACGACACCCTTGGTCTTCTTGCCGGCCTTGTCGGCACACGTGTTGCCGTTCTTCTCGCTCACCGTGGTGTAGGTGAACGAGGTCTCGTCGAGCTGCCAGCCGCCGAACTTGAACCACTTCCCGACCGTCGCCTTGGCGCCGGCGGCCTGCACGTCGCCGTTGGGCTCGAAGTGGAGAACGCCGTCGCCGTGGGTGTGGATCGGGGCGTACTTCGCCGGGTCGTCGTGCTGGGTGACGAACTGCGGGGCGAAAGGCTCCCATTGGCCGCACACGTTGATGCCGATCGCCGCGTGCCAGTGGTCGTTGGGCCCGCGGCCCGCCGGATAGCTCGTACTGGTCTTACTAGCGACAATTGCACCCACACCGAGCACGAGAACGACGGCGATGCCGAGTCCCCAACTGAGGGAGCCACCGCGTTTTCGGGGTCTGCGGGCCTTGGCTCGCAAGCGGGCGCGTGAATACCGGGATCTCGCATTTGCCATGTCGCCGCAAGGTTACTTGGTCGCTCGGACCGTCCCGAGTCGGCCGGGCGCTCGTCGGGCGACCGAAGCAACCGTGTGCGCGCCCATTACCAGCACGAGGCGCACTCCCAAGTAGACGTACGTGGGCCCGAGCAGGAGGCGACGTGCGCCCTGCCACCGCTTGGCCGCGAAGCGAGCCATTGAGCGGTGATGCTCGACCAGCATGCGATAGGGATGCTGCGACGTGCTCAAGCCCTGCACGTGTGTCACCCGGCCCGCCGGCTCGTACGTCACGCGCCAGCCCGCGGCGCGTAACCGCAAACACAGATCGACATCCTCGAGATACATGAAGAACTGCTCGTCCCATCCGTGCACCTCGTCGACGGCGCGTCGTCGGAGCCAGATCGCCGAGCCCGACAACCAGTCGACATCGCGGGACCGCGCGGGATCGGCGTCGAGCTGGCGGTAGCGGCGAGTGAACGGATTGCTTACCCACACCAGCACCAACAGACCGTGGCCGGCCGCGTCGACGAGCGACGGCTGCGAACGGGCCGACGGGTACACCGTGCCGTCGAGGTTCCGGATCTGCGGGCCGGCCGCGCCGAGGTCGGGCTCGGCGTCAAAGCGCGCGAGGAGTGCACTCGCGGTGCCCGCCTCCACTTCGATGTCGGGGTTGCAGACTGCGATCACCGGCGCGCGCGTCGCGGCGATGCCGAGATTGGCCGCGGCCGAGTACCCGAGGTTGGTCCCGGCTCGGATTATGCGCGCCGCGGGAACGGCGCGTTCGAGCGCCTCGACCGAGCCGTCGCTCGACGCGTTGTCAACCACGATGACTTCGGGCACCGCGTCGGGCGCGGCGTTGTCGGCGAGCAGCGACCGGACCGCGGTCTCGAGCGCGCTGCCGGCGTTGAAGTTGACGATGACGGCCGCCCATCGGGGCGTGTCGGACACCACTAGTCGACGAAGCGGCATTTGACGAGCATCCACAGCGCGACGAAGCCGTCTCGCCACGTGATCTTCTTGCCCTCATGAAACTCGCGGCCCGCGTACGAGATCGGCACCTCGTAGATGCGCACACCGCGCCGGAGCACCCTCGCGGTGACCTCCGGCTCGAAGTCGAAGTGGTCGGCGCGCAAGTGCAGGCTCAGAATCAGCTCGCGGTCAAACAGCTTGTAACACGTCTCCATGTCGGAGAGCGTCGTGTTGTAGAGCACGTTGGTGACGAGCGAGAGAAAACGGTTTCCCATCCAGTGCAGAAACAGCATGTTCCGACGCTCACCGGTGAAACGTGAGCCGTAGACGACCTGCGCCTTCCCTTTGAGCACCGGCTGGAGCAGCAGCGGCCAGTCGTCGGGGTCGTACTCGAGATCGGCGTCCTGAATGAGCACCAGGTCGCCGGTCACGTGCTCGAGACCGGTACGGACGGCCGAACCTTTTCCCTGATTGCGTGGATGTAGCACGACGCGAACCGTGCTGTCTCGCAGTTGGTCGATCACCTCACGGGTGCCGTCGTCACTGCCGTCGTCGACGACCACGATCTCGAGGTCGACGGGAAGTGTCACCGCCCGCATGCGGCGAAGGATCTCGCCCACCGTGTTGCGCTCATTGAACACCGGCACGATGACCGACAACTTCTTGTACGACGCGGGGGCGAGGCTCATCCCCCGGCCTGCACGGTCTTGTACCAGTCGTACGTACGCGACAGGCCCTCACGGAGGTCGACCTCGGGTCGCCAGTCGAGGACGCGTGCCGCCAGCGAGATATCGGGGCGCCGCCGCACGGGATCATCGACGGGTAACGGCTCGAAGACGATCTCGGAGCTCGAACCCGTGACGTCGAGCACGAGCTGCGCCAGCTCGATCACGGTGAACTCGTCGGGATTGCCGATGTTGACCGGGCCGGCATGCTCGGAGTCCAGCAACGCGAGGATGCCGCGCACCTGATCGTCGACGAAGCAGAACGACCGGCTCTGTGATCCCGAGCCGTAGACCGTCAGCGGCTTCCCGGCCATCGCCTGCGCGAGAAAGTTGGACACGACGCGCCCGTCAGCGGGGCGTAGCGCGGGCCCGTACGTGTTGAAGATCCGCACGATCCGAGTGTCGACGCCGTGCACGCGTTGGTACGCCACGGTGAGCGCCTCGGCGTAGCGCTTCGCCTCGTCGTAACAGCTCCGCGGCCCGATCGGGTTGACGTTGCCCCAGTACGACTCCGGCTGCGGATGGACGCGCGGATCTCCGTACACCTCGCTGGTCGATGCGAGCACAAACCGAGCGCCGTTGTGACGCGCGAGCTCGAGCGCGCGCTCGGTGCCGGCAGAACCGACTCGGAGCGTCTCGATCGGATGATCGAGGTAGGCGCGGGGACTCGCCGCGCTGGCGAAGTGGAGCACCGCGTCGAGTGGCCCGGTGCTGGGCATGTCCTCGCTGACGTCGCACTGGGCAAACGAGAACGCATCGTGTGTCCGGCAGTCGTCGAGACTCTCGAGCCGGCCGGTCAGGAGGTTGTCGAGCGCGACGACATCCCAGCCACGGCGCAGGAGCTCGCGGCACAGGTGTGAGCCAAGGAAGCCCGCGCCTCCGGTGACGACGGCGCGCGCCATCAGCGCCCCACGCCCTCGTACGTGAAACCGCGCCGGCGCATCGCGACGGGGTCGAGCAGGTTGCGCCCGTCGACGACGGCCTTCGTCGGCGTCATGAGCTCCCCCACCCGATCGAAGTCGAGCCAACGGAACTCGTCCCACTCGGTGAGCACCGCCAACACGTCGGCGCCGCGACACGCCTCGTACGGATCGACTGTGAGCGTGAGCCGCGGCAAGTGCTCGACTGCCGCTTCGTTGGCGACGGGGTCATACGCCTGCACGGTCGCACCTTCGTCGAGCAGCCGGTCCGCGATCGCGAGCGCCGGCGAATCGCGCAGGTCGTCGGTGTTGGCTTTGAAGGTCAGTCCCCACAGGGCGACGGTCCGGCCGGCCAGCGGCCCGCCGATCGCAGCGCGGACCTTCTCCACGATGCGCCTGTGCTGCTGCGCATTCACTTCGATCACACCCGCGAGGAGGCTGAAGTCGTACCCGCCCACAGCCGCGGTGTGCAGCAGCGCCGCCGTGTCTTTTGGAAGGCACGATCCGCCGTAGCCCGGACCGGGCCGCAAGAACTCGAAACCGATGCGCGGGTCGTAACCCATACCGAGCGCGACCTCGCGCACGTCGGCGTTGACGCTCTCGCACAGATTCGCGATCGCGTTGATGTACGAGATCTTCGTGGCGAGAAAAGCATTGGACGCGTACTTGATGATCTCGGCCGACGCGGGATCCGTCACCAGGACCGGCGCCTGGACGCCGCGATACAGCTCGGACACTCGTACCGCGACCGCAGCGTCGTCGCAGCCGATCACCACTCGGCTGGGCTGCAGGAAGTCGTGGACGGCCGTGCCCTCCCGCAGAAACTCCGGGTTGGACGCGACACCCACACCGACGACGGGGAGTGCCGTCTCCGCGAGGATGCGCTCGACCAGCCGCGTGGAGCCCACCGGCATCGTCGACTTATTGACCACGACCGCGCCCGACTCGAGGACCGGGGCGATCTCTCGCACCACCTGCTCGACGAAGCTCAGGTCGGCCGCACCGTCGGTGCCCTGCGGCGTCGGGACGCAGAGGAAGACGAACTCCGCGCCCCGCGCGGCCTCGGCTGCACCGACGACGAACCGGAGCCTGCCGTTCTCGAGCCCTTCGGCGACGAGCGCCGGCAGCCGCTCTTCGAGGATCGGGACCTCACCCTTCGCCAAGGCGCGTACCTTGTCGCCGTCGGCGTCCGCGCACACCACTTGGTGACCGAGGTGCGCAAAACACGCCGCCGCCGTGATGCCCACGTACCCTGCGCCGATCACGGAGATACCGGCCGTGCTCACCGATCGATCTCCAGGTATTCGGCGAGCGCGTCGGGCCAGGCCCGCAAGCGCGGCAGGCCGGCGAGCCGCAAGGCGAGGTCGTCGAGCACGCTGTACGCGGGGCGGACCGCGGGCCGTTCGAGGTCTGTACTCGACATCGCCTTCACACCCGAGGCGTCGAGACCGCGGAGCTCGAGCGTGGCGCACGCGAGCTCGTAGCGCGACGCGTCGCCCTGATTGACGACGTGATAGAGACCGACGCGATGATCGATCACAAGCCGTGCGAGCACAGTTGCGAGGTCGGGCGCGTACGTGGGTGTGCTGCGCTGATCGTCGATGACGCCGCGCAGCTCACCGCGCGCAAACGTGTCTAGCACCCACGACACGATGTCGTGACCGCGCCGGCCGAAAATCCAGGAACTGCGCACGACGGTCCACGATTGCGCGTGCGACGCGACTTCGAGCTCGCCGCCGAGTTTTGAGCGGCCGTACACCGACAGTGGCCCGGTATCGTCCCACTCGTGGTACGGGCGGTCGGTGCGACCGTCGAACACGTAGTCGGTCGACACATGCACCAGGTGCGCGCCGGCACGCGCCGCAGCAATCGAGAGCGTACGCACACCCGAGGTGTTGACGGCGTAGGCCCGCTCCGGTTCGCGCTCGCAGGCGTCGACATCGGTGACCGCGGCGCAGTTGACGATGGCATCGGGCGCGAACTCGCCCACGACCTGCTGCACCCGATCAGGGTCGGCGAGATCGAGCAACGCGTGATCCGCGGCGAGCACCTCATGGTCGACCTCGACGGCCCGGGCGACGAACCCGCCGACCTGCCCGCCCGCGCCGGTGACCAAGATGCGCATCGTCGTCGTCCTCAGACCGCGCGTTCGGGTGCGGCCGACACGCCCGCCCACTCGGATTCCGCGACGGCAGCGCGATCGCGCAGTGGCTCCCACCAGTCGCGGTGCGTGGCATACCACTCGACGGTGTCGCGCACACCGTCGCCGAATGACACTTCGGGCCTCCATCCCAGCGTGGTCTGGATCTTGCTCACGTCGAGGCGATAGCGCCGATCGTGACCGGGCCGGTCGGGCACGATCGTCTTGAGCGACGACGGCTTGTCGAGTGCGGCGAGCACGAGGTCGGCGAGCTCTTCGATGCTGGCCTCCACGCCGCTGCCGACGTTGTACGTCTCGCCAACCAAACCGTCGAGCAGGATGCGTTCGATGGCACGGCAGTGATCACTGACGTGCAGCCACTCGCGACGATGGTCGGTCGACGCGTACAAGGGCAGCGGCTCGTCGTCGAGCGCCCGAGTTGTGAACAGCGGGAGCACTTTCTCGGGAAACTGATACGGCCCGTAGTTGTTGGAGCAGATCGAGATCGTCACCGGCAGGCCGTAGGTCTCCAGGTACGCGCGGGCGGCGTGGTCGGCTGCGGCCTTCGACGCGTTGTACGGGGTGCGGGGCCGGTAGGGCGACTCCTCGGTGAACGCGCCGAGATCGTCGAGCGCGAGGTCGCCGAAAACCTCACACGTCGACACGTGATGAAATCGCTCCACCCCGACTCTTCGCGCCGCCTCGAGCAGGGTCTGGGTGCCCAGCACGTTGGTGCGAAAGAAGCGCGTCGGGTCGAGCACCGCGAGGCTGTTGTGCGACTCGGCCGCGAAGTTGACGACGACGTCGAGGCGTTCGGCGTCGAGAAGTCCTTCGGCGACCTCGAGATCGCCGATGTCGCCTTCGACGAAGGTGATGCGATCGTCGACGTCGGACAGGCTGGCTCGGTTGCCCGCGTACGTCAGCAGGTCGAGCGCCACGACGCGGTCGTCGGGATGGTGCTCGAGCCAATAGTGCACGAAGTTGGAGCCGATGAACCCGGCCGCGCCAGTGACGAGGAGTCGCACGGAACGAATTGTACGGCTCGCCCCGGAGACCCGGCCGCGACCACTGCGCGAGACATACCCGGCAACACGCTTAGCAGTTGGCCACCGGCGGCTGGCCTTTCATGTCGGGCGGTGCCTGGTTGCCCGGCGCGGGCGCCTGGGTCGGCGGCGGCACCGGTGCCGCGGTGGCCGGCGCGGCGGGCGTCACGATCGACTTGAAGTTTGCGCCGAGCACGACGACAACGTCGGCGTCCGCGATGGTGTCGTCCTGCACGAGCTTGGCGTCGGGGCTCACATAGCCGAGCACCAGCTTCGCTTTCGCTTCCGCGTCGGGGCGGTAGCGCACTTCGGTGGCCTCCACGTGCCCGCGCGGGTCGTTGCCAGACCCGGCCGGGCTGAAGCCCTGCTTCTGCAGCACCGCCAGCGCGCTCGCCGCCGAACCGACCTTCACTGAGCCGTTCAACACCCGCAGCCGGACGCTGGCCGGGAGCAGATGGGGGGTGGCGGGCGCGACGGCCTCGAAGGTGCGCAGGCGCGCCAGCATCTGCTCGGCGTCCGGCTCCTTCGGGTACAGCACCTGCTGGCCATGCTGGCTCGGGCCGTCTTTCCACGGCAGCGTGACCATCTCGACGCTGCCCGGGTCGTTGGCGTCGACCGTGCGGAACGCGCGGATCAACTGGTTGACGTCGCCGCGGCTGAGACCCTCATCGGCCGTGAGGTTCTTCACGACGTTGTCGGCGACCTCGTTGGCGGTGAGCGGGTTGTTGAGGCTGCGCTGCACCGCGAGTGACAGCAAGCGACGGATGAACGCCTGCTGGCGACCGATGCGACCGATGTCAGGAACCGAGTCGGCAAGGACCCACTTCTTCTGCTGAACGTCGTAATACTCGAGCGACCGGGAACGCACATACGAGAGCGCGTCGCGCCCGTCGAGCGCCGCGCAGCCCGGGAACGCGATCACGAGGTCGCTCTTCAGGTCACGCGCGGACTGCGGGAAGTAGACGGGCACCCTGCCGATCGCGTTGACGATGCCCTCGAAGCTCTTGAAGTCGACCTCGAGATAGTGGTTGATGTCGACGTTGAAGTTGGCCTTGAGTGTCTGGATCACACGATCGGGCCCGTAATTGAAAGCAGCGTTGATCTTCGACATCCCAACACCGGGAACGTTGACCCAGAGGTCACGCGGGAACGACACGATCAGGCTGCGCTGCGCGCCCGGTTCCACGTGCACCACCATCATGGTGTCGGAGCGCTGGCCGGTTTCGAGGTTGGGATCGCCAAAGGCGTTCTTGGCCTCTTCGCCTGTCACAAATTTCCGGCTATCCGAACCGATCAACAAGAAGTTGGCGCCCTTGGACGGCGGCGGCGCCGTGGTGACCTTCACCCGGTTGATCTGGTCGAGCTTCTGATTGAACAACGCGTTGACGCCGACGACCCCGATGAGGGTGAGCGCGCCCGCGAGGCAGCAGGAAATGGCGACTCGCTTCGGGAAGGCGCGCAACGAGGCACGGAGTGAGTCCACGGCCCTGCGATGGTACCGGCGGCTCGCGTCGCTTCTGGGGTCGCGCCGCCCCGTGACCGGAGCGCCTGTACGCCGGACCTGCGGATTACCGTGAGGGCATGGGCCCCATGACTCCCGACGCGACGGCCGCCCGCGTTGCGGCGAAGCTCCCGCACGACGTGCCGCTCGCGATCGTGCGGGACGGGCGCCAGACGATCGTGGCCTGCGCGCCCGCTGAGCTCGTCGTGGCATCGGGGCGCGCCGCGCTCGACCACCTCGACGACCTTGCTGCCGGTTGGTGGGCCGGGTTCGTGACGTACGAGCTGGGCCACGCGATCGAGCGAGTCGTGCCCCGCGCGTCGCCGGCGCCGGCGCTGGCGGCTGTTCCTTCGTTGCCTGACCTCGTGCTCGCGCGCTTCGACGCCCGCGCGGTCATCGGTCCGGGGCCCGATCGCATCGAGCTGCTCGGCGATGGACCCTCGCGAGCGGCACTCGAGCACGCCGTCGGACGCGCCAGCGACGACAGTGGGCACCGCGCCGGTCCCGACACCGCGCTCGACGCCGGCGCGATGTCGTGGCGCAGCAGCCTCAGCCGCCCGCAGTTCGAAGCGCGCGTCCGCATGATCATCGAGTTGATTTCCGCCGGTGAGTGCTATCAGGTCAACCTCACCCGCCGGCTCACGCTGAATGACGCGCTCGACCCGGTCAGGCTGTTTGCCGCGCTCGCGCACGAGAATCCGGCACCGCACAGCGCGCTCCTGCGACTGCCGGCCGGGTTGGCCGGCCCACAGCCCCTTGCGGTCGTCTCGGCCTCGCCGGAGACCTTCCTGCGGTGGCGCGCCGGCAGCGTGGTCACGCGCCCGATCAAGGGCACAAGTAGTGACCTCGGCGCGCTGTTGCGCAGCGCGAAGGACCGCGCCGAGAACGTGATGATCGTCGACTTGGCGCGCAATGATCTCGGCCGGGTATGCGTGCCCGGAACGATCACGGTGCCGGCATTGTGTGCGCCCGAGGCGCATCCCGGCTTGCACCATCTCGTGAGCACCGTGTCGGGACGGCTACGCGCCGGCGTCGGGCCGGGTGCGCTCTTGCGCGCCACGCTCGCACCGGCGTCGGTCACCGGTGCGCCAAAGCCCCGCGTGCTGCAAGTGATCGAGCAGCTCGAATCGGTCCCCCGCGGCGTCTACTGCGGTGCCGTCGGTTGGATCGACACCGAACGCGATGCCGGCGACCTGTCCGTCGCGATCCGCACGTTCACCGTGCACAGCGACCGTACCGAGCTCGGTGTCGGTGCCGGAATCGTTGCCGACTCCGACGCGGCCGCGGAGTGGCGCGAGACCGAGCTCAAAAGCGCACGATTACTCACCACCGCGGCGGCGAGCGCAGGCGTGGACGCCGGCGCGGACGCTGCCGTGTCGCGACGTCGTGCCACTGCGACGCGGGTGGGCGCATGACTTCTGTATGGCTCGACGGCAGTCTCGTCGACGTCGACGTCGCCCGCGTCTCGCCGTTCGACCACGGGCTGCTGGTCGGTGACGGTGTGTTCGAGACGCTCAAGGTCAGCGGCGGCCGGCCCTTCGCGTGGCGCCGCCACGCGCTGCGGCTCGATCACTCGGCGACCGGCCTTGGTCTGCAACCGCCCGATGCCGCGATGCTGCGCGAGGCCGCCGACGCCGTGATTGCTGCCAATGGCGTCGTCGAGGGCCGCCTGCGGATCACGGTGACCGGAGGACCCGCGGCGCTCGGCTCGGAGCGCAGCGACGTGCCGCCGACGGTGATCGTCGCGGCGTCCGCCCAGGCGCCATGGCCGCCGACGGTCAAGATCGTCACCGTGCCATGGACGCGCAATGAGAACAGCGCCGTCGCGGGGCTCAAGACCACGTCGTATGCCGATAACGTCCGCGCGCTCGCCTATGCACGAGCGCGCGGCGGGAGCGAGGCGGTGTTCGCGAACACGCGGGGCGAGCTGTGTGAAGCCACCGGATCCAACGTGTTCGTCGTAATCGATGGCCAGGCGCTCACGCCGCCGGCCGAATGCGGCTGCCTGCTCGGCGTCACCCGCGCGCTCGTACTCGAGCTCTGCGCGGCCAACGACATCCCGGCGGCCGAGACCGCGGTGCCGCTTGACGCGCTCGTAACTGCCGACGAGGTGTTCATTACGTCCACCACGCGCGACGTGCATCCTGTCCACGCGGTCGATGACCGTGAAGTTGCGGCGCCGGGCGAGATCACCGAGCGGCTTGTCGAGCTCTTCGCCGATCTCGTCGGCCGCAACTTCGACCCGTAGGGCAACTCTGACGAGGTAGGGGTCAGATCGGGCGGAGGTGGACGACGTCGCCGACCACGACTTCGACGATGCAGCCGGGCCCCGTCTCCACGAGCAGCTCGCCGGCATGACCGACGTCGACCGCGGTGCCGACCACCGGACCATCGGCACGCTCGACGCGCACCTGGCGGCCGAGCGTGTCGAGGCGGGCGCGATAGTCGTTCGCCGCGCTGTCGAGCGCGTCGTAACGCGTCTCGAGGCGGGAAAGGTAGCTGCGCAACACGTGGAAACGGTCAACCGCGCGACCGCTCTCGAGGTTGCAGGCTGTCGCCACGTCGGCCAGGTCGGGCGGAAATTCGGTCCACATCACGTTGAGCCCGGTGCCGATCGCGACCGCGCGTACCTCGCCCGCGCTCGACACGTCAGCCTCGGCGAGCACACCGCCGAGCTTCCGCGGGCCGACAACAAGGTCGTTGGGCCATTTCAGGAGGGCGCACACACCGGCGACGTCCTCGACGGCCTCGGCCATGGCGAGACTGCTCGCCATCGTGAGCAGTTGCATACGGTCAACGCCAACACGCGGGCGCAGTAGCACCGACACGAGGAGCGACGCACCGGGCGGCGACTCCCAACTGCGGTCGCGGCGAGCGCGCCCCGCCGTCTGATGATCCGCCACCGCGACCAGGCCCTCGGGCGCACCGGCACGCGCTTCGTCGAGGACGTAACGATTGGTGGAGTCGAGCGTCTCGAACACCCGCACGTCGCGAAAGCGCTCGCTCGTAGGGACATCGGCCACAACCCGTAGGATAAGACCCGCTTCGTTCCTTCTGCCGGGAGTCATTGGTGTTCTCGAAGATCCTGATCGCGAACCGAGGCGAGATCGCGGTACGCGTGATGCGCACGTGCCGGGAACTCGGCATCACCACCGTCGCGGTCTACTCCGAGCTCGACCGCGACGCGGCTCACGTTCGCTACGCCGACGAGGCGTACGCGCTCGGAGGCCGGACTGCGGCCGAGAGCTACTTGAACACCGAGGCGATTCTCGACGCGATCCGCCGGTCGGCAGCCGAGGCGGTGCACCCCGGCTACGGCTTCTTCGCCGAGAACGCCGACTTCGCCCGCGCGATCACGGCGAAGGGCGTGGTATGGATCGGGCCGCCGGCCGAGGTCATCGAGGTGATGGGCGACAAGATCGCGTCACGCAAGGCTGCAGACGCGGCCGGCGTGGCTTCGGTACCCGGCACGCTCGAGCCGATCGAGTCGGTCGACGACATCTTGACCTTCGGCAGCGAGTTCGGGTACCCGATCGCAATCAAGGCCGCCTTCGGCGGTGGTGGCAAGGGCATAAAGGTCGTCGCCGACGCCGAGAGCGCACAGGGCGCGTTCGACTCGGCGACGCGCGAAGCCATCGCGTACTTCGGACGGCCCGAGGCGTACCTCGAGCGCTACCTCACGCATCCGCGTCACATCGAGGTGCAGGTGTTCTGCGATACGCACGGCAACGCGGTCTGGCTCGGCGAACGCGACTGCTCCACGCAGCGCCGTCATCAGAAGCTGATCGAGGAGAGTCCCGCCGCCAGGATCAGTGACGACACCCGAAACGCGATGGGCGACGCCGCGGTCCGTCTTGCGAAGGCCTGCGGTTACGTCAATGCCGGCACGGTCGAGTGCCTCTACCAAGACGGTGAGTTCTGGTTCCTCGAGATGAACACCCGCCTCCAGGTGGAGCACTGCGTCACAGAGATGGTCACGTCGCTCGACCTCGTCGCCGAGCAGCTCCGCGTCGCCTCCGGTGAGCCACTGTCGTTCACCCAAGAATCGGTTGTGCGGCGCGGACATTCGATCGAGTGCCGTATCAACGCGGAAAACCCCGCCAAGGGCTTCATGCCATCGCCGGGCACGATCACGAAGCTGCGGATTCCCAACGGTCCGGGCACACGCTTCGACGCCGGCTACGAAGAAGGCGACATCGTCTCGCAGTACTTCGACAATCTGATCGGCAAGCTCATCGTGTGGGCACCCGACCGAGAGCGGGCCAGGTTTCGTATGCTCCGCGCGCTCGACGAGCTCGTGATCGAAGGCGTGCACACGACGATTCCGGCCGACAAGGTGCTGCTCACCGACACCGCGTTCGCGTCGTCGGCCCACTCCACGAAGTGGGCCGAGAAGTTCGATCCGAGTTCGTTCGCAGCGACCGACGACGCCGCGCCCCACGTCGCAATTGGCGCCGCACCGGTGGCCGACGCACTCACCGCCCGCACCGTCCCTGTCGAGGTCGACGGCAAGCGATTCGAAGTGAAGATCTGGTTGCCCGACGCCCCCACCGGGTCGAGTGCCCACGGTGAGCCGCCGCGCGCCCGCGCGGCACGTCCAAGAGCAGGCGCAGGCGCAGGCTCGGGTCTCGGCGACGGCACGATCAGCGCGCCGATGCAGGGCACGATCGTGAAGGTGTTGGTGAGCGCGGGCGACACGGTCGAGTTAGGTCAAGCGGTGCTCGTGCTCGAGGCAATGAAGATGGAAAACCACATCAACGCCGGCCAGGCGGGCGTCGTCGCCGAAGTGCGAGTGAGCGCGGGCGACACGGTCGGCACCGGCGATGTGCTCATAGTGCTGGAGTAACGTCAACCGCCGCTGCTCGCCGACCCGGCGCCAGTGCGCTCGATGCCGCTACGTGTGCGCTGGGCTCAGCGCCGGTTCGACGTCAACTAGTCGGCCTGCTCCTCGGCAACGACCGCGCCAAACGCATCCGGCGCGGTCGACTCGACCGCCTGGATGAATGATCGGTCGGTCGCACGATCGGATGGGCGCAGATCGTTGGGCGACGCGACTTCCTCACGCCGGTTCTGCGCTCGCCACAGGGCAAAGCCAATGGCACCTCCGAGGAGGATGGCGAAGACGAGCCAGCGACGCCCCGATTTCTTCGCGCGGCGACGCTCCGTGCCCGGCACGAGCTCGCGCGCGGTGTCGGCGATCTGACGGGCGTCCGACAGGACAGACGAAGCGGCCTCACGGCCTTCCTCGACGGCGTGCTTCGCCCGCTCACGTATCTCGGCCGCGTGTTCGATGACTGCGACTGGTCCCATGGTTACCTCCCGGTTTTACGACGAGCGTTTCCGTTGCGCAGCCGGTTGAAACGTGCGGGCCCTACGACGCAGCCTCCGCAAGTGACTCGGAGAGTGCCGGATGCACGAGCAGGGAGTCGACGATGTCGACGACCTTCAGACCATTCGTCACCGCGACAGCGACCACGCTGATGAGCTCCGCCGCGCTGCGCCCGACGATGGAGCCGCCCAGCACCACGCCCGTCGCGGGGTCGGACACAATCTTCACGAACCCGCGGGGATCGCCCTGGATCAGCGCCTTCGCGTTCGCCGAGAACGGCACTTTCGTCACCCGGATCTTGCGGCCGACCGCGAACGCGTCGGCCTCCGCGAGCCCCACGTCCGCGATCTCGGGCTCGGTGAAGATCGCCGACGCGGCCTTGTCGTAATCGAGGTGGCGGTGCTGGCGCGCGTGCAGTCCCATCACGCGCTCGGCGATCTTGCGTCCTTGCATCGCTGCCACCGACGAGAGCGGCAGCTTCCCCGACAGGTCGCCGGCGGCATAGATGTGCTCGACGTTGCACTGGCAGTTGTGGTTGATCGGAATGGTGCCGTTCTCCGCCATCTCCACGCCGGCGTTCTCGAGGCCGAGGCCCTCCGAGTTGGGTACGGAGCCGATCGCGAGCACGACGTGCGACGCGTCGATGGAGCGGCCGTCATTGCATCCGATCATGACGCGGTCACCGTCGCGCTCGATGCGCTCGGCCCGTGCGCCCTTCAAGAGCCGCACTCCGCGCTCGAGGAACGACGCCTCGAGCACGGCGGCCACCTCGGGATCTTTGTGTGGAAGCACTTGCTGGCGCGAGACGACGAGCGTCACCTCGGCGCCGAGCGAGCTGAACAGGTGGGTGAACTCGACGCCGGTCACGCCCGATCCGATGACGGCCAGGTGCGACGGGATCTCGGGTGGCGGATACGCCTCTCGCGTCGTGAGGACGCGTTCACCGTCGAGCGGGGCCCACTCCGGCACGCGCGGCCGGGAGCCGGTCGCGAGCACGATCGCGTCGGCCTCGACCTCCTCGATGCCGTCGGCGGTCTCGGCAACCACCTCGTAGGGTCCCTTGAGCCTCGCGGTGCCGCGGATCAGGCGGACATCCTGCGACACGAGCAGCTCGGTGATCGCCAAGCGCAATCGCTGCTCGATCGACGCGACGCGCTCGCGCAGCGCGGGCAGGTCGAGATGTCCGTGCGCCTCCAGGCCCATGGTCCGAGCCCGCGCCAGCTCCGACAGCTCGCCGCCGGTCGCGATCATCGCCTTGGACGGGATGCAATCCCAAAGGTGCGCCGCGCCACCGAGGACGTCCCGCTCGATCAACGTGACCTCCGCACCGAGACTCGCCGCGACCGAGGCCGAGGTGTTGCCGGCAGGGCCGCCGCCGATGATCACGAGTCGCGTGGGAGCCACGCGCCAAGGCTACGTGAGCCTCGCGGGCGTCAGCGCCGGCGATGACCGTTAGCCTGCCGTCTCGTGCCCGAGCTCCGCCACGATCCATTGAGCGGCGCCCTCGTGATCGTCGCCGCGGAACGGGCGGCGCGTCCGCACACGTTCCCGTCGGTCACGGCCCCGGCCGCGCAACCGCCCGACGACTGCCCGTTCTGTTCGGGCCACGAGACGATGACCCCGCCCGAGATCGCGCGTACGGGCACGGGCGAACCCGAGACGCCCGGATGGCGCGTACGCGTAGTTCCCAACCTCTATCCCGTTGTCGGAGGGGATCAGGCGGGTGAGGGTGCCACCGGCGCGCACGAAGTCGTCGTGCTGTCGCCCGCACACACCATTTCGTTCGGCCGGCTCGACGACGAGCAGGCCGCCGAAGTGTTGATGGTGATGCGCGACCGCGTGCGGGCCCATCTTGACGCCGGGCGCAGTTACGTGCAGGCGTTGATCAACCACGGGTTGGCCGCGGGCGCGTCGATCGAGCATCCGCACACACAAGTCGTCGCGCTCGACTTGGTGCCACCCGCGGTCGAGGTCGGCCTCGCACGCGTCGACGCGGCCGGACACGACCTCGTGGCCGAAGCCGTTGCGCACGCGCCCGACGACCGGCTCGCGGTGATCGAGGGAGCGGCAGTGGCCTGGTGTCCCTGGGCGAGCGGCACGCCGTACCAGATACGCGTGGCGCACCGCTCGACGCGCGCGGCGTTCGAGGCCGCGGCCGACGCCGAGGTGCGCGTCGTGGCCATCGCGACTCGCGACGCGCTCGCGCGTCTCGCAGTCGCGCTCGGCGACGTGCCCTACAACCTGGTCGTACGCACGGCACCGCCGGGGCGCGTCGGGTTCTTCCACTGGTACATCGACGTACTCCCGAAGATCAGCGTGGTCGCCGGCTTCGAACAGGGCACGGGCATCCTGGTCAACATCGTGCCGCCGGAGCACGCAGTCAGGCGCTTGAGCGAGGTCGTGCCGTGACGATTCGAATACGAGTTTCCACCACCATCGACGCGCCGCCCGCCCAGGTGTGGGACGTCATCGAGCCGGTAGAGCGTCATGTCGACTGGATGGCTGACGCCGTGCGCATCACCTTTCGCGGCGAAGGCCATCGCGGCGTCGGCACCCGTTTCGAGTGCCTCACACGCGTCGGGCCGGTGACGACCACCGACGTCATGACGATCACCGAGTGGCGCCCGCGTGAGTCGATGGGTATCGAGCACGAGGGTGTCATCTCCGGCGCCGGCCGGTTCACGCTTCGGCGCAAGCGGCGTGGGCGCACGAAGTTCGGGTGGGACGAACGCTTGCGATTCCCGTGGTGGATGGGTGGCGTCGTCGGCGAACGGGCTGCCTGGCCGCTGCTGCGACGGATGTGGCGAGCGAACCTCATCCGCCTCAAGCACGAGGTTGAGAGCGGCCGCTGACCCGCAGCCGCAGTTCCATCCGCGTGGCGCCCGCAAATTCTGGCGGCAGGGGTCAACGCCCGCGGAACTTCGCTTTCCCCGGCCCCTTTTCGAGGAAGCTGCGCACGCCCGTCGCCGCGTCGTCGGTGGCCAACACTTCGACGAACGCATCGGCCTCGATGTCGATGCCGGTCGCGAGTGGCCCGTCGAGACCCCCGTCGATCGCGCGCTTGGCGAGGCCCATGGCGACGACGGCGCCGCCTGCGAGCTCAGCTGCCCACCCGAGCGCCTGGTCGAGCACTCCGCCGGCGTCCACCTCGCGATCGACGAGCCCGATCGCGAGCGCCTCGTCGGCTCGCACCTGCCGTCCGCTCCACACCAGCTCCTTGGCGCGCGCCGGCCCCACCAGACGGGGAAGGCGCTGCGTGCCACCGGCTCCGGGAATGATGCCGAGCAGGATCTCGGGTTGACCCAGCCGTGCCGAGTCACCGGCGACGCGCAGATCACACGCGAGCGCGAGCTCGAGACCGCCGCCCAGAGCGAAACCGTTGATCGCGGCGATCACCGGCCGGGGAATCGCGGCGACCGCATCGAACGCGGCGCGGAAGGTCGCGCTGACCGTACGCGCCGCCGCCGGATCGCCGAACTCGCTGATGTCGGCGCCGGCAGCGAACGCGCTGCCTCCCCCGGTGACGACAACGGCTTTGAGGTCAGCGTCGCCCGCGAGATCACGCGCCGTATCGGCGAGCTGCTCGAGCAGCGCGATCGACAGCGCGTTCACCGGCGGGCGGTCGAGTGTGACGAGCGCGACGCCGTCGGCGCGCCGCTCGGATCGGATGAACGTGTCGGTCATGGCCCCGGAGGCTACCGGGACTGGTCAGCTCCCGGAGTCGAGCAGCTCGGCGGCCGCCGCGTACGGATCAAGCTCCCGCGCTGCCACTTGCGAAACCAGCTTGTCGAACTGCTCGCCCTCGCACCGATCGTCGACCTGCGTCTGGAGGCGAGCGAGGACGATGGAGCGCAGCTCGTCGCGAATCCGCGCGTGACGCGCCAACTGCAGCCGCCCCTCGGTCTCGATGAACGACCGGTGCGCGCCCACGGCGTCCCACAGCTCGTCGACACCCTTGCCGCTCGTGGCAACGGTCTCGATGATCGGAGGTCGCCACTCGCGCGCCGCGGCAACCTCGAGCATCTGTTGCAAATCGTGCACCGTCGCGTGCGCGCCGTCGCGGTCGGCCTTGTTGACCACGAACACATCGGCAATCTCCATCAGGCCGGCCTTTGCTGCCTGCACGCTGTCGCCCCACCCGGGAGTGACGACCACGACGGTGGTGTCGGCTGCGTCCGCGATCTCCACTTCCACCTGTCCCACGCCCACAGTCTCGACGATGATCCACGGCTTGCCCGCGGCGTCGAGTACGCGCACGGCCTGCGGCGTGGCGAGCGCGAGCCCACCGAGGTGGCCTCGCGTCGCCATCGATCGGATGAACACGTGCTCGTCGGTCGCGTGGCCTTGCATCCGCACGCGGTCGCCGAGGATCGCGCCGCCGCTGAACGGGCTCGACGGGTCGACCGCGAGCACGCCGACGCCGAGACGCTCACTCCGAATGCGACTGACCACCCGGTCGGTCAACGTGGACTTCCCCGAACCCGGCGCGCCGGTGACACCGACGATGTACGCGTTGCCGGTGTGCGCGAAGAGCCGTCCCACTGCTGCGAATGCGTCGTCACCACCGGATTCGACGAGCGAGATCAGTCTCGCGATCGCGCCTCGGTCGCCGCGAAGAGTCGCGTCGACGAGCGCGACCGGATCGTTGCGCAAGTGCGCGCTACTCGTCGGCGACGACTGCGGTGATACCCGACGCACGATCCATGATGATGCGCTCGACGCCGGCTTTGAGCGTCATCGTGGAGACCGGGCACGTGCCGCAGGCACCCACGAGCGTGACGTGCACGACATTGTCGGCGTCGATCTCGTTGAACACGATGTCGCCACCATCGCTCTGCAGCGCGGGACGGATCGCGTCGATCGCCTCGATGACGCTCTCCTCCCGGCTCGCAGCAGTATCAGTGTCGGGCGCCATGGTGTGGTCTCCTGGGATCATCCGCGTAGGGACGGGAACACCCCAGTATCGCAGCCCATTCCCCGATGCCGGAACCGGCAATCAACACCGTGCGTTCAGTCCGTGACGCGCTGCACGTCGGCCCCGAGGCATCGGAGCTTGCCCGCGAGGTCGGCGTAGCCCCGATCGACGTGGAACGGGTCGAGGACTTCGGTCTCCCCATCGGCCGCGAGGCCCGCGATCACGAGCGCCGCGCCGGCCCGTACGTCGAGCGCCCGCACCGGCGCGCCCGACAGGCGCGGCACGCCCCGCACCACCGCGTGGCGGCCTTCGTTGCGGATGTCGGCCCCCATGCGGTTGAGCTCGTCGATGAAGCTGAAGCGGTTGTCGAACAAGTTCTCGGTGACGATCGCCGTTCCTTCGGCAGTGGCCAGCAGCGCTACGACCAGGGGCATGAAGTCGGTCGCGAAACCCGGATAGGGCAGCGTCGCGATGTCGACAGCGCGGAGGCGGCCGTCGGCGCGGGCCCACAAGCCGTCCGGCGTGGGCGACACCTTCAAACCCATCTCGCCGAGCTTGAGCACGATCCGCTCGAGGTGCTCCAGGCGCGTGCCGTGAATCTCGATCTCGCCGCCCGCGATGCCGCACGCCATGAGGTACGTGCCGCCTTCGATGCGGTCGCCCATGAGCTCAGTGTCGACCGGCTGCAGTTCCTCGACGCCTTCCACCTCGATCGTCGAGGTCCCCGCGCCTTCTACCTTCCCACCCATGCGGTTGAGACAGGCGGCGAGGTCGGTGATCTCCGGTTCGCGAGCTGCGTTCTCGATCACGGTTTGGCCCTTCGCGAGCACCGCGGCGGTCAGCAAGTTTTCCGTCGCGCCCACACTCGGGAAGTCGAGCACGACGCGCGCGCCGCACAATGCCGGGCAATGCGCCTCGATGAAGCCGTGCACGACGTCGAGCTCCGCGCCCATCGCCGCGAGCCCGGTGATGTGCATGTCGAGCTTGCGATTCCCGATGTTGTCGCCGCCGGGCATCGCGACACGCGCTTCACCGCAACGCGCCAGCAACGGTCCGAGCACGTTGATTGACGCGCGCAACTGGCTGACGAGCTCGTAGGGCGCCTCGGGCTGCAACGGACCGGTCGCGTCGATCTGCAGCTCGTGGTCGCCTGTCCATTTGACCGGCGCGCCGATGGCGCGCAGCACGGCGACCATCACGTCGAGGTCGGCGACCGGCTGCACGTTGCGCAGCACGGTGACGCCCGGTGCAAGGAGCGCCGCGGCCATCAACTTGAGACCCGAGTTCTTGGTGGCTCCGGCGACCCGCACCGTGCCCGAGAGCGGTGCGCCCGGCCGCACGAAGAAGCGGTCCATGAGGGGCAAGGGTACGCCGGGTGGACTCAATGGCCCCGGTAGTCGGGCGTGCGCTGCTCCACAAAGGCGCTGATGGCCTCTTTCATGTCATCGGATTGCAGGCAGACGGCCTGGCTCGCGGCCTCGACGCGCAGTCCGTCACGCAGCGCGGCATCGAACGCGGCATCGATGGCGCGCTTCGCGCCTTGCACTGCCAGCGGCGGCTGGGCGGCAAGAGCGGCCGCGAGTGCCGTGACCGTCGACTCCAACTCCGCGTCGGGCACGACGCGCTCTGCGAGACCGATGCGTTCGGCCTCGGCCGCGTCGATCCTGGCGGCGGTGAAGATGAGCTCCTTCGCCTTCCCGGCACCGACGAGACGCGGGAGCCGCTGGGTGCCGCCGAGATCGGGGATGATGCCGTAGTTGAACTCGAGCAGGCCGAGCTGCGTACCTTCCGCGACGACGCGCAGGTCACACGCCAGCGCGAGCTGGAGACCGGCGCCGAGTGCGTAGCCGCGAATGGCGGCGATGGTGGCGAACGGCGCCTCTTGCAGCCAGGTGAACGAGTCTTGCGTGCGCAGCACGGTGTCGATGACCGGGTCTGAGTCACGCTCCCCGGCGTCGGGATCCGCGCCGAGCCCGTCGCCACCGGTGAGCGAGTCGGCGAACACCGACGTGTCGATGCCGCTCGAGAACGCCCGTCCTTCTCCGATGACCACGAGCACCCGCAGCTCGGGGTCGTCGCGAAGGTCGGCGCCGAGAGCGCGCATCTCCCACCACATTTGCGGAGTGAACGAGTTGAGACGGTCGGGACGGTCGAGCCGGAGCCAGCCGACGTGACCGTCACGCTCCAGACGCAGCGTCTCCATCGACCGATCCTTCGCGTGCGTTGCGGTCGGCGAGCGCGATACCGAGCGCGCGCCGCTGGCGGGTCGAGACGGTAATACGCACGACCGACACCGTCGTGACGAAACCGAGGAGATCACGCGGCTCGACCGCTTGCGCGACCGCCCAATCGGGCACGTGGGCCGCGAGGTCGTCGGCGGCGAGCACCTCATAGGGGTCGGCCGCATCACAGAGTCGGGCCGCGAGGTTGACCGGACCGCCGATGTAGTCGTCGCCCTCGAACAGGATGACGGCACCACCGGCGATGCCTGCACGCAGCGGCAACGTGGTGCCGGCAGCCGCGGTGCGCTCTTCGATCTCGAGCACCGTCGCGATCACGGCCGGCGCCTCGGTGCCCACGAACATCGCCCCGTCGCCGAGCCACTTGGCGACTCGCACGCCGTGGTCGGATGCCACCTCGCGCACGACGCCGCGGAAATTGGTGAGCACCGCGACCGCGGCCTCGTCGCCGTGCACCTCGGTATAACGGGTAAAACCCGAAAGGTCGATGAAGGCAAAGAACCGTTCAACCCGCATGCCTCAAGTGTGGCCGCATCCATGGCGCGAGCACGAACACAGGGCGGTGACCGGTGTCACAGGGCCAGTCCCAACACCCATCCGGTGCCAACTTCCGCGCTCTCTGCGATGGTGTCGTCGATGGTGCGGCCGCTCGACTTCAACGGGCGGAAGCCGTGATCGGCAGTCTCGAGCCAGTGAAACGTGACCGCGCCGCTGATCGTGCGCGCGGCCGTTTGCAACGCTGTCTGTCCGCCCAACGCGTCGCGCGTACCGCTCATGAACAAACACGGCACCTTCAGACGCGGGAAGTGCTCGACGCGCTGCTTCTCGGGCTTCCCCGCGGCGTGGAGCGGATAGCCGAGCAACAACAGGCCGAGCGCGGGGACGGGGTCGTCCGCGTCGCCGACGATCAACGAGCAGTACCGACCGCCCATCGAACGCCCGCCCAGCACGAGCCGGTCGGGCGGCAGTCTCGTGCGCCGCGCCAGCTCGGCCGCGGCCTCACGCGTGGCCGCGTCCAGCACCTTGGGACGGTCGGGTGCCTTCTTGCCCGCCCTGCGATACGAATAGTTGAACCGCAGCGACGGCACACCGGCGCGCGCGAGCGCGCCCGCAACCGCGACGAGTGCTCGGGCGTCCATGTCGGCGCCGGCGCCGTGCGCGAGCAGGACCGCCCGGTCGGCGCCACGCTTCGGCCCCTCGTACGCGTACTCCGTCACCAACGCATCGCTCACCCGAACCCCCAACGTTTGTGCGCCAACGTGGTGTATAGGAACCGGTATTGCACAAACGGCGGGTTAGCGGCGGAGGACCCAGCGGGTGAGAAAGGCGTCGGTGCGTTCGAGGTCGTCCTGCACGGTCTCGGGCCGGGTCCAGCCGTGGCCCTCGCCGTCGTACACGTGGTGCTCGACCGGCGCGCCCGCACGTCGCAGCGCGTCGACGAGGCGCTCCGCCTGACCGGGCGGGACCACCTTGTCGTCAGCGCCCTGCAACACGAGGACGGGCACGGAGATCTCGCTCGCACGCGTCACCGGTGAGCGTTCGCGATACCGATAGGCGTCTCGGGGCAGCTCACCGACGATGCGATCGAGATAGCGCGACTCGAACCGATGCGTCGTCTCGGCAAGATCGAACAGGTCGGTGACGCCGTACAGGCTCACACCCGCGCGCACCACGTTCTCACGCGCGCAGACGAGCAGCGTCGTGAACCCACCCGCGCTGCCCCCGAGAATCGCGATGCGCTCGGCGTGACACCACCGCTTCCGTACCGCGTGACGGATCCCGGTCACCACATCGTCGACATCACGCTCGCCCCACTGTCCGGCAAGCGCCTCCGCATAGACGCGCCCGTAACCCGTCGACCCGCGGGCGTTGGGCGCGAGCACCGCCCAGCCCCGGTCGACGAAGTAGTGCACCCGAGGCATCCAGTCGGCGAGGGCCTGGCTGGTGGGACCGCCGTGGACGTGCACCAGTAGCGGCGGGCGCACCAGCAGCTCACCGTTGGCGCCGCGCGGCCGCCAGAGCAGCCCGTGCACAGTCGCCTTCGCCACGCCCGTCCACGTCACGTCCTCCGGCTCCACGAGCGAGTCGCTCTCGAATCCGGCGACGGCGCCACGAGCGATCTCGCGCCGGTTCGAACCGTCGGACTCCATCGCCGTGATTGTTGGCGGCGTGCGTGCGCCGGAACGCACGCACAAGATTCCTGCAGCGGTCCAGTCCAGTCCGCGGTGCCATCCCTTCGACAGCTCGCGCAACGGGCTGTGCGCGCCGCGGCCAGAGGTCCCGGCACTCGACGCGCTCACGAGCCGGCCGAAGCCTCCTTCGTTGCGTTGCAACGCGATCCTGCTGCCGTCGGGCGAAAACGCGAAGGAACGTTGGCCCGGGCCCCATGCCGGCTCTGCTTGTTCGTGCGGCTCGGGAAGCACGGCCCGGGCGCGGGACCCATCGGGCTTCGCGATCCACACGTTGGCCCATCCCGACCGGTCGGTGACATACGCGAGCGCGTCACCCGAAGGCGAGAACCGCGGCTGCCCGACCGCTTCCTTGTCGCCACCGGCGATCGCGCGCGTCGTACCCGAGTCGAGGTCGGCAAGCACGATGCGCGATCCATCCCACGGCATGTTGGGCAGATCCCATTCGTGCCATGCCAGCGAGTGCCCGTCGGGCGACCAGGCGGGGTCCCACGTGTAATCGGCGCCGGTCGATACCCGCTGCGGCCACGCCGAACCGTCGAGCGGCACAACGGCGATGTCGCACGCGTCGTCGCGCTCGAGTACGAACGCGACCCGAGAGCCGTCGGGCGACACGGCCGGCGCCGCTGCCTTGCCGCCTCTGGTCAGCGCCCGTGGCGGCGCGAGCGGTGAGAGCGCCCAGAGCCGGCCGTCAGCGCCGGCGGCGACGACCTCGTGCTCGCCCGCCCAGACAAACGCGCCGCCCCCGTACGCGCCGATCGGGGTCAGCGGGTGATCGGGGCTGAGCACGGTCGTCGGCACCGACCCATCGAGGCGCCCGAGCACCAGGTCGACACGGGCCGAGAACGCATCGCACCAGGCCAGAGCCTCTGGGACCGGCCCCCAGCGCGGCTCACCCATCCCATGGGAGCGTGCGACCATGCCGGCCGAGATCGTCGGTGCCACTGACCCGGAGGCTAGCGCCGGAGGCTCCATTTGCCCCCGGGAGTCTGGCGCTCCAAGCTGGCCGGTCATGCCTTCTCCCGGTCAGCCTGACGCGCTCCGAATCGCGTACCTCGTGTATCGGGGCAATCCGCATTGCGGCGGCCAGGGCGTTTACACCCGATACCTGACGCGGGAGCTCGCCGCGCTGGGGCACCGGGTCGAAGTGTTCTCCGGTCCGCCGTATCCCGAGCTCGACGACCCGAGTCAGCTCACCGAAGTGCCGAGCCTCGATCTGTACCGCGCCGATGATCCGTTTCGCGTGCCATGGCCGTGGGAGTTCAAGTCGCGCATCGACGTGCAGGAGTTCGCCATCATGTGCGGCGCCGGCTTTCCGGAGCCGTACTCGTTCAGCATGCGGGTGCGCGACCTGCTGCGACCCCGCCGGCACGACTTCGACGTCGTCCATGACAATCAATGCCTCGGCACCGGGCTCGCGCACCTGATCGGCAACGGCTGGCCCGTGCTGGCGACGATGCACCATCCGATCACTGTCGACCGCGACCTCGACCTGGCGCACACGACGAGTCCATGGCGCCGGTTCACGTTCCGTCGCTGGTACGGCTTCCTCGACATGCAGATGAAAGTGGCCCGCCAGATACCGCGCGCCGTGACGGTGTCAGAGTCGTCGAAGCGCGACATCGTCGGCCACATGGGCGTCGACGCCGATCGCCTCCACGTCGTGCCGGTCGGCGTCGATCCGGCCACGTTCCACCCGATGCCCGAGATCGCTCGCGTGCCCGGCCGCCTCATGACGACAGCGAGCGCCGACGTGCCGATGAAAGGTCTCGCGCCGCTGCTCGAAGCGCTCGCGAAGGCGCGCACCGACCGTGACGACGCGCACCTCGTCGTGATCGGCAAGGCGAAGGACAAGAGCAAGATCCCCGCGCTCATCGACCGGCTCGGCCTCGACGGCTCAGTGGAGTTCGTCTCGGGCGTCACCACGAAGCGGATCGTCGAGCTGTACGCCGAAGCAGAGGTCGCAGTCGTCCCGTCGCTGTACGAGGGGTTCTCGCTGCCCGCCGTCGAAGCGATGGCATGCGGTGTGCCGGTGGTCGGCACAACCGGGGGCGCGATCCCCGAGGTGCTCGGCACCGATGGCGAAACGGGCCTGCTCGTGCCGCCCGGCGACCCGGGCGCGTTGGCCGTCGGCCTGTTGCGCGCCCTCGACGACTCGGCGCTTCGCGACCGCATCGGTGCCGCCGGCCGCGCGCGTGTGCTCGACCGATTCACGTGGCGGGCGACTGCCGTCGGCACCGTCGATCAATACCGCGCGCTGCTCGACGAACGTACGCAGAACGGGATCGCCTGATGCTCACGGTCGACTTCGACCGGCTCGGCGTGCGCGACCGTGCCCGGCTGCTCGACCTCGGTTGCGGTGGCGGCCGCCACGCGTTCGAAGCGATGCGGCGCGGCGCGACCGTGATCGCCCTCGACTACGACGCGGCCGAATTGAAGGACGTGCGGGCCGTCATCGGCGGCATGCTCGACGCGGGTCAACTCCCCCACGGAGAGGCCGGCGGCGTGGTCAACGGTGATGCGCTCCGACTGCCGTTCCCCGACAACTCGTTCGATCACGTGATCGCGTCGGAAGTGCTCGAGCACCTGTGGGCCGACGAGCTCGCGCTCTCGGAGCTCACACGGGTGTTGCGGCCCGGCGGTCGCATGGCGGTCACGGTGCCGACCCGATGGCCCGAACGCGTGTGCTGGGCGCTCGACCATCACTACCACGACACACCGGGCGGCCACATCCGGATCTTCCGCCAGCGCGATCTCGAGACCAAGCTTGAATGCGCCGGGCTGCTCCTCCGCGGCTCGCACCACGCCCACGCGCTGCACTCGCCCTACTGGTGGACCAAGTGCGCAGTCGGTGTCGACAACGCCGAAGCGTGGCCGGTCCGTCAGTACCTGCGCTTCCTCACCTGGCAGATCACCGAGCAGCCGCGGTGGGTCAACCAGTTGGAACGCACGCTCAACCCCGTCCTCGGCAAGAGCCTCGTCGTCTACACGCAGAAGGTGGACCGACCGTGACCACTACCGACTCGCCGGCGGTTCCCGGCATCGTGGCGGCCGAGGATATGGCCGCGACCGTCGACGCGATCGCAAGGATCCAACTGCCCGACGGCAACATCCCGTGGACGCCCGGCAGGCACACCGACCCGTGGAACCTCGTTGAAGCCGCGATGGCGCTCGACGTGGGCGGGCGGCATGTAGAGGCTGAGCGTGCGTACGAGTGGCTGCGCACGATGCAGCGGCCCGACGGTGCCTGGCACGCGTACTACATCGGCAACGACATCAAAGACCCGACGCTCGACACCAACATCACCTGCTACATCGCAAACGGCGCGTTGCACCACTACCTGTCCACGGGCGACGACCGTTTCCTGGCTGACTTCTGGCCCGTCGTGGAGCGCGCCATCGACTTCTCGCTCGACCACCAGGCGCCGACAGGTGAGATCGCCTGGGACGTCGATCTCACGAAACGGGAATGGCGCGGTGCCTTGCTCACCGGTTCGTCGAGCATTCACGCGAGCATGCGTTGCGCGATCGTCCTCGCCGAGCATCTCGGACACGAGCGTCCCGACTGGGAGCTCTCGCTCGGCTCTCTGGCCCATGCGATCGAGCACCGGCCCGAAGTGTTTCTCGACAAGGCGCGGTGGGCGATGGACTGGTACTACCCCGTGCTCGGGGGTGTGCTGCGCGGCGAGGTCGCGGCCGATCAGGTGCGCGCCGCGTGGCGCACGTTCGTGGTCGAGGGGCGCGGCGTGCGCTGTGTCTCTGACCGACCGTGGATCACGGCCGCCGAGACCTGCGAGCTCGCGCTCGCGCTCGACGCGATCGGCGAACGGGAGCGCGCGTTTCGATTGTTCGAGTGGGTGCAGTTCCTGCGCGCTGACGGGGGCGGCTACTGGACCGGCGCCAATTTCGAAGGTGGCGCCTTTCAGCGCGACGGTGAGCTGTTCCCCGTCGAACAGCCCACGTGGAACTCGGCCGCAGTCGTACTCGCAGCCAATGCGCTGGGCGGGAGCAGCCTCACTACGGGGTTCTTTCGGGGTGAGGCGATGCCGATCGGCCTCGACCGTGATGAAGTTCTGGCGAAGGCATTTTCGTTGCTGCGCGACGACACCAGCGACGCCGACTGACTGACGCGCCACCACTCGCGAGCGACGCGACCGGTTAGGTGCGTCGCAGCATGCGCAGGCTTCCGACCGTCGAGACCGGCTCGAAGCCGTCGGCGACAGCGCGTTGCCACACCTCGAACGGTGCTTGACCGCCGTCGGCGGGATCCTCGAACACGTCGTGGAACACGAACAGTCCGGCGCGGGCGACGAATCCCGACCAGTGCTCATAGTCGGCCATGGCGACGTCGAGCGCGTGCCCCCCGTCGATGAACACCAGCCCGAGTGGGGTGCCCCAGTACGCAGCCACGGTTGGCGAGTCACCGATCACCGCGATCACGATGGCTTCGAGGCCGGCGGCTTCGATGGTGCGCCGGAACCACGGCAGTGTGTCCATGCGACCGGTGCGGGGATCGACGAGCCGCTCGTCGTGATGGTCCCAGCCCGACTGGTTTTCCTCGGAGCCGCGGTGATGATCGACGGTGAACAGCACAACGTCGCGCTCGCGCGCTGCCGCACCCAAATAGATCGCCGACTTGCCGCAGTAGGTGCCGATCTCGAGCAGCGGCCCGATCCCACCGCCGTCGAGACCGGCCTCGTACAACGCGAGTCCCTCGTCGTCGGGCATGAAGCCGATCGCGTCGCGCGCCGCTGCGAGCAGTGCAGGGTCCATCGCGTCGAGTCTCGCGCGCGCCTCAGTCGAAGCCGGCGAGCCCGTGACGCAGGCCTTGCACCTGTGCCGTGCGGCGCGACGCCCGCCGGCCCCGCGGCGTATCGGGCCGCGGCGACAACAATGCCCGCTTCCGCGATCACAGCGGCCGATGAGAGCGCGGCGAGCGGGGCGCGCAGTTCGGCCTGGTGCGCAGCCGGCCCCGCGCCCAGGGGGCTCCGGTCGGCGGCTGCTCAGAGGTCTGACATTACAAGGGGGCCAGACGTTGCACTATCCGGCAAATCCCCCATGACCCGTTGCGTCGCTGATCGTGATCAGGGGGTCCGCAACTCCACGCGCTCATCCCCTCGCTCGAGAGCTGAGCGTCGCCGGGTCAGGCTATTCGGGTGGCGTAGACGACCAGCCGGTGGTCGTGGGTGCCGTTCCTGAAGGTCCCGGTACAGGTGATGAGCGTCAGGTGGGCGAGGCCGTCAGCCGAGGGCTGGGACCAGGTGCCTGCGACCGGGCCGGCGCCGTAGATCTGGGTCAGGACGGCCGGATCGGCCGCTTCGTCGAGCGAATAGGTCTTCGATTCCGTGACGGCAAAGCGGACGTCGAGTCCGTTGCGGGTGTCATGGACGACGATCGGGTCGCCTGGCTGCAGAGCGTCGATGTGACCGAAGACTGCCGGGCTTCCACCGGGGCCGTCGATGTGGCCGGCAATCAGCGCGGTGCTGAGCGCTCCGGGGATGGCGCTGCCTCGATACCAGAAGGCCTGCTGCCAAACCGGGTCGTCGGCCTTGCCCATCGGCGCGTCCATCACGTTCTTCGGCGTGATCCCCACTCCGACGACGGGGGCATTGACACTGAGCGACGGCATCCGCAGCTCCAATGGCACGGCCACTGGCCCGGCCCGCAAGCCGAGTCCCGCTTCGGTGAGCGCCGCGGGAACGGCCAGGGCCGCTCCGGGCTTGAGCCGGTCGCGTGCGATCGGCGACGGAGCGAGAGTAGCGAGAGTACGGAAGGTCTTTTCTCGCGATTGGGTCGCTGACCCCGTCAGGAGCACCGTCGCGATCAGCAAGATCGCGACACGGCTCCCGGCCGACGCCAGTGACCTCATTGACTCCCCGGGCGGCTGAGCGCTCCGCCGGCGGCCGCGCCGCGAGAGTGCGCTCGGCGGCGCAGGATCTCGCCGACCGTCCCTACCCCGCCGAGCATGGTGGCGACCAGCACTGCCGACCACGGGAAACCTTCGCTCCGTAGCGGCGCTCCGCCGGTCTTCGGTGGGCCGGCGACGCCCGGGACGCCAGGACCGCCGGACGAAGTCAGGTCAATCGCGGTCCCCGGTGTAGTTGTTGTCGTGGTGTCGCCGCCCCCGGCGCCGCCGGCCCCCCCGGCGGTGTCGCCCGCGGTGTCGCCGCCCCCGCCGCCGGCCGACGTCGCGCAGGTCGGCCTGATGAAGGTGTCGGTGTCCAACGTCACCGCAGCGTTGCGGGCAAGCGCCCGGCCGTAGACGGTGACCCCGGTGGTCACGGTGATCGACGTCAGGGCGAGGATGTTCCCCCTGAAGACCGATCCGGTGCCCAACGTGGCGGAGCTGCCGACCTGCCAGAAGACGTTGCACTCCTGGGCGCCGTTGATCAGCGTCACCGTGCTGCTCGACGCGGTGATCAGCGACGAGTTGGTCTTGAAGATGAAGACCGAGGTCGGGTCGCCCGCCCCGTCGAGGAACAGCGGTCCGGTCAGCTGCAGCGCGCCGTTGCCGCTCGTCGCATATACGCCTGCGCCCAGGTGCTGGTTGGCGAGATCAGCGGGTACGGCGCCGTCGGTCGGGCGGCCGAGGGCATCCACGTACGCGGTGGTGAGGTCCAACTGGGCCTGCGCCGCGGCCGCGTTGTTGTTGTCGATGACGCCCGGAGGAACCACGATCCCGGGTGGAAATCCGCTGATCGACGACCCCGGCGAGAGCCCGACACTCCCGTTGATGACGCTCGCCAATGTGTTCGTGACCGTTGAACCTGCCAGGACGGCGTAGTTGGCCGAGGTCGCCAGCGGAACGGTCGGCACAATGGCCGCGCTCGCGGTATTTCCAACCATGAGCAGGATCGCTGCCGCCATCGTGAACGCGATCATGGTCGCGCCCATCCGGCGGGCTACCGCAACGTGAGTAGTCATCAGAGAGCTCGTTTCCTGCGAGGCAAGGCATCCACCAGCAGCACCGCCGCCGCAGGGGAGTTGCCCCCTGGACGTACGATCTTCTGACCAGGTCTGCCAAAGGCGCCCGACGAACCGTCAGGCTGGTCCACCGAGTTGATGGACACCCTTGATATCGGCACGCAGCGCCGGGAACTGTTGCAAATATTGGCGAAAGACGTACAAGCCCGTCCATTTATGCGCGCTCGGGCGGGTCGCACGGTTTGACCGTCGTCGTCGAGCTCGCCGGAGATCCAGCTAGATCACGGGTTGCTCGGTGTAGCGGCCGAACACGTCGGCCAGCGCGTTGCAGATCTCACCAATCGTCGCGTAGACGTCGACGGCGTCGAGCAGCGCGGGCATGAGGTTGGTGGACGACTCGGCTGCATCCGCGCGCACGCGAGCCAGTGCCCGTTCGACCGCTTCCCCGTCGCGATCGCCCTTGACCTGCGCGAGCCGCTTTGTTTGCGCTTCTTCGACCTCCGGGCCGATGCGCAGCGTCTCGGGTGGTGCATCGTCGTTGCCGTCGAGGAACGCGTTGACACCGACAATCACGTGACGGCCATCGTTGACCTTGCGCTCGATGTCGTATGCCGCATCGCCGATCTCGCGCTGGAACCAACCGGACTCGATCTCGCGCAGCACACCTTCGAGCATCGACCCGCTGCCCACGGTGTCGAGATGCGAGAAGATCGCCTCGGCTCGCCGCTCCATCTCGTCAGTCAGTTCCTCGACATACCACGAACCCCCGAGCGGGTCAGCCACGTTGGTGACCCGGCTTTCGTACCCGAGCACCTGCTGGGTGCGAAGCGCGATGCGTGCCGCCTTGTCGGACGGGAGTGCGAGCACTTCGTCCATGGAGTTCGTATGCAGGCTCTGGGTCCCGCCGAGCACGCCGGCAAGCGCCTCAATGGCGGTGCGCACGATGTTGACCTCGGGCTGCTGCGCAGTGAGTGAGACGCCGGCCGTCTGCGTGTGGAACCGCAGCTGCATGGAACGCTCACGCTTCGCGCCATAACGGTCGCGCAGCCAGCGGGCCCAGATGCGCCGCGCCGCGCGGTACTTCGCGATCTCCTCGAAGAAGTCGGTGTGCGCGTTGAAGAAGAAGCTCAATCGGGGCGCGAGCTCATCGACCGAGAGGCCCACCTCGATGCCCGCCTCGATGTACGCGAACCCGTTCGCAATGGTGAACGCAAGCTCCTGCGCGGCCGTGGATCCGGCCTCCCGGATGTGGTAGCCCGAGATCGAGACCGGATACCAGCGAGGCATCTCGACGGTGCAGAAACGAAACGTGTCGGCCACCAGCCGCATCGACGGACGGGGCGGGAAAATGAACTCCTTCTGCGCCTGGTACTCCTTCAGGATGTCGTTCTGCAGCGTGCCGCCCAGCGCGGCGCGTGCAGTGCCGGCACGTTCCGCGCTGCGCACGTACATCGCGAGCAGTACTGCAGCGGGAGCGTTGATCGTCATCGACGTGGTGACCGCGCCGAGATCGATGTCGCGGTAGAGGTCTTGCGCGTCGGCAAGCGTGTCGACGGCCACACCGCATCTGCCGACCTCTCCGAGCGCGATCGGATCGTCTGAGTCGCGGCCCATCAGTGTCGGAAGATCGAATGCGGTCGACAGGCCGTCGGCGCCGGTTGCGAGCAACTCGTGGAACCGGCGGTTGGTGTCGACCGCCGTGCCGAAGCCGGCGAACAGGCGCATCGTCCAGAGCCTCGACCGGTACATCGAGGGTTGCGGGCCCCGGGTGTAGGGCCACTGGCCCGGGAACTCGCCGTCGGCTGGCCCGTAGACCGGCGCGACCGGAACGCCCGACATCGTGTCGAAGTCGGCGTCGCGTTTCTGCGCCGCGTCGAACGCGGCCTGCCACTCGTCTCGGGGTGTCGCCATTGCCACCAGGATCGCGCGCATCGCGGTGAGCCAGCGATCTCGGCCTTCTCGAGTTAGCCCAAGCCCATCAGCTCGACGATGCCATGCGACTGGCCGGCGGTGTACCCACCGTCGACCACGAGGGCATGGCCGGTGACGAACGACGCATCGTCCGACGCGAGGAAGGTGGCGGCGGCGGCGATCTCCTCCGGCCGGCCGAGCCGCCCGAGCTTGTGGGCGGCGATGAAGCGCTCGCGCGCCTCCTCCATGCCGGGCATGCCGAAGATCGAGGCGGTCATCGGCGTGTCGATGAACCCCGGACAGATGCAGTTGGCGCGAATGCGGCGACGCCCGTAGTCGATCGCGATGTTCTTGGTGAGGACCACCACTCCCGCCTTGGACGCGTTGTAGACGCTGCCGCCCTCGGTACCCTCGAGGCCCTCGATGCTCGCGATGTTGACGATGGTGCCGCCGCTGTCCTGTTCGAGCATCTTGGCGATCGCGTGTTTCGCGACCAGGAACGTGCCCGTCAGGTTGACGTCGAGCACCCGGTCCCACTCGCCGAGGTCGAGCAGGTGGACGGGCCCCCCACCCGCGACGCCGGCCGCGTTGACGACGACGTCGACACGACCGTGTTCGCCGGTCAGCCCTTCGACGGCAGCCGCAACCGCAGTCTCCTCACGCACGTCGACATCCCACCAGGAAGTTGCGCTCGAAGCGCGCGGACGCGGCTCCACATCAAGACCGGCGACAACCGCACCTTCCGTGGCGAAGCGGTCGACGGTCGCGGCGCCGATACCGGATGCCGCGCCGGTGATCAGCGCGATCTTGCCATCGAGTCGTGTCACCGCGTTACCCTCCCCGGCACCATCACAACTCGTCAAGTCACTACCAGGCAACGCGACTGGAGCCCCGACATGGCCATGGAGTTCGCGCTCTTCTACGAGATCCCAGTGCCCAAACCCTGGGACGCCGAGAGCGAGCACCGCGCCTACAAGAACACGATCGAACAGGCCGTCGTCGGGGAGCAGGCCGGCTTCGACAGTTTCTGGAGCGTCGAGCACCACTTCCTCGAGGAGTACTCACACTGCTCCGCGCCGGGCTACCTGTACGGCGCGATCGCGGAGCGCACGCAGCGCATGCGTATCGGTCACGGCGTGCGCCTGCTTCCCGCTCCCTACAACCACCCGATCCGCGCCGCGGAAGGCGGGGCCGTGCTCGACCTCATCTCTGACGGACGGGCCGAGTTCGGCACCGGCCGCTCGTCGACGCGTGCCGAGCTCGAAGGCTTCGGCGTCGATCCCGACGACTCGCGTCCGATGTGGGAAGAGGCGCTCCGCATGGTCGTGAGCGCCTGGACCGACGACGTCTTCGAGTGGAACGGCAAGTACTGGCGGGTCCCGCCGCGGCGCGTGCTCCCCCGGCCGTTGCAGAAGCCGCATCCACCGCTGTGGGTTGCCTCGAGCAGTCCGGCCAGTCATGTCATCGCCGGCGAACTGGGCCTCGGGCTGCTCTCGTTCACGATCGGTGTGCCGCCGGAGGAGCTCGCGCAGCGCATCGTCCTGTATCGCGACGCGCTGACGCGGGCCGAGCCGATCGGCAAGTTCGTCAACTCACGCGCGGCCACGTTCACGATGGTGCACTGCGCCGAGACGACCGAGCAGGCGTTCGCCGAGGCCGCGGAGTCGTTCGAGTGGTACGTACGCACCGCGCTCTGGCACATCGGTTCCGTCGCCGCCTGGCAGGAGGGTCATGACCTCGGTACGTATGACTACGCGCAGATTCTCAACGACCTCGACTTGAACTTGTTGACGTTCGACTACCTCGAGTCGTCGGGCGCGTGCATCGTCGGTGACCCGCAGCGCTGCCTCGAGGTCGCCTCGCGCTACGACGCGGCCGACTGTGACCTGCTGTTGTGCCTGCTCAACCCGTACAAGATCCCGCACCGCTCGGTGATGCGCTCGATCGAGCTGCTCGGCGAGCACGTCATTCCCGCCTTTCGGTGACGCCGGGTACAGTCAGCCGCCCGCCGCACACAGGAGCCGTCAATGGAACAAGCGCAGGCCCCGGATCGCAACCTCGCGATGGAGCTCGTGCGCGTCACAGAAGCCGCGGCGCTCGCCGGCGGCCGGTGGATGGGTCGGGGCGACAAGAACGCCGCCGACGGCGCGGCTGTCGACGCGATGCGGCTCGTGCTCAACGGCGTCTCGATGGACGGCATCGTCGTGATCGGAGAGGGCGAGAAAGACGAAGCGCCGATGCTCTACAACGGCGAGGAGATCGGCGATGGCACGCCACCGCAGGTCGACATCGCGGTCGATCCAATCGACGGCACCACGCTGACCTCGCTCGGCCGTCCCAACGCGATCGCGGTGATCGCGGTCGCGGAGCGGGGCACGATGTTCGATCCCGGCCCGTGCGTCTACATGGAGAAGATCGCGGTCGGCGCCGAGGCGAGTGACGCAATCGACCTCGACGCGTCGGTCACCGACAATCTTCATTCGGTGGCGAAAGCGCTCGGCGAAGACGTCGACGACATCACGGCCGTCATCCTCGACCGGCCCCGCCACACCGAGATCATCAAAGAGTGCCGTGAAGCGGGCGCTCGGATCCGTCTCATTCCCGACGGCGATGTGGCCGGAGCGATCTCGACCGCGTGGTCAGAGAGTGGCGCCAACATCCTCTTCGGCATCGGGGGCACGCCCGAAGGTGTGATCGCAGCGTGCGCCCTCAAGGCGCTCGGGGGCGCGATGCAAGGTCGGCTCTGGCCGCGCGACGACGAAGAGCGCGCCGCCGCGCTCGATGCCGGCTATGACCTCGATCGAGTGCTCTCCATCGACGATCTCGTCTCCGGCGACGACGTGTTCTTCGCGGCCACCGGCATCACCGATGGCGAGCTGCTCAAAGGCGTGCGGTACTGGGGGGACGGCGCAAGCACCCAATCCCTCGTGATGCGGTCGAAGTCGGGCACGATTCGCAAGGTTGACGCAACCCACCGTTGGCAGAAGCTCATGCGCTACTCGAGCGTGAAGTTCGACTGAGTTCCGGCCGATATATCGAGTCGACCTAGCGGCGGGCCGTGATCGTTCTCAGCTGCGGCCATGCCGCTGTGCGCGTGGTGTTGAAGTCGTACAGCGACCAGCCGATCGAGCGCGTCGTCCAGACCGATCTGCGCAAGCCCTCGACGTCGCCCGGCGTGGTCACGTCCGCGATGCCGCCGATCACGTGTACGAGAGCAAACGGACTGCGCGCGGCCCTCTAGCGCGAGCTACTGCCGACTTCGAGTCTCAGGTCGGCACGGGCGAGAGCGGCATTCTGCTCGTCAGTGACGTCGCCGGCACGTACGGCCCGGTCAACCCGCTCTTTGGCGGCACGGGCGCGGTCGATGTCGATCTGCTGAGGCAGCTCCGCGACATCGGAGAGGATGACGACCCGGTCGTCGCGCACCTCGACGAAACCGCCGTGCACAGCCGCGACCTCTTCGCTTCCATCGGCCAGCTTCGCCCGCACCTTGGCGATGCCGAGCGCGCCGGCGAACGGCTCGTGGCCGGGGAGGAACGCAATCTCGCCGTCGGACGTGCGGCACACGACCATCTCGGCCTCACCCGAGTACAGCACCGCCTCCGGCGACACGACCTCAACCTTTAACGGCACTACGCGCCACCCTGCTCCTGGAGCTCCTTGTTCTTCGCGAGCACGCTCTCGATGCCGCCGACGTTGAAGAACGCCTGCTCGGGAATGTCGTCGAGCTCCCCGTCGACCAGCGCTTCGAACGACTCCACCGTCTCGTCGATCGGGCAGTAGATCCCGTCGAGGCCGGTGAACACCTTGCCGACGAAGAACGGCTGCGACAAGTACCGCTGAATCTTGCGGGCCCGCGAGACGATCACCTTGTCTTCCTCGGAGAGCTCGTCGAGGCCGAGGATCGCGATGATGTCTTGCAGCTCCTTGTAACGCTGCAGCACCTCCTGCACGCGGCGCGCTACGTCGTAATGACGCTGGCCCACGATCTCGGGCGCCAGGATGTTGGAGGTCGACGAGAGCGGATCGACCGCCGGGTAGATGCCCAGCGCCGCGATCTGCCGGGACAGCTCGGTGGTCGCGTCGAGGTGGGTGAACGTCGTGAACGGCGCCGGGTCGGTGTAGTCATCGGCCGGCACGTACACCGCTTGCAGCGACGTGATCGAGTGGCCCTTGGTCGACGTGATGCGCTCCTGCAGCTCGCCCATCTCGTCTGCCAGCGTGGGCTGGTAGCCGACCGCCGACGGCATGCGGCCCAGCAGCGTCGAGACCTCGGAGCCCGCTTGCACGAAGCGGAAGATGTTGTCGACGAACAGCAACACGTCCTGGTTCTTCACGTCGCGGAAGTACTCGGCGACCGTGAGCGCCGAGAGCGCGACACGCAGGCGCACGCCGGGCGGCTCGTCCATCTGGCCGTAGATCAACGCCGCCTTCTCGATGACGCCGGTCTCCTGCATCTCGATCCAGAGGTCGGTGCCCTCGCGGGTGCGTTCGCCCACACCGGCGAACACCGACACGCCACCGTGCTGCGTCGCGACCCGGTTGATCATCTCCATGATGAGGATGGTCTTGCCCACGCCAGCTCCGCCGAACAGGCCGATCTTGCCGCCCTCGACGTAAGGCTCGAGCAGGTCGATGACCTTGATGCCGGTCTCGAACATCTTGGCTTTGGGCTCGAGCTGATCGAACGGAGGTGCCGGGCGGTGAATCTCCCACCGCTCATCGATGTCGGTCAGCTCGCCTTCGGTGACGTCGAGCGGCTCGCCGATCACGTTGAACACGTGACCGAGCACACCGCCACCCACCGGCATCGTGATCCCGCGACCGGTATTGCGGACCGGCGTGCCGCGGCGCAGTCCGTCGGTCGGCTTCAGGCAGATGACGCGCACGCGGCTGTCACCGATCTGCTGCGCGACCTCGGACGTGATGGTGATGGTGTCGCCCTCGAGGTCAACATCCATCTCGAGCGCCATGTTGATCTCCGGTAGCGCGTCAGGCGGGAACTCGACGTCGACGACCGGTCCCGCAATGGCGACGACGCGACCCTCCTTGAGCTCTTTGTCGGTACCGGTGGGCTCTGCAGTCAAGGTCATCGGAACGCTCCTGGGCCTTCTGGTGCACGTTGATACGACGGGTCGGACTGGCGGGCGGCGAGTGTGTCGGCCAGGTTTTGATCGGGCTGCTCGTGCTTCTCGGCACCCGAGCGCAACGCCTCGGCGCCGCCGACGATCTCCATGATCTCGGTGGTGATGGCGTCTTGCCGCGCGCGGTTCATCACGCGTGACAGGCTCTTGATCAACTCCTCGGCGTTGTCGGTGGCCGATTTCATCGCCCGCTGGCGCGCCGCGTGCTCCGACGCCGCGGCGTCGAGCATGCAGGCGTACAGCTTCGCTTCGACGTACCGCGGCAGGAGCTGCTCCAGGATCGCTTCGGGCGACGGCTCGAAGTCGTAGGCCGCCGACGGGCCGTCATGCTCAGGGCGCTCGGGCACTTCGACTGGCATGAGCTGGACGTTCGCCACCGCTTGCGAGCCGGCCGAGAGGAACTTTGTGTACACGACGTTGACCTGGTCGAGCTCGCCGCTCTCGAAGCGTCGCAGCAGGTCGCCCGCGATCTCCCGCGCGTTCTCGTACGTGGGCTGGTCGCTCATGCCGGTGAACTCGGCATCAATCTTGTAGCCGCGGTAGCGGAAGTAGCTCATCGCCTTCCGGCCCTCGAGCACGAGGCCGTAGTCGCGGCCGTTGTCGATATCGTTTTGCAAGGCACGCTCGGCAGTGCGGATCACCGACGAGTTGTACGCGCCCGCCAGGCCGCGGTCGGCGGTCATGACCACATAACCGACGCGCTGGACCTGCTCACGCGGGACGAGCAGCGGACTGTCGGACCCCGCCCCGCCCGACGCGAGATCCGCGACCACCTTCGTGATCTCCTCGCTGTACGGGCGCGCCGCGTGCAAGCGCGCTTGGGCCTTGACAATGCGGCTCCCCGCGATGAGCTCCATCGCGCGCGTGATCTTCTTCGTCGACTGGACGCTCTTGATCCGGCGCTTGAGGATCCGCTCCTGGCCGCCGGCCATTACATTCGCTCGCTCGCTGCGGGGCGGGATACCCGCCCCGCGGGCGCTCGCTCGCTGGCGAGCTCACTGCGCTCGCTCCGCTCGCTTCGTTCGCCGCGTGGCTGCAAGCGTCGTGGAGTCGCTTGGCTCGCTGCGGGGCGGGATACCCGCCCCGCGGGCGCTCGCTCGCTGGCGAGCTCACTGCGCTCGCTCCGCTCGCTTCGTTCGCCGCGTGGCTGCATCAGATCCACACCTACGCCGTTGCCTCGGCCGTTGTCTCGGCTGTGGCTTCGGCTTCGGTGCCGGCGTCGCTTTCGGCTTGGGTCATGTCGGCGACGAACTGTTCTTTGAACTCCTGGACCGACGCTGCGAACGCGTCGCCTTCGGGCAGCTCGCCGGAGTCGCGAATCTGTTCGAGCAGGCCCGCGGAACGGGTGCGGAACCACTCGAGCACGCCGGCCTCGAACGGCTTCACCTGCTTGACGGGCAGGTCGTCGAGCACACCGGTGGTGCCGCAGAAGATCGACACCACCTGCTCGTCGACCGGCATCGGCGAGTTGAGCGGCTGCTTGAGCAGCTCGACGAGCCGCGCGCCTCGGTCGAGCTGCGCTTTCGACACCGCGTCGAGCTCGGAGCCGAAGGTGGCGAACGCCTCGAGCTCGCGGAACTGCGCGAGGTCGAGCTTGAGCGTGCCCGACACTGCTTTCATCGCCTTGATCTGCGCGGCACCACCGACGCGAGACACCGAGATACCGACGTCGACAGCGGGCCGCACGCCTGACTTGAACAGGTCGTCGATGAGATAGATCTGGCCGTCGGTGATCGAGATCACGTTGGTTGGGATGTAGGCCGAGACGTCACCGGCTTTCGTCTCGATGATCGGCAACGCGGTGAGCGAACCACCGCCCTTCGCGTCGCTCAGCTTCGCCGCCCGCTCGAGGAGCCGGCTGTGCAGATAGAAGACGTCACCGGGATATGCCTCGCGACCGGGCGGACGCCGGAGCAACAGCGAGAGCTGGCGGTAGGCCTCGGCCTGCTTGGAGAGGTCGTCGTAGACGATCAGCGCCGCCTCGCCGTTCTCCATCCAGTGCTGACCCATCGCGCACCCGGCGTAGGGCGCGAGGTATTTGAACACCGCTTCGTCGCCTGACGACGCGTTCACCACGACCGTGTAGTCGAACGCGCCGTGCTCCGTGAAGGTGGCAACGGTCTGCGCGACGGTCGCGCCCTTCTGGCCGATCGCCACGTAGATGCACTTCACGCTCTGGCCGCGCTGGTTGAGGATCGTGTCGACGGCGACCGTCGTCTTGCCGGTCTTGCGGTCGCCGATGATCAGCTCGCGTTGGCCGCGACCGATGGGCGTCATCGAGTCGATGGCCTTGATGCCCGTCTGCAGCGGCTCGCTCACCGGCTGGCGGGAGACGATGCCGGGCGCTTGCACCTCGAGGCGGCGCAGTTCGGTGGACGCGATCGGACCCTTGCCGTCGATGGGTTGACCGAGCGCGTTGACGACGCGACCGATGAGCGCGTCACCGACGGGCACCGAGAGGATGCGGCCGGTCGCCTTGGCGGTGTGGCCCTCCTCGATCTGGTCGGACTGGCCGAGCACCACCGCGCCGATCGACTCCTCGTCGAGGTTGAGCGCGAGGCCAAGCGCGCCGCCTTCGAACTCGAGCAGCTCGTTGACCGCCGTCTCCGGCAGGCCCGAGACGCGTGCGATCCCGTCGCCCACCTCGAGGATCCGGCCCACCTGCTCCCGGGCCAGCGTCGGCGTGAAGGTGCCGACGTGCTTGCGCAGCGCCGCCGCGATCTCGTCGGCATTGATGGTCAGCTCCGCCATCTAGATCTGCTCCTTCAATTGATCGAGGCGATGACGCACCGTGCCGTCGATGACGGTGTCGCCGACACGGGCGACGAGACCGCCGAGCACGCTGGGATCGACGATCACCTTTACCTCGATGTTCTTGCCCGTGGCGCGGCTGAGTGCGTCGGCGAGGCGCGTGCACTGCTCCTCGTCGAGCGGCACCGCGCTACGCACTTCGGCAACCTCGTGTTGGCGCTCCGCTGCCGCGAGCTCCACGAACCGGTCGACGATCTCGGCCAGGTCGCTGATCCGACCCGCGCTCACGACCAGGTTGACGAGCGCGACGCTCGCAGGCAGCGCCTTGCCGCCCATCAGCTCGTCGACCACCGCGACCCGACGCTCGAGCGGCAGCGCGGGGTCGGTGAGCGCCATACGCAAATCGTCGGCGCCCTCGTACGTGCGCGCGAAACGGAAGACGTCGTCTTCGATGTCGGCGAGATACCCCTCGGCGCGCGCGACCTCGAGGAAAGCCCTCGCGTACGCGTCGACTCGAGAAGTGTCGGCCACCTAGTTGCTTCCCACGCTGTTGATGTAGCTCTCGATGAGCGCGTGCTGCGTCTCGCGGTCGAGGTTGCGCTCCACTACTTTCTCGGCCAGCTCGATCGACAGCTGCGCGACCCGGTTCTGCAGATCGGCCATCGCCCGCTCAGCCGCGAGCTGGATGTCATGGCCCGCCTGCTCACGGGCAAGGCGAGCGTCCTCTTCGGCCTTGCGCATCAGATCCTGGCGCACTTGGTCCGCGGCCTGACGCGCCTCTTCGATGATGCGACCGGCCTCGCTGCGGGCTTCGGCCAGCTGACGCTTGTAGCCCTCGAGCGCCTGCTCAGCTTCCGTGCGCGACGCCTCCGCTGCTTCGAGATCGGCGCGGATGTGGTCTTCGCGTGCCTTCAGCGCCTTCTTGATTGCCGGGAACGCCAGCCACGCGAGCACAACGAAGATGATGACGAAACCCACGAATGCCCAGAGGATCTCTTTGCCCTCCGGAAGGATCGGGTTTCTGGCCTTCACTTCGACGCCGACAACGGCGGCCTGCAACAGCCCGTACATGAGTTGCTCCTAGCCCTTCGCGAGGAAGAAGAGGACGAATCCGAACAGGGCCAGCGCCTCGGTGAACGCGATGCCGAGGAACATGGTCGTGCGGATGGTGCCCTGCATCTCGGGCTGGCGGGCCATGGCCTGGATCGCGTTGCCGACGACATAGCCGATACCGATGCCCGGACCGATCGCTGCGGCGCCGTACGCGATACCCGCACCGATCGACGACAGGCCTTGCTTGAGCTCACCGGCGCTTTGCGCGGCGAGGATCAGGTCATGCATGTGGTTTCTCCTAGTGATCGGGGTGCAGGGAATCGCCGATGTAGACGGCGGTGAGCAGCGTGAAGATGTATGCCTGCAGGAAGCCCACCAGCAGCTCGAAGCCGGTGACGGCAATGTTGAGCAGGAAGGGCCCCGGCGAGATGATCGGCGCGTTCTTCAACGAGTACGCAGTGAGGAGCGCGAGCGCGGTCAACAGGATGTGACCGGCCATCATGTTGGCGAGGAGTCGGACTGCCAGCGAGAACGGCCGGACGAGCACCACCTGCACGAGCTCGATCGGTGTCACCAGGACGTACAGCGGCCACGGCACACCCGGCGGAAACAAATGCCCGGTGAGGTACTTGAGGCCGTGATGACGCAGGCCGACGTACCAGTAGATGACATACGTCTGCAGCGCTAAATACAGCGGGATCGCCATCCGCGACGTCGGCGGGAACTGGATGAACGGGATGATCTCCCAGAGGTTCAAGAAGAGGATGAAGAGGAACAGCGAACCGAGGAACGGTGTGAAGCGCGTCGCGTCGTTGCCCACGATGTCGCGGGTGATCCCGCGATCGACGAAGTCGTAGGTCATCTCGATCACGTTCTGTACGCCGCCCGGCACGAGCTTCATGCGCCGGGTGCCGGCGACGAAGATGGTGACGATCAGCAGCGCGGTGATGAGCACCAGCAGCGACGTCTTGTTGATCGCGAACGCCGTGTCTTTGAACGCGATGTCTTTCCAGACGAAGATCTCGTCGATCGGTGGGAACGTGAACGCGCCGAGCACGAGTCGCTCCTCTATCTCTTCGCCGGCTTGAGGCCGGGCGCAGCAAGGGACAGGCCGACGTGGCGCGACTCCCAGATCAGGAGCCCGAGGTGCGCGAACGCGATCGTGATCACGAGCGGCGGCACGTCGATGAACGGGAGAGGCTGGAGGAGCAGCACGATGCCGAGTAGCGCCGCAAGCCGCACGAGGTAGCCGCCGAGCACGACGGCTTGCACGGCCGCGAGCGAGCGTCGCGATGCCCACGTGATGAGCCAGGCGGCAACGCGGAAGTTGAGCGCGACCAGCGCCAAGCCGATCGTCACACTCACCGCACCATCGATCCCACGGATCAGCCCGCCGGCAAGGATCACAATCGGGGCGACGAGTGCGGCGCGCCGGGCGAGATCGCGCGCGATGTCACCCTCATACGCTCGGGACGGTTTCACGGACGGCGTTGTGTCCACGGCTTGCCCTCGTTGGCTCGCTCGATCTGCTGCACATAGCGGAAGTACTGGGCGACGCCCACGCCGATGATCCCGAACAGCGACAGCGCCACAGTGAGCACGCTGCCGGTGCCGAACCGGCTGTCGAGATACCACCCCAGGAGACCGAGCAGGAGCGGCGCAACCACGAACTCGAGGGCTTGTGAGAGGCCGTCGCTGCTGCCCCGCTGCCACACCGGCCGCCGCCTCTCGACTTTCACCCCGAGTCTCTCCAAACCGCGCCGTGTCACGACTCCGAAGCCGCTTGTGAATGCATTCCCAATTTAGAGGACGGCGTTTCCGACGGTCAAACCGAGGCCGCGGCAGGCGAGATGTCCGTTCAGCCCGGCCATCGGTCTGCGGCGCGACGCCGCGCCTCGAAGTCGACGACCGCGTCGCCCGTCGTGGCCGCGGCCGCGGCGTCGAGCTCCCCGGGTGCTGCCTCCGGGACGGCGAGCGACGGGTGGTTCGAGCGCACGCCGGGGTGGAAGTAGACGTACAGCAGCAGACCCAGCGCGGCGACGCCGACGGGGACGAGCGCGTTGCCGTGGTTCGTGTACGTAGGTATCAGGACCATCCCCGACAGCAGCGCGGTCCACAGCCAAAGGATTACGACGGTGCGCCGGGGCCCATGGCCCAGCCGCATCAATCGGTGATGCAAGTGGTCCTTGTCGGCCACGTGAAATGCCTGGCGCCGCGCGACGCGGCGGAGAAACGAGAACGCGGTGTCGACGATCGGCACGCCGAGGATCAGCACGGGGATGAACAGCGGCGCGAAGAAGAAATAGGTCTGGCCGCTGAACTGGTCGGCGGTGCGGCCGCCGACTGTGATCGTCATCGTGGCCATGAGCAGCCCGAGGAACATCGCTCCCGCGTCGCCCATGAAGATGCGCGCCGGGTTGAAGTTGTGGGGCAGAAAACCGATGCAGACGCCCACCGCGATGACCGCGACCAGCGGCGCGATGTTGGAGCCCTCGAGCAAGCCGGCTTTGAACAGCCGATCCGAGTAGAGGAACAGCGCCGCGCCCGCGATCGCCACGATGCCTGCCGCGAGACCGTCGAGGCCGTCGATGAGATTGAGCGCGTTGGCCATGAGGACAACGGTCACGACCGTGACGAGCGGCGCGAGGTCGGCCGACAGCACCACGTAGTCGTAACTGGCGAACGGCACCCGGAAATAGAGCATCGACACGCCGAACAACGACAGGATCCCACCCGCGAGCACCATGCCGGCGACCTTCGTCGGCGGCGAAACCTCGCGCAGGTCGTCAACTGCGCCGACCACGAAGATCACCGCGGCCGCGAGCATCAACCCGAGTGGCTCCGATGAGCCGTGGAACATGGCGTGAAACTGCGGGATCTGCGAGGCGACCGCCATCGCCGCGAGGAACGCCGCGAACATCGCCGCGCCGCCCAGTGACGGTGTCGGCAGCGCGTGCACACTGCGCGGCCCTGGGTGCGACACCGCGCCGATCCGCTTGGCGACGATGCGCACGATGAAGGTCAAGAGAAACGTCGTGACCGCGGCGACGCCGAGCACGATCCCGTAACCGGCCATTACAGGCGCTCGCTCGCTGCGGGGCGGGATACCCACCCCGCGGGCGCTCGCTCACTGGCGAGCTCGCTCCGCTCGCCGCGTGACTGCAAGCGTCGTGGAGTCGCTTGGCTCGGGAACTTCGGATTTGGCATCAGCTCGCGAGGTCGGGGTAGGGGGTGAACTTGGAGCAGAGCAGCGCGGCGTCGTCGCGGACTTCGCCGACGACTTGCTCATCTGCCTCGCCGCCGGCGACCGAGCGCAGCGTGCGCGCGATGAGCTGCGCGATCTCGGCCATCTCCGGCTCGGCCATGCCTGCAGTCGTCACCGCCGCCGTACCCAGCCGCAGGCCGCTCGTGACGAACGGCTTCTCGGGATCGTTGGGGATCGTGTTCATGTTGCAGGTGATACCGGCGCGATCGAGCACCTGCTGTGCGACCTTGCCGGTGACACCGAACGGACGCAGGTCGACGAGCATGAGGTGATTGTCGGTGCCGCCCGACACGATCCGGAAGCCCTCCCCGGCCAGCGCGTCGGCGAGCGCTCGCGCGTTGCGCACGATTGCGGCGGCGTAGTCGCGGAACCCGGGCAGCGCGGCCTCGTGGAACGCCACGGCCTTGGCTGCGATCACGTGCATCAACGGACCGCCCTGCAAACCCGGGAACACGGCTTTGTCGATCGCCGCCGCGTACTCCTTGCGACACACGATGCAGCCGGCACGCGGCCCACGGAGGGTCTTGTGCGTGGTGAACGTGACGACGTCGGCGTACGGCACCGGCGACGGATGCACACCGCCCGCAACGAGGCCGGCGATATGGGCGGCGTCGACGATCAGGAGCGCGTCGATCTCGTCGGCGATCGAGCGGAACGCCTCGAAGTCGATCACCCGTGGATACGCGGTCGCGCCGGCGATGATGGCCTTGGGTCGCTCCGCGAGCGCGACTCGGCGCAACTCGTCGTAGTCGAGCGTCTCGGTTTCCGCGTCGACGCCGTACGCGACAAAGTCGTAGAGCCGGCCGCTGAAGTTGACCGGCGAACCGTGGGTGAGGTGGCCGCCCTGATCGAGCCGCATGCCCATCACCTTGTCGCCCGGATCGAGCAGCGCGAGGTAGACGGCCATGTTGGCGCTGGCGCCCGAGTGGGGCTGGACGTTCGCATGTTCGGCATCGAACAGCGCACACGCGCGCGTGCGCGCCAGCTCCTCGGCCTCGTCGACCACCGCGTTGCCGCCGTAGTAGCGCTTCCCCGGGTAGCCCTCGGAGTACTTGTTGGTCAGCACCGAGCCCTGTGCGGCCATGACCGCGGGCGACGTGAAGTTCTCCGACGCGATGAGCTGAATCGTGGTGTTCTGCCGCTCGATCTCACGACGGATGATGTCGGCGATGGTCGGATCGGTCTGCGAGATCGGGTCAGCGGTCATCGCGGCGCCTCCTGCTCTTCGTGTCTTCGTGCTCGATCGCCGCGATCTTCTCGACCCGCCGGGCGTGGCGGCCACCTTCGGGCTCAGCGGCGAGGTACGCACGGACCGCGTCATCGACGGTCTGCTCGCCGAGGAATCTCGCACCGAAGCAGCACACGTTGGCCGCGTTGTGCTCGCAAGCGAGCCGCGCCGACGTGACGTCATGCGCGACGGCCGCACGCACCCCACGCACCTTGTTGGCCGCGATGGCCACACCATTGCCGCTGCCGCACGCGAGCACGCCTCGGTCGGCGTCACCGGCGACGACTGCACGCCCGACGCGGACCGCGAAGTCGGGATAGTCGACCGATTCCTCGGAGTCGGTGCCGTAATCGATCACGTCGTGACCGTCACTCTTCAGGAGCTGTCCGAGGTGCTCCTTGAGCCGGTACCCCGCGTGGTCCGAGCCGATGGCGAGCTTCATCGAGCGGCACCTCCGGGACGGCGAAGAATCCCGCCCAGACTACCGGGCCGACCCGCGATCGCCGGTCTCGTTCACCGTTCCGGAAGGTCCCACGGCGCATGCGAGACTTCTCCCATGCATCGCCCGACCGCTGCGGCCCGCGCGCCCGTTTACGCCCCGGCAGCCGGCAACCGCACCGTCGTGCTGCAGTTCGGACCCGCGATCGGCACGCACGGCGGCATGGCGAGCGTGCTCGAGTCGTACGCGCGCTTGCCGCTCTCACGGGTTCGATTCGAGTTCGTGCCCACGTGGGCGCCCGACGCGTTCGCCTGGGGAGCCCGGCTGCTCGCGGGCGCCGCTCGCAGACTGCAGCGGGCGGAAACGTCGACGACGATCGCCCACGTGCACCTCTCCCAGCGCGGATCGTTCGTCCGCGAGGGCCTGCTCGTGGCGCTCGCCCGTCGACGCGGCATCCCAGTGGTCGTGTCCCTCCACGGCGGAAACATGGCCGAGTTCGCCGAACGCCACCCACGACTCGTGGGCCGGGTGCTCAGTGCCGCCGACGCCGTGATCGCGCTCGGCCCCACGACCGAGGAGCTGGCCCGCCGATACGCATCCCCCGACACACGCATCGTCGTCGTCCCCAACCCGATCGAGATTCCCGCCGACGTGCGTCCGGCCGGCGACCTACCGCCGGTTGCGCTCTTCGCCGGCGAAGTCGGGCGGCCCAAAGGCGCCGACGTACTGATCGACGCGTGGCCACGCGTGCATGCCGCGTGCCCGTCGGCCCGTCTGATCATCGCCGGGCCGCCGGGGGACGTCGAGCCGGCGCCGTTCGAGGATGTGGAGTGGACCGGCGCGCTGTCGCGCGCGGAGGTGGGGGCACGCCTCGCGCAGAGCCGGGTCGCGGTGCTCCCGTCGCGCAACGAGGTGATGCCGATGTTCCTGTTGGAGGCGATGGCCGCGGCCCGCCCCATCGTGACCACGCCGGTCGGCGAAATGCCGTCGCTGGTCGGCGAAGCCGGCCTGCTCGTGCCGCCGGGCGAGGCCGACGCGCTCGCGGACGCCCTGATCCTCTTGCTGAACGATCCCACGGAAGCGACCCGGCGCGGCACGGCATTGCGGCGACGGGCCGAGAAACGGTTCTCACCAACGCGGGTGGCCGCGGAGCTGGAGGCGGTCTACGAATCGGTCGCACCGGCGCTCGGCAGCACCGACGCGCGCGCCCACGGTCACTCGAGCGCCGACATCACCGTCACCATGTGCGCGTTCAACGCCGCCGCGACGATCGACGGCGCGCTCGCCTCCGTCGCGGGTCAGACGATGGCGCCGGGCGCGGTCGTCGTGGTCGACGACGGGTCCAGCGACAACACGGCCGCGCTCGCGCAGGCCTGGCGCGACCAGCTCCCGATCGACGTGGTCAAGCTCGACGCAAACGTCGGCGTCGGCGAGGCTCGCCGGCAGGCCGTCGCGCGCGCGACCACGCCGCTCGTCGCGATCCTCGACGCCGACGACGTGTGGCTGCCCGACCATCTCGAGACGATGCTCGACGTCTACCGGCGCACACCCGGCATCGTCACCGCGCACGCGCTGGTATGGGTACCTGGCGAAGGAATCGGGCCCGCCAACGAAGCCACCCGGTACGTGCCGCCACCCGACGGGCAGCTGCGCCGCCTCCTCGATCACGACTTCCTGAGCACGACCACGCTGTTTGCCCGCTCCGACTGCGACCGAGCCGGCAGCTTCCGTGCGATCCCCGCCGCGGAAGATTGGGATCTGTGGCTCCGGATGGTGCGCAACGGTGTGCAGGTCAGCCGGGCCGGCCATCCCACCGTCATGTATCGAATCGGAGCGAACAGCCTCTCGTTCGGGTATCGCGCCACGATTTCCGACGCATACGTGCTCGAGCTCGCCGTTCGCGAAGCCGTGACCGACGACGAGCGTCGCTGGGCCCGCCAGAGCTTGCGCCGCGTCGAGGCGAATGGCGCGCTGGCGAAGGCCTTCGAGCACGCGCGTGATGGCCAGAACGGCCGGGCGCGCGCGTCGGCGCTGCGCGCGCTGCGCCACGGCACGAAGCACGTGCGCCTGCGAGCCGCAGTCATCGCGCTCGCGCCCCGTGCCGCATCGCGCATACACGAGCAACGCATAACTGACCTCGGCAACTGGATCCACTGACAATGAGCTCAGCCCAGCGCGACGGCGACGATGTCACGGTCATGGTGTGCGCGCACAACGCCGCACACACGATCGGCGCCACGCTCGCGTCGATCGCGGGGCAGACAATCAAACCCGCCGCAGTCATCGTCGTCGACGATGGTTCGACCGACGAGACGTCATCGGTCGTCGAACATTGGAACGGTCGCCTGCCGATCGAGTTGGTACGGCTCGACCCCAATCGCGGCGTCGCCGCCGCGCGCATCACGGCGATGGACCACACGACCACCGACCTCGTCGCCACCCTCGATGCCGACGACGTGTGGCTCCCCGATCATCTGACAACGATGCTCGCGACCTTCGCCCGCGCACCCGGGATCGTCGCCGCGCAACCACTCGAATGGATTCCCGGCATCGGCGTCGCGCTTCGTGGGGATCCACGCCAAAACGTGCCACCCCCTGCCGCCCAGTTACGGGTGCTGCTCCACCACAACTTCGTGTTCAGCGGCACGCTGTTCACGCGCGCCGACTATGAGCGCATCGGTGGCTACCGGGCCGACCTCGCGGTCGGCGAGGACTGGGACCTGTGGATCCGGCTGGTGCGCACCGGTATCAGCGTCACCTCGACCGACCATCCGACGCTTCTCTACCGGCTGACGGCGGAAAGCCTCTCGTCGGGGTACAGCTCGGCGCCGTCCGACGTGCAGGTGATGCAGCTCGCGCTCGACGACGCGGCCGACGCGCGTGAGCACAACTGGGCCCGGCGCGGTCTGCACCGGATGAAGGCGCGACTCGCGCTGAGCGAAGCACTGGAGCACGCGCGCGCCGGCAACACACGCGCCGCGCGCCGCTCGGCAGCCCACGCGGTTCGAGGCGCGCCGCGAGTGGCCATGCAAGCGGCCGTGCTGATGGTGATGCCGCGGCTGGGGATCCGGGCACGTGACCGGGTCGCGACCCCGCGCCGCCGCGTCAAGCGTTCGTGACCACCCGTTTGTGCAAAAGTGGTTCCTATGGCACGCGCTCGCGCACAAACGTTAGGGAGGGCGTGCCTGCTGCGACTCAGGGCTCAGGCGTCGACGGGAGCGAGCCCGCCATCGGAATTGTTGGGCTGAAAGCGGCGACCACACCCGCACCGCAGATCATCGTCGAGACGCAGACCGCAATCACACACCCACCCGACGCGTCGCGCGGGCACCCCCGCCATGAGCGCGTGCGCGGCGACGTCGCCGGAGACCACCGCGCCGGCGCCGATGAAGGCGCGCTCTCCAATGGTGGCGCCGCACACGATCGTCGCGTTCGCACCGATGGTGGCGCCTCGGCGCACGCGCGTGGCGAGGAACTCGTCGGGCGCCTTGGGGAAGTCGGCTCGCGGCGTGAAATCGTTGGTGAACACCGCTCCCGGCCCCACGAACACGTCGCGCTCGATCGTGACCTTGTCCCACACAAGCACGCCGTTCTTGATCGTGACGTTGTCGCCGATCTGTGCGCCGCCTTCGACGAACGCACCGTCGCAGATGTTGCAGTCTGCGCCAATGACCGCCCCGTCGAGCACATGGGCGAACGCCCAGATGCGCGTGCGCGGACCGACGTCCTCGCTCTCGCAGAGACCGTTCGGGTGTACGAACACCGACGGGTCACGCGGCATGTCGGGCCACTGCGCTGCGCAGCGCCTCGCAGACGCGCAGTTGCTGCGCGGCCGTGATACCGGGATAGAGCGGCAGCGACAGAATCTCGTGTGCCGCCGCTTCCGCGACCGAAAAGTCGCCGCGTGAATACCCGAGGTACGCGAACGCGGGTTGCAAGTGGATGGGCACGAGATAGTGCACGCCGGCGCCGATGCCCGCTTCGTGGAGCGCGGCGAGCACCGCGTCCCGGTTGCGCACGCGCACGACGTAGAGGTGCCAGACCGACTCGCCCTCGCGACCGAGCCGGGGCACGGTGACCCCAGGGAAGTCCGACAGCATCTCCTGGTAGCGCGCCGCCGCTTCGGTGCGCAGCTCGTTCCACTCGTGCAGGTGCCGGAGCTTGGCGCGCAGCACCACTGCTTGCAACGTGTCGAGCCGCGAGTTGGTGCCGACGAGCTCGTGGTGATGGCGACCGGCGCGACCGTGATCGCGTCGCGAGCGGACGTCGGCTGCGATCGCGGCGTCGCTGGTCAGCACCGCGCCCCCGTCGCCGTACGCACCGAGGTTCTTGCCCGGATAGAAGCTCGTGGCCGCGGCCCGTCCCCAGCTGCCGATCCCACGGCCGTTCCGGCGAGCGCCCTGCGCCTGCGCCGCGTCCTCGATCATCGCGACCGGCCGGTCGCCGACTGCGGCTTGCAGCTCTTCCATCGGGGCGAGGCGACCGTACAGATGGACGGGCACGACCGCGCGAGTCGAGGAGCTGACGCTGGTCGCGACCGCTGCGGGATCGATCAAGAGATCGTCGGGATCGCAGTCGACCAGCACCGGGCGGCCACCCGCACGGGTGACGGCCTCCGCCGTCGCAATGAAGCTGTTGGTGGGCAGGATGACCTCGTCGCCGGGTTCGATGCCCGCGGCGCGCAAGGAGAGCTCGATCGCATCGGTGCCGTTGGCCACGCCCACGCTGTGCTCGACGCCGCAGTACGCCGCGAGCTCGGCTTCGAACGCGGCGACCGCGGGACCGCCGATGAACGCGGAGCTCGCGATCACTTCGTGGAACCCGCGGCTGACCTCGTCGGCGATCAGGTCGCTCTGAAAGCTCAGGTCGACGAGCGGTATCCGTTCCACGCTCATGTGGCGGCGTTGTCCGCGGGTTCAGGTCGCGGCGAGCTGTACGGCCGCGGGCCCCGACGAACGATTCGACCGGCCAGTTGGCGGGTTTGGAAATAGAGCTTGATCGCGGCGGCGGTCGAGGCGCGGGCGAGCACGGCGGGCGACCGGTCGACGGGTGTGGCCACAACCTTGTCGTACCACTCCCCCAACGCGCCGCCGATCACGTCGAGGTCGAAACGAGCGACGACGAGCGCGCGCGACGACTCCCCGAGTGAGTGACGTAACGCGTCGTTGGTCACGAGCTCCTCGATCCGCCGACAAAGCTCGGCGTTGTCGGGGTCGCCGTCGCCGAAACCGTAGAACCCGGAGTCACCAAGCGCCTCGCTCGTCTCGGGACTGAACGTCTCCGAGTAGCCGTCCTCACCCAACACGATGACGGGCTTGTTGAACGCCATGCCCCGCACGACCGACGTGCCCATACCGATAATCACATCGGCCGCGGCGTATGCACCCCGCGGATCGTCCATCGCACCCAACAACCGCACCGCCTCGCGTCCGAGCTCCGTATTGGCTTTGACAGCCGCAGCCTCGATGTCGTCACGAGCGTCGCCGTCGCCGACGACGACGAGATCGACCGGGAGTCGAGATGCGAGCCGTCGCACCGCGTCGATGCTGCGCAGCACGCTCTCGCGCTTCATGAGGTAGTCGAGTCGCGTCACGATCACGAGCTGGAGCCGGCTCTCGTCGAGGCCGTGCTCGGCGCGAAACGCTGCTCCGTCGACGTGTGCGGGGTCGTCCTGGGCGAAGTTGATGGGTGGCTCCTGCAAGAAGTTGATCCCGGCGCGGGCACGTGCGTTGCGCACGAGGTCGGGAGTCACGAACGAGATGGGAATCGCCGGCGGCAGCTGCGGCGGGATGAACATCTCGCAGATGGAGCCGATCGTGGGGATCCGCTCAGCGAGATACGCGGCCAGAAACGCCGTGAAGACCGGCTTCGGTCCCCATGCATGCACGACATCGGGTTGCTCGGCGCGGCACACGTCGCGCAACGCGCGGATGTTGCGGGTGGAGACCATCGACGGGTTCTCGGGGGCGGGAAGCAGCCGGAGACCCCGCTCACGGATCAGCGCCTCGAGCGGTCCGGGCGCGGCGTGGATCACGATGTCCCAGCCGTGCTGATCGCGCACCGTCGCGGCGAGCTCGATCGCGGTGATGATGCTGCCGCCGAGCACCAGGTTGTCGATGGTGACGACCGCTTTCATCGCGACCGGGGCTCCGCGGTCGCGACGAGCGCAGCAGTGAGCGCGTCGACCACGCGATCGTGCTCGCTCTCGGTCATCTCATGGAACAGCGGCAGGATGATCGAGTTGGCGGTCAGGCGTTCGGTCACCGGGAGCGGTCCATGCGGGTGACCTGCGAACGCGGGCTCGAGGTGCGCTGCCATGATGCCGCGGCGGGTCGAGATCCCGGCGCGCAGCATTGCGCCCATGAGCGCGGTGCGACTGATGTTCGAGCTGTCGGGCAGGCGAACACAGTAGGACTGGTAGTTGGACGTGCCGTGCGGCGGGTCGGCCGGCAGGCCGAGCCCGGGGATTGTCCCGAGTCGGTCGGCGTAGCGATCAGCCAGCGAACGGCGCCGGCGGATCATCGCGTCGAGCCGGTCGAGTTGCACCAGACCGATCGCGGCTTGCACGTCAGTCATCCGGTAGTTGAAACCCGTCTCGAGGTACTGCTCGACGACGGGCACGTCGCTGGTATGGCGATCGGCTGCGCTCGCGCTCATGCCGTGTTCACGGAGCCGGCGTAAGCGCTGCGCCCAGTCGGCATTGGTCGTGAGCACCATGCCACCCTCGCCGGTAGTGAGGAGCTTGCGCGGGTGGAACGAGAACGTGACGAGATCGCTGTGGCTACCGACGGGCGCGCCGTCGATCGTCGCGCCGATCGCGCACGCGGCATCTTCCACGACCGCGATGCCCAGCGGATCGCAGAACGCATGCACCGCGCGTACGTCGGCGGGCATGCCCGCCTGGTGCACGAGAATGACCGCCCGAGTGCGCTCTGTGAGCACTGCTGCGATCGTGTCGGGAGTGAGGTTCTGGGTGACCGCGTCGACGTCGGCGAACACCGGTGTCGCGCCGACATATCGCGGCGCGTTCGCCGTCGCGATGAACGACAACGAGGGCACCACCACCTCGTGGGAAGCCCCGATGCCCAGCACCACGAGCGCGAGATGGAGCCCAGCAGTACACGACGAGATGGCAACGGCGTGCGCGGCGCCGAGCCGGGCAGCCATCGCTTCTTCGAACGCGGCGACCCGCGGGCCCTGCGCCACCCAGCCTGACGCGATCGCGGCCACTGCCGCGTCCTGCTCTTCGACTCCCAGCCACGGTCGCATGATCGGAATGCGAGAAGCCTCCGAGCCGTTCGTGCTCAAGACGTTTGCACCTCGACGTTCACCGGTACCGTCGCCTGCTCCGCGCGCCACCACGCAACGAGTCGCCGCAAACCTTCTTCCAGCGGGACCTGGGCCTCGAAGCCGAGGAGGTCACGCGCCCGTGTCGTGTCGGCCAGCCGACGCGCGACCGGATTGGTCTTTCGCTCGGGACCATATTCCGGCTCGAGATCAGATCCCATGACTTCGACCAGGAGCCGCGCGAGCTCTTGCAGGCTCGTCTCCACACCCGTCGCGACATTGCAGACGACGTCGGTGACCGCGGCGGTCGCGGCACGAAGGTTCGCGTCGGCGATGTCGTCGATGTAGACGAAATCCATCGTCTGGGTACCGTCGCCCAGGATGAGCGGCGGTATCCCCGCCTCGATGCGCTCCATCCAACGGATCAACACCTCGGTGTAGACGCCGTGAATGTCCATGCGCGGGCCGTACACGTTGAAATACCTGAGCGCGACGTAATCAAGCCCGTACATGTCGTGGAAGCTGCGCAGCAGGCCCTCGTTGAACACCTTCGCCGCGCCGTAGATGGTGCGGTTGTCGTATGGGTGGTGGTCTTCACCGGTCGGGAAGTCGACCGCTTGGCCGTACACCGACGCCGACGACGCGGCAACGACGCGATCGACGCCCGCAGCCTGCGCGGCTTCGATCACGTTGTAGGTCCCGTCGACCAGGACCTCGAGCGCGAGCCGGGGCTCCTCGGCGCATTGGGTGATACGGATCGCGGCCTCGTGGAAGACGAGATCGATGCCGTCCATCGCTTGCGCGACCTCGCGCTGGTTGCGGATGTCGCCTTCCACGATGGTCACCGGGCCGCGCTCTCGTGCGCCGGCAAGATTGTCGAGGCGGCCGCGGTCGAGGTTATCGAGGATGCGGATCTCGGCGACCGGCTGTTCCGCAAGCCGATCAGCGATCGTGGAGCCCACGAGGCCGGCGCCGCCGGTGATGAGGACGCGCTTCGCGTCGAGCATCAGCGGTGCTCGATCGGCACGAGCACGCCCCGGGCCTGCAGGCTGACGTTCGCCGCTTCGAGGATCTCGAGCATGCGCACACCCGAGCGTCCGTCGGTCAGCGGCGCCCGGCGGTCACGGATCGCGTCCGAGAACTCCTCGACAACGAAGTGCAATGCCTCGACCGTCTCCGGCAGCGCGGGGCTCATCATGTCGCCGCGGCGATAGTTGACCATCAGGCGCTCGCGCTCGTCGTCGCCCGCAGGTGGCCCGATGTCGACACCCCAGTCGAAGACCGCGAGCCGCTGGTACGGCTTCATGTCGTCCCACATGATCATCTTCTTCGAGCCCGACACGATCGTCTGACGCACCTTCGACGGGCTGAGCCAGCTCACGGTGACGTGCGCGATCGCCCCGGTGTTCATCGGGATCGTGAGATACCCGACGCACGACTGGCCCGCGCCGATCGGGTCGGCGCCGTGGGCAGCCACCTCTATCGGGAAGCAGTCGTCGGGCAGGATCGAATCCATGATCGAGAGATCGTGCGGTGCGAGGTCCCACAACACATCCACGTCTGACTGTACGAGCCCGAGGTTGACTCGGATCGAGTCGATGTACTGGATGTCGCCGACGCTGCCGCTGCTCACGAGCTCGCGGATCGCTCTCACGGCGGGCGTGTAACAGAAGGTGTGGTCGCACATGAGCACGAGCTCGTTGCGCGCCGCGGTCTCGACCATCTCCAGCGCGTGCTTGGAGCTCATCGCGAGCGGCTTCTCGACCATGATGTGCTTGCCGGCCTCGAGGCAGCGCATCCCGATCTCGTGGTGGGTCGAGGGTGGCGTCGCGATCGCAATCGCGTCGACGACATCGTCGTCGAGCAGATCGTCGAGCGAGTCGGTGACCTGCACCTCGCTGCGACCGCCGACGACGGTTCGCGCATGATCGACCGCGAGATCGCAAACCCGATGGAGGTCGGTCGCCGGATGACCGAGGAAGTTGCGGATCAGGTTGGGACCCCAGTATCCGACCCCGACGACCGCGACACCGAGTGGCGAGCTCGTCACGGGGCTACTGCGAACGCGGGCCGTTCGACAGGCATTTTCTTCATCAGGTCCCCACTGGAGCGCTTCCTGGGCCTCTCCAGACTACCCGCCGCACTACCCGCCGCGACCGGGCGGGTAGATATCACCACAAGCGTCGCGGCGGACACTCGCTCGCCAGTCTGACGCCCGGCGGCCTCAGCGAACGGCGATCAGGGACTTCGTCATCCCCATCGCCCGCTCACGAACGAGCTCGGAATCCGGGAAGAGATGGCGCATCTCGTCGACAGTGAGCAACTCGATGTCGAGGACGTCTTCGATGCTCTGATCTCGGCCCTCGCTGCGGATCTGGCCCAGCGGCCAGTGCCGCGACACCCAGCAGCGCTGCTTGCGGGCCGGCAGGAATGCGATAGGCCACGTCTCCGCTCCCGCCGCTCACCAGACGCATCGGGTCACACGCCTGCGCCTGATACATCGGATGCGACCAGACAGCTGCGTTTCACCCAGGCGCCGGCGGACCGGAGCTCGCTGTTGCGCACGTCATTGACACCCGCGAACTGCGCGCCCGAACCGATCGGCATGTTCCACGGCGAGGTCACGGAGAACGGCCACAGCGACGGGTCGCGTGTGCCGCTGGGCAGGGTGACCGTTCCCGACACGGTGGCCGCCGCCGGCGCAACGGTACGGTCGAATCACGGGGCGAACGCGGGGGCGAGCGGAGCGCGCCGGATGCTACCGACCGCACCGCCGCCGGGGGTCGCTGCGGTGCTGTTTGTCACCTCGCGCAGCAGGTGCATGAGACCGGCGACGTCAGCTCGAGCGCCTGCGAGGCCGGCGGTCCCGGCAGTCCTGCCCTCAGCGATGAACGCATTGTTGGCGCCCTGGTCAGAGATGACAGCGCCGTAATCTTGGAGGGCGTGCGCGAGCGTGAGCCCGCCTGCAGTCAATCCGAGCGTCGTCACGTTCACACCTGGTGGGATCGCGTACAACGCCCCGTACCAGAGACCGCTCGCAACGTGCTTGGACGTGTCCGAGTCGATCGACGTCGCGGGCCATTGCAGGTTGTTTGACATGAGGTACTGGTCGATGGCCAGGTAGAGCGCGTGCGGGATCTTGTTGTTGTTCAGCTCTTCTACCCGGATCAGTCCGGCGCAGGCCGGCGTATTGATCGCGGTCGTGCCATTCATCGCGTTCCCGCGCGTATCGACGTTGACAATGTACGCACCGAAATTCCAATTATCCGCGATCCAGGTCTTTGCGGTGTTCCAGATACAAGTGTGGGCGTCGCTGCCACCACCGGGCACGGTCCCGTCTCCCTGGATACCGGTGTTGACGGACCAGCTTTCGGCGTTGATGTTCGCCCAATCGAACGGGGCAGCGGTCCCGTAGTTCGCAGTAGCTGCGAGCGGGGTGTTCACCCATGAATCGGCCGCGAAGGGCCAGAGGAACGCATCACGCGTGCCGGGAGTCGGCGGCGCAGGCGGCGGGGGCGCAGGCGGCGGGGGCGCAGGCGGCGAGCCCGTGGGCGCGGTGGTATCGGGAGCTGTGGTCGTCGGCGGCGTGGTCGGCGGCGTGGTCGGCGGCGTGGTCGGCCGCGGTGTGGACGTGTTGGCACTGGTGCGCTTGGGGGCACGTGCCGTGGCGACACCTGCCGGCGCCGCCGGCGAGCAGGCGCTCACGAGCAACGCTACTGCCACAAAGCCGCGACGCGCGACAGTGATCGTGCGTTTCCGCATGGGCGTGGCTCCGTGCATGAATACCCTCAGAACGTTGGTGACCGCCCCCGTTCACCTCACGTATCGGCACGACCGCCCGATGCACTGAAGGTAAATCTCACTTTTCGTCGCACACGCTCACTCTTCGCAGTCAGCAATGTGGGGCGCGCTGGCACTGTTGCGTTGGTGCAAAACGGACACGTCACGGTGCCTCTCGGGGCCACAAGGGACCCGAAGAACTCGGTGGATTCTTGCGGATTGCGCCTGGCCGCCGGCGATGAACGGACCTTCAGCGCACATCCGGTAGCGCCCGGTCGGGGGCTCAGGTGGCTGCTCCGGTGCCGATTGCAACGCTGTGGCGACCGCGGGAGGGTGAGCGCTCCATGAGGGCCCGCGTCGCTTCTCGGGCAGTATCAGTAGCGTCTTCGAGTGTGGAGTCTCGGATGGGACGATGGCGGGGAGCACCGGTCGTGCTGTTTGTCAGTGACGAGCAGTGGCACTGCTTCAACCAGCTGGCCGCGGTGCTCCGTCGCCATGGCGTCAGGCCGGTGCGCGTCCTCGCCACGAGGACACGTCGGTCCCGGCTGACGCGCCTGATGGACCACTGGGTGTACGGCGGCATCGTCTGTGTCGAACAACCAAGCGGCGGCGCAGACCTGCGGGACCTCGTCAGATCCCACCGAGTGCTCGACGTGCAGGTCAACGAAGAGACGTTTCAACGAATCGATCCGACGTCGGACGCCGCCAAAGAGCTTGCGAGGCTCGACGGATCGAGCTGGCACAACCGAGCGTCGCTCTACGACAAGGTAGCGCTCGCCGCGCGCCTGAAAGCGCGCGGCGTCGACGTCGCCCAGGTTATCGACGCGGACCAGGCCACTCCCGAAGAGGCCATCACTCAGTTGGGCCTGCCGCTGGTCGTCAAGAGCCGCACGGGGACCGGTGGGAGGGAGGTCTGGATCGCGCACGACGTCTCGGCTGCGTACGACGCCATCGACTCCCTCGGAGGAGAGCGGAGCCGGATCTTCTACCAGCGGCACATCGACGGCGACCTCGTCGGCTACGGCGCCGTGACCCAGAGTGGTTCGCCACTCCAGGAATACGCAGCACTCGAGTTGAAGTCCGTCTCCGATCCGCTCGGTCCGACCGCCCGCGTCCGCGCCGTCAGCGACCGGCGCCTCTTCGCAGCAGGCCGTGGTGTGCTCGAGATCCTGGGATCCGAGCGCTTCGTCTCTGTCGAGTTCATGAAGGCCCACGACGGCCGGTTGTGGTTCATCGACCTGAGCACGCGCGTCTGGGGCAACTTCCTCGCGTGGCGCGCAGCCGGACTCGACCTGACCGAGGGCTACCTCCACACGATCGGAGCGACCCCGGCACTCCCGGCAACCAAGCTGCCCGAGCACGAAGAACTGCTACCGGTCTTCCCGGCGGCACTCAGTGACATCTTTCGTTTCGGCTCGTGGACTGCGGCGACTCGTGAGCTGTGGCACGACGCACGCGCGTACGCGCCGATTGTCGGAGCGCGCTATTGCGCACTCGCGGCAGCGGGCCTCGTCGTCGACCGCCTCAGACTCTCGAGAAGCGCCCCACCGGAGTCGGTCAGCGAGTCGACTGCGCCGAAGCCCACCGCGGTCCTTCCAGACCACCTCTAGAGCCTCCGCGCGCAAGCCGAGGGCGCATATCACCCTCCGTGGCCACTCCGGTGACCGTCCGCAGATACCGCTCTCTGCTAGATCATCACCACATAATGTGGCAAACTCGGCCCGACTCGTTAAGCTGGCTATGGAGCGGGGCCGGAGCCGAGCGGGCACGGTGCAGTAGACATGTTTCTTTCGACCCGTGGGGCGCAGGGGAAGGCATTGCCATGAGGGTGGAAACGTTCAAGCGGTTGATCGCCCTCACCGTGGCACTCGCGACCGCGCTCACCGTGGCAACCGTGTTGACGGCCGTCAGCGCGCGGCCGGCCGGGGCGTTGCCCAATCTCTTTCAGGACACCACCGTCTTCTCCGGGCGGTACGAGCCGACCACGATCCAGTTCGCGTCCGACGGGAAAGTGTTCATCAGTGAGAAGGCCGGACGCATCTGGCGCTACGACAGCGTCACCGACCCGACGGCACACCTCGTCGCCGACTTGCGCACCGAGGTCTACGACTTCTGGGACAAGGGCCTGCTGGGGCTCGCGATCGATCCCGGCTTCGGGCCTGCTCGTCCGTATATCTACGTCCAGTATTCGTACGACCACATGCTCGGCGACCCCAGCCCCGCGCCCAAGTGGGGACCCGGCGACGGCACCAACGACTCGTGCCCCTCCCCTACGGTCAACGGCTGCGTCACGAGCGGGCGCGTCTCGAAGCTCACGCTCTCGAACCCGGGCGGCGCGGTCACCAACGAGCAGGTGTTGGTTGAAGACTGGTGCGGGCAGTTTCCGAGTCACACGATCGGCACCATCGCGTTCGGAGCCGACGGCATGCTCTACGCGGGCGGCGGCGACGGTGCCGACTTCAACAGCACCGACTATGGCCAGAACGGCGGCACCGGAAACGGCATTGTGGCCAACCCGTGTGGCGACCCCCCCGGTGGCGTCGGCACTGCGAACTCTGTACCGAGCGCGCAGGGCGGTGCGTTGCGCGCGCAGGCCGAGCGGCTCGGCGCGAAGGAGTCGGCGTCGGTGAACGGCGGCAAGACCACGCTCGACGGTTCGATCATTCGCATCAATCCCGACACCGGTTTGGGTGTCTCCGGTAATCCGCTGTTCACCACGCCGGGCGCCGACGTGAACGAGCAGCGCCTGGTCGCCTACGGACTGCGGAACCCGTTCCGGTTCTCGTTCAAGGCCGGCACCAATGAGTTGTGGCTCGGCGACGTGGGCTGGGACAGCTTCGAAGAGATCAACACCCTTCCGGATCCGTCAATATCGGGAACGCTGAAGAACTTCGGGTGGCCCTGTTACGAGGGCAACGGCCACCAGGCCGGCTACGACAGCCTCAAGCTCACCGCGTGCGCCAACCTGTATTCGGCGGGTGCAAGCGCGGTGCAAGCGCCGTATTACACGTATGCCCACGCCGCGAACGTCGTGCCGGGCGACAACTGTGCGCCCGGGTCGTCGGCGGTGACCGGCGAGGCGTACTACAACCCGCCGACCGGGCCGGGCGCGGCACCTTTCCCGTCGAAATACAACGGCGCGCTGTTCTTCACTGATTTCGTGCGCAAGTGCATCTGGGCCATGCTCCCCGGCGCCGGCGGGAAACCAGACCCGAACAACGTCGAGCTCTTCGCGAATATCGCCGATCCCGCTAACTCTTCCCGCTCGACCGGTGCCGTCGACCTCGTCGAGAGCAACACCGGCGATCTGTATTACGTCGGCCTCGACACCGGCGAGATCCATCGCATCAGCTACACCGCGGCGAACCATCCGCCGGTTGCGAGTTTCACGGCCACGCCGTCATTCGGCGCCGCGCCGCTCACCGTCACGTTCGACGCCTCGGCGTCAAGCGACCCCGACCCCGGTGACACCCTGACGTACGCGTGGGACCTCGACGGCAACGGCCTCTACGACAACGCGACCGGCGTGAGCGCGTCACGAACGTATGCGGCGGGCAATGTGACCGTTGGGCTCCAGGTCACCGACTCCTTTGGCGCGACCGCGACCACGACCCGCACGATCTCGCCGGGCAACACCCCGCCGACCGCGACCATCACGACACCGTCGGCCGCCCTGACCTGGAAAGTCGGCGACCCGATCGCGTTCTCCGGTTCGGCCACCGATACGCAGAGCGGATCGTTACCGGCCTCGAGCCTCTCGTGGGACGTGAACCTGCTCACGTGTGACGCGGCGGGGAGCAACTGTGTCATCCGCAGCAATCAGCCGTTCAACGGCGTGAGCTCGGGCACGGTGGTTGCGCCCGATTGGGCCGGTGAAGGCAACACGCTGCTCGAGTTCAGGCTCACCGCGACGGACCCCGGCGGCCTCACGGACGTGAAGACGCTACGGCTCACGCCGCAGAAGGTGACGCTCACGTTCCAGAGCAATCCGAGCGGGTTGAGCCTCGGGTACGGCAGCACCGAGGCCACGACGCCGTTCACACGTACGGTGATCGTGAATTCCAACACGTCGATCTCGGCGCCGTCGCCGCAGTCGCTCGGCGCGAGCTCGTATCAGTTCACCTCGTGGTCCGACGGCGGCGCGATCAGCCACAACCTGACCGTGCCGGCCACCGCGACGACGTATACGGCCAACTACAGCACCAGCGGGGCCGTGATCGGTTACAACCAGGTCGGATCGCAATTGGATGCGGGTGACATGAACTTCATGAACGGCTCGCGCTTCACTACCGGCTCGACCGCGCAAACCATCAGCACGATGTCGGTGTACATCAAGAGCGTCGTGGCCGCGCCCAACAACAAGTACCAATTGGCTGTTTACGCAGATGTGAACGGCTCGCCGGGAGCGCTGGTGGCGGCCACCGCCACCGGCACCTTGACGCCCAACTCCTGGAACTCGCTGCCGATCGCGGCGACC
>JBBRZM010000002.1:0-166242 GCA_038236695.1 Acidimicrobiia bacterium
CGACTTCGAGCTCGCCGGCCCCGTGGAGCACTTGCACTCCACGCTCATCAACGGCATCACCCGCATGCCGGTGAAGTTCACCCCTGAGTCGTAGCGACGGCGCCCGGCGCCGGATCAGCCTGTGAAGCGAAGACCTGCCGCCCGGCGTCGCGCTCGCTCGTGCTCGCGATTTGGGGCTTGAGAGTTATGCGCCAGAATGTCGGAATTCGTAGCGGTCAGTGATTCGGTCATGCTGAAGGGCGCGGTGAAGTCGAGCGTGGAGCGGTTGCGTACATCGCGCCGAAGGTGCTCGATGCCATGAGCTACTCGGTGAGCTTCGATTCGGAAGCGGAGTTCTTCTCGGGATTGCTGCGCGAGCGCGGCGCGACCCGAAGCACGTGCTCATCGTGGGCTGCGGCGACGGCACCGAAGCGAATCACATCGCGCGTACGTCGGGTGCATCGGTCGCGGGCATCGACCTCGAAGTCGACGCGCAGCGCAATCAGCCCGGAGTGCATCTGCTGCGGGCCGACGCGAGCCGGCTCCCGTTCCGTGACGACGCATTCGACGCGTTGTACTGCTACCACGTGCTCGAGCACGTGCACGATCCGGCAGTCGTGGTCGACGAGGCGCACCGCGTGCTCGCGGCGGGTGCTGTTTCGCACCGGTTTGGCGCGTGTCGTTGCGCCTTCCGTCTACTTCCTCGCTTCCGCGGAGCCTCGCAAACAGCGGGCGGACAGCACGTAGCGCGAGTTCCGAACTCGGAGCCCGTCGTCGGGGTCGCTTGGCAGATCGATGCGCATGGCGTGGGCGCTAGCCTCGGCGTCGTCGATCCTGAGGAGGACGGCCGTGGCCGAACCAGTAATGAGCGTCACCGACGTCGACCTCGCTGACCGCACCACGTTCCTGAACGGTCCGCCCCACGAGTACTTCGAGTTCTTGCGCCGCGAGATGCCGGTCGTATGGGTCGACCACGTCACCGAAGACGGGTCCGGCTACTGGGTCGTGACGAAGTGGGACGACGTGATGGCGGTCGAGCGCGATCCCGAGCTCTTCTCGTCCAACCTCGGCGGCACGATGATCGAACCGCTCGGGGGCGGCGTCGAGCTGATGATGCTCAACCAGGATCCGCCCCGGCACACACGCCTGAAGCTGCTGGTGAGCCGCCTGTTCACGCCCAAGCACATCCGTTCGATCGAGGAGAGCATCCGGGTCGCGGCGAGAGACATCGTCGACAAGGTCGCGCCCAAGGGTGAGATCGACCTCGTCACCGAAGTGTCCGCCGAGATGCCGCTCATCGTCATCGCGGAGCTGCTTGGCGTGCCGCCAGAGGACCGGCACAAGGTCTTCGAGTGGTCGAACGCGATGGTCGGCAGTGAAGACCCCGAGTACGGCGGCGGCCGCGACCCGATGGAGGCGTCGGCGGAGCTGTACGCCTACGCGCAGGAGCTCGCCGAGGAACGCCTCGCCGATCCGGGCGAAGACGTCGTCACGATGTTGCTGACCGGTGAGGTCGACGGCGAGAAGCTCGACGCGATGGAGTTCAACCTGTTCTTCCTGTTGCTCGCGGTTGCCGGCAACGAGACGACGCGCAACCTGATCACTGGGGGAGTGCTCGCGCTGCTCGACCATCCTGACGAGCGCGACCGTCTCGTGCAGGATCACGCGCTGCTGCCCACGGCGGTCGAAGAGATGCTTCGTTGGGTCTCACCGGTCAACTACTTCCGCCGTACCACGACGCGCGCCACCGAGATCCGCGGTGTGCCGATCGCCGCCGACGACAAGGTGACGATCTGGTACAGCGCCGCGAATCGTGACGAGGACAAGTTTCCCGACGCCGGGCGCTTCGACGTCGGCCGCTCGCCCAACGAGCACGTCGCGTTCGGCGGTCGCGGCCCACACTTCTGCCTGGGCGCCAACCTCGCCCGCCTCGAGATCACCGTCATGTTCGAAGAGCTGCTGCGATTGCTGCCCGACATGGAGCGCACCGGCCCGGTCGAGCGCCTCCAGATGAACCTCATCAACGGCATCAAGCACATGCCGGTGAAATTCGCCTCACGGCCGGTCTAGTTCGGCCTCCCGCGGCGCCGCGTGGCGCGCTCGCGCTGCTGGGTCGCGTCTCGACGTCCCGCTCTCGCGACTGCAGTAAGCATTCCGAGCTGTGGCAAATGGCGTTGCGACGTCGCGCGCCGATCCGTCGCCTGCGCTCACGTGTGCGGCCTCGCGCCCAGTGGTTCGGTTCTCAGCCGTTCGAGCGGTAGTCGAAGCCGGTCGCGAAGGACGCCTGGCGCTGTCCTCGTATCTCCCAGCGCAGCGTCTCGTCGGTGGAGACCAATACCTGCCCGTACAGCTCGGTGCCGGGGTGGTCGAATCCGGGGATACCGCACTGCACGTCGCCCGGATCCGACGCGGCACCTTCGGCCTCGACGGTGATGTAGCCGACGACGTCGATGCGTTTGCGCGCCGCGATGTGCTCGACGGTGATCCGGGCCCGACGGACGGCGTGGACCTGACCGATGGCCGGCCCGTACAGGTCGGTGACGGTCCCGCCGGCGCGCCCGAGGAAGATGTCGGCGAGGATGTCGTGCTGAGCATCGTCGGCGCGGTCGTCCACGTAGAGCACGACCTCCCACGGCGTGCTCGGTTGGACGTCGTCGCGGTAGCGCAGCGACAACACGATCTTGAGGTCTGATAGGTCGAGTGGACCTGCGTGACCGTCGTGCACGTGCCATGACAACGTGCCGTAGCAGACGCCATCGGTGGACGGTCCGCCCGGTCGGCCGTGGATGCTTCGGCACGGGCAGATGGCTTCGCAGTTGCAGGCTTCGAAATACGAGCCGCGAACCCGCCAGTCCGGAGCCTCGACTGCATGCGCCACGTTTTCGGCCTCCTCGACTGACAGTACGCCCTGGCGAGCCGTTCCGCGTCGGACCTGAGTCGCAGCTTTCTCGTGCAGCGCTCGCGGCGAAGGGGTACAACTGTGAGCACACACGAACAGGGGGCGGCTCATGGCGTGGACGCTGCAAGGCACGTACTTCGAGAATTGCTCGTGCGACACGATCTGCCCGTGCACCTGGTCGGGTTTGACCGCCCCGGCCACCCACGACCGCTGCCTTGCGATGCTCGCCTTCCATGTCGACCGCGGCGACATCGAGGGAGTCGACGTGAGCGGGCTGACGTTTGCCTTGGTGACCGACACCCCGCCGGTCATGTCCGACGGGGGATGGAAGCTCGGTGTGGTGATGGACGGCGCGGCGACCGAGCAGCAGGCCGGCGCGCTTGGCCGCGTGCTCGGGGGTGACTCGGCGGACCGCCGGCGATGTTGGGCCCGCTCATCGGCGAGATGGCCGGCATCGAACAGGCCCCGGCCGAGTGGCACGAGTCCGACGGCACGTTCGCCGTGCGTTTCGGTGACCTGATCGACGTGGAAGTCACGGCGCAGATGTCGGGCGACCTCTCCGAGCCGGTTCAGCTCGTGAACGTGTTCCATCCGGCCAACACGACCCTGACGGTCTCGCCGGCGACAAGGTCGAAGGTCGACGCGTTCGGCATCCGCTTCGATGGCACCGGAACCAGCGGGTTCAACGCCCCCTACGCCTGGTCGGCGTGACGGCTCCGGCAGCGCCGCTCGAACGACCGGCGGTGCGCCTCACTCCGCAGAGCCTCGCGATGTTGGGCGTGGCTGCGCTGGCCTGGGCCGGTGTGATCGCCTACGCCCGCCACATGGGGAACGGCGTCGGCACGATGGGCATGTCGTTCGTCGTGTTCGTGCCGATGTGGTCGCTGATGATGACGGCGATGATGCTCCCCGCCGTGGCGCCCGTCGCCTCCCTATATCTCCGCACGATCAACTCGGACCGCTTCCACCGCTTGATCCTGTTCGTCGGCGGCTACCTCTTCGTCTGGTCCGCGCTCGGCGTCCCCGCCTATGTCGCGCTCCGGATCGTTGACGATCACGTCGCCGACGCTGGGGCCACCATGCGCGTCGTCGCAGCCGTCCTCCTCTTTGCGGCCGGCTTGTATCAACTGACCCCGCTCAAGTCGGTCTGCCTGCGCCACTGTCGATCTCCGCTCGGCCAAATCCTCCACTACGGCAATGTCAAGGGACGCGCGAGAGACCTGAAAGTCGCGGTGCACCACGCCGGTTTCTGCGTCGGCTGTTGCTGGGCACTCATGGCGCTGTTCATCGCGTTCGGCGTCATGAACGTGTGGGCGATGCTCAGTCTCGCGGTGGTCGTGCTCAGCGAGAAGCTGTTGCGGCACGGCGAGACGATCGGACGCCTCGCCGGCGCGGCCTTCGTCGTGCTCGCCCTGCTCGTTGCAGCCTCGCCGCGGGTAGCCGACGCGGTCGTGCCGTCGATGCCGTCGAGTGGAGCGACCATGACAGGCATGTGACCAGGTCCGATCGGGCTGTAAGTGCCGCGCATGGTGGTGGCGCACACCACCCAGTCGCGATGGGCGACCATCCGGTCGACGGTGAGCGAATCGACGGTCCGTTTTGCGGCCCCGCGTACAGGAGTGCGGCGCGCGCAGAGCGTTCGACACCTCCGGGGCGGTACCAATAAGCTCCCCGAACACGCATGGAGCCGCCGCAGGGGGCTCTCGCACGGAACTGCCGAGGGCAGCTGGTGGCCCAGCGACACGCTCAAGAACCCAGCGGTACGGAGCAAGATCCGTCGCCGGTCGCGTCGGAGCCTCGGCTCGTGGAACGCGATTCACTTCGCCGTCAAGCTACGCGGCAAGCCGCGGTCGCCGACCTCGCCCGAAGAGCACTCGAGACCCGTGACCTCGCCACGTTGCTCCAAGCGGCGGCCGAGGTGCTCGCCGAGACACTCGACGTCGAGTACGTCAGCGTCCTGAAGATCGGGCCGTCGGGCGAACAGCTGCGGTTCTGCGCCGGGGTCGGCTGGCCGAGTGAATGGGTCGGCGAGCTCACGGGCGACCTCGTTGCCGGCGGCCAGATCTGGTTCACGCTCGAAAGCGACGAGCCGGTCGTGTCCGAGGACTTGAGCACCGAGACGCGCTTCCGTGTCGTCGACACAATCCGCGAGCTCGGTCTCATGAGCACGATCAGTGTCGTGGTGCGCGGACTGGAGCGTCCGTATGGCGTGATCACCATGCACACCACCACCCGGCGTCGGTTCGACGTCGACGACATCGCGCACCTTCGCACGGTGGCGAACCTGGTCGGTTCGGCGCTGGCGAGAGAACAGGTCGAAGACGAGCTCGCGCAAAGTGAGAGCGGCCTGCGGCTCGCGTTGGAAGCCGGTGACATGGGCGTGTGGTTCTGGAACCGCCGCACCGACACCATGGTCTTCACCGAAGCGATGGAGCGGCTGTGCGGGCTCACGCCCGGATCATTCGCCCGCACCTCCAACGCGTTTGTCGAGCTCGTGCATCCCGACGACCGCGGCACGCAACAGCACCTGCTCGAAGAGCTCGCGCTCAACGGCAACCCGATCGACACACTCTTTCGGATCGTGGCGCGCGACGGCACCGTTCGCTGGCTCGCCGGTCGTTACCGCGTGATCGATGCAGAGCAGCCTGACGAATGCGTCGGCGTCTCGATCGACATCACCGAGCGCAAGCGCATCGAAGACCGCCTTGCGGAAGCACTGGCGCGGCTCGATACGTTGCTCGACGCCGCGCCGGTCGGCTTCGCGCTGCTCGACGAGAACTTGCGCTACCTGCGAGTCAACGAGCACTTGGCGGCGATCGACGGTGTGCCGGCCATCGCCCATCGCGGCCGCAGCATCGTGGAGATCGTGCCCGAGCTGGCCGAAGCGCTCGTACCCGTATTGCATCAGGTGCTCGAGACCGGCACGCCCCACGTCGGCATCGAGGTCAGCGGCGAGACCAGCTCGGAGCCCGGTGTCGAACACACCTGGCTCGCGAGCATCTACCGGGTGCGCGAACCAACCGGACGGGTCACGGGTGTGGGCGTCGTCGTCAACGACATCACCGAGCGGCAACGAGCCGAGCGCACGACACGGCTCATCGGTGCGGTCAACGAGCTGTTCGCGTCGCCGTTGGAGCCCGATGATCTGCTCGAGCGGCTCGTCGAACTGGCGGTCCCGGAGTTGGCCGATGTTGCGTTGCTCTACGTCCACGAAGAGCCGCTCCAACCCCAAGTGCGCATCGCACACATGCACCCGTCCATGGACGGCGACCTCGGGCGGGTGAGCGACCGCTTCGAGTTCGACGAACACAGTGATGTTCCCGCGGCGATCGCGTACCGGTCGGAGAGCACGCAGCTCATCCAGCAGGTCACCGACGCGCGGCGGCGCCAGTTCGGCGACGCGGGGGAGCATGGCCGGCTGCTCGAGAAGCTCGAGGTGGGTTCGATCCTCGCCGTGCCGTTGCGGGTCGGCGAGCGGGTGCTCGGCGTGCTCGCGCTCATCTACCGGGTCGACTCGAGACGCCGGTACTCGCACGCCGACCGCACGCTCGCCGAAGGGCTCGCGAGCCGCTTCGCGCAGGCGATCGACAACGCCCGGCTGACGGCGGAGACGGAGATGGTGCGCCGGCGGGTGGATCTCCTGGCGCGCATGGGCGAGCTGATGACGGTCGAGCTCAGCTCACAGGCCCGGATCGAGGCGGTCGTCGACCTCGTGATCGGCGGCTTCGCGGACTCGGTGGCCATCTTCGTGCTCCGCGAGGAACGCGAGCTCGTGCTCATTGCCAGCCGGCACACTGATCCGGAAAGCGAGCGCCGGTTGCAGTCGGTGCCGTGGACGCCGATCGACGCCGGGTCCAAGCTCGCGCCGGCGGTCGCCGTGCGGGAGGGTCGGCCGATCTTGATCGCGCAGCACGACCCGGCGCGTACCGCACAGCATCTCGTGAGCGACGACGAACGGACGCTCATGCGCGCGCTCGATATCGGCTCGACGCTCTGCGTGCCGATGTGGGGCCGCGACGGCGTGATGGGCGTGCTGGCGTTCGCCAACGGGGCGACGACCCGTCGGTTCGAGCCCGAAGACGTGCGACTCGCCGAGGAGGTGGCTCGGCGTGCGGGGGCTGCAGTCGAGAACGCGAAACGCTTCGAAGAAGAGCACGCGAGCGTCGAGGTGCTGCAACGCGCGCTGCTGCCCACCGAGTTGCCCGAAGTCGACGACGTGGAGCTTGCGGCGCGCTACGCACCGAGCGCGCACGACGCGAACGTGGGTGGCGACTGGTACGACGTGCTTCGGCTCGCCGACGGTCGACTGTTGCTGGCGATCGGCGACGTGGCCGGCCACGGCGTGGAAGCAGCGACGGCCATGGGCCGCCTGCGAACGACGTTGCAGATCTTCGCGTTCGAGGGCGGTGGTCCGGGGGCGATCCTGCATCGGGTCGCGGACCATACCGGTCGGCGCCTCGAGCACGAGATGGCGACGCTCGCGCTGGTCGTCCTCGACGTCGATCAGCCCACGGTCTCGTTTGCGAGCGCCGGTCATCCACCGCCTGCACTGCTTCGTGCCGATGGGAGTGTCGAGTTGCTCGACGGTGCGCGCAACGTGCCCTTGGGTATTCCGCCGATTGGTCCGATCGAAGAGGGCAGCACCACGATCGGCGCCGGCGAAGTGCTCTTTCTCTACACCGACGGGTTGATCGAGCGGCGAGAGGAGTCGCTCGACGTCGGCTTCGGTCGGTTGGCGGAAGCGCTTGCGGGCGCGGAAGGGCGCCTCGACGACATCATCGACCATGTCATGGACGAGGTCTTGCTCGACGGCCGGAGCCGCGACGACGTCGCGGTGCTCGCGCTGCGTCCGAGTCTGGCGCGCGACCGGATGGAGTGGTGGTTGCCGGCGGAGCGCGCTCAGCTCGCGGTCTTGCGTGGCAAGTTGCGCGCGTGGCTGTCGCACATCGGCGCGGACCCCGGTCGACGCAACGACATCGTGCTCGCGGCGCACGAGGCGATGGCGAACGCGATCGAGCATGCGTACCCGGAAGTAGGCGGGCGGGTCGGTATCGTCGGCCGCCACGACGGTGACGAATCCCTCGTAACGATCCGCGACTTCGGGCAGTGGCGCGAGGCTCCCGGCAACGCGACGGGCGGTCGGGGGCTGACGCTCATGCGGTCGCTCGTCGACGACGTCCACGTCGGGGCGACCGCGCGGGGTACCGAAGTCACACTGCGCTGCCGCCTGCGCGAGCATCACTGAGTCGGGCGACGACCCGAGCACCGCTGATGCCGCCCGACCTGTCGCTCGACGAGCTCACCACGTTCGGTATCCAACCCGAAGACGAGGGCACGCATCCCGTGAGCCCGGAACACGAGTGGTGGAACGAGTCGTGGTTCCTCGACTGGTTCGACGAGACGGGCGGGCGCGCCGGGCACGTCCGCATCGGGCTGCATCCCAACCAGCAACGGGCGTTCGTCTGGGTTCTGCTCTACGAGCGGGGGGAGTGGCTCGTGGTGGAGGAGCCGCGCCTGGCGCTCGACACGATCGATGTCGATGCGCTGGCGTACGACGGATGGGGGCTGCGGTTCGCGTGGGAGCGGTCCGATCCGTTGCGCGGCGGACGGTTGACGGCGAACGGTCACGGCCGGATCGTGACCGGGGCGCGCGCCGGCCAGGTGGTGTCGTTCGAGATCGACCTCGCGTATCGAGCGGTCGGTGCTGCGCACTCGATGGGTCCGAGCGACGTTCCGGGTCACAGCGCCGAGGGCTACACGTCGAACCGGTTCGAGCAGCCGGTCTCGTTCGACGGCGCGATGGGCATCGGTGCGGCACAGCCGTTCACCGGACGGGGTGAACGCGACCACTCGTGGGGGCCGCGCGACTGGAACATCGAGTGGGTCTTCATCGTGGTCGGCCACGACGACTTCCGACTCCAGTGCGCCGACGTCGACCTGCCCGGAATCGGGCGCATCACCGGGGGCTACCTGCTGCGCGACACGTCACAATCGTTGACCGACGTGTCACCGGACCTGACGTTTGGCGACGCCGATCTGACCAACCCCGTCTCGGGGCGTCTCAGGCTCACCGCGGAGGACGGCACCGTGCTCGCAGGTACGATCGAGAGCGTGGCCGGCGTGGAGATCGACATCACGCACTGCTTCGACCCGCCCCGCGGCACCAACTACCGCCGCACCCTCATCCGCTTCACCCCCGACGGCGGCAGCCCCGCCCTCGGCTGGCTCGAGCGCAACCACTTCACCGGCCGCTGAGTCCCGCGCCTCCCCACGCGCTCGGGTCCTCGGGGTCGTGTTGCCTCGCCGAACGAGAACGTGTTCTACTTGGCGCGGGCGTTCGTCCCGGCGAAGGGTGGAACTGCATGGCCGGCGGTTTTTGGCACTACGCGCAAGATGACCCGTCGTACCTGGCGGTCGTCGAGCCCGACGGCACCGAGCACCGAGCCGGCGAACTGCTCGCCCGGACCAACCAGCTCGTGCACGGCTTGCGCGCGCTCGGGCTGCAGCCGGGCGACGCCATCGCGTCACTTCTGCCCAACGGCATCGCGGCCGCCGAGCTGTACCTGGCGGCGCTGCAGGCGGGCTGGCGCTTCACGCCGATCAACTACCACCTCACGGGTCCGGAGATCGCGTACATCGTCGGCGACTGTGAGGCGAATGCGTTCTTCGTGCACGAGCGTTACGCCGAGCCGGGCACGATCGCAGCCGACGAGCTCGATTTCCCGAAGGAAGCACGCTTCGCAATCGGCGGCGCGATTCCGGGCTTCCGTGACTTCGAGGAGCTGAAGGCCGGCCAGTCCACCGCCATGCCGGCCGACCGCGCGACCGGCGCGTCGATGCACTACACGTCAGGCACCACCGGGCGTCCCAAGGGCGTGAAGCGCGCGCTGCCGCAGGCCGATCCCGACGCGAGCGCCGAGATGATGGCGATGTTCCTCATGCTGTTCGGCGTGATGCCGCAAGACGGCAACGTGCACCTCGTGACGTCGCCCAACTACCACACCGCGGTCACGACATTCGGCGGCAACGCGCTGCACGCGGGGCACACCGTCGTCTACATGGACAAGTGGGATCCCGAAGAGGCGCTGCGCCTCATCGAGCGGTACAAGGTCACGTACACGCACATGGTGCCCACGCAGTTTCATCGGATGCTCGCGATGCCCGAAGAGGTACGCAACAAGTACGACGTGTCATCGATGCGTTGCGCGATCCACGCGGCTGCGCCGTGTCCGATCGAAACGAAACGCAAGATGCTCGACTGGTGGGGTCCGGTCATCTACGAGTACTACGGCGCAACCGAGGGCGGTGGCACGCTCGCGACACCGCAGGACTGGCTGAAGTACCCCGGCACGGTCGGCAACGCGTGGCCGATCACGACGTTGCACATCGTCGACGACGAGCTGCACGAAGTGCCCACCGGCACACCCGGCACGATCTACATGAAGATGGACGCGCCCGGTTTCGAGTACAAGGGCGATCCGGAGAAGACGAAGGCCAACCATCTCGAGGGGTTTTTCACCGTCGGCGACGTGGGCTATCTCAACGACGACGGATTTCTGTTCCTCTGCGATCGCAAGAGCGACATGATCATTTCCGGCGGCGTCAACATCTACCCGGCGGAGATCGAAGGCGAGATCCTCGCGTTCCCGAAAGTCGCCGACGCGGCCGTTTTCGGCATTCCCGACAGCGACTGGGGCGAGCAGATCAAGGCGATCATCGAGCTCGAGCCCGGCAACGAGCCGAGCGCCGAGACCGCGCAGGAGCTCCTCGACTTCCTCAAGCCGCGGCTCGCGAAGTTCAAGACGCCGAAGACCGTCGATTTCATCGACGAGATGCCGCGAGACCCCAGCGGGAAGCTGTACAAGCGCAAGCTGCGCGACCCGTACTGGGAAGGTCAGGAGCGCGCGATCTGATGGCGCTTCCTGATCACGACGCGCTGGTCGCGCATCACGTACTCGAGTTCCCGGGGGGCTACAAGCGCTCGGTCGGCCCGGTGATCGGCCGTTTCCTCACGGAGCTGCGCGACGGCAAGCTCGTGGGGGTCAAGCTCGCCGACGGGCGGGTGCTCGTGCCGCCGGCCGAATACGACCCGCAGACGAGCCAGCCGACAACCGGCGAGTACGTGCCGGTCGGACCCGGGGGTGTCGTCACCACCTGGACGTGGGTGCCGCAGCCGAAGCGCCACCATCCGCTGCAGTGGCCGTTCGCGTGGGCGCTCGTGCAACTCGACGGCGCCGACACCGCGATGGTGCACGCGGTCGACGTCGTTGACGAGTCGAAGATGGCGACCGGCATGCGCGTGACCGCGCGCTTTCGTGACGAACGCGTCGGTCACATCACCGACCTCGAGTCCTTCGTACCGGAGACGTCGTGAATCGAAGACGAGACTCTCGCGAGCGAGCGCAGTCGAGCTTGGCGCCGGTTACACCGTGCGCCGAGCACCGGAACGGCGAGCGCCCGCGGCCCGGGTATCCCGGGGCGCAGCGAGCGTGACCATGGGGATGGAACCGGTGACCACGATGGTGGAGCCGATCCGGCTCGATTTCGAGATCGCCGCTGGCACCGCGCAGTCGCGTTTTCTGCTCGGATTGGCCGAAGGCGAGCTGCGCGGCCAGCGCTGCCCGGTGTGCGGCAAGGTCTACATGCCGCCGCGCGGATCGTGTCCGACGGACGGCGTGCCCACCGAAGAAGAAGTGCTGCTCCCGGACCACGGCATCGTGACCACGTTTTGTGTCGTCAACCTGCAGTTCCACCCGGCGGCACCGCCGGCACCCTATGTGTGCGCGCAGGTGTTGCTCGAGGGGGCCGACACGCCGCTGTTCGGGCTCGTCGCCGGCGTTCCGGCCGACGAGGTGCGCATGGGCATGAAGGTGCAGGCGGAGTGGAAGCCGCGCGAGGAATGGACCACCAACCTCATGAACATCAAGTGGTTCCAGCCCACCGGCGAACCCGACGCGCCCTACGAGAGCTACCAGGAGCACGTATGAGCGCGAACAGAAGCCAGGAGCGGCGACCGGCCCGAGGGGCCGCCGGCGGGTATCCCGCCGGCGCAGGGAGCGCGACCAGAAGTCAGGAGCGGCGACCGGCCCGAGGGGCCGCCGGCGGGTATCCCGCCGGCGCAGGGAGCGCGAACAGAAGTCAGGAATTCGTCTAAATGCGCGACATCGCAGTAGTTGGATTCGCGCAATCGAAGCACGTCGAGTCCGACACGCATCACAACGAAGTCGAGATGCTCATGCCGGTCATTGCTGACGTGGTGGAACAGTCAGGTATCGACTCGAAGGAGATCGGGTTCACATGCTCGGGTAGTTGTGACTATCTGATCGGCGCGCCGTTCTCGTTCGTGCAGGCGCTCGACGCGGTGGGCGCATGGCCACCCATCGTCGAGAGCCACGTGGAGATGGACGGCGCGTGGGCGTTGTACGAAGCGTGGGTCGCGCTGCAGCACGGCGACATCGAGTCGGCGCTCGTCTACGGGTTCGGCAAGACGTCGACGGGCGACCTGGGCGAGATCCTCAATCTGCAACTCGATCCATACACGGTCGCGCCGTTGGGGCTCGACCACCTGTCCTACGGCGGCCTCCAGGCACGCGCCTACCTCGACAAGACGGGCAGGAGCGAGCGCGAGCTGGCCGAGGTCGCGGCCCGCAGCGCGCGCGACGCCCGCGACAATCCCAACGCGGTTCGCAGCGGCGAAGTGAGCGCCGACGACGTGCTCGACGAACCACCCGTTCGCAGCCCGCTCCGTCCGTTCGACTGTGCCCCGATCACCGATGGCGCGGCGGCAGTGGTACTGGCGGCCGGTGATCTCGCTCGGCGCGTGTGCAGCCGGCCCGCGTGGATTCGTGGCATCGATCACCGCATCGAGGCCCACCAGCTCGGCGTCCGTGACCTCACCACGTCGGTGTCGACGGCACTTGCGGGCGAGAAGGCGGGTGTGGCGAGTGGCCCGGTCGACGTGGCCGAGTTGCACGCGCAGTTCAGCCACGAGGAGCTCATCCTCCGCGACGCTCTCGGTCTCGGCGATGAGGTACGTATCAATCCGTCCGGCGGCGCGCTCGGCGCGAACCCGGTGATGGCGACCGGACTGATCCGCATCGGCGAGGCGGCGAGCCGCATCCACGACGGCAGCGCGGGGCGCGCGGTCGCGCATGCGAGCTCCGGTCCGTGCCTGCAGCAAAACCTGGTTTGCGTGCTCGAAGGGACTGACTGATGGGTGACGAGCGGTGCGCGGTCGTCGGCGTCGGCCAGACGCAGTACAAAGCGGTGCGCGCCGATGTGTCGATTGCGGGACTCGTGCGGGAAGCAGCCGAGCGCGCGCTCGAGGACGCATCACTGGACTGGGGCGACATCGACGCGGTCGTGATCGGCAAGGCGCCCGACATGTTCGAGGGCATCGCGATGCCGGAGCTCTACCTTGCCGACGCACTCGGTGCGGTCGGCAAGCCGATGATGCGGGTGCACACCGCCGGCAGTGTCGGCGGCTCCACCGCGATCGTCGCGGCGGGGCTCGTACAGGCGGGCATCCACGAGCGCGTGCTGACGATGTCGTTCGAGAAACAGTCCGAGAGCGACGCGATGTGGGCGCTCACCGTGAGCCAGCCGTTCCAGGCGCCTTTGGTTGCCGGGGCGGGCGGGTTCTTCGCGCCGATCATCCGCTCGTACATGCGCCGTTCGGGTGCGCCCGATCACATCGGCATGCTCGTCGCGATCAAGGACCGCGCCAACGCGTTGCGCAACCCGCTCGCGCATCTTCACGAACCCGATCTCACGCTCGACAAGGCGAAAGAGTCGCCGATGCTGTGGGACCCGATCCGTTATGTGGAGACGTGCCCGTCGAGCGACGGCGCGTGCGCGATGGTGCTCGCCAACGAGAAGACCGCTGACGGCGCGTCGAAGCGGCCGGCATGGATTCACGGCACCGCGATGCGCAGCGAGCCCACGATCTTCGCCGGCCGCGACCAGGTCAACCCGCAGGCGGGCCGCGACTGCGCGGCCGACGTCTACGCCCAAGCCGGCATCACCGACCCGCGTGGCGAGTTCGATTGCGCAGAGGTGTACGTGCCGTTCAGCTGGTTCGAGCCGATGTGGCTCGAGAACCTCGGCTTCTGCCCGCAAGGCGGGGGCTGGAAGCTGACCGAGGCCGGCGCGACCGCGTTTGACGGTGACATCCCGTGGAACCCGTCGGGCGGCGTGCTGTCGTCCAACCCGATCGGCGCCTCGGGCATGATCCGCTTCGCCGAGGTGGCGCTGCAGGTGCGGGGCCTCGCGGGGGAGCACCAGGTCGAGGATGCCCGCACAGCCCTCGGGCACGCCTACGGCGGCGGCTCCCAGTTCTTTTCCATGTGGGTCGTCGGCGCCTAAAAGCCCTAAACACGACCGGGCCCGTTTGCCCACGGTATGAGAACGTGTTCTAATTTCTGGTTATGAGCCGCTTTCCGTTCCCCCTCCCGGTCGGCTGGTTCCAAGTCGCCTACGACGACGAGCTGAAGCCGGGCGACGTGATGCCACTGCGCTATTTCGGGCGCGATCTCGTGCTGTGGCGCGACGACGACGGCGCCGCCCACCTGATGGACGCGTTCTGCCCGCACCTCGGCGCGCACCTCGGGTATGGGGGCGTGGTCGAGGCCAACACGATCCGCTGCCCGTTCCACGGCTGGAAGTACGACGGCACCGGCGCCTGCGCGGAGATCCCGTACAGCGACCGGGTAAACAAGAAGGCCAAGGTGGGCTCGTATCCGTTGGTCGAGCGCAATCAACTGCTGATGGCCTGGTACCACCCGCATGGTCTCGCCCCCGACTGGGAGGTCCCCGAGCTGTCGGAGATCGGGTCGCCGGAGTTCACCGACTACTACCGGTCGAGCTACCTGGTGAAGACCGCCTGGCAGGAGATGGCCGAGAACGCGGTCGACCCTGCGCATTTCCGGTACGTGCACGGTACCGACCAGGTGGCCGAGGTGCTCGAGTACGCGACCGACGGGCCGACTTCGAGGATGATCTCGGTGCAGCAGTACGTGACGCCGCGCGGCGTCACCGAGGGACACATCGACGCGTACATCCACGGGCCCGGGTTCAGCTACACGTGGTTCACCGGCATCGTCGACGCGCTCCTTGTGGGCACCACGACGCCGATCGATGAAGACACGGTGCAGACGCGCTTCAACTTCACCGTCCGCAAGCTCCAGGATGAGCGCACCACTTCGAGCGTTGCCGACGCGTTCGTCGCGGAGATCAACAAGCAACTTACCGAAGACATCCCGATCTGGGAACACAAGGCGCACTTGGTTCGGCCTGCGCTGGCGGATACTGACGGTCCGATCATGAAGTTCCGCAAGTGGGCCGCGCAGTTCTATGTCGACGGCGCGGCGACGGCGGCGACCGTCAGCGACTGATCAGCGCGGCGAGATCGTGCAGTGACCTGACCCGTTCGCAGTCGATCCCGTCGTGCAGCCCGTACGGGTCCATGAGGACGGGACGGATACCGGCCTTGCGGGCACCGACCACATCGATCGCGGGCATGTCGCCCACGTAGATCGCGTCGTCGGGCTGCACGCCGAGCGCGTCGAGCGCGAGGTGGAAGATGCGCGGGTCGGGCTTCGTGACGCCGACGACGCCCGAGTCGATGACGGTCTCGACTTGCACGCCCAGCCCGGGACCGACCTGCAGGACCTCCTGTTCACGCAGTCGTTCCGCGACCGACCCGTCGGCATTCGACACGATGCCGATCGCAACGCCGGTCGCGTCGAGCGCACGTAGAGCTTCCGGTGAGCCGGGCACGACGCGCGTCCACAGAGCGACCGTGGTGAACTCCTGGTGCAAATGCTCGAGCGCGTCGGCCCGGCGATCGTCGGGCACGCCGCACTCGTCGATGTACGCCTCGAGATACGCGGCCCACATCTCGTTCCACGGCAACTCGCCCGTGTAGTCCACGGTGAAGCGCGTCGTACCGGCGTAGTGCGCGCGATCGAGGCCCGCGGCGTCGACCGTGACCTCGGCGCGGGCGAACGCGCCGATGACGTGGTCGTGGTCGGGCAAGTGGAAGATGCCACCGACATCGAGGAGTACTGCGCGTACGGCGGGCATGAGCACTTCAATGTACCGGTCGCCTTGAAATCAGCCTGGTACCGTCCTCACATGGAGTTTCGCCGGATCAACGCGCTGCCGCCGTATGTGTTCGCGACCATCGACTCGCTGAAGATGTCGGGCCGGCGCGCCGGCGAAGACATCGTCGACCTCGGCTTCGGCAACCCCGATATTCCGTCGCCGCAAGTCGCAGTGGAGAAGCTGGGCCAGGCGGTGCGCAACCCGCGCAACCACCGCTATTCCACCAGCCGGGGCATCCCTAACCTCCGGCTCGCGATCACCGATCTCTACCAACGCCGCTTCGGTGTCGAGTTGGATCCGGAGACCCAGGCGTGCACCACGATCGGCGCGAAGGAAGGCTTCTCGCACTTGATGTGGGTGGTGCTCGGGCCCGGCGACGCGGCGATGGTGCCGAGCCCGTCGTACCCGATCCACATATGGGGACCGATCCTCGCCGGCGCGGAAGTGCGCCATGTGCGCCTCGGTCCCGATCACGACTTCTTCGCCAACCTCCTCGAAGCGTGGGAAGACTCGTGGCCGCGTCCGCGGGTGATCGTGCTGTCGTTCCCGCACAATCCGACGACGACCTGTGTCGACCTTGACTTCATGACCAGCATGGTCGCGTTCGCGCGCGAACACGACGTGCTGCTGGTGCACGACTTCGCGTACGCCGATCTCGGCTTCGACGGCTACGACCCGCCGTCGGTCCTGCAGGTGCCGGGCGCGACCGATGTCGCGGTGGAGCTGTACACGCTCACGAAGTCGTTCTCGATGGCGGGATGGCGCGTCGGCTTTCTTTTGGGGAACGCCGACGTCGTCGCGGCGCTGTACAAGCTCAAGAGCTACCTCGACTACGGCACGTTCCAGCCGATCCAGATCGCCGCGACCGTCGCGATGAACGAAGCGCCCGACTACCCGGTCGAGGTCAACCGCATCTACCACGGCCGTCGCGACGCGTTGGTCGAGGGTCTCGCGCGCGTCGGCTGGGAGATTGAGAAGCCGCTCGGCACCATGTTCGTGTGGGCGCCGATCCCGGCGCCGTACGAGGAGATGGGCTCGCTCGAGTTCGCCAAGATGCTGGTGCCGGAGGCGAAGGTCGCGGTCGCACCCGGCGTCGGCTTCGGTCCCGGCGGCGAAGGCTTCGTGCGCTTCGCCCTGGTCGAAAACGAGCAACGCATCACCCAGGCCGTGCGCGGCATGAAGCGCGCGCTCACCAAGCTCGGCTAGGCATTCCCTCCGTTTGGTCGATCGGGGCTGCCAGAGCGCGCCCTGTGTTCAAACGCTTGTACCGGCCATACCGCGCGAACGGGCGACGTCCTAAGCTCCCGAACGCACGAGAGCGCCCTCACTGAGGGCGCAGAGGGGGCACGTTGCTGTACTGGGTCATGAAAGCAATCCTGACGCCGATCCTGCGGTTGTGTTACCGCGTACGGGTCGACGGCGCCGACCGGGTGCCGCGTCACGGCCCGGTCATCCTGGCCGCGAACCACCGCTCGTTCATGGACTCCCTCTTTCTTCCGCTCGTCATCCGCCGCCGCGTCACGTTCGTTGCCAAGGCCGAGTATTTCGACGACAAGCGGATGGCCTGGTTCTTCCGGGGCGTCGGCCAGATCCCGATCCGCCGCGAAGGCGGCAGTGCGAGTGAACGCGCGCTCGCCGCGGCGACCGAGGTGCTGGAGAAGGGCGGGGTGTTCGGGATCTACCCGGAGGGCACTCGCACGCGTGACGGCTATCTCCACCGCGGGCACACCGGCGTTGCTCGGCTCGCGCTCCGCACTGGCGCGCCGATCGTTCCCGTCGGGATGATCGGTACCGACGAGATCCAGCCCACCGACGCGAAGCTGCCACGGTTGTTTCGCACGGTGCGCATCCGGTTCGGTGAGCCGCTCGCGCTCGATCGGTACGCGCGCGCCGCCGATGACCGGATGGTGCTGCGCCAGATCACCGACGAGCTGATGTTCGAGATCGCGCAACTGTCGGGCTACCAGTACGTCGACACCTACGCGACCAAGAAGGCCGAGGACTTGCCGACCGAGCCGCTCAGACTGGCCACGTTCGATCCCGCCGCGATGGCGGGCGCACCCGAACAGGTCGGCGCGGTCGCGTAACTGTGTCAGTGCGCCCAGGCGCGCGACCGGTCGACGGCGCGTTGCCAGACCACGCGGCGACGCGCGATCTCTTCGGACGGCATGGCCGGTGTGAACGCGGCGTCCTCGGCCCAACTGGCCGCGGCTTCGGCGGGCGTGTCCCACACGCCCTCGGCGATGCCGGCGAGGAACGCGGCGCCCTGCGCGGTGGTCTCTTTCACGACCGGGCGCCGCACCGGAACGCCGAGCACGTCGGCCTGGAACTGACACAGCACGTCCATCACCGAGGCGCCGCCGTCGGCGCGTAACTCCGCGACCGGCGTGCCGCTCGCGGCACTCATCGCATCGACGACATCGAGCGTCTGCCACGCCATCGCTTCCACGACCGCTCGAGCGATGTGCGCACGGCCGCTGCCGCGCGTCAGCCCGAAGATCGAGCCACGCGCGTAGGGATCCCACCACGGCGATCCGAGCCCCGTGAACGCGGGCACGAACGCAACGCCACCACTGTCGGGGACGCTCGCCGCGAGCGGACCGGTCTCCGACGCGTCGGCGATGATGCCGAGCCCGTCGCGCAGCCACTGGATCGCGGCGCCGGTCACGAAAATGGCGCCTTCTATCGCGTACGCGCGCTCGGCGCCGATCGTCCACGCGACCGACGTGAGGAGTCCCTCAGTGGGCGCCGGATGCGTCGACCCGAGGTTCATGAGCACGAACGACCCGGTGCCGTAGGTGTTCTTCGTCATGCCGGGCGCGAAGCACGCTTGGCCGAAGAGCGCGGCCTGCTGGTCGCCCGCGATGCCGCTGATCGGGACTGCGAGCCCGGCGGCGCGCTCCGGCGCGGTGATACCGAAGCGGCCGCTGCTCGGCAGCACCACGGGCAGACAGGAGCGCGGCACACCGAACAGCTCGAGCAAGTCCTCGGACCAGTCGAGCGCGTCGATGTCGAAGAGCAGGGTGCGGCTCGCGTTGGACGGCTCGGTTGCATGCACGCCGCCGTCGACGCCGCCAGTGAGCTGCCAGAGCAGCCATGAGTCGACGGTGCCGAACGCGAGGTCAGCACCCGAGTCGACGGTGCCGGTTGTGAGGAGCCACTCGAGCTTCGTGCCCGAGAAGTAGGGATCGAGCACGAGCCCGGTGCGCCGCCGGATCAGCGGCTCGTGACCCGCCGCCTTCAGTTCGTCGCACCGGGCGGCGGTGCGGCGGTCCTGCCAGACGATCGCGCGGTGCAGTGGCCGGCCGGTGCTGCGGCTCCACACGACCGTCGTCTCGCGTTGGTTCGTGATGCCGATGGCGGCGATGCTCTGACCATCGTCGGTGACCCGCTGCGCGACCTCGGCCAGTGTCTCGAGCGTGACGGCGGCGATGTCGTCGGCGTCGTGCTCGACCCAGCCCGGCTGCGGGAAATGCTGCGGGAACTCCCGGTACGCCGATGCGCGTGGCGCGCCGTGCTCGTCGAACGCAAAGGTGCGGACGCCGGTGGTACCGGCGTCGATCGCGAGAACGACGCTCACGACGTGGGCGGCGGGTCCTCGGTGGCGGCCGTCGGCGCCGTCTCGCTGAACGCCGGCGCCAATGCTTGGGTACGCGGGTTGACGCTGTTGAGACGTTCGCGGAGCTGGCGGCCGGCGGCACGGTCGCGCGGCCGGAACTCGAAGACGATGCGGCGTCTTTCGTTCGGTTCTTCGTCGAGTCCCGGCCGGATCCGGACTTCGAGTTTGTACATCAACCGGGGCTGCGTCTTCATGAGGCGTACGCGCGCCACGGGCACGTCGACGACGAGGTCGTGCATCGAGAGTTTCTTGCGCTTGGGCACTGCGAAGAGCAGCAGCCGCCGGTCGGTGACCGCGACGATGTGGGGAAGTCGGGCCCGCACCGCCATGGGCACTCCCGGCGAGGCCTCGGTGACCCACGCCGGTGCGCAGGCAACGATCTCCTCATGGTCGCCGAACAGCGGAAAGGCGACGCCGGCCACTTGCCCTCGCAGACCGCTCCGATTCACAGCAAATGAGGCTATCGGTTCGGCCCGGCGCCGCGAGTCACCTCTCTTCCTCGTGCACCGGCGCGGTCCCGGTCGCCGGCGGTTCACGAGCTGGGGCGTGTGGGGCAGGATGAGGAAAACTGAACGGCAGCCGTGTGAGCGATGGAGGTGCCGATGCGTATCGGGGTGCTGACAGGTGGTGGCGACTGTCCCGGTCTCAACGCCGTGATCCGGGCCGTCGTCCGCAAGGGTGAGGGCGTCTACGGGCACAACATCGTCGGCTTCAATCACGGATGGCTCGGTGTGATCGAGTGTCAGAGCATGGAGCTCAACGCCGAAAACACCCGCGGCACACTCCGCCGCGGCGGCACGATCCTTGGCACGTCACGCACCAACCCGTACAAGACCGATAACGGCGTCACCCGCGTGCTCGACACGTTGGGTCGCGAGCGCATCGACGCGCTGATCGCGATCGGCGGCGAAGACACGCTTGGCGTTGCCGCGAAGCTCGGTAGCGACGGCGCGCAGATCGTGGGCGTACCCAAGACCATCGACAACGATGTGTCGGCGACCGACTTCACGTTCGGCTTCAACACGGCAGTGCAGATCGCGACCGACGCGATCGACCGGTTGCACACCACCGCGCAGAGCCATGACCGGGTGATGATCGTCGAAGTGATGGGCCGCCACGCGGGATGGATCGCGACATACTCGGGTCTGGCCGGCGGCGCCGACGTGATTCTCATTCCCGAGGAGCCGTTCGACATCGGCGAAGTGTGCGAACAACTCGAGCATCGGCATCGCCGCGCGAAATTTTCGATCGTCGTGGTGGCCGAGGGTGCGGTGCCGGTGGAAGGGACGATGCAAACGCAGTCGGAAGAGGTCGACGAGTTCGGCCACGTGCGGCTGGGTGGGATCAGCAACCGCATCCAACCCGAGATCGAGCGGCTCACCGGCTTCGAGACGCGGGTCACGATCCTCGGCCACGTGTTGCGCGGCGGCACGCCCACCGCGTTCGACCGGGTGCTCGCGAGTCGATTCGGGATCGAAGCGATCGACGCGGTGCACGAGGGCGACTTCGGCAAGATGGTCGCGCTCCGAGGCACCAACATCGTGCGAGTGCCGATCGAAGAAGGCGTGCGCGAGCTCAAGACCGTCGACCAGAAGCTCTTCGACACTGCCGCCGTCTTCTTCGGGTGACTGCTTCTTCGGATGACGCGCGCCGGTAGCATCCGTCGTCATGGGAACGGCCCTTGACGATCTGATCGACTTGCTGGAGCTGGAACAGCTCGAGGTCAATCTGTTCCGTGGCCTCAGTCCCGACGAGGACCGCCAGCGCGTCTTCGGAGGTCAAGTCGCGGCGCAAGCGCTCACCGCGGCCGGGCGCACCGTCGATCCGCTCCGTCAAGTGCACTCACTGCACGCGTACTTCCTGCGACCGGGCGACCCGACCATCCCGCTGATCTACGAGGTCGACCGCATCCGTGATGGCAAGAGCTTCACCACCCGGCGCGTCGTCGGGATCCAACACGGCGAGGCGATTTTCAACCTCGCGGCATCGTTCCAGGTGGAGGAACCGGGTCCCGAGCACTCGGATCCGATGCCCGATGTGCCCGATCCCGAGACATTGCCCACGTTCCGCGAGCGGATCGAGCCCCACCTCGACCGACTCGGTCCCGACTTCGCGGCCTGGCTCGTGCGTGAGCGCCCGATCGACTCGCGTCCTGTCGACGACCCGCCATGGCTCGATCCGACTCCGCGCGCGCCCGAGCAGGATGTGTGGATCAAGACCAACGGCACGTTGCCCGACGATCCGCTACTGCACACCTGTGTTGTCGCGTACGCGTCCGACCTCACGCTGCTCGACACCGCGATGCTGCCGCACTCCGTCTCGCACAGCGGTGGGCAGTGGCAGGTCGCGAGTCTCGACCATGCGATGTGGTTTCATCGTCCACTGCGTGCCGACGACTGGTTGTTGTACCACCAGACGAGTCCGTCGGCCGGCAACGCGCGCGGCTTGGCCGAAGGGTCGATTTTCCGGCCCGACGGAATGCTCGCGGTGACCGTCATCCAAGAAGGCTTGATCCGCCCGGTAGGACACTGAATTTTGCCCCCCAACCACCGTTCTTGCGTCAGTAACCTCGCTGTGACCCCGATTTTTGACGCAAGAACGAGCGGGGTGAGGTGATGGCTTCACCTGACGGGTCCGTCGACCTGCGCTCCGACACGGTCACGACACCCACACCCGAGATGCGCCGGGCGATGGCCGACGCGGAAGTGGGCGACGACGAGTACGGCGAGGATCCGACCGTCAACCGGCTGCAGTCGCTCGCGGCCGCGTTGCTGGGCACGGAATCGGCGCTGTACGTGCCGTCGGGCACGATGGCCAACCAATTGGCGCTGCGGGTGCTCGCGCGCGCCGGCACCGACGTGCTGTGCGCGCACCGGGCCCACGTGTACCGCTACGAAGACGCAGGCGCCGCGGGCAACGCGGGCGTGCAGCTCCGGCCGCTGCCCGACGACGACGGGCGCCTCGATCCCGCGACGATCGTGGGCGCGCTCGCCGATGCGGAGCACCACATCGCCTCGGTTTCGCTGTTGAGCATCGAGAACACGCACATGCCGTCGGGCGGCCAACCGTGGACGATCGAACAAGTCGAGGAAGTGGCGACGGTCGCGCGTGCTGCCGACTTGCCGGTCCACTGTGACGGCGCCCGCATCTGGAACGCCGCCATCGCGCTCGGCGTCTCGCCCCGCGGCCTCGTGGCCCCGACGACCAGCACGATGTTCTGCCTCTCGAAAGGCCTCGGGGCGCCGGTGGGTTCGCTCCTCTGCGGACCGGCCGACCTGATCGCGGAGGCACGCGAGCAACGGCATCGGATGGGTGGAGGAATGCGCCAAGCGGGCGTGATCGCGGCCGCCGGGATCGTCGCGCTCGAGACGATGGTCGAGCGTCTTGCCGACGACCACGCGCGGGCCCAACGGCTCGCCGACGCCTTGGCAGCGCGCTTTCCCGGCAGTGTCGACCCATCGCGTGTCCCGACCAACATCGTGTGCGTGCCGGCAACGCGGCTTCCGCGGCACTTCCTCGAGCGCCTCGAATCCCAAGGAATCCGCGCGGGCATGATCGATGCCGAGACCGTACGCTTCGTCACCCACAAAGATGTCGACGACGCCGATCTTGAGCGGGTGATTGCCGCGCTCGACGACGTCGCCACAGGCTGAACGACGAGGAGGACGCGATGGCACGGGTACTGATCACGGGATGCTCGACGGGTTTCGGCCGCGCCAGCGCGATCGAGCTGGCCAAGCGCGGGCACGACGTCGTCGCGACGGCACGGAAACTCGAGACGCTCGACGATCTCGATGTCGCGATGAAGCTTCCCCTCGATGTCGACGACGACCGCTCGGTCGGCGAAGCGATCGCAGCAGCGGGCGAGATCGATGCCCTCGTGAACAACGCGGGCTTCGGTGTGATCGGCCCGGTCGAAAGCGTCCCGATCGCCGAGACCAAGCGCATGTTCGAGACCAACTACTTCGGCGCGGTGCGCATGATCCAGGCGGTCGTGCCGCAGATGCGTGCCCGCCGCCGAGGCACGATCGTCAACATCTCGTCGGTTGCCGGGCGAGTCGCAGCCCCGTTCAACGGGTTCTACTCCGCCAGTAAGTACGCGCTCGAGGCGACGAGTGAGTCATTGAAGTATGAGGTCGGCCACTTCGGCATCCGCGTGGTGCTGATCGAGCCCGGTTACATCGAGACCGGCTTTCAGGCTCGTGAGGGTCGCTACGGCATCGAGTCGCCGTACGACGAGCTCGACCGGCAGTGGGAGTCGGCGCGTGATGTGTTGTTCGCCGACGCCGGCGGTACCCCGGAGCTCGTCGCCGGCGCCGTTGCCGACGCGATCGAGGCCGATGACCCACCGCTTCGCCGTCCCGTGGGCTCCGACGCCGACATGGTGCTCAGCACCAGGGCCGCACTCGACGACGCGACGTTCGAGGCGACGATGCGCGAGACCCTCGGCGTCACCTGGTAGCAAGGTGGGTGATGGTCAGACAGTTTGGTGTGTTCATTGCATGCGCCGCGATGGCATTCGGATTGACGACGTGTGATTCCGGCGGCAGCTCCCGCGCCAAGCGCAAGCAGACCCCCTCGACCTCCACCACCGCCAAGCCGTCCCGCACGACCGCCCCGATTCCGACCACGACCACACGCGTGCCCGCGACCGCGGCGCCGAGCGACGAGCCTCCCGCCGATCTCGCCGGCGTGCTGCCCGACACTGCGCCGGCGCCGTTCGTGCGCGACCAGATCGATCAGGGACTTGCGGGCCGCATCGACCGGGCCGACCTCGCAACCGCGTACTCAGCGGCACAAGCCGCGTTCGTCCAGCAACACGGCTTCGAACGGGGCTACGGCCGTTCCTGGACGTACGGCCTGGGTGGCTCGACGGCCGTCAACCGCATCGAGGCACTGTTGGTGTTCAAGGATGCCGCCGGCGCGGCAGCGACGCGTGACCACACCGACGACTCGCGCGGCGAGCGCGATCGAGCGACGTTCCCGGTGCCCGGCGTCGACGGCGCCATCGGACGGAGCTACGCGCTCGAGACGTTCGGTCAGCTCACGTTGTACCGCGACGTCGTGTTCACGCGGGGCAAGCTGCTCTGCGTCGTGTCTCAGAGCACGCCGGAAGCGGCCGGTCCCCCAGTGGACCAGGTGGTGAGCGCGGCGCAGGAGCTGTCGGAGCGACTGAAGAAGAAGTAACGGCGGTCAGGCGGCCTCGGGTGGCGGCCATCCGGGCAGCAGGCCGCGGTCGGCGACGAGTTTCTGCGCGTGCACCGTCTTGCCGGCGAATCGGGCGGCGTCGGGCGACGTCGCGAGCCACGCGATCGCGGCTCCGATCACTTCGGGCGGCGCGCCCGCCATGTGGCGGTAGCTCTCGCCGGCATCGGAGAGCAGCACGGTCTCGGTGAGCACGAAGCCCGGCTCGACATTGAACGCCCGCACGCCCCGCGCGCCGAGCTCGATATGGAGGAAGGGTGCGACTCGATGCCACGCGCTCTTCGACGCGCCGTAGCCGAGGCTCCAGCCACCTTCACCTAGCAGCATGAACGGGTCGTGCATCCCGGCGCCCGATGTGAGGTTGAGCACCGTGGCGCCGCCGCGCTCGATCATCGCCGGCAGAATCGCCTTGACCAGCACGAGCTGGCTCAGGTAGTTGGCCTGCACCATCGTGTCGGCAAGCTCTACCGGCAGGTCGAGCACGAGATCGAGCATGCCGGGACCCTGATAGATCGCATTGTTCACGAGCACGTCGACCCGGCCCCATTCGCGCAGGGCCGTCTCACCCGCGGCCTGCACCGACGCGCGGTCGAGGAGATCCATGCGGACGGGCAAAGCGCGCTGCCCGCGCGCTTCGATCGCCGCGGCGGTCGTGTCGAGACTACCGGGCGCAACCCGCGGTGCGGCGTCGCCGGCAGTGACCGACGCCGGATCCCATCGTCCCTCGCCCTCGTGCACCGTCCGGGCCGTGATCACGACGTCGAAGCTCGCGTCGGCCAAGGCCAGCGCGGCCGCTTTGCCGATGCCGCGGCTCGCGCCGGTCACCATCGCGACGCGTCGATCCTCGGGAGCAGAGGCCTCACTCATCGGCTCGCAGCCTTTCGTCGGCGGACCAGGAACTCGCGAACACACAGAACGTCGCGCCGCCGGCACTCGACATCGCCGGGTGTCTCGAGCACCAGCGGCGCGTGTTTCCACTCGGGGGCGGCAAGGAACGCCCGGAAGGGCTCGGTGCCGATGGTGCCGTCACCCAGATGCGCGTGATGGTCGCGACCCGAACAGAGGGGATCGTGCGAGTCGTTGATGTGCACGACGCGCACGCGCTCCTCGCCGAGGTGTCGCACTTGGGCCCGCAGCTCACGCAATCCCTTGGTCGACGGCCAGTCGATGCCCGCGGCCCACAAATGGCAGGTGTCGATGCAGACGCAGATGCGGGGATGCGCACCGCACGCATCGAGCAGCTCGGTGACCTCGGGGACGGTCCGCGCGATCGACCGGTCGCTCCCACCGGCAGTGAGCTCGACGCACACGTCGATCCCTCCGATCGCATTGACGAGCTCGACCAGCGCGCCGGCCGCACGTTGCACGCCGTCACGCCGATCGGTGCCCACTGCGCTGCCCGCGTGCACGACGACACCGGCCGCGCCCAGCCGCGCACCGCGCGCGAGCGCGAACTCGAGGTTGGCCATCGATCGTTCATGTACGGCCGGGTCGGGCGCGGCGAGATTGATCAAGTAGGGCGCATGAAGGAAGAGTGGCCAGCCACGGGCATCGAGCGCGGCCCGCAGGGTCTGCTCCTCGCCGGCGTCGGGCGCGGGCAACGCCCAGCCGCGCGGGTTCGACGGGAAGATTTGCAGCGCGTCGGCGCCGAGTGTGTCGGCACGGGAAATTGACTTCACGAGGCCGCCGGCCACCGACACGTGAAAGCCGACGCGTCGGGCGCGTCCTGGTTGTACCGATCGCGGCGTCGTCACGGTTGGGTACCGTAGGCGAGTGGTCCTTGCGTCCGAGATCCCCGATTCCGCACTCGCGGTCTATGCGCACCCCGACGATCCCGAGATCTCGGCCGGCGGCACGCTCGCCCGTTGGGCCGAGGCCGGCGCGCAGGTGTCGGTGCTGATCACGACCCGAGGTGACAAGGGCACCCAGGATCCCGACGCGGATCTCGACGCGCTCGCGCGCGTGCGCGTCGAAGAGACGGCCAAGGCCTCGGCGCTCCTGGGGTTCGCGGGTCACGAGCACCTCGACTACCGCGACGGCGAGCTGAGCGACGACCCGGCACTGCGGGCCGCGATCGTCCGGCACGTGCGGATGCTCAAGCCGCAGGTGGTGGTGTGTCCCGATCCCACCGCGGTGTTCTTCGGCGATACCTATTTCAATCACCGCGACCACCGCGTGACCGGCTGGGCCACGCTCGATGCCGTCGCACCTGCCGCGGGCAACCCGCACTACTTCGCCGAGCACTTGGCCGAGGGCCTGGAGGTGCACCGTGTCGAGGCCGTCTACCTTTCCGGAACGCTCGAGCCCAACTGTTGGGTCGATATCACCACGACGCTCGAGCGGAAAATCGACGCGCTGTTTTGCCACGGGAGCCAGCTCAGGGAAACCGGCGAGTGGTTCCGCCAGTTCCTCCGGGAACGCGCCGAAGAGGGTGGACGCGAGGCCGGTGTTCGCTACGCGGAGGGGTTTCGCAAGCTCAACTTCGGCGGCTAGGTCGCGCGCGCCCGACGTCGCGGTACTGCCATTCCGACATTGCCCGCAGCACCAGCACGACCACGATGCCGACGCCGCCTGCCGCCAGTACCGCGCCGACGAGCGCGCCGAGCACTTCCGGCACCGTACGGTCGCCGTGCGCGCCCACACGCACGAGTCCGAAGCCGATCAAGCCGCCGAAGACACCGGCGAGCACAACCGCAACAAACGCGAGGAAAAACGTCGCGGTCGACGGCAGGCCCCGGGGGAGGACCACCTCGGGCTCACGATCGGGTTGCTGAGGCACTCCCCAGCCGTTGACGTCATTGTCGCGCTCGGCCACGGCTCCGAATGCTATGGCCGCGAGGCGGGGAATGACCAAGTAGCCCGGTAGGCTCGCCCAGAATGCGGACGCTCGTCGTGCTGCCCACCTACAACGAAATTGAGAACATCGAAGAGGTGCTGCGGCGCATTCGGGGCGTGTGCCCGCATGCCGATGTGCTCGTTGTCGACGACGGAAGCCCCGATGGCACCGCCGACCGGGCCGAGAAACTCGGCCTCGAGCTCGGCCGCATCGACGTGCTGAGCCGGCCGAAGAAGTCAGGTCTCGGATCCGCGTACCGGGTGGGCTTTCGCACCGGCCTGGAGCAGGGCTATGACGTGATGATCGAGATGGACGCTGACCTGTCACACGATCCCGACGCGCTACCGAACCTGGTCGCGGAAGTGGAGCGGGGCGCGGATCTGGCTATCGGCTCGCGCTACATACCCGGCGGGTCGATTCCCGACTGGCCCTGGCCCCGCCGCGCGATCTCACGGTTCGGGTGTTACTACGCCCGCGTCATGTTGCGCATCCCGGTACACGACGCGACCGCCGGGTTTCGCGCGTATCACCGCCGTTCGCTCGCCGCCATCGAGCTCGACGAGGTCCGTGCCGACGGGTACGGCTTCCAGATCGAGATGACGTATCTCGTCGACCGGCAGGGCGGGCGGATCGTCGAGGTGCCGATCGAGTTTCGCGACCGCGAGCTCGGCCACTCGAAGATGTCGGGCCGAATCGTGGTAGAAGCGCTCCGTCTCGTCACTTGGTGGGGCATCCGCGACCGTGTGAGCCGACGGCGCTCGCGGCCACAGCAGGTCGATCCGCCGAGCGCACGTTCGACGTAAGCCGGTGGGAGACGCGATGCGCGAGTGGCTGGTCGCGGGCGCGCTCCTCGAGCTCGGCGACGAGGTCCTGCTCGTCCGCAACCAGCGTCGCAGTGGGCTCTCCGACTGGAGCACGCCCGGCGGTGTGATCGACGAGTCCGACGACTCGCTGCTCGCCGGCCTCACGCGTGAAGTGGAGGAGGAAACCGGTTTCCGGGTCACGCGCTGGGAAGGCCCGCTGTACGAGGTGCGCGCGGTCGCCGTCGATCTCGGCTGGACACTGCGCTGCGAGGTACACCGCGCGGTCGAGTTCGAAGGCGAGCTGCGCGTCGACGATCCTGACGGCATCGTGGTCGAGGCCGCGTTCGTGGCGCGCGGCGAGTGTGCTCCGCATCTCGAGGAGTGCGCGCAGTGGGTCCGCGAGCCGCTCGCCGAGTGGCTCGCCGAGAGCTGGGGCCCTGATGCCGCCCGCGGCTACCACTACGACGTGCGCGGCAACCGGCGCGAGGATCTCGACGTGCGACGCGTGCTCCGCGAGGGCGACAGTGGCCCCGGCAGTGGTGACTGACGACCCTTCGATCCTGCACGTCGACCTCGATGCGTTCTACGCGTCGGTCGAGCAGCTCGCCGATCCCTCACTGCGGGAACGGCCGGTCATCGTGGGCGGTCTCGGTCCGCGAGGTGTCGTCGCGGCGGCGAGCTACGAAGCGCGCGCCTTCGGCGTGCATTCCGCGCTGCCCATGAGCCGGGCCCGCCGCGCGTGCCCCGACGGGGTCTTCCTGGCGCCGCGGTTCGAGGCCTACTCCGCCGCGAGCGCCCAGGTGATGGCGATCCTGCACGACGCGACTCCCTTGGTCGAGCCCATCGCGGCTGACGAGGCGTTCCTCGACGTCTCCGGCGCGCGGCGACGCGACGGCACCGGGCCCGAGATCGCGGCGAAGCTCCGCGCCCGGGTGAAGTCAGAGACCGGCCTGGTCGCGTCGGTCGGCGCGGCGACGACGAAGCTCCTCGCGAAGCTGGCGAGCGATCTCGCGAAACCGGACGGACTGCTGGTCGTACCGCCCGGTACCGAGCTCGAGTTCCTGCATCCGCTGGCCGTCAGCAGGCTGTGGGGTGTCGGCCCCGCGACCCGCCGCCGGCTCGAGCGCCTCGGTGTGCACACGGTCGGCGACTTGGCGCGCATACCCGAGGACGCGCTCGTCAGCGCGCTCGGACGCGCGCACGGCCGTCATCTGCATGCGCTCGCGTGGAACCGCGACGGCCGCGCCGTCGAGCCGGAGCACGTGCTGAAGTCGGTCGGCCACGAGGAAACGTTCGCCACCGATGTGGTCGATCGGGCCGACCTCGAACAACGCGTGTTACGCATGGCCGACAAAGTGGGGGCCCGTCTCCGAGCGGGCGCGCGACTCGGCCGGACGGTGCAACTCAAGATCCGGTTCGGCGACTTCCGCACGATCACCCGTTCTCGGACGCTCGCGGCGCCCACCGATGTGGCCCGCGAGATCGGCGCCACAGCCCGCGCGCTGCTCGACCTCGTCGATCTCGGCGGTGGCGTGCGACTGCTCGGGGTCTCCGTGCAGCAGCTCGATCAATCGGGCGCGGTGCAGGGACAGCTGCCGCTCGGCGAGGCCTCGGATGGCGGGGACCCGCTCGCTCTCAGCGACCTCGAGCGTGCGCGCTGGTCGGCGCTCGAGCACTCCGTCGACGAGGTGCGCGAGCGCTTCGGCGACGCCGCGGTGCAGCGACCGGGGTCGAGAGGCGCTCACAGCTCCACCGAACCCAGGGGTCCCGGCGCGCGTTGAGGCCGCCGAGCGCCTGCGCGAGAATGGCTTTGGGTAGGACAGCTGCGACGGGCTGAGTAGCCAATGGCGTAACGTCTGTCTCGTGCCCCGCCGAGAAGAGAGCGACATGCCCCTTTCCGAAGACGAGCAGCGCATCCTGCAGGAGATCGAGGCCAACCTCTCGGCCACCGATCCCGCGCTCGTGCAGCAGGTCTCGGAGACAACCCTCTACCGCCATGCCGCTCGAGCCATCAAATGGGCCGCGGTCGGGTTTCTCGCGGGTCTCGTCCTCCTGATCCTCACGTTCACGAAGACGCTTGTGCTCGGCGTCGCCGGGTTCTTGGTGATGCTGATCTGCCTGCTCGTGATCGAGCGCAACGTGCGCAAGCTCGGCAAGGCCGGGCTCGACAACCTCACCAGCTCGCTGCGGGGTGGCGCGCTCAAAGGCGTGGTCGGCAATGCCGGTCGCCGCTGGCGCGAGCGCTGGCACCGCGACGACAGCTGAGCAAGGGTCCTCGAGCGTGAACTTCACCGCGCTGCAGGCGGCGCGACTCACGCGTTGCACTCCCGCGCAGATCGAGTCGTGGCGACGCGCCGGCCTGGTCGTCCCCCAGCCGGCCGAGAGCGGCAAGGCGCGGTACTCGTTCCGCGACCTTGTCGCGCTGCGGGTGGTGTCGTCACTCCTCGAAGCCGGATTGCCACTTTCCCGGATCCGTCGTGCGCTGCGCTTCCTCATTGACTCGGGCGAAGACATCGCCGGGCTGCGCCTGGTGACCGACGGCGAGACCGTCTGGGCGTGCCGCGATGACGGACAGATCCTCGACGCGCTGCGCCACGGCCAGCTCGCGCTCTTCGTCGCCGTCGATCGCTTCGTCGTCGACCTGGAGAGCGAAGTCCGGCGCTTCGACGGCGAGCGACGTGAGTTCGTCGACGGCCTGCGCGACGACGTCGATCCGCGTCATCCTGCAGCCGGGCCCTGAGCTTCTGCTTGTCGCGTCAGTCGCGCCGGCGCAACGCGCGGGTGTCGAGCCGCCGACGCCAGCGGGTCCGGAAGCTGAGTCCTTCATCAAGTGCCGCGTCGAGCGCTTCGACTTCGCTCCACGCATCGAGCACGGCGGTGTCGGTTGCGCCGTCGGCGCTGTAGCGCACCTCGGTGTAGGTGGTAGCCAGCGAGTGCAGCGGGTTCGACACGGTTGGTGACGTTGTCCGCGCCGTTGATGCGGCGAGCTCGAGTGGCGTGAGCGAGGGTCGAGCCTCGATGCCGGCTTCGCCGAGCCGCTCCAGCGCCTGTTCCCACGCGCCGGCCACGGCCGCGGTCGCATCGGCTCGGGCGCGCCGGTCCCGCCGGCGACGCGCCTTGGTCGCGAGCACGAATGTGGCGACGCCGAGCGCGGCGAGCAGCCCGACTGCCAGCGGCGCGAGGAGTGCCAGCCACTGAGTCGAGACGCCGCCGGTGTCGCGCGCGGTCGGGGCCTTGACTTGGACCGTCGCACCCGGAGGCAACGGCGCGCTCGTCGGCACCGTGGCGTTCGGTGTTGTCGACGGCGTCGGTTCCGGCGTCGACGCTTGGGTGGTAGTTCCTGGACCACCCGGTCCGCCCGGTCCGACGGTCGAAGGATGGGCGGCGAAGTTGCTGCCGCCGGCAAGCGGGCTGTTGGGCGTGGGCTCGAACGGGACCCAGCCCACACTGTTGAGATACACCTCGGGCCACGCATGCGCCTCTTTGTTGGTGACGTGCCACACATCTCCGTGCAGGGTGCCGGGCGTGAACCCGACAGCGACGCGAGTCGGCAGGCCGACCGCGCGAGCCATCGCGGCGTACGTTCCGGCGAACTGCACACAGAACCCGGTCTTGGTGTCGATGAGGAAGTGTTGCATCGCGTCGCTCGCCTGGGGGTTGCCACGGACGTCAGCAGTGAGTGAGTAGTGGAACCCGTTTCTGGAATCAATGAAATAGTCTTCGAGTGCGCGGGCCTTGTCATACGGGCGCGTCGCGTGTGCGGCAGCCACGACATACTGCGCGACCTGCTTGATCGCGCTGGAGAAGTCGCCGGGCAGCGTGGTGTACTTCCGCAGTGCCTCGGGCACCGAGCCGTTCGGAGCCGCCTGTTGCGCAGGCGTGAGCAGGTCCCCCTGCGCCACGACCTCGGAGTCGACGCTGTACGTGAGCCCACGCAGTGATGAGGTGTCGCTGACGAGACTGTCGGACGCGTTCACGACGAGGATTCCCTCGCGGCTGACGTTGACGGGCCGGTACGCGGCGGGCATCCACCGGTTGGCCACCCCGAGGTCGGCGATCGTGTACTCCTGGTGCAGGGAGCCGGAGTTGGTGTCGCCGTGCAGTCCCTGGGTGGTCGCGCCGGCGTCGCGGGCGTCGAGCTCCCAGTCTTGATCACGCGCGTTGTAGAGGTCGAGGCCGATGACGCGCCAGTACGCGCCTTTCCCAGCCCGCACCGTGAACAGCTCGTGTTGCGGCTGGTTGAGGAAGTCTTCGTTGAGCCGTAGCAATGGCGTCGCGTTGTCGACGTAGCCGCCGCCCCCGTTCGCGTGTTGGCCGAGCGCGCGATAGTCGAGCAGCGGGCCGGAATCCGTGCCGGGCAGCGCGGGTGCGACGACGGCGCCGGCGACGACCGCGACGAGTCCGGCGATCACTCCGACGCCGAGCAGGCCGGTGCCGGTCCCGAGCCGGCGTCCGCTGAACCAGGCGCGCCGGTGGGCCAGCAACGCGTCGTGCTGCAGTAACAAGAACAAGATGGCAGCCGCGGCGAAACCCATCGCCGTGCGCACCCGCAGGTCGCTCGTGCCGAGCGTTGCCGCGAGCACGAACAAGCACAGCGGAGGCACCAAGGCGCCGACCGTCGCCCGCCGCCGGAACGCGAGGAGATCCGCGATGCTCGCCAGCACCCATGCCGCGAGCGCGGCGAGCAGGACGGGCCCGTCGGTCACCGGCACCGGCACCTTGCCGACGCGAAACACGCGCCAGCCGTCCGAGATCTGGTCGCCGAGCGTGCGCCACGTGTCGGCGCCAGGGAACCCGTGGTTCGTGGTCGACGCCGCGAACACCCACACGGCGTACACCGCGAGCCCGATCACCGCGCACGCGACGGTCGGGACGATGCCCAAGTGGCGTCGCCGCGCGAACCAGCCGAGCGCGTGGGGGAGCAGCACTGCACCAACGACCGGCGCGACGAAGTCGCCCGAGTTGAAGACCCGGGCGAGGCTAAGTGCCGCTGCCGCGCTCAGCGCGGCGAGGGCAAGTGGGGCGAGCTCGGAGCGGCGCTTGGACGCCATCTGGTCACGGCCTCGTTCCAGGCGGTGGGGAATGCGAGATGGTGTGCGTCGACGATCACGACGCCGCGGCGGGCACTGCTCCGCGCGGCGGCATCTTCCGCGGCGTCGAATGGCCGCGTGGTGACGAGCACGACGGCTGCCTGCGCCGCGAGACTGTGCAACGCGCCCCGTTCGGATGGGCTGACGCGTCCGAACACGCCGACGACGAAACCGGTGCTGCGGTGCGCCCGGAGCGACGTGAGGACCCCGGCCAGCCGGTCAGCGCCGCCGGGTTGGATCACGGCGAGCCGGTCGAGCAGGTGGTCACCACTCCCGAGGCTCTCGCCGGCACTGGTGATGACCTCGACGCGCCGGCGCATGCGGGAAAGCCGCTCGGAGATCGACGCGACCGCCTCGATCGCGATCTCGAACGACAGGGCGTCGTGCGCGCTCTCGCGCGTGTCGAACACGACGACGGCCCGGGCGTGCCATTGCGCCTCGTCCTGGCGGATCATGAGCTCGCCGGTACGCGCGGTCGACCGCCAATGCACCCGGCGGAGGTCGTCTCCGACCTCGTATTCGCGCAGCGTGAAGAACTCTTCGCCGTCGACGGCCTGCGCGCTCGCTTGCACCGTCTCGATCGAGGCCGCGAGGCGACCACCGGCCTGGCTCGGAGCGAGGATGTCGTGGACCCGCGGGTGCACGATCACCTCGCTGGCGCGCGCCGCCGTCCAACTGCGTCGAGCGAGTCCGAACGGATCGGTGACTGCGACGGCGAGCGGCCCGATGCGGTAGCGGCCCCGACGGGTGGTGGGGATGCGATACGCGGCCTGGGCGGTCTCACCCGGCGGTACGGGCGGCACGAGGAACCGCGCCGCTCGCCGGCCGTCGTCGAACAGATCGGTGACCGAGAGCAGCGACGTGGCGCGGTGCCCGCGATTGACGATCGCGAGATCGACCCGACCCTCGGCGCCGACATGCAGACGGGCCGGACGCACCACACGCCGCGCCGCGAGATCGATTCGGCGCGACCGCGCCCACCACACTGCGAACACCACCAGCACGCCGCCCGCGATCGCAAGGATCGCGAGCTCGACCGTGCCCAGGATGAGGCTGCCGATGTAGAGACCGGCGAGCGCGCCCAGCAACGCCCAGCCCCGTCGTGTGAGCACCCGCGACCGGCGACGGGTGACGACGGTGTCGGATGCGCTCGACGAGCCTGACCGGTCGGACGAGTCGGAGTCCGACATCGGCTAGCCGCCGGTCGCGCCGGGCACCGGCACTGCGCTCAGCACGCCGCGAATGATGTCGCCGGTGCTCGCGCCGCGCAGCTGCGCATCGGGAGCGAGCATCACGCGGTGCTGGAGGACCGCGGGTGCAAGGCGCTTGATGTCGTCGGGCACGACGAAGCCGCGGCCGAGGCTCCCGGCTAGGGCGCGCGACGCGCGCTGCAGCGCGAGCGCGCCACGCGGGCTCACGCCCAAGCTCAGGTCGCGATGACGGCGCGTGGCCTCGACGATGTCGACGATGTAGTGCTTGAGTGGCGCGGCCACGTGCACCTCGGCCACCGTCTCGGCTGCGGCGACGATGTCGGCCGCGCTGGCCACCGGCGAGAGCTGCTCGATGCCGGCATGGCTCCCATGGGTGTTGAGGATGTCGACTTCAGACTGCCGGCTCGGGTAGCCCATCTCGATGCGCATGAGGAACCGGTCCAGCTGCGCCTCCGGAAGGGGATAGGTGCCTTCGAGCTCGACCGGGTTTTGCGTCGCGATGACCATGAACGGACGCGCGAGACGGTATGTGTGCGCGTCGACAGTGACCTGTCGTTCTTCCATGGCCTCGAGCAGCGCGGATTGCGTCTTGGGCGAAGCCCGGTTGATCTCGTCGGCGAGCACGATGTTGGCGAACACCCCACCGGGGCGGAACTCGAACTCGTTGGCGACCCGGTTCCACACCGAGACGCCGGTCACGTCCGACGGCAGCAGGTCGGGTGTGAACTGCACCCGTTGCCATTCGCCGCCGATCGAGCACGCGATCGCTTTGGCGAGCGACGTCTTGCCGACGCCGGGCACGTCCTCGATCAGCAAGTGGCCCTCCGCGAAGAGACACACCAGGGCGAGTCGGATCGGGTCTTCCTTGCCTTGGATCACCTGCTCGACGTTGGCGAGAAGCGCGTCGAAGAGCACTCCGAACGACGTGTGCTCGTGGGCGGTCACCGGCTGCACCACTTGAGGGGTCTCCCTTTCCCGAGATCCCCATTGTGGGGGTACGCGGGGTATGTCCGATCCGGCCGGGGCCGGGCCTCGCCGCACAACTGTACGTGCCGCGACAACCGGTCGGGACACCGCAGCCGCGTTTCGCTCGTCCCGGTACGGTGCTCCGATGCTTTCGCTGCGCGAACACGCTCGTCCCGTGGGTGCGTGGGCGAGCGCGGCGGTGGCGTTAGCGGGCCGGCCGTCCCTCTGGCCGACCGCGGCGGTCCAAGCGGTTCGGGTCGCACGCGCGCACTGGTGGCGTCGAGCGCCGTTCCTCCCGCTGCCCGACCGGCGTTACATCCGCTACCGCCTCGAGACCCAGTACGGGGCAGTCGCGGACGTCGACCCGCACGACGTCATCATGTATCTCGAATGGTGCCGAGACATGGCGGCACTCCGACGAAGCACATGACCAGTCCCGGTAGACTCGTCCCGACTCGACTGCGCCAGGCTTCGATGGAGCCACTCCCTCATGAGCCGGGCCCTGACGACGGAGGTCTCGAACGCTTGGGGAGAGCCCTGATGCTCAACGCCAGCTTCGAGCCGCTGTGCGTCGTCCCGTGGCGCCGGGCGGTGGTTCTCGTGCTGAAAGAGAAGGCCGATATCGTCGCGCGCAACGGCGGTGAGGTTCATTCCGAACGCACAGTCCTGCCGATCCCGTCGGTCATCCGCCTGACGCATTTCGTGCGCGTGCCGTACCGCAATCGGGTGCCGCTCTCACGTCGGGCGGTGTTCGCACGTGACGCGCATCGGTGCCAGTACTGCAGCCGCCCGGCCGAGAATATCGATCATGTCGTGCCGCGATCTCGGGGCGGCGAGCACATTTGGGAAAACGTCGTCGCCTCGTGCCGCGCGTGCAATGCGCGCAAGGAAGACCAGCTGCTTGCCGAGACCGAGCTCAGCCTGCGCCGCATGCCGATCGCGCCGCGCGCGACGCTCTGGGTCGTTGCGACCGCAGGCAGTATCGACCCGGCGTGGCACCCGTACCTTCCCGGAGCCGAAGACCTCGCGGTCGACGCCGTCTCCGCGTGATCAGGAGCCGCGACGCGCGGCGCGTCGCTGCTCGAGGCCCGAGCCGACCTGCTCGAGGACGCGCCGGCTCGTCGTGAGGCCGGCACGATCGAGACTTCCGAGCAGCTCTTCGGCGAGCAGGCGATAGCCGGCCCGCATCTCGCGACAGGTGCGCCGTCCGGTCGCCGTAAGTTGCACCACCGTGGACCGCCGGTCAGTCGGATGCTGGCATCGGCGTACCAGGTTGTCGCTTTCGAGCCGGTCGACGAGCGCGGTGACCGCGCGGGGTGTGACATCGAGCGCGTGGCTCAGCGCTGACATCACCTGTGGGCCGTCGTCGGCGAGCACGAGCAGCAGGCGCGCCCGGGCGTGGCTGAGCCCGCGACGGGAGAGTCCTTCTGCCGTCAGGCGATCGAGCACGGGCGCCAAGCGAAGGAGCTCGCCGAGCACGCCGGCACGGAGATCCTCGAGAATCGGTTGAGCCATTAGTGGAGAGCCTACACAATGTTGTATCTTCAGTGTCTATGAAACCAGCGGTTGGCGACGGAGGTGTGATCTCCGAGGGCCTGGTGAAGCGCTTCGGCTCGTTCACCGCGCTCGACGGTGTCGACTTCACCGTGTCGAAGGGCAGCGTTGTCGGTTTGCTCGGCCCCAATGGCGCCGGGAAGACGACCGCGATCCGCATCCTGACCACACTGCTGCGCCCCGATGGCGGACGAGCGTCGGTGGCGGGCTACGACGTCGTGCGCCAGCCGCAACTCGTCCGGAGCGTCATCGGCCTCACTGGTCAGTACGCGGCGGTTGATGAAGACCTCACGGGGCGCGAGAACCTCGTGCTCGTGGGTCGGCTCGGCCGTATTGCCAAGCAGTCCGCGCACGAGCGGGCCGCGGAGCTGCTCGCGCTGTTCGAGCTGAGCGACGCGGCGGACCGTACGTTGCGCACGTACTCGGGCGGCATGCGCCGGCGTCTCGATCTCGCGGCGAGTCTGATGTTCTCGCCCGCCGTCCTGTTCCTCGACGAGCCCACCACCGGTCTCGACCCGCGCAGTCGACTCGAGTTGTGGAACGTGATCGACGAACTCAAGCGACAGGGCACGACGATCGTGCTGACGACGCAGTACATGGAAGAGGCCGACCAGCTCGCCGACAGAATCAGCGTGATCGATGGCGGGCGCATCATCGCCGAGGGCACCGCCGACGAGCTGAAGCGCAAGGTCGGCGGCGATGTGCTCGACCTCACCGTGGCCGACCGCACGGCAACGGCGGCCGCAGCCGCGATCCTGGCCCGGGTCTTCCACACGGCCGAGCACGAGCTTGCTGTCGACGCGGAGCTCGGCACGGTGCTCGTGCCGGTGACCACCGGCGCGGTCGCGCTGGTGGAAGCAGTGCGTGCCCTCGACGCTGCCGGCGTGCCGGTAGCCGATCTCGGGTTGCGTCGCCCGTCGCTCGACGATGTGTTCCTGAGCCTGACCGGCCACCTCGCGGAGGAGCCGCGGCCCGAGACGCCCGAGCCGCACCGCCGCGCGCGGTTAGGGGTCTGAGCATGGCGACCATGACCGTGCCCCAGGAGATCGCGAGCGCCGAGGAGCGCGCCGCGCTCCCGCTCAGTCGCGTGCTGGCCGACATCGGACTGGTCGCCGGTCGCAACTTGCGCAAGGTGCTCCGCAATACGCGCCTGATCGTCTTCTCGACCGTGCAGCCGCTGATGCAGCTCGTGCTGTTCGCGTACGTGTTCTCGGCGGTCGCGAGTCTCGGCAAGGGCATCGACTACAAGGACTTCGTCGTGCCCGCGGTGCTCGTGCAGGCGATGACGTTCTCGGCGATGGGCTCGGGCGTGGGCATCGCCAACGACTTGCACAGCGGCATGATCGACCGTTTCCGGTCGTTACCGATCGCGCGTTCGGCGTTCCTCGTGGGTCGCACCGCCAGTGACAGCTTGCGGCTCGGTATCCAAGCCGTGCTGCTCGTGCTGGCGGCACTGGCGATCGGATTCCGGTTCCACTCGAGCGTGACTGCCGCACTCGCTATGGTCGTCGTGATCGTGCTGTTCGGCATCGCGCTCACCGCGTTTTCGGCGTGGGTGGGACTCACTGTCGGCGATCCCGAGACGGTTCAGGCGGCCGTGTTCATCCCGATCCTGCCGCTGGTGTTCACGAGCTCCGCGTTCGCGCCCGTCTCGCGCCTGCCCGGGTGGATGCAACCCGTCGCGCGCTTCAGTCCGATCACGTCCGCCATCGACACTGCCCGCGGGCTCGCGCTCGGTGACAGCCGGCTGTACGCGATCAGCCACGTGCACCTCGGCACCGCCGCGTTGCACTTCGTTCTCTGGTGGGTCGCGATCGTCGGCATCTTCACCGCACTTGCCGTCCGCCGCTACCGCTTGGGGTAGCCGGCTCTATCCCGGGCCGCAGGGAGCGCGACCAAAAGAGAGGGAGGGCCGTGGTTGACGGGTGGGGCCGAGGGGCGTACTGTGGTGGACAGTGGTGCGAAGGGGAGGCAACTCCCTGGATCTGGAGAAGACGACGTAGAGCACGAGACGAGGGGGCGGAGTGTTCCTCGGGGAGTTCCAGCACTCCCTCGACGCGAAAGGCCGAGTCATCCTCCCGGCGAAATTCCGGGACCAGTTGGCCGGCGGGGCGTTTGTGGCCAAGGGACGAGATGGCTGTCTCTTCGTCTACACGGCGGAGGAGTTCGAGCAGGTGGCACAGCAGGCCCGGGAAGCATCGAGGCGAGGCGACAACGAGCGGCAGGCCGCCCGGTCGTTCTTCGCGGGTGCGACCGACGTCGTACCCGACAAGCAGGGACGGGTCGCGATCCCGCAACACCTGCGGGACTACGCGGGACTCGAGCGAGACGTCGTGGTCGCCGGCGTCTTCTCCCGTATCGAGATCTGGGACAGCCGCCGCTGGCGAGAGCTCGACCGTCTCGGCGAGCAGGCGCTGACCACGTCGGAGAACCTGCCCGACTTCGGAATCTAGGCAACGAGCGCAGCGAGCACAGCCAGCACAGCACACGCAAGAACTTGAAAATCGGCGAGGAATTCTCGACTCGCCACCAGCCCCCCGGAGGGTGCGGTTGAAGCCCCTACTCCGCCCGCTTCCAACCGAGTCGTAATCGGAGAGACAACCGAGCGGCGTTGTCCGTCCGGGGGGCTGGTGGCGAGTCGAGAGACGGGGGGGCGACCAGATGGGAGCGGTGTTCGTGCACCGCCCGGTGATGAGTCGGGAGGTGATCGAGCTCCTCGAGCCCGTCCCGACGGGGACGGTGGTCGACGCCACGGTGGGGGGTGGGGGTCATGCCCGCATGCTCCTCGAGGCCCGGGCCGACCTTCGGCTCCTCGGAATTGACCGTGACCCCGACGCCGTAGTGGCGGCGGGAGAGACGTTGGCTGGTTTTGGTGACCGGGTGCAGATCGTGCATGGCGGCTTCGAGGATCTGGCCGAGATCGTCGGACAAGCGAGTGAGGGGGACATCGTGGGAATCCTGTTTGACCTGGGCGTCAGCAGCCCGCAGCTCGACCGCGCCGAACGAGGTTTCTCGTATTGGTCGGACGCGCCGCTCGACATGCGCATGGACAGCTCACAGGAGTTGACCGCGGCCCAGGTCGTCAACGAGTACCCGGAAGGTGAGCTCGCCCACCTGCTCTCGCGCTACGGCGAAGAACGATTCGCGGGCAGAATCGCACGCGAGATCGTGGCGGCCCGGCCCTTGCACACGACCGGCGAGCTCGTCGACGTGATCAAGCGCGGGATACCCGCAGCCGCCCGACGCAAGGGCGGCCACCCGGCGCGCCGCGCGTTCCAGGCCCTGCGCATGGAAGTGAATCGTGAGCTCCAGCATCTTGACCTTGGCCTCGACGAGTCGGTGCACCTGTTGAGCGAGAACGGACGGATGATCGTGCTCGCGTACCACTCGCTCGAGGACCGCATGGTCAAGCAGCGTTTCGCCGACTGGTCAGGCGCCGCGCCGACGAGCCCGCTACCACCCGAGCCGCCCAAGCTCCTCACCCGGCTGCTGACCCGCAAGCCGCTCCGCCCGAGCGACGCCGAAGTGTCGAGCAACCCGCGAGCAGCGAGCGCGCGGTTACGTGCGGTCGAGAAGCTCCACCGGCCATGAGTATGAGCGCCGCACGCGCCGGCCGCGTCGTGTCGAGTCCCGCGACGCGTCGCGCGACGCCTGCGCGCGCTCGACAACCAGAACGCCGCCCGGCGCCGGCACCGCGGAAGCCGCGACTGCGCGTCATCGATACTGCCGCCCGTCGCCAAGCGCGCCGCGTGCGCCGCATGGTGCGGCTGTTCGGCGCCATCACCGTCGCGTGCATGGTGACGGCGGTGGCCTTCCACGTGATGCTGGCCCAGGGCCAGCTCCACATGGATCTCATCAATCGCCAGATCAGCGTCGAGCAGCATCACTACGAGGACGCGCGTTTGCAGGTCGATGAGCTTTCGGCGCCGCAACGGATCATCGACCGCGCGAAGCAACTTGGATTCGTCGAGCCGAGTGACCCGCCGACCTTCCTCTCGGTTCCCGGCGTGCCGCCCGCACCCGAGGGGCCGGGCGCACGTTCGACGTCGCTCGATGATTGGCGAAAGGTGAAGCCACACCTTGGCGCCCAGCCGTGACCCGGAGCGTAACCGCCGCCCGGCACGCGACCAAGCCGGCGCCCGGTCGCCTCGCAGCGAACCGACGAGTCGGCGCGCGCCGGCATCGGATCCGAGTGCGCGCCGTGTCGCATCCACACGGAGTCTGCGCACTGTCACGCCGGCATCCGCACGTCCGCGAGCGTCGCGTGCCGTCGGCGCCGCACGCGCGGTGCCGGCCGTTCGTCCGCGTCCCGCAACCCGGCCCCGGGCCCCGGCCCGGCAGCATCCTCGACCCGCGGCGCGCCCCGTCTGGCGACCGAACGCGAAATCGACGCCGCGCCGGCTCGGCCTGGTGCTCGTCGTCGCGCTGATCGCGTTCGCGATCATCGGCCTCCGGCTCATCGACCTGCAGGCCGTCGGCGAGCGGCGCTACACCCGGCTCGGCCTCGACCAGCGGATCCATACGGCAAAGCTCGCAGCCGAACGGGGGCACATCTTTGACCGGCACGGCAACGACCTCGCCGTGTCGGTAGAGCAGCAGACGATCTACGCAGACGACCGCGTGATCGGTGACCCTGCCACAGCGGCCGCGAAGCTGGCACCGGTGCTCGGCCTCGACGAAGGCACGCTGCGCGTCAAACTCGCCGACCGCAAGAAGGCATTCGTCTATCTCGCCCGCAAGGTCGACGACGGTGTCGCGAGTCGCGTCGCGGCATTGCACATCGGGGGAATCGCTGCCGCCCCTGAGTCCAAGCGGTTCTACCCGTCGGGGACCATCGCCGCGCCGCTCCTGGGATTCGTCGGCACCGACAACAATGGCCTGTTCGGCTTGGAGACGTCGTACGACAAGTTGCTCACCGGCCGGCCGGGTGAGCTGTCGGTCGAACGCGACCCGCAGGGACGCGAGATTCCGAACGGGCAGCGGAGCGTGCGACCGGCCGAGCGCGGCAGCGACCTCCTGCTGACAATCGACCAGGGGATGCAGTACGCGACGGAGCGCGCGCTCGTCGACGAGGTCAACGTGTCGAACGCGAAAGGCGGCATGGCGGTCATCGTCGATGTGCAGACGGGCGACATCCTCTCGATGGCGAGCGTGGACGGGCCCGCCAATGGTCATCCGGCCGTTCCCACGCCGGCGAACGGGCATAACCGACCGCTCACCGACGTGTACGAGCCCGGATCCACGAACAAGGTCCTGACCGTGTCGGGGGCGCTCGAACAAGGGGTGGTGCGGCCCGACACCGTCTTTCAGGTGCCGGCCGCGATCCAGATCGGCAACGGCCGTTTCGAAGACCACGACCCGCACGGCGTGACGCCGTGGTCGGTCGCCGACATCCTGCGCATCTCGTCGAACGTCGGCGCGATCATGATCGGCAGGCAACTCGGGCCGACGCGCCTCGACGCGACGATGCGCGCGTTCGGCTTCGGGCAACCGACCGGCCTCGGCTACCCGGGTGAGGCCAGCGGAATCCTGTTGCCGGTGTCGAAGTACTCGGACACGAGCATGGGGACGATCCCGACCGGCAACGGGCTGGCGGTCACCGCGATGCAGATGCTCGACGTCTACCGCACGATCGCGAACGGCGGCGTTGCCCAGCCCCCGCGGTTTGTCGCCGCGACCATCGATGCCCACGGTGTGCGCCACGCCGTCGCGCGGAAGCCGAGTCGCCGTGTCGTGGCGACCCAGACGGCGGACGAGGTTCGCACCATGCTCGCGGGTGTGGTGAAGGACGGCACCGGCACGAAAGCTGCGATCCCCGGTTACGACGTGGCCGGCAAGACCGGGACCGCCCGCAAGCCGCCGTACGACCACCCGCCGTACAGCTACATGGCCTCCTTCGCCGGGTTCGCGCCCGCCGAGTCGCCCCGGCTAGCCGCGATCGTGGTCATCGACAAGCCGCAGAGCTCGATCTATGGCGGCGATGTGGCGGCGCCGGTCTTCTCCCGAATCATGCAGTACGCGCTGCGCCTGGAGCAGGTACCGACGTCTAGCCTGAGCCCCGCTCCGTCACCGAGTCGATAGGACTGCCGTGCAGCTGCACGAGCTCCTCGGTGGCGTCGACGTGCACGAGGTCGTCGGCGACCCGTACGTCGAGGTCACTGCGATCACCCACGACAGCCGGCACGCCGTGCCGGGTGCGTGCTTCGCGTGCATACGCGGCGCGACGACCGACGGTCACCTGCACGCGACTGCTGCGTTTGCGTCGGGCGCCCGCTCGCTGCTCGTCGAACGCCACCTCGACCTCGACGTGGCGCAGGTGCGCGTCTCGAACGTGCGCGCCGCGCTCGGCCCGATGGCGGCGACATTCTTCGGGCACCCATCGCGCTCACTCCGCTGTCTCGGCGTGACCGGTACCAACGGCAAGACCACGACGACGTACCTGTTGGAGTCGATCGCGCGTGCGGCCGGAGAACGAGTTGGTGTGATCGGCACTGTGGGCGCACGAATCGACGGTCTCGCGGTACCCGGGGAGCGTACGACGCCCGAGGCACCCGAGCTCCAGGCGCTGCTCGGCCGCATGCGCGACGCGGAACTGGGCACTGTCGCAATGGAGGTGTCCTCGCACGCGTTGCACCAGCACCGCGTCGACGGCACCTGGTTCGAAGCCGCGTGCTTCACCAATCTCTCGCACGATCATCTCGATTATCACGGCACCATCGAGGCGTACTTCGAAGCCAAAGCTCAGCTCTTCGCCACAAATCGCACCGCCGTGGCGGTCGTCAACGGCGACGATCGCCACGGCGTGGCGCTCGCGGCGCGGACGCGTGCGACTGGGCTCGTCACGCGCACGTTTGGGGTCGCACTCGGAGCGACCGCGCCCGACGCCGATGTCATCGGGGAGCGCGTCGAGCTGGGGGAGAACGGCTCCCGGTTCGTGCTTACCGACCGTGCCGGGGGTCGGGCGGCGCCCGTACGCAGCTCGCTCGTGGGCCGGTTCAACGTGAGCAACTCGATTGCGGCGGCGGCGACCGCGCTGGCCGCGGGTCTGTCCTTCGAGGCGGCAGTGACCGGACTCGAAGCGCCGATCGTGGTGCCCGGCCGCTTCGAGCGGGTCGACACCGGTCAGCGCTTCATCGTCGTCGTCGACTACGCCCACACGCCCGACGCGCTCGGCGCGGTGCTTGAGACGGCGCGCGCGCTTGCCGGCGATGGCGCCAGGGTCATCACCGTGTTCGGCTGCGGCGGTGACCGCGATCACGAGAAGCGCCCGCTCATGGGCCGCGTGGCGGGTGGTGCCTCCGATCTCGTCGTGCTCACCTCCGACAATCCACGCTCCGAGTCGGCACGTGCAATCGCCGAAGCGGTCGTGCCCGGCCTGCGTGACACCTCGACGCCGTTCATCGTCGAGCTCGACCGCCGCGCCGCGATCCGCACCGCACTCGCCCGAGCACGGGCGGGCGGCGTCGTCGTCATCGCCGGAAAGGGTCACGAGTCCGGCCAGACGGTCGGCGATGTCACGCGTCCGTTCGACGACCGGCAGGTCGCGCGCGAGGAGCTGGAGGCGCGGCAGTGCGCCTGAGCGCGGGGGAGATTCTCGCAGCTACCGGAGGAGAGCTCCTTGCCGGCGACACCGGCGTGGTCGCGACCTCGTTCCACATCGATTCGCGGGTGCTGCTGCCGGGCGGCGCGTTCGTCGCGCTGATCGCGGAACGCGATGGTCATGACTACGTCAACGATGCCTTCGCCCGCGGCGCAAACATCGCGATCGTCACGCGCGCGGTCGAGGGCGTCGACGCGCGACCCGATCAAGCGATAGTGCGGGTTGCCGATTCGCTCGATGCACTGGCTGCCCTCGGGCGACTCGCCCGCGACAGGTTGTCCGCGGCGGTGGTCATCGCCATCACCGGTTCGTCGGGCAAGACCGCGACGAAGAACCTCATGGCCGCGGCACTTGCGCCCGGTCGCACGGTGCACGTCAGTCCCGGCTCGTTCAACAACGAGTCGGGGATGCCGCTCGCGCTGCTCGGGGCCGAGCCCGGAACCGACGCGGTGGTGCTGGAGATGGGTGCCCGTTTTGCCGGCGACCTCACGTACCTGTGCGCGATCGCCCGTCCGCAGATCGGCGTGGTGACCAACCTCGGACTCGCGCACGCGGAGTTTCTCGGCGGCCCCGACGGCATCGCGCGGGTCAAAGGCGAGCTGGTCGACGCACTGCTCCCAGGCGGCTTGGCCGTGCTCAACGCCGACGACGAGCTCACCGGCACGCTCGCGGCGCGCACCAAGGCCCGTGTGATCACGGTCGGGTTCTCGGCGGACGCCGATGTGCGGATCGCGGATCTCCTGCTCGACGAGGAGGTTCGACCCCGGTTTCGGCTCGAGACCCCGTGGGGTGCGCTCGACGTCGAGCTCGACGTTCGCGGCGAACACCAGGCCGTCAACGCGGCGATGGCCGCGGCAGTCGCGCTCGAGCTGGGAGTCGCGCCCGATGGCGTCGCGACCGGCCTCGCGTCCGGCGCGGGCGAGGCGTGGCGAATGGAGCTCGTGCGCACGCCGAATGGTGTCCTGGTGCTGAACGACGCCTACAACGCCAATCCGTCCTCGATGGCCGCGGCGATTCGCTCGCTCGGGCAGCTGCCGACTTCGGGTCGCCGGATCGCGGTGCTCGGCGAGATGCGCGAGCTCGGCGAGCACTCGGCACCCGAGCATGCGGCGGTCGGCCGGCTCGTCGGTGCCTCCGAGGTCGATGTGCTCGTCGTCGTCGGCCATGAAGGCCAGTCGATCGCGGCTGGTGCTCGTCGCATGCGTCGCCTGCTCGAGATCGTGGAAGTGCCCGATGCGGACGCGGCCCGCGATGCGGTCCGCAAGCTCGTGCGCGCCGGCGACGTGGTGCTCGTCAAGGGCAGCCGGGCCGTCGGACTGGAGCGCGTCGCGCGGAGTCTGGCCGGTTCCGGCTCCGGTTCCGGCGAGAGGACGTCGCCGTGATCGCGCTGTTCGCCGCGGCGGCGACCGCCTTCGTCCTCAGCGTCCTCGGCACACCGTTCCTCATCCGGATCTTGCGCCGCCACGAGATCGGACAGCTGATCCGTGACGACGGGCCGTTCGCGCATCCCCATGTCGCCAAGGCGGGCACGCCGACGATGGGCGGCATCGCGATCATCGCGAGCGCCTTCCTCGGTTACCTCGTTGCGCACGTCCGCACAGAGCAGATCAAGTTCGCGCGGACCGGCGTCACGCTGCTCGGTCTGGTGCTCGGCCTCGGAGCCGTCGGGTTCGTCGACGACTACCTCGGGGTGCGCAAACGTCGGAACCTCGGGCTGCGCAAGCGAGGCAAGACGTCGGGTCAGGCCCTCGTCGCGTCCGCGTTCGCGCTCCTCGCGCTCAACTGGGTGAACACGTCGACGCATCTGTCGTTCACTCGGGTGCTCGACCTCGACCTCGGCAACTACCTCTGGTTCGTCCTCGCCGTGCTCGTGATCATGGGCACGGCTAACGGCGTCAACCTCACGGACGGCATGGACGGGCTGGCCGCGGGGTCCGCCACGCTCGTGTTCGCCGCGTTCGTGATTATCGCCTTCTGGCAGTTCCGTCATCCGACGGTGTACGGGGGGCGGGGCTCGGGCGCGGCGGCGCTCGACCTGGCGGTCGTGTCGGCCGCGCTGATGGGTGCGTGCGCGGGGTTCTTGTGGTGGAACGCCGCGCCGGCGCGCATTTTCATGGGCGATACGGGCTCACTCGCGCTCGGCGGCGCGATGGCCGCGCTCGCGCTGCTCACCAACACGATGCTGCTGCTGCCGATCCTGGGTGGTCTCTACGTGGTGGAGACCTTGAGCGTGATCGCGCAGGTGGTGTCGTTCCGGCTGTTTCGCCGGCGGGTGCTGCGTATGGCGCCCGTCCATCACCACTTCGAAGTGGGCGGCTGGCCCGAGTTCACGGTGATCGTGCGGTTCTGGCTCCTCGCCGGACTCGCGGTCGCGCTCGGACTGGGCCTGTTCTACGCCGACTTCATCCGCCTGCCCGGAGTGATCGATTGACCCGGGTGCTCGTTGTCGGCGTCGGCGTCACCGGCGAGGCCGTCGCCGGTGAGCTCGCGGCCGGGGGCGATGAAGTGACCGTGATCGAAGACGCGCCGCGCCCGAGCGCGCCCGAGTACAACGCCCGCGTCGAACGCTTGGCCGGCGTGGGTGTGCAACTCGTCGAGGCGCCGCTCCCGGCGACGATCGCCGAACGCCTCGACTGGGCCGAGCTCGTCGTCCCCAGCCCGGGAGTTCCCGAGCGCCACCTCGTGTTGGTGGAAGCGGTCGCGCACGGCGTGCCGATCCGCTCCGAGATCGATCTCGCGGCGGAGCGGGCGGCGATGCCGATCGTGGCGGTGACCGGCACCAACGGCAAGACGACGGTCACCGGGCTGATCGCGGCAATGTTGCACGAGTCAGGCGTTCGCGTGACCGCCGGCGGCAACATCGGTCGTCCGCTCATCGAAGCGGTGCACGACGACGTCGATGTGGTCGTCGCGGAGGTGTCGTCGTTTCAGCTCCGCTTCACGACCGAGAGTTTCCGGCCCCGGGTGGCGGTGCTCCTCAACGTCGCGCCCGATCATCTCGACTGGCACGGCGGTTTCGACGCCTACGTCGCCGCCAAGGCGCGCATCTTCGCGAATCAAACCCGCGACGACCTTCTTGTGTTCAACGACGGCGACCCGCTCGCGCACGACCTGGCGCAGGCAGCGCCCTCTCGCACGATCGGCTACGAGGTCCGTGTCGACGACGCGGTCGAGGAGCCGTGGACTGTGCGCGGGAAGTGGCACAGCCGCTTCGCCGACGACGCGCGCGTCGCCGAGATGATGCGCGCCCGCTGGCGCGTCGGCGATCTTCCGTTCCCGACGCCCATGGATCGCGAGAACGCGATCGCTGCAACGGAGACCGTCCTCGATCTCGGCGTCGACGACGACGCGATCGTGCGCGCGCTTCATGACTTCGCGAGGCTCCCCCATCGCGTCGAGCTGGTCGGCAAGGCTGGTGGGGTGGCGTACTACGACGACTCGAAGGCGACCAACCCCCACGCCACGTTGCATGGGCTCGAAGGCTTCGATTCGGTTGTGCTGATCGCCGGCGGCCGCAACAAAGGTCTCGATCTCTCCGTCTTGCGGTCGGCCGCGCCGCGCCTCCGCGCGGTGATTGCGATCGGCGAGGCCGCGCCCGACGTCGAGGCCGCGTTTGCCGGTGCGGCCCCCGTCGAGCCGGCAACGTCGATGCGCGATGCCGTTCGAGCTGCCGCGGCGAGGGCCGAGCCCGGCGACGTCGTGTTGTTGTCGCCGGCGTGCGCCTCGTTCGACTGGTACGCGGACTACGCCGAGCGGGGCGACGACTTCGCGCGCGAGGTCGCCCGGCTCGAGGAGGACGCGTGAGCACCGCGGCGCGCCTCGAGGGCCGCATCGGCGGGCGGGCTGTGCGCGCGCCCCATAGTCCGCCGCTGGCCGTGTTGCGCAGCCGTTGGGGAGCCGCGGGCGCGGCGCGACCGGCCAACTATATGCTGCTGCTCGCCACTGTCGCCGTGCTCAACATCATCGGGCTCGTCATGGTGTTCTCCGCATCGGCGGTCACGTCGCTCACGAGCTACGGCTCGGCTTGGTACTTCTTCCAGCGTCAACTCGTGTGGACCGCCTTCGGCGTCGTCGCGTTCGCGGTCGCGACCCGCATCGACTATCACCAGTGGCGCCGGTTCGTTCGCCCACTGCTGATCGTGAGCGTCGTGCTGCTGGTACTCGTGCTCGTGCCCGGCATCGGCATCTACGTGCTCGGCTCCCGGCGCTGGCTCGGCGTGGGTTCGTGGCGCTTCCAGCCCAGCGAGGTCGCCAAGCTCGCGCTCCTCATCTATACGGCCGACGTGGTGACGCGGCGCGCCGACGAGCTGCACGATTGGCGCCAAGTGCTGCGCCCGGTGCTCGTCGTCTTCGGCGTCGTCGCCCTCCTGGTGATGCGAGAGCCCGACATGGCCTCCACGATGGTGCTCGCGTTGATCGTGGGCTCGGTGGTGATGGTGGGAGGCGTGCGGCTGCGCCAGCTCGCGACCATCGCGGCACCCGCTGTCGCGCTCACTGCGATCCTCGCGATCGCCGCCCCGTACCGGCGCGCCCGCGTTTTCGGCTTCCTCGACCCGTTCAAAGACGCATCGACCGGCGGCTACCAGCTGTCGCAGTCGCTCATCGCGCTGGGCAGCGGAGGCTGGACGGGCGTCGGCCTCGGCAACGGACGAGCGAAGTGGCTCTTCCTGCCCAACGCGCACACCGACTTCATCTTCGCGATCATCGGCGAGGAGCTCGGGCTCGTCGGCTGCATGCTGGTCGTCGCGCTGTTCGTCGCCTTTGCAATCTTCGGAACGCGCGCCGCACTGCGCGCCCCCGACCGTTTCGGCGCGTTGCTCTCAGCCGGCATCACGGTCTGGGTGGTCGGCCAGGCAGTCATCAACATCGGTGCGGTCACAGGCCTCCTGCCGGTATCGGGGATTCCGCTGCCGTTCGTCTCTTTCGGCGGATCGGCTCTGGTGTTCACCATGTTCGCGGCAGGGATGCTGGGCAACGTCGCTCGCCAGACGCGGTGAACACGCCGACTGACGTGCTCATCACGGGCGGCGGCACCGGCGGTCACGTGTATCCCGCGCTCGCGCTCGCACAAGAACTTGTCGCTCGGGGCCGCGACCCCGCGGCGATCCGGTTCGTGGGCGCGCGCAGGGGTCTGGAGGCGCGCGTCGTGCCCGACGCGGGCTTCGCGATCGACCTGCTCCCGGGGCGCGGACTGCAACGGCGGCTCACCATCGCGAACATCGGCGCACTGCGGGAGAACATCGTCGCGTTCTTCCGCGCCTGGAAGATCGTCGGCCGGCTGCGACCTCGAGTCGTCGTCGGTGTCGGCGGCTACGCGTCGCTCCCGTGCCTGCTCGCGGCCTGGTGCCGGCGCGTACCGATGGTCGTGCACGAGCAGAACGCGGCGCCGGGCCTCGCCAATCGGATCGCGGGCCGCCTCGGTGCCCGCACCGCGGTCTCGCTGTCGGGCACCCCACTCCGGGGCGCGATCGTCACGGGCAATCCGGTGCGAGCCGCGATCCTGGCCGTGCGGCGTGCTCCCACGCCAGGCCTGGTCGCAATTTTCGGCGGCAGCCTCGGCGCCCGCCGGATCAACGACGCGGCCCTCGAGCTCTACGACCGGTGGCGGAGCCGTCATGACGTCGCGATCCACCACGTCGCCGGCGTCCGCGACTACGACGGGTGCATGGCCCGGCTCGCGCAGCTGCAACGCGCCGACGACACGCTCGCCTACAAGTTGGTGCAGTACGAGCACGATATGCCGAGCCTCTACGCGCGCGCCTGCGTGGCCGTCTGCCGTGCCGGCGCGGTCACTGTGGCCGAGCTGTGCATCGCGGGTCTGCCGTCGGTACTCGTGCCGCTGCCCGGAGCTCCCGGCGACCACCAGACGCGCAACGCGGAGGTGCTCGTCGACGGAGGCGCGGCCGTCCTCGTTTTCGACAGCGAGTGCGACGGCCGACGACTCGACGAAGTCACCTCGCCGCTCTTTACGGACAAGGCCGCGCTCGACGCGATGGCTGCCGGCGCCCACGCGCTCGCTCGTCCCGACGCCGCCGCGCGCCTGGCCGATCTGGTCGAAGAGGCGGCCGGTGGCTGACCTCGACCTCACGACGCCGCAACGCGTGCACATCGTCGGTATCGGCGGGGCTGGGATGAGCGCCATCGCGACGGTGCTCGCACGCATGGGCCATGCAGTGAGCGGCTCCGATCTCAAGGACTCGCACGGGCTCGAACGTCTCCGCGTCCTGGGAGTTGACGCGTACGTCGGTCACCACGCCGGCAACGTCGCCCCCGACGTCGACGCAGTGGTGGTGTCGACCGCGATTCCGCACGGCAATCCCGAGGTGCAGGCGGCCGAGGCGCGTTCGGTGCCGGTACTGCGACGTGCGGATGCATTGCGCGCCATCGCCGCCACCCGTCGTGCGATCGCCATCGCCGGGAGCCACGGCAAGACCACGACCTCGTCGATGCTCGCGCTCATCCTCCGTGCGGCCGGTTGGCATCCGAGCTTTCTCATCGGCGGTGACCTCAACGAGGTCGGCACCAACGCCGCGCTCGACGACGGGGAGTGGATCGTCGTCGAAGCCGACGAGAGCGACGGCACGTTCCTCGAGCTCGCGCCGGAAATCGCGGTGGTCACCAACGTCGAGCCCGATCATCTCGAGCACTACGGCGGTTTCGATGGCCTGGTCGCCGGCTTCGAGCGATTCGTGGCTGTGGTATCGGGCGCGACCGTGCTCTGTGCCGACGACCGGGGCGCGCGGCGCCTCGTTGGCGTGGCCCTCCAGCCGGTGACGTACGGCTTCGCCGACGACAGTCACTACCGCCTCGATCAGTATGAAGGCGCGCGGACCGGCAGCCGGTTCTCGCTGATGCGGCACGGCACCGCGCTTGGTCTGCTGGAGCTGCCGATCCCAGGTCGCCACAACGCGCTGAATGCGACGGCGGCTGCGACGGTTGCGCTCGAGCTCGGGGTGTCGTTCGAGGTCATCGCGCGTGCGTTGGGTGGATTCGGCGGCGTGGCCCGGCGGTTCCAGTTCCGGGGCGAGGTGGCCGGCGTCACACTCGTCGACGACTATGCGCATCTCCCGAGCGAGATCGCCGCCGCGATCGGAGCAGCGCGGGAAGGCGGCTGGTCGCGTGTCATCGCGGTCTTTCAACCGCACCGCTACACCCGCACCGCGAGTCTGTGGCGGGAGTTCGCGGGCGCGTTCGTCGACGCAGACCGGGTCGTGCTCACCGATGTCTACGCGGCGGGCGAAGCGCCCCAAGCCGGTGTGTCGGGGCGGCTCGTGCTGCGGGCGGTGCTCGACGCGCATCCCTCGACCGCGGTCTCGTACCTGCCACGGCGCTCCGATCTGGTCGCCCACGCGCTCGACCATGCCCGCGCCGGCGACGTCGTGCTGACACTGGGTGCCGGTGACGTCACGATGCTCGCGGACGAATGGCTGCAAGCGGAGCGGTCGTGACCGCCGCCCTCGACGCGCTCGCCGCGGAACTGAGTGCCCGTCTCCCCGGCGCGGTCGCGGCCAACGTACCGTTCGGAGAACTGTCGACTTACCGGCTCGGGGGACCGGTCGCCGTCACGGTACGCGTCACCTCGGCCGTCCAGCTCGAAGCGCTCGCATCGATCACGGCGGTGGAACGTCCGCCGATCCTCGTGACCGGCCGCGGTTCCAATTTGCTCGTTGCCGATACGGGGTTCGCGGGCGTGGTCGTCGTGCTGGAAGGCGACTTCGAGATGGTGGAGCTCGATGCCACGGATCTCGCCGGCCCCGATGGCGCGGGTCGCGCCGTCGTCGCCGGCGGTGCCGTCGCCCTGCCGGTGCTCGCCCGGCGCGCGGCCGGTGCGGGGCTCACCGGTCTCGAGTTCTTCGTGGGAATCCCGGGCACGGTCGGTGGCGCCGTCCACATGAACGCCGGCGGCCACGGGCGCGAGACACGCGACGTCGTTGTCGGTGCGTGGGTGCACGACCTCTATGACACCGGACTACCGCGGTGGCTGACCACCGACGAGCTGTCATTCGACTACCGCCACTCGGTGCTGTCCGGGTCCGATGTGGTCACGGCCGCGCAGTTCCGCGTGCGCGTCGACGATGCGACTGCCTGTGAGGAGCGGGTCGCGGAGATCGTGCGGTGGCGCCGGGAGCACCAGCCCGGGGGGGCCAATGCCGGCTCGGTCTTTCGCAACCCAGCGGACGACTCGGCCGGTCGTCTGATCGAAGCCGCGGGGTGCAAGGGCCTGCGGGTCGGCGGCGCCGTGGTCTCCGACAAGCACGCCAACTTCTTTCAAGCGGAGCCGGGTGCCCAGGCAGCCGATGTGTACGCCTTGGTCGCGGAGGTGCGTCGGCGGGTCGCGGAGGCGTTCGACGTCGACCTGGTACCCGAGCTCCGCATGATCGGATTCGCCGACTTCAACAGCGGCGACGAGGAGGCGAACAAGTGAGCACCCAGACACCTTCACGCCCCGCACGGTCGCCGCGCCCCGCACGAATTGATCCGCGCATTCGAGACCGGCGCGTCGCGGTGAAGCGTCGGGAGGGCCGGCGGCGCCTGCGGATCCTTCTCGGCGTGCTGATCGCGTTCGTCGTGGCCGGCATGGCGCTCCTCCTCATCGAGTCGCCCTTCCTCGACGTCGACCGGATCGACGTACGCGCGGGTGCGCACACGCGAGCCGGTGACATCCGGCGCGCGGCGGGGGTCTCCACGGGCGACCCGCTGCTGCTCGTCGACCTCGGAGCCGTGCGAGCACGCGTCGAACGACTGCCGTCGGTCAAGCGGGCGAAGGTGCAGCGCGACCTGCCGGGCCGCTTGCGGATCACGGTGACGGAGCGCACATCAGTGGCATGGTCGCGGCACAGCGCGCAGCGCGTAACACTGATCGACGCGACCGGCCGCGTCCTCGGCGACGAACCGCAGCCGCCGCCCGGCGTCCCCGAGCTCGTCGGTCTGCACGGGCTCGGGCATCCCGGCGCGAACGTGCAGCCGGTCGACGAGCTGCGTATGGTCACGCAGCTGCCCGCGGCCTTGCGGGTGCGGGTCGCGTCGGTCGCGCTGACTCGCGGTGAAGCGACGCTGCAATTGGCGTTCGGTCCGCAAGTGCGCCTGGGTGCACCTGACGCCGTGAACGCGAAGGCGCGGGCGGTGCTCGCCGTGCTGGCGTCGTTGCACGGGGCGTCGCCGCGCTACATCGACGTCCGGGTGCCGGCCGCCCCCGTGACCGGCTGACCACTTTTCTTTCGCCTGCGTTGACCTTCGGGAGACGTTTTCGGTACAGTCTCCACCACAACGACAGGTTTACATAACTCTGAACCTCAACTCGAGGTTGAGAGTTGTCGGAAGAAGCACCACCGGACAACGGGAATCCACCCGGGCGTCGTCGCTGCCGGCGACGATGGTGACCAGCGAACCATGAAGCGAGCCCACCGCAGCGGCGGAAGCTCGAGGCGGAAGGACACTGCATGCTCGGCGCTCCTCAAAACTATTTGGCGGTCATCAAAGTCATCGGCATCGGCGGCGGCGGTTGCAACGCCGTCAACCGCATGATCGACGCGGGCCTCAAAGGTGTGGAGTTCATCGCCATCAACACCGACGCGCAGGCGCTGTTGATGAGTGACGCCGATGTGAAGCTCGACGTCGGCCGTCAGCTCACGCGCGGTCTCGGCGCAGGTTCCGACCCCGACGTCGGCAAGAACGCCGCCGAAGAGCACCGCGAAGAGATCGAAGAGGTCTTGAAGGGCGCCGACATGGTGTTCATCACCGCCGGCAAGGGCGGGGGCACCGGCACGGGCGGTGCCCCGATCGTCGCCGAGGTTGCCAAGAGCATCGGCGCGCTCACCGTCGGCGTCGTCACGCGGCCGTTCACCTTCGAGGGCCGGCGCCGGTCGGTGCAGGCCGAGAGCGGCATCCAGCGGCTCAAAGAGAAGGTCGACACGCTCATCATCATTCCCAACGACCGTCTGCTGCAGGTCTCCGACGAGAAGACGTCAATGCTCAACGCATTCAAGATGGCCGACGAAGTCCTGCTGCAAGGCGTGCAGGGCATCACCGATCTCATCACGACGCCGGGGCTCATCAACACCGACTTCGCCGACGTGAAGATGATCATGACCAACGCCGGCTCCGCCTTGATGGGGATCGGCTACGCGTCGGGCGAGGGGCGCGCCGTGAACGCGGCTCGCGCCGGCATCTCGAGTCCGTTGCTCGAAGCGAGCATCGAAGGCGCGCGCGGCATTCTGCTCAACGTGTCGGGCCCGTCCGACCTCGGACTGTTCGAGGTCAACGAGGCGGCCGAGATCATTGCGCAAGCGGCGCATCCCGATGCCAACATCATCTTCGGTGCAGTGATCGACGACGCACTCGGTGACGAGGTGCGCATCACCGTCATCGCGGCGGGCTTCGATCGCTACGAGGGTGAGAGTCAGCTCGGTGCAACCGGGCTCGGCCTTCGTGACGACGAAGACGCGTTCAGCAGCGGCGACACGGAGATCACGCTCGACGACGACGAGTTCGACGTCCCCGAGTTCCTCCGCTGAGCTTCGCCGGCGCTTCGGGCGGCGGCGGTCGGCGGCATCAGGGCGATGATCGAGCGGTCGATCGGACGCACGCGGATCGTGTTCACCGACCGTCGTGGTGGCGTGTCGGCGGGTCCGTATACCTCGCGCAATCTCGCTGATCACGTCGGCGACTCGCCCGAGGCCGTCGCGCAGAACCGCGTCCGGCTCGCCGAGGAGCTGGGGATCGCGCCGGCGTCATGGCGCTGGCTGCGCCATGTCCACGGTGCCCACGTCGCCGAAGCGGACAGTGAGGCCGCGCCGCCGCTCGCGCCCGAGGCCGACGCCGCAGTCGCGACGACAGCCGGCGTCGCGCTGACGGTGCTCACCGCCGACTGCGCGCCGGTTGCGCTCACGAGCGGCGACGCGGTCGGCGTGGTGCATGCCGGATGGCGCGGGCTCGAGTCAGGCGTTGTCGGCGCGGCGGTTGACGCACTGCATCGCGTCAGCGCCGGACCGGTGCGCGCGGTGCTGGGCCCGTGCATCCACGCCGATCATTACGAGTTCGGCGCGGAGGAGCTCGCCCGGCTCGGCGCGCGCTTCGGCGACGAGGTGTGCGCCACGACCAACGCGGGGACACCCGCATTCGACCTTCCGGCAGCCGTGCGAGTTGCGCTCGCGCATGCGGGCGTCGACGAGCTTGACGACGTCGATGTGTGCACCGCCTGCTCGCCCGACCATTTCTCGCACCGACGTGATGGTGTCACCGGCCGTCAAGCGCTCGTCGCGGTGTGCGAGCGATGAGCGGCGACGTCGCCGGCGCGGTCTCCGAGGTACGCGCGCGCATCGACGCGGCGGCGCGCCGGGCCGGACGCGACGCACGGTCGATCACGCTCGTCGCGGCGACGAAAACCGTTCCTGTCGAGGTCATACGCGCCGCGCTCAGTGCGGGCGTCGCCGACCTGGGCGAGAACCGAGCTCAGGAGCTCCTCGCCAAGGCGCCCGAGGTCGCTGCGTCCGGCCGCGATGGCGTGCCTCGGTGGCATTTCCTGGGTCAGCTGCAGCGCAACAAGGTGCAGGCGTTGGCGGCGTGGGTGCAGTACTGGCATTCGGTCGACCGGGCCGCGCTCGGCCCGGTCATCGCCCGCCATTCGCCGGGAGTCCGCGTGTTCGTGGAGGTCAACCTCGCCGACGAGCCGGGCAAGGGGGGCTGCCCGGCCGCCGACGCCGGGGCGCTGGTCGACGCGCTGCGTGGCGACGGGCTCGCCGTGCAGGGGCTGATGACCGTGCCGCCGCACGGCGACGATCCGAGGCCCTGGTTCGCGCGCCTGCGCCACCTCGCGGCGGAGCTGGAACTTCCCGAGCTGTCGATGGGCATGACCGACGATTTTGAGGTCGCGATCGAGGAAGGCGCGACGATCGTCCGGGTCGGGCGGGCCCTGTTCGGCGAGCGACCCGTCCGCCCGGTGGGCGAGGCGCGAAGATAGGCTCCAGATTCAGGAGGAAGGCGGCGATGGCTTCGATGTGGCGTCGAGCGATGGTCTATCTGGGGCTCCAGGACGACGACGAGTACGACCAGTACGACCACTACGACCAGTACGACCACGAAGACGAGGGCCGGGAGCCCGACGGGCGCGCCCGCGACCATCGCACCGCGCGCGAGCCACGTGAGCACCGGGAGCCTGCGGTCGAGAGCACGGGCAGCAGATCGGTACGGGCCTTGGCGCCTGACGACACCGGCCCGGGCCTCAGCTCACGACCTCCCGTCATCCGTACCGTCCCCACCCACTCCGCGCGCGTGCACGTGGTCGAGCCGCACGGTTTCAACGACGCGCAAGAGGTGGGCGACCGGCTCAAGGAGAACCAGCCGGTCATTCTCAATCTCCAGGGTCTCGGTCGTGAGCTCCAGCGACGCCTCATCGACTTCTCGAGCGGCCTCGCGTACGCGGTGGGCGGATCGATGTCGCGCGTCGCCGACCAGGTCTTTCTGCTCACCCCGACCAACGTCGAGGTGTCGGAGGAAGAGAAGGAGCGACTCCAGGCGCGCGGCCTCTATCGCACCTGAGTCGACCCCATGGGAATCCTCTCCGCGTTGCTCACGGTCTTTCTCGTGCTGCTCTTCGTGCGCATGATCTTCTCGTGGATCCCGCAAAACCCCGACTCCGGCCTCGCGCCCGTCGCGCGGGTCGTGTACGACCTCACTGAGCCCGTGCTTGCACCCGTCCGCCGAGTCGTCCCGCCCGTCGGGATGTTCGATCTCTCGTTCCTCGTCGTGTTCGTCATTGTCAGCTTGCTGCGCGCGTACGTGGCGGGCCTTTGAGTCGGCTGTTGACGTCGCCCGGAGCGACGGACCGGCGGCCGACATCACGGTCCGCTTCGGTGTTCCCACACCGACCCCGGTACCGCCGCTAAAATGCCCGCCATGGACGTCTCCCCTCGTGATCTGCTCGACAACGACATTCGCGAAGCCTGGCGTGGCTACAACCGCGAAGACGTCGAAGCGCTGCTCGAGAAGGCCGCGGCCACCATCGAAGGCCTCGGCGAGAAGGTCAAGCAGCTGAACGACCGGGTCACCGACGCCGAGACCACCATGAGTCACGGCAAGGAGACCGAGGACATGCTGCACCGCACGCTGCTGCTGGCGCAGCGCACCGCGGATGAAGCGGTCACCGAGGCACAGACCCGCGCCCGCCAGCTGCTCGAAGATGCCGAGAACAAGGCGAGCGCCCTCGTCACCGAGGCAGAGGCGAACGCCCGCCGGGTCGCCGAGAGCGAGCGCACTCGACTCGAGAACGAGATCCTCGATCTGGCCTCGCGGCGCGAGATGCTCAGTGGCGACGTCGACGCACTCGAGCAGTACGAGTCGGAGCACCGCGGTCGGCTGCAGCGCGCGCTCGAATCCGATCTGGAGATCCTGAAGAAGCAGAAGCCCTCATCTTCGGTCCCGCGACCGAAGATGAGTGGCGTCGATATTCCCGTGCCGGCCGAGGGTATCGCACGTCCCGCGCCCGTGGTCGAGAAGGCCGCGCCCGCGAAGCCCGCCGTCGAGAAGGCCGCGCCCGCGAAGCCCGCCGTCGAAAAGTCCGTGGTCGAGAAGCCTGCGGTGGAGAAGCCTGCAGTCGAGAAGCCTGCGGTGGAGAAGCCGGCGGCCGCGAAGCCCGCAGTGGAGAAGCCGGCGGCCGCGAAGCCTGCAGTGGAGAAGCCGGCAGCGGCCAAATCCGCGCCGGCGAAGGCGAAGCCGGTAGCGGTCGAGCCCGAAGCGGAGCTCGCGCCGGCCGCAGCGAGCAGTGGCGACAAGCCGTCGGGCGACGCGAGCGTCGATCTCACGGCGGCCGACGAGAAGTCGGATGTCGCGGCCACAGGCGAGGTCGACAAGCTCGAGACGTACATCCCCGCAGCGAAGACGACCGAGCCGGCGAAAGCCGATGCCGGCAACGGCGTGACCGGCACCGAAACGTCGACCCCGGGCGTCGAGGCGGTCGAGGGCAAGATGCTCGATGACGACGCGTTCTTCGCCAGCCTCCGCGAGGCTGTGCGCGACGACGCGCCGCTCGGGCCCCGCGACGACGATGCTGGTGAGCCCGGCTTCTTCGATCAGGACGAGGCCGACGCCGCCAACCGCAAACTCTTCAAGCGCCGCCGCTAGCACCCACCGCGAACACCCAGCTCGAGGCGGTTGAGGGCTAAGGCGCCGCGCTCGCCGGCGATCTCGATCACGTCGAGCCCTTCGACGCTCTGGTCGGGGACGCGTAACTCCCACTCGACCGCCAGGACCTCGGCAGCGATCCACGTGCCGTGCGCGCGTGCCGCGTCCGCGATCACGCCGTCGGCGAAGAGGGTGACTGCAATGCGGTCCGCGATCTCGAATCCCTTCGCCTTGCGGAGATCGTTGAGCACTCGGATCAACTCGCGCGCGATGCCCTCGAGGCGCAGCTCCTCGTCGAGCGTCGTGTCGAGCGCGACGGCGTAGCCGTTCTCCTGCGCGAGCGCGAGCTCCTCGTGCGACGCGGCGCGGATCTCCACGTCGTCGGCATCGACGTCGATCGTCGAGCCGTCAGTGAGCGTGACCGTGTACGCGCCGCGATCGTCGAGCGCGCGCGTCACCTCGGCGCCGTCGAGCGCAACGAGCGCCTCCTTGAGCAACGGCATCCGCGGGCCCGCCTTCGGACCGAGGCGTCGGAAGTTGGCCTGCACGGAATAGTCGAGCAGCCCCTCGAGGTCGGCGATCGGATCGAGCGCTTTGACATTGAGCTCATCGGCGACCTCGGCAGCGACCGCCGGACCGAGGGCACCACCGTCGGGCAGCAGCACCAGCGCGCGGCGCAACGGCTGGCGAACCTTGAGCTTCGCTTCCTCCCGCGCGGCACGGCCGAGCCTCACCACTTGGCGAGCCACCGCCACTTCGGTTTCGAGCGAAGTGTCGATCGCCGACTCGTCGATCGCGGGCCAGTCGGTCAGATGCACCGACTCGCCGGCGGCGAGGTTGCGGTAGATCTCGTCCGCGATGAACGGGCAGAGCGGCGCGAGGAGGCGCGCAATCGTGACCAGACACTCGTGGAGCGTGCTGTGCGCGGCCGGGTCGGACGACTTCCAAAACCGCGGTCGCGACCGCCGCACGTACCAGTTGGACAGGTCGTCGACCAACCGTTCGAGTGCTTGCGCCGCGCGGAGCGCGTTGAAGTCCTCGAGCGCCGCGGTGACGTCTCGCGCCGTGCTGTGCAGTCGCGACCGGGCCCACTTGTCGAGCACATGCTCGGGGGTGACAGGAGCATCGGGTTGCCAGCCGTCGAGGTTCGCGTAGGTGACGAAGAACGAGTAGGTGTTCCAGAGCGTGAGCAGGAACCGGCGGGTCGATTCGTCGATACCTTCGAGGAACAGCCGCCGCGGTGTCCACGGCGAACCGGTGGCGATGAAGTACCAGCGCAGGGCATCCGCGCCGCGGGAATCGAGTATCTCCCACGGATCGATCACGTTGCCCTTGGACTTCGACATTTTCACCCCGTCCTTGTCGAGGATGTGGGCGAGACACAGCACGTTACGGTAGGGCGAACGGTCGAAGACAAGCGTGTTGACGGCGAGCAGCGAATAGAACCAGCCCCGCGTCTGGTCGACGGCTTCGGCGATGAAGTCGGCGGGAAAGCGCCGCTCGAAGCGCCCTTCGTGCTCGAACGGATAGTGGAACTGCGCGGCGGGCATGGAGCCCGAGTCGAACCACGCGTCGAGGACCGGCTCGAGCCGCGTCGCGCGTCCCCCGCACGCGGGGCACGCGATCGTGAGCTCATCGACATACGGACGATGGAGGTCGAGCTCGCTGAGATCGCGACGCGCGAGCTCACTCAGCTCGGCGACGGAGCCGACGCACGTGTCGGTGCCGCACCCGCAGCGCCAGACGGGAAGCGGCGTGCCCCAGTAACGGTCACGCGACAGCGCCCAGTCGACATTGTTGGCCAGCCAGTCGCCGAAGCGGCCGTGCTTGATGTGCTCGGGATGCCAGCCGACCTGCTCGTTTTCTTTGAGCAGCTCCGCCTTGTGCGCCGACGTCTGCACGAACCACGTAGGCTTGGCCCAGTAGATCAACGGCGTGTGGCATCGCCAGCAGTGCGGATACGAGTGGGTGTAGTCGACGACGCGTTCGAGCCGCCCCGCCGCGGCGAGCGCGTCGATGATCGCGGCGTCGGCATCCTTGACGAACTGCCCTGCATACGGCGGCACCGTCGCGTCGAAACGCGCGGTCGCGTCGACCGGGTTGAGCATCGGCAGGCCTTCGGCCTCACCGACTTCGCGGTCGACCTCACCGAACGCCGGCGCGAGGTGCACGATCCCCGAACCGTCCTCCACCGTCACGAAGTCGGCTGCGACCACGCGGCTCGCGGCCGGGTCGAGCGCCAGAATGTCGAAAGGGCGCTCATAGTGGAGCCCGACGAGCTCGGTCGCCGGCACCGGGCCGACCACCTCGGCGTCGTCGCCGAGTACCGCGGCGACACGAGAAGCTGCGAGCACCAGATCGCGACGACCATCCTCACCGCGTACGCGGACGTACTCGATGTCGGGTCCCACGGCGGCGGCGACGTTGGAGATCAGTGTCCACGGCGTGGTGGTCCAGGCGAGCAGGTCGAAGTCGCGGCCGGCGACGGGGAAGCGCACGAAAACCGACGGCTCGGTGACGTCTTCGTAGCCGAGCGCGACCTCGTGACTCGACAGCGCGGTGCCGCAGCGCCCGCAGTACGGGACGACCTTGAAGCCCTCGTAGACGAAACCCCGGTCCCAGAGCCGGCGGAAGATCCACCAGACACTTTCGATATAGCTGTTGGACAGCGTCCAGTACGCGTCGTCGGTGTCGATCCACATGCCGATGCGCTCCGTGAGCACGGCGAAGTCGTCGACGTAGCGGTGCACCGACTCGCGGCAGCGCTGGTTGAACGCCTCGATCCCGTACTCCTCGATCTGGGCTTTGCCCGAGAACCCGAGCTCCCGTTCGATCTCGAGCTCGACCGGTAGGCCGTGGCAGTCCCAGCCGCCCTTGCGCGCCACATAGCTGCCGCGCATCGTGTGGAACCGCGGGTAGATGTCCTTGAAGACCCTCGCCCAGACGTGGTGCGCGCCGGGACGGCCGTTCGCCGTGGGCGGACCTTCATAAAACACCCATTCGGGCGCGCCCTCGCGGCGGCGCATGCTCTGCGTGAACACGTCCTCGTCGCGCCAGCATTCGAGCAGCCGCCGCTCGAGCGCGACGAGGTCGAAGTCACTGGTCACCGGTCGGAACGGCATAGCGCCGTAGAGTACCGGCCGATCCTCCGGGTCCCGGGAGGCGCAATGGCAGGCGTGACCGATCTCTACGACGTTGTCAATGATGCCGTCGTGCTCCACGTGCACGTGCAGCCGGGCGCGGGGCGCAGCGCCATCGTCGGCCGCCACGGCGATGCCCTCAAAGTACGAGTCGCCGCGCCGCCGGTCGGCGATCGTGCGAACGATGCCGCGGGCGCGATACTCGCCGAGACGTTCGGCGTCGCGAACGGCGCCGTGGAGTTGATCGCGGGTCAGAAGTCGCGCATCAAGCGCTTCCGGATCCGCGGGCTCGACCTCGACGAGATCGAAGGCCAGGTGCACCAGATCCTGGCCGATGCCGAGGAGCGGGTCGGCGAGCCTCGGCGCAAGCGTTGAACGGGCACAGGCGGAGCCCTACACTCCGGCGCTTTCCGGGGCCGATCGGCCCCATCCTCTGAGAGGAACCATGGCCAAGGCTCCGGTCAAGACCAGCGGCAAGAAGGCCGTTACGAAGAAGGTGCCCTCCAAAACGACGCGCGCGGTCGGTAAGAAGAGCGCGCGCACAGTGAAGAAGACCGCGGTCAAACGGTCCGCGCGCGGCCACAAAGCTGTGAAACCTGCCGCGCGCAAGGGCGCCGCGAAGAAGCCGGCGCCGCGCAAGGGCGCCGCGAAGAAGCCGGCGCCGCGCAAGGGCGCCGCGAAGAAGCCGGCGCCGCGCAAGGGCGCCGCGAAGAAGCCGGCGCGCAAGGGCGCCGCGAAGAAGCCGGCGCCGCGCAAGCCGGCGGCGGCCAGGAAGACGACCAAGAAAGCGGTCGCGAAGAAAGCGGCCAAGAAGACGGCGACGAAGAAGACGGCGACCCGGGCCAAGGCGGTTGCGAAGACCGAGCCGCCCACCAAAGCGGTGGCGAAGAGCCTGCTCGTGCCGCTGAAGAGGCCGCAGAGGAAGAACACGATCATCTGCCCGCTGTCCGGCTTCGAGGTCAAGGCCGAGAAGCCGACACTGGCCGAGACCACCCTCGCTCGCCTCCGCGAGAAGCTCGAGGAGGAGCGGACGCGTCATCTCCGCCAAGCGGAGGAGCTCGCGGCCGAGGCGGAGCAGCTCGCGACCGAACGCGACCAGGGCGACACGCAGTTCGACGAGGAATCCGGCGAAGGCGACACCGTCAACGTCGAGCGCGAGCGCGACCTGTTGCTGTCGGCATCGGCGCGCCAGACCGTCGAAGCGATCGACGGGGCGCTCGACCGGATGAAGGCCGGCACCTACGGCCTGTGCGTCCCGGCCGGACGCCGCATCTCGCTCGAGCGCCTCGAGGCGATCCCGTACGCCGAGGAATGCGTCGACTGCAAAGCCCGTGCCGAACGCCGTCGCTAGCGAGCCCGGTCCGCTGACCTCCACGCGTCGCACCCGCGCGCCGCTCGTCATCGGCATTTTCGCGGTCGTCGTCGCGCTGGACCAACTCTCGAAGGCGTGGATGGTCGCACAGCATCCGTTCCAGCCGGTGTCGCTCTGGGGTACGACCATCGAGTTTCGGCTGAGCCGCAACTCCGGCAGCGCGTTCAGCTTCTTCCGCGGCTTCACGCCCGTTCTTGCCGTGCTCGCCGTTGTCGTCGCCGTGTTCCTGATCCGCGCTGTGCGTCGCACCCAAGACCGCGTGATGCTGGTCGCGCTCTCGTTGGTGCTGGCGGGCGCAGTCGGCAACCTGTGCGATCGACTGTTTCGCGCGCCTGGCGTCTTACGCGGCGCGGTGGTCGACTTCATCAAGGTCGGCGTCTGGCCGACCTTCAACGTCGCGGATTCGGCCATCACGGTCGGCGCGTTGCTGCTGCTCGTGTGGGGCTGGCGCGGCGCGGGGCACGAGGCGCCCGACGCTCCGTGAGCGAGGCGCTGCCGGTCCCGCCGGCGTTGGCCGGGGAACGGATCGACCGGGCGGTGGCATTACTGACGGGGTGGAGTCGGGCCGAGGTGCAGGCCCTCGTCCAAGCCGGCGCGGTGCTCGTCGACGGCAGGCCGGTCGCGAAGAGCCGGCGACTCGAAACCGGCGATGTGATCGAGCTGCTCAGTGAACCCGACGCCGCGGCAGGGCCGCCCGGACCCGAATCGGCGCCGCTCGAGGTCCGCTACGACGACGACGACGTGATCGTCATCGCCAAGCCGGCCGGCCTGGTGATGCATCCCGGTGCCGGGCACGCGGGCGGCACGCTGGTCAACGGCTTGCTCGCGCGGTACCCCGAGTTGGTCGACGTCGGCGACCGGGCCCGACCGGGCATCGTGCACCGCCTCGACCGCGACACGAGCGGGCTGCTCGTCGTGGCGCGTTCGGCACTCGCGTACGACGCGCTGGTTGGCGCACTCGAACGACGCGAGCTCGAACGTCGATACGACGCGCTCGTATGGGGACGACTCGACGCGCCCCGTGGTGTGATCGATGCGCCTATCGGACGTTCCGCGAGCCGGCGCACTCGCATGGCGGTGCGAGACGACGGCCGCGAGGCGCGCACCGTCTACGAAGTCGTGCGCGAGTTCGACGAGCCGCTCGTGAGCCGCCTCGATTGCCGGCTCGAGACCGGGCGCACCCACCAGGTGCGTGTGCACCTCAGCGCGATCGGCCATCCGATCGTCGGTGACAACGCCTATCGCGGTGGCCGCCCGGGCATCTCCATGGACCGGCCGTTCCTGCACGCCACCGCCCTCGGCTTCGCCCACCCAGTCACGGGCGAGTGGTTGCGCTTCGAGGAGCCGCTCCCTGCGGACCTGCAATCCGTCCTCGACGCCCTCGGGTGACCCCTCAACACGCGTTCTTGCGTCAGCAGCCGGGATGTGACCACGATTTTTGACGCAAGAATGAGTTCTTGGTCACGGCAGTGTCACTTGCACGCGTTCGTTCGCTGCGGGCGGGCCTCAACCGTTTGGTCGATCGTGGTCGCTGCACAGCGCGCCGGCGACCAAACCGAGCTGCCGGCTGTCAGTCTGCGTCAGTGATTGCGCCCGGATGACCGATGCGCGTGCGCTCGACCAGCTCGGCGAGGGTGTAGCCGTCGAGCAGCTTGCGCATCTCGTCCGACACGCCGACCCACACCTCTTGCAGGATGCAGTGACCCTCGCAGTGGTCATGCTCGTCCATCAACGTCGTCATCGGCCCGTCGACCGCGGTGAGAATCTCGGCCAGCGTGATCCTCGACGGCTCGCGCGCGAGCACGTAGCCGCCGCCCACGCCGCGCTTCGAGCGCACCAGCCCCGCACCCTTGACGGCCAGCAGGATCTGCTCGAGGTACGGCTGGGGGAGGTTGGTGCGTTCCGCGATCTCCTTCACTGACGTCGGGCGGTCGGAGCCGTGCAAGGCCAGCGAGAGCAACGCGCGCGCCGCGTAATCGCCGCGCGTGGAGACCTTCATGCCGCGTGCTGCACGCAGTGGGAGGGATGCGTCATCACCCAATGGTCGCATGCCGGCGGCCGACCGGCGAATACCCTGGGTACATGGATCCGCTTCGCCCCGAGTACGGCGGTGCATGCATTACGGGCCTCGTCCCGGCGATCGTCGGCGATCAGCCGATGCCCGGAATGCCCGCCGCGGTCGCCGACGCGTCGTCGGTCGTGCTGTTGCTGCTCGACGGCCTCGGCTGGCAAGGGATCGAGGCGCACCGCAGCCTGCTGCCGGCGATCGGCAGCCTCGAAGGCGGTCCGATCACCACGGTGGCACCGTCCACCACCGCCAGCGCGCTCACCTCGATCACCACCGGCCTGGCGCCATCCCAGCACGGTCTCGTCGGGTTCCGGATGCGAGTCGACGACGGTGTGCTCAACGTGTTGCGCTGGCAGAGCAGTGCGCGGCGTACCCCCGACCCGTTCCTGGTACAACGGCATACGGCGTTCCTCGGCCGGCCCGTGCCTGTCGTGACGAAAAGCAATTTTCGCTACACCGCGTTTACCGACGCGCAGCTTCGCGGTGGTCGCTTCATCGGGTGGAACGCGCTGTCGACGCTCGTGGAGCACTGCCGGCAACTGGTTGCGGGGGGAGAACGGTTCATCTACGCGTATTACCCGGGCGTCGATTCGGTCGCGCACGAGTTCGGCTTGTTCAGCCCCTTCTATCGGGCCGAGCTTCAGGCTGCCGACCAGTTGGTCGCGACGTTGCTCGAGGCGTTGCCGCCTTCGGCCGTCCTCCTCGTGACCGCGGACCACGGCCAAGTGCACGTGGGCGACAACTGGGTCGAGCTTCCCGAGCTCGCGCCGTTGATCGACGTGCAAGCCGGCGACGCGCGCTTCCGGTACCTCTACGCGCGTCGGGGCGCCGCCGCCGAGCTCGCCGCTGCCGCCCAGGCGACCGTCGGTCACCAGGCCTGGGTGCTCACGCGAGAGCAGCTCTTCGACGAGGGCTGGCTCGGCCCGCCGCCCGAAGGATCGATCGGCCGGCGCGTCGGCGACGTCGTACTCGCGGCGCGTGAGCCGGTCGGATTCGTCGACCCGGCCTTGCCCAAAGAGCGCACGCTGCTGGCGATGCACGGTTCGCTCACGCCCGACGAGATGCTCGTACCCCTCCTCGCGGGCCGGGGTCAGGGCGGCTGACCACACGTTTTCGCGGACTCGGCCGGACGGCTTGGCGGGTCGTGTATGGTCGAATGACATCGATGTGATTCTCCACAGCACCGTCCACAGCACTTGTGGATGACCGGCTCGGAGACGGGGGGTTGGGCGCGGCTCATGGGCAGCTCGTTCGTGCACCTGCATCTGCACACCGAGTTCTCGATGCTCGACGGCGCGGCCCGCATCGGTGATGTCGTGGCCACGGCCGCGGCCGACGGCCAGCCCGCGATCGGCATCACCGATCACGGCAACATGTACGGCGTTCTCGATTTCTACCGCGCCGCGCGCAAGGCGGGGCTAACGCCCGTCATCGGCACCGAGGCGTACTTCGTCACCACGAGCCGGTTCGACCGGCCCCGGCGCGCCGACCACGACATCTTCCACCTCACGCTGCTCGCCGAGACCAACGAGGGCTACCGCAACCTGATCAAGGTGTCGTCGCATGCGTATCTCGACGGCTTCTTCTCCAAACCGCGCGTCGACTTCGAGCTGCTCGAGCGCCACCACGAGGGGCTGATCGCGACCACCGGATGCCTCGGCGGCGCCGTGTGTCAGGCGCTGCTCAAGGGCGACTACACCGGCGCGCGCGACTACACCGCGCAGTTCCAGGAGATCCTCGGGCGCGACTCGTTCTTCATCGAACTGCAGGATCACGGCCTCCCCGAGCAGCGCGAAGTCAACCCGATGCTCGTGAAGCTGGCCCAGGAGCTGCACGCACCGCTGCTCGCGACCAACGACAGCCACTACACGCACAAGGAGGATGCCGCCGCGCACGACGCGTTGCTGTGCGTGCAGACCGGCGCAACCAACGACGATCCGAAGCGCTTCAAGTTCGACGCCGAGGAGTTCTACTTGAAGAGCGCGGCGGAGATGCGCCATCTCTTCGCCGATTATCCCGAGGCGTGCGACTCCACGTTGTTGATCGCGGAGCGGGCCAACGTCGAGATCGAGTTCGGGAAGCCGAAGCTGCCGTCGTTCCCGGTGCCGGCGGGCCACGACGAAGACACGTATCTCGCCGAGCTCGCAATGCAAGGTGCGAAGGATCGCTACGGCCTCTCGCCGCCGCTGCATGTGCTCGAGCGAATCGAGTTCGAGCTCGACGTGATCCGCGACATGGGGTTCTCCGCGTACTTTCTCGTCGTCTGGGATCTCGTTCGCTACGCGAAGTCGAACGGCATCCGCGTGGGGCCCGGCCGGGGGAGCGCGGCGGGGTCGTGCGTTGCGTACTGCCTCCGCATCGTCGACATCGACCCGATCAAGTACGACCTGCTGTTCGAGCGGTTCTTGAACCGCGGTCGCAAGCAGATGCCCGACATCGACATGGACTTCGACGAGCGGTACCGCGGCGACATGATCAAGTACGTGGCGCAGCGCTACGGCTGGGATCACGTCGCCCAGATCGTGACCTTCTCCACGATCAAAGCGCGTGCGGCGGTGCGCGATGGCTCACGCGTCCTCGGGTACCCCTACATCGTCGGCGACAAGATCGCCAAGCTCATGCCGGCGCTGATCATGGGGCGCGACACGCCGCTGCGCGCGTGTCTCGAGCATGTACCCGGCTTCGAAGACGGCTACAAGATGGCCGCCGACCTGCGCACGCTCTACGACACCGATCCGGACGCCAAGCGCGTGATCGACGTGGCCCGTGGCCTCGAAGGACTGCGGCGCCAGGACGGGATCCACGCCGCGGCGGTAGTGATCACCCGGGAGCCGCTCACCGAGTACCTGCCGATCCAACGCAAACCCGAGCCCGGTGGCGACATCGAGGATGCGCCGATTGTCACGCAGTACGAGATGCACGGCGTCGACGACCTCGGCCTGCTGAAGATGGACTTCCTCGGGCTGCGCAACCTCTCGGTGATCGAGCGCACGCTCGAGCTCGTCGAGGAGTCCAGCGGCGAGCGGGTCGACATCGACAACGTGCCGCTCGACGACCCCAAGACGTTCGAGATGCTGCGCATCGGTGATTCGATCGGCGTGTTTCAACTCGAGGGCGGCCCGATGCGCGCCCTGATGCGCTCGCTCGCCCCAACCACGTTCGAAGACGTGTGCGCGCTCGTGGCCCTGTATCGACCCGGGCCCATGGCCGCCAACATGCACGCCGACTATGCCGACCGCAAGAACGGCCGCAAGCCGGTCACCTACTACCACGAGTCGCTGCTCGAGATCCTCGAGCCCACGTACGGGCTGATGATCTACCAGGAGCAGCTGATGCGCGTGGCGCAGAAGGTCGCCGGGTACTCGTTGGAGGAGGCCGACAACCTCCGCAAAGCGACGGGGAAGAAGAACCGGGCGTTGATGGGCGCCAAAGAGCGCGGGAAGTTCGTCGACGGCTGCGTCGCGCAGGGCCACACCCGTGAGTTCGGCGAGCGCATCTTCGACATCATCGAGCCGTTCGCCGATTACTCGTTCAACAAGTCGCACTCGGTCGGGTACGGGCTCGTGGCGTACCAGACCGCGTACTTGAAGGCCAACCACCCGAAGGAGTACCTCGCCGCGCTGCTCACGAGCGTGAAGGGCGACAAGGACCGTTCGGCCGTCTATCTCAACGAGTGCCGCCAGATGGCGATCCCCGTGCTCGTGCCCGACGTCAACGCGTCCGACTCCGACTTCGTGGTGCGTGACGGCTCGATCCGGTTCGGGCTCTCGGCGGTGCGCAACGTCGGTGAGGGCCTGGTCGGCCTCATTGTTGCCGCGCGCGACGAAGGCGGCCCGTTCGGCGATTTCTACGACTTTTGTGAACGGGTCGACCCGGCCGCGCTCAACAAGCGCACGATCGAGTCGTTGATCAAAGCGGGCGGGTTCGACTCGCTCGGATGCGCCCGCCAGGGGCTCCTGCACGTGTTCGAGCAGATCGTCGACCAGACGCTGGCGCGCCGGCGCGAGCGCGATGCCGGGATCATGAACCTGTTCAGTGACGGCCTCGCCGACGACGCCGAGCCCGACGCGTTCGCGCAGCGGATACCCATCCCCGACACCGAGTTCCCGAAACAGCAGCGGCTGGCGTTCGAGAAGGAGATGCTCGGGCTGTACGTGAGTGAGCACCCGATGATGAGCGCGGAGCGTGCGTTGCGCCGACACATCGAGTGCACGCTCACCGAGCTGAAGGAATGCCGCGAGGGCGAGCTTCGGGTCGTCGGTGGCGTCGTGACGTCGGTCGCCCGCAAGTACACGAAGCGCGGCGACCTGATGGGCACGTTCGTGCTCGAAGACTTGGCGGCCGCGCTGGAGGTGATGGTCTTTCCGAAGACGATGACCAACTTCGGCCACCTCCTCGAAGACGACGCGATCGTGTGCGTGAAGGGACGGCTCGACCTGCGCGACGACCAGCCGAAGATCATCGCCATGGAGATCAGCCGGCCCGAGCTCATGCTCGACAACGGCCCGCCGGTGCGGATCAAGCTGCGGGCGAGCGCGCTGTCGCCTGACAAGGTGCGGCGGCTCCAAGAACTACTGCGCGAGCACGCCGGCGACAGCCCGGTCTTCGTGCATCTCGAGGGTGCCGACAGCACGAAAGTGCTGCGGTTCGGCGACGACTATCTCGTCAACCCGTCGAACGGCCTCTTCGCCGAGCTGCGGGTCCTGCTCGGTCCCCACTGCATCGCGTAGCGCGCCGACGACCAGCGGTTCGGGGGCTTCCGCGCCGCGCGTGACAAGCTCTCTCCGATGCGTATCGGAATTCTCGGAGCAACCGGCCCGGCGGGTCGCGGCCTTGCGGCCCGGCTCGCGAGTGTCGGTCACGATGTGCTGTTCGGCTCGCGCGAGGCCGCAAAGGCCGAGAAGTCGGTGGCGGGCCTGCGTGACGAGTGGGGCGATCGCGTCGAACGGCTCGTCGCAACCGACAATGCCGGCGCGTGTGACGCGCCGGTCGTGATCGTGGCCGTGCAAGCCGGCGCCGCGATACCCACGATCACACAGCACGCCGATGATCTCGCCGGGCGGACGGTCGTGTCGATGGCCAACCATCTGGTGAAGAACGGCACCGAGTTCAACGCCGTCCTCCCACCCCATGGTTCGATCGCGGCGGAGATGCGGGCGATATTGGGCGACTCGAAAGTGGTCTCCGCGTTTCACCTCGTGCCGGCAGCCGACTTCGCCCGGCTCGACCGTCCGATGGAAAGCGACGTCGTGGTACTCGGCGATGACGACGAGGCGCGGGCGCAGCTCATGGACCTCGTGCGCAGCATCCCCGATCTCCGCGCTTTCGACGGCGGCTCCCTGCTCAACGCGGTGGGGATGGAGACGTTCGCGGCCGTGCTGCTTACGATCAACGTGCGCCACAAGGGACGCGCCAGCCTTCGCCTCGCGGGGCTCTGACGTCGGTGGCCATCCAGCTCTTCGACACCGCGGCGCGGGCACTGGTGCCATTCGAGCCCGATTCCGTTGTGCGCATGTACGTGTGCGGGATCACGCCGTACGACTCGACCCACCTCGGCCATGTGGCGACCTACCTCACGTATGACCTGCTCACGCGCCGGCTCGAGCAGCTCGGCCACGACGTGCGCATGGTGCGCAACGTGACCGACGTCGACGACTCGATCCTGCATAAGGCGCGCGAGCTCGGCGTCAACTACCTCGAGCTGGCCGACTCGGAGCTCGCCCGCTTCCGCGCCGACATGGACGCGCTGGGCATGCGTCCCGCGTACGCGGAGCCGCGCGCGACGGAGTCGGTCGACGGGATGATCGACATGGTCAACACGCTCCTCGACTCCGGCCACGCGTACCTCACGCACGGCACCGTGTACTTCGACGTGTCGACGTTCCCGCGCTTCGGCGAGCTCAGCCATTACTCCCACGAGCACATGGTGCGCCTGGCGCAAGCCCGAGGCGGCAACCCCGACGACCCGCATCGGCGCGATCCGCTCGACTTCGTGCTGTGGCAGGCGTCGTTGCCCGACGAGCCGGCGTGGCGCGCCCCGTTCGGCGTCGGACGGCCGGGGTGGCACGTGGAGTGCTCCGTGATGTCGATGGCGTTGCTCGGGCCCACACTCGACATCCACGGCGGCGGCACCGATCTGATCTTCCCGCACCACGAGTGCGAGGTCGCGCAGAGCGAGAGCGTGACTGGCCAGCCGTTTGCGAAGCACTGGATCCACTCGGCGATGGTCAGTTACGAGGGCGAGAAGATGTCAAAGTCGCTCGGCAACCTCGTGTTCGTGAGCGATCTGTTGAAGACGGCCGACCCCCGCGCGATCCGGCTCGCGTTGATGCGCCATCACTACCGGGCCGGGTTCGAGTGGCACGACACCGATCTTGACGAGGGCAACGCGCTGCTGCACCGATTGCTCGCCGCGTGCGAGCGTCCCGACGGCGCGGATCCGCGTCCGTTCGCCGCGCGCATGCACGCTGCGATCGACAACGATCTCGACTTGCCGAAAGCACTCGATGCGCTCGGCGAGCTCGCCGACGCTACGTTGTCGGGCGGCTCGGATACGACCGCGCCGGACGTGCTCCACGAGCTCAGCGCGCTGCTCGGCATCGACTTCACCCGGCCGGTCGCGACCGGCTCGTGAACGACGGAAGGTACTGAGGTGATCGAGACCATCGGAAGGGTCGTGGTTCCGCAATCGGCGGAGGAGGTGCTCACCTTCGTGTGTGATCTCGAGCGCTATCGCGTCGCCGACACGAAGATCGGCAAGATCATCCAGCCGGCCGAATTGTCGGACGCCGGCATCGGCACGGCGCGCTATCGCGGCCGGGTCCGCGGCCTGCCCACTCCGGCCGACACCAACGACGTGCACCTGCAACGCTGGTCGAGAGTCGACTTCGTCGGCTCGTCCGACTCCTGGATGCGCAAGGTCCTCGACTTTCACGGCTGGTTCACATGTGAAGAGACCGACGCGGGCACGCTCGTCGAACACGGTGAGCACTTCGAGTTCCACCGGCCCGGGCGCTGGCTGATGGAACCGCTCCTCCGCAAATGGCTCGCCGCCGACATGGAAAACGAGATGGCGCGCCTGGCCCGCTTGGTCGATACGACGGTGAGCTGACGCGAGCGTGCCCCGGCGCACGGAACGCACCAGCACGCGCGGGGGCCGCTGGTAACGTCGCTGGTCATCATGAGTGACCAGGTGACGATCACGTTGCCCGACGGGTCCACGCGCGACTACCCGCGAGGCATCACCGGTGGTGAGGTCGCCGTGTCGATCGGACGCGGGCTCGCAAAAGGTGCGGTCGCGGCCAAGGTCGACGGCCAGATCGTCGATCTCGGCACTCCGATCGAGCACGATGCACCCGTCGCGATCGTGACCGCCGACTCCGACGACGGCCGGGAGGTGCTGCGCCACTCGACCGCGCACCTCATGGCGCAAGCCGTCTTCGACCTGTTCCCGGGCGCGAAGTACGCCATCGGCCCCGCGATCGCCGACGGCTTCTACTACGACTTCGAGCTGCCCGACGGCGTCCGCTTCACCGACGACGATCTCGCCCGCATCGAGGCCCGCATGCGCGAGATCGTGAAGGAAGACCAGCCGTTCACGCGCGAAGAGCTGGACCGTGATGCCGCGCTCGAGCTGTTCGCCGACCAGCCATACAAGCGCGAGATCATCGAACGGGCCAGCGCGGGCCAGGTGAGCGACGAAGATGCCGTCGACATCGCGGAGGCCGGCGTGATCTCCGTGTATCGCAACCTGCGCAACGACGACGAAGTTGCGTACGTCGACCTGTGCCGGGGGCCGCACGTTCCGTCGACCGGCAGAGTGGGCGCGTTCAAGCTCCAGAAGGTCGCGGGCGCGTACTGGCGCGGCGACGAGAAGCGCCCGATGCTGCAGCGCATCTACGGCACCGCGTGGGAGTCGAAGGCCGCGCTGGCCGAGCACTTGCACCGGCTCGAAGAAGCCGAGCGGCGCGACCACCGCAAGCTCGGCCTCGAGCTCGACCTGTTCTCGTTCCCCGAAGAGCTCGGCCCCGGACTCGCGGTATGGCACCCGAAGGGCGCAACGGTGCGCAGCATCATGGAGGACTTCTCGCGCGACGAGCACGAACGCGCCGGGTATCAGCTCGTGTACACGCCGCATCTCGCGAAGTCGGCGTTGTGGGAGACGAGCGGGCACCTCGACTTCTACGCCGCGAGCATGTACCCGCGCATGGAGATGGAGGGCGCCGACTATTACCCGAAGCCGATGAACTGCCCGTTCCACATGCTCATCTACCGCAGCCACCTGCGTTCGTACCGCGAGTTGCCGATGAAGCTGTTCGAGCTCGGCACGGTGTACCGCTTCGAACGCTCGGGCGTGCTCCATGGTCTGCTGCGAGCGCGCGGCTTCACCCAGGACGACAGCCACATCTTCTGCGAGCGGGCGCAGATCGTGCCCGTGCTTACCGACCTGCTCGACTTCGTGCTGCGCATCCTGCGGACGTTCGGGTTCGAGGAGTTCGAGGCCGACGTGTCGACCCGCCCTGAGGGAAAGTCGGTGGGTGCCGACGCGGACTGGAAGTTCGCCACCGACGCGTTGTTCGAGGCCATCGAAGGCTCCGGCATCGAGTACCAGGTCGCCGAAGGTGAAGGCGCGTTCTACGGACCCAAGATCGACATTCACGTACGCGATGCGATCGGGCGGCGGTGGCAGGTCTCGACGCTGCAGGTCGACTTCCAGCTCCCGCAGCGGTTCGAGTTGACCTACGTCGGCGCCGATAACGAGCGCCACCAGCCGATCATGATCCACCGGGCATTGTTCGGATCGGTGGAACGCTTCTTCGGCATACTGGTCGAGCACTACGCGGGCGCGTTCCCCACGTGGCTCGCGCCGGTGCAGGTGGTCGTGCTGCCGGTCGCCGACCGCCATCACGCGTACGCATTCCGCGTCGCCGATCGCCTGAAGGCCGAGGGCGCCCGCGTCGAGCTGGTCGACGCCCACGCCGACACACTCGGCGCGCGCGTGCGTGATGCGAAGCTCCAAAAGGTGCCGTACGTGCTCGTGGCCGGCGATGAGGACGCCGAGCACGGCACCGTGGGCGTCAACCGGCGCGGCACCGACCAGCCCGAGCGGGGAGTGAAGGTCGACGCCTTCGCCGCCGAGCTCGCCGGAACGACACGCGAGCGCGGGTGACGCTCGAGCGCCTGTGGGCCGGATGGCGCGCCACGTACGTCACCGGCGTGGGTGACGGCCCGACCGGCGCGCACGACTGCCTGTTCTGCGAGCTTGCCGCCGCACCTGCCGAGGAAGCACTGGTGGTCGCGAGCGACGACCTCGTGTTCGTGGTGCTCAACGCGTTCCCGTACACGTCGGGTCACGTGATGGTCGCGCCCCGTCGTCACGAAGCCGACCTCGAAGGCTTGAACGGCGAGGAGAGCGCCGCGCTCATGACGATGACGCAACGCGCGAGCGTCGCGCTGAAAGCCGCGTACTCGCCCGACGGGCTCAACGTGGGCGCGAACCTCGGTCGGTCCGCGGGCGCCGGCGTGCCGGGGCATGTGCATGTCCACGTGCTGCCGCGTTGGGACGGCGATACCAATTTCATGACCTCGATCGCGGAGGCCCGCGTGCTGCCCGAGGACCTGCGCACCACGTGGCAGAAGCTCCGAGACGCCTGGCCGCAGTCGTAACGATTACGGTGCGCGGCGATGACCGACAGCGACGCACCGCAGACTGACGCGCTGCCCGAAGATCTCGACGTCACCGCGTACGTCGGGCCGTACGTGTTTCCCGACATCACGCGCCGCCGCATCCCCGCCACGATGTACCTGGTCATCGCAGCGGCGTGCGTTGCCGGCTACTTCCTGACGAACAACACGGGGGCACTCGCGGCGGCGATCATTCTCGCTGTGGTCGCGGCGTACCACTTCGCCGCCGCGTACCACCTCGAGATCGACCAGACCGAGGCGCTGGTCATCGCGACCCGCACAGTCGGCTTTCCCGTGGGCCATGCCTCTGCGCAGCTCGCATGGCGCGGGCTGCGGAGTCGTCCGGCGTGGCGCATCCTGCTCTACAGCGCGGACTCGCCGCCCACTACGCGCGGGCTGGTCGAGCTCGACGCGGTCGACGGCCACGTCATGGGCGAGTACACCGAGGACAACCCCGAGGACTGGTCGGCGTACGGCTTGCGCGACGAGACGTAGGGCCGTTCAGCCCGACACGTTGATCTGCAATGATGCGACGCCGGCCACGTTGCCGTCGTGTCGCAGGCGGTCGAGCGCGTGGCGATCGTGCTTCAGGTAGGCGTCGAGGAAGTCGAGCGACACCCGGCACTCGATCGTGCCCGCGGGATCACGGCACCAGTCGTCTTGGTACTTGCTGGTGACGAGCTCGAAGCTGTGATTGGCGTTGTGCAACGTCACGAACGCCTTCGGGGGCGTGGCGCTGGGGTACGCGCCGTCCGAGCAGGAGTACGGCACGGTCGGGTCGGCGTCGCCGTGCACGAGGAGCAGCGGCGGCGTGCCCGGCGAGTGAAAGAAGCCGGTCGACTTGGTGTTGAACGCACAGCCCGACTCCACGACCGACGCTTTGACTCTGGAGTCCCGCAAGTTGTCGCTGTGGGTGAACGCGATGGTCGTGACAGCGCGTTGTGAATGGCCGGCGGCCCCGACGCGTTTCGAGTCGATGAGCCCGTGCATCCAGCTCTTGGGGTCGCGGTTCAACCGCAGCACCTGGTCGAGCACGACGTGCGCGTCGCCGGGTTCATCGGGGATGTCGAGTATGGAGTCAGGCCCGCTCATCTGGATCGCTGCCCGCGCCGGCACGGCGCGGCGCTGCCGTCGGCGTTCTTGGGTCCGGCGCCGATGGCTCGGGCTCGTTCACACGACAACGACGTGGACAGCGGATAGGTGGGCGCGACCACCACGTAACCGGCCTGCACCCAGTGCGGCGCGTCGGGGGGCAGGTGCTGGCCGTCGTCGCCGGTGCCGTGGCTATACAACACGACGGGGAATGGGCGCCCCGAACGCAGGGGATGACCGTGGCGGTCGGCCGGATACCAGATCGAGGTGACCAATGTGCGCGACGACTCGGCCTTCGGGTGGTACTTCGTGACGCGCGTCGACCGGCTGTGGTCGACGAACGTCACCGTGTGCATCGCGACGCGAGGCGACGACGACCGCGAGCTGACACTCGCGTCGGCGCCCGGCACGTTCGCGGCCGTCGCGAGCACGACGCCGAGCACTGCAGCGCGCGCGACGCGCGACGCCGAGCACTGCAGCGCGCGCGACGCGCGACGCCACCCGCGCGTCAGCCGGTCTTGGTCTGCTCGGCGGCGGCGCGCAGCTTGTCGGCGAGATGTGCAGGCACCGGGTCGTAGTGGGAGTGCTCGATCGTGAAACGACCACGTCCACCCGTGCGTGACCGCAAGTCGATCGCGTAACGCAGGAGCTCCGACGTCGGCACCTGGGCGACGATCTCGACCTCGCCGTTGCCGATCGAGCTCGACCCCTGGATGCGGCCCCGCTTCGAGTTGAGGTCGCCCATGATGTCGCCCAGGCTGACCTCGGGCGCGGTCACGACGAGCTCGCTGATCGGCTCGAGCAGGATCGGACCCGCCTTGGCCATCGCCTCTTTGAAGCCGATCGATCCGGCCATCTTGAAGCTCATCTCCGACGAGTCGACCGAGTGGTACTTGCCATCGAAGCAGGTGACGGCCACGTCGACGACCGGGTAGCCGAACACGCCGCCGCGCTCCATGGCATCGATCACGCCCTTCTCAACGGCGGGAATGAACTGGCGGGGGATCGCGCCGCCCACGATCTTGTCAATGAACTCGAACCGCGTGCCGCGGTCTTTGGGCTCGACGCGGAGGAACGCCACGCCGAACTGGCCGTGACCGCCGGTCTGCTTCTTGTACTTGCCTTCGGCCTCAGCGGTGTCGGTGATCGTCTCGCGGTACGCGACCTTCACGGGCTCGGTCTCGACCTGGACGCCGAACTTGCGGTGCAATTTCTCCAGCGCGATCGACACGTGCGTCTCGCCCATCCCGCGCAGCAGCGTCTGGTGCGTCTCGGCGTTGCGCTCGAGTCTGATGACGGGATCTTCGTCTTGGAGCCGGTGCAGCGCGTTGGCGAGCTTGTCTTCGTCACCTTTGGACTTGGGACGGATCGCGACGGCGAGCACGGGTTCGGGCGGCCGGAACGGCTCGACCGTGAGGTCGGCACCCCGGGTGCCCAGCACGTCGCCGGTCGTGGTGTCGGTGAGCTTCGCGACCGCAGCGATGTCACCCGCGGGGACTTCCCGCACCGGCTCCTGCTCCTTGCCCCGCATCATCGAGAGTTGGTGGAGCCGCTCCTCCGCGACGGTGCGCCCGTTGACGAGCGAGGCGTCGGTCTTCACGGTCCCTTGCAGCACCTTGAACAGGTTCACCCGGCCCACGTACGGGTCGACGATTGTCTTGAACACGAACGCGACCGGCGCGCCGTCGCCGGTGACGACGGGCTCGGGCCCGTCTTCGACCATGAAGCGTGCGAGGCGGTCGATGCCGATGAGCTTCGTGGCGCTGCCGCACAGCACCGGGAACACGCTCGCCGCGGCCATGCCCTTCGCGAGTGCGTGCTCGAGCTCGACCACGTCGAGGGTCTCGTCGGCGAGGTAGCGCTCGGTGAGATCGTCGTCGGCCACGACGATGCCCTCGACCAGCGCGTCGTGCACGGAGTGTTCTTCGGGCGCGAGGTCGTTGGGAATCGGGCCGGTGCTGCCGGTGCCGCTGCCGTTGTAGGTGACGGCAGTGTCGCTGAGCAGGTCGATCACGCCGTTGAAGCGCTCTTCCTCACCGATCGGCAGTTCGAGCGGCGCGACGCCGGCGCCGAACTTGGCCTTCAGGTCGTCGAGCGTGCGCTGAAACGACGCGCGCTCCCGGTCGAGCTTGTTGATGAAGATCGCGCGCGGGATCGCCCGTTCCTCGGCCAGGCGCCACGCGATCTCGGTTTGCACCTCCACGCCCTCAACGGCCGACACGACGAAGATCGCGAGGTCGGCGGCGCGCAGGGCTGCGGCGACGTCGCCCACGAAGTCGGCGTAGCCCGGGGCGTCGAGCAGATTGACTTTGTGGCCTTCGTGCTCGAATGGGGCCAGCGCCAGCGACACCGAGATCCGGCGCCGGGCCTCCTCGGGATCGAAGTCGCAGACGGTGTTGCCGTCTTCGACCTTGCCCATGCGGGGAACCGTACCGGTGACGAAGAGGAGTGCTTCGGCCAGCGTCGTCTTGCCTGCTCCGCCGTGACCGACGAGGGCCACGTTACGGATCTTCGTCGTCGGGTACGTCTGCACGTCGACCCCCTGGTTGACTCCGAAGCGCGTGAGCTGATTCTAGGCAGGGGAGTTTCACTGCGTCTCCGGGCAAAACACCCGGGTGGTACCGTGGAGCTCGACGTCCGCAATTTCGGAGGACACCGCAGATGCTCGACGGACGCTGGCGAACCAAGGTCGAACAGGGACTGTCGCCAGTCGGCCAAGGCTTGCAGCGCGCCGGTATCACCGCCGACTGGCTCACCGTGCTCGGGCTCGCCTTCTCGGTCGCGACCGCGCTGCTCATCGCCAACGGCTACCTGGTCCTCGCCGTCGTGGGTCTGATCCTCACCGGCGTGCCCGACATCCTCGATGGTTCGGTCGCGCGCCACAGCGGCAAGGCCAGCCCGCGGGGGGCGTTCTTCGATTCCGTGTCCGACCGGGTTTCCGATGCCGTGCTGCTCGGCGGCGTCGCGTGGTATCTCGCCGAGCGCAGCTCGTACACGCCGCTCCTCGCGCTCGCGGCTGTCGCGCTGTCCATGCTCGTGTCGTACGAGCGGGCCAAGGCCGAGTCGCTCGGCTTCTCGGCTCGTGGTGGCCTTATGGAGCGCGCGGAGCGGCTCGTGCTGCTCGGCGTCGGGCTCGCGTTCGGCATCCTTGTGCCGGTCTTGTGGGTGATGGTGGTGCTCACTGCGATCACCGCGATCCACCGGTTCGCAAAGGTGTGGCGCCAGGCCACGGTCGGGGCCGCCGCGACGGCCGACGCAAAGTCGTCGGCGGCGCAGCCGCGGAAGCTCTCCGAGTGGTGGGCCGCGCGTCGACCCGGCAGCGAGCCCGGCCGGCGACACTCCTCGCGGCCGAAGCGCCAGCGCACCCGTCCCTGAGTCCGATGGCCGAACCCGTCGGCGCCCGAGCGCTGTACCTGGCGTACCGCGCGGGCTCCGGTGTCGCTCGACGCGTGCCCGAGCGCGTTTCGTCCCGGGTCGTTCCCCGGCTGGGACGCGCGTTGGGGTTCGCGATGACCGAGCGGCGGCGGCAGGTCGAGCGCAACCTGCGGCGGGTGTGCGGTCCGCAGCTTCGCGGTACTGCCTTGCATCGCATGGTCAACCAGGTGTTCGAGTCGTACGCGCGGTACTGGCACGAGCTCTTCCGGCTGCCCGACATGGCGCAGGGCGATCTCGAGCCGCTGGCGGAGGTGATCGGCTACGAGTTCATCGCCGATCCGATCGCCGCGGGCCAGGGCGTGATCCTGGCGCTTCCGCACTTGGGCAACTGGGACTTCGCCGGTGCGTGGCTCGCGAACCGTGGCAACAAGCTCATGGCGGTGGCGGAGCCGGTCGAACCACCGGAGCTCTTCGACTGGTTCGTCGAGCAGCGACGGCGGATCGGCATCGAGATCGTGGGTCTCGGTCCCGACGCCGTGCTGGAAGCGTTCAACGCGCTGAACGATGTCAAGGTCCTGTGCCTGGTGTGCGACCGCGATCTCACCGGCGAGGGCGTCCCGGTCGACTTCTTCGGCGAGCGCACCACGATCCCGGCTGGTCCCGCGATGCTGGCGCTGCGCGCGGGTGCGCCGCTCGTACCCGCGGGCACCTTCTTTCTGCCCCGTGGGCGCCATCGACTCGTGGTCGGGCCGCCGGTACCGACCGAGCGCGAGGGCCGTTTCCGCGACGACGTCGCCCGGATCACCCAGTTGCTCACGTACCGCTTCGAAGCGCTGATCCGCCAGGCGCCGGAGCAGTGGCACCTGCTCCAGGCCAACTGGCCGAGCGATCTCGAGCACGCCCGTCATGGCGCGCGAGGAGCACAGTCGTGCGTGTGATGGTGATCTGCCCGTACTCGCTGTCGGTCTTCGGCGGCGTGCAGGGTCAGGCGATGGGCCTGACCCGATCGTTGCGCGAGCTAGGCGTCGACGCTCGTCTCATCGGGCCGTGCGACGGACCACCGCCGGAGCCGGGGATCACGAGCCTGGGGCCGAGCACACGCGTGTCGAGCAACGGTTCGATCGCGCCGGTCGCGGCAGGCAAGGCGGTCGCGAGCCGGACGCTCGAAGCGATCCGCACGTTCGAACCCGATGTGTTGCATCTCCACGAGCCGCTGGGTCCCGGACCCACGCAAGCAGCGATTATGGGCACCGATCTGCCGATGGTCGGCACGTTCCATGCGTACTACGAGGGCAACAGCAACAGCTGGTACGGGGCGTTGCGGATGCCGCTCCAGCCGTTGTTCGAGAAGCTGACCGTGCGCACCGCGGTGTCGAAGGAAGCCCAGGAACAGGTGCAGTCCGTGTTCGGTGGCACGTGCGAGATCCTGCCCAACGGCGTCGACATCAGCCGGTTCACGAAAGCGCAGCCGTGGCCGTCGCGCGAGCCGGCGGTGCTGTTCGTCGGGCGGCACGAGCCCCGCAAGGGTCTCGCCGTACTGCTCGACGCGTGGGCGCAGCTCGACCGCGACGCGACCCTGTGGGTCGCCGGTGACGGTCCGCAGACCGACGAGCTCCAGAGCCGCAAGGTCCGCAACGTCGAGTGGCTGGGCCGCATCTCTGACGACGAGCTGGCGCGGCGTCAGCGCGGTGCCACCATTTTCTGCGCGCCGTCACGCGGCGGTGAATCCTTCGGGGTGGTGTTGCTCGAGGCCATGGCCGCGGGCTCGGCGGTCGTCGCATCCGACATCTCCGGGTACCGGGCTGTCGCGCGTCCCGAACACGAAGCCGTGCTCGTGCCGCCCGACGATGCGGGTGCGCTCCGACAGGCGCTGCGTCGCCTGCTCGACGAGCCTCGAATGCGCGCTGAGCTCGTCGCGTCCGGTGAGCAGCGTGCGGCCGAGTTCTCCATGCACCGGCTCGCGGAGCGGTTCGTGGCGGTCTTCGAGACGGCCGTCAATCATGTGCCCACACCCGCGCGGCGCGGGCGTCGATGACCGCGTCGCGCGTCGAGCAGCTTGCCGTCGAGCTCGCCGGGCTCGTACGCGCTGCGGTCACGCCGCACCTCGGCGGGCCCCCGGCACGCGTGCGAGTCGGCCGGGCACCCGGTGGCGACGTCACCCTCGCCATCGATGAGATCGCGGAGATGGTCGTCGAGACCCACTTGGCGGTAGCCGGCGACATCGGCTTCTACTCCGAAGACCGCGGCCTCCTCACGTACGGCAATCCGCGCGCGTTCTTCGTGATCGACCCGATCGACGGCACCCGTCCGGCCGCGGCCGGGCTCGAGTCGTGCTGCGTGTCGATTGCCGTCGTGCCGCCCTCCGAAGACGCCCGCCTCGGCGACGTGTCGTTCGGCGTGGTCGAGGAGCTCAAGACCGGCCAGCGGTTCTGGGCCCGCCGCGGCGACGGCGCGCACTGCACGACGGCCGACGACACGCTGGTGCTGCTGGAGCCGTCGACCAACACCGACCTCTCGGCACTGTTCTGGACCGCGGGGCTCCGTGGCCGTCCGGCCGTCCCCACCAGCATCGTGCTCGAGGAGTTGATCGACGGGTCGGGGATGGGCGGCGGCTTCTTCGATCTCGGCTCGGCCGCGTACAACCTCACCCGGCTCGCGACCGGTCAGCTCGACGCGTACATCGACGTGGGCCGGCGCATCGTCGACGAGCTGCCGGCCACCGAGACCGCGTTCCTCGCCGCGGGCGAGGGCTCCGTCTGCACAAACTTTCCCTACGACATCGCCGCCGCGGCGCTGATCGTCGAGGAGATCGGGGGCGTCATCACCCACGCCGACGGGCGGCCCCTGCACGACCACCCGGCGGTGGGCTCGTCACGCGGCCATGGCATCGCCGTGCTCGCGGCCTCGAACCCCGAGCTGCACCATTTGCTCCTCGATGCTGTCAACCGGGGCCTCGAGCGGCTCGGGACCCGGCTCCCGACGCTCGGCGGTACGAGCAACGTGGCTGGTCGCACATAACGCGCCGACGGCGGTCCTCGGGTACGAGGGTGGCGCGAGCCTCGACCCTATGATTGGCGCCGTCCCCGAGCAGGAGTCTCGCTGTGGTCCCCGGATTCATCATTGCTGTCGTCGTCGTGCTTGTCGTGCTGATCCTGATCTTCTCGTACAACGGGTTGGTCCGGCTGCGCAACAAGATCGACAACGCCTACTCGCAGATCGACGTGCAACTGAAGCGCCGCCACGACCTGATCCCCAATCTGGTGGAGACGGTGAAGGGCTACGCCGCCCACGAGAAGGGTACGTTCGAGGCGGTCACCAACGCGCGTGCCAACGCGATCAATGCGTCACAGACGGGTTCCCCCGCGCAGCAGGCGCAGGCGGAAAACGTCTTGAGCGGCGCACTGAAGAGCTTGTTCGCGGTGGCCGAGGCGTATCCCGACCTCAAGGCGAACCAGAACTTCCTCAACCTCCAAGAGGAGCTGACGTCGACCGAGGACCGGATCGCCTACTCGCGGCAGTTCTATAACGACAGTGTGCTGTCGTACAACAACAAGCTGCAGACGTTCCCACGCACCTTGATCGCGGGGATGTTCCACTTCGAGAAGCGCGAGTTTTTCGAAGGCGACCCCGAGGCGACCGGTCCGGTCAAGGTCGAGTTCTAACTGTTCGCCGCCGCACCGTTCGCGGCCGTACGCCCGTTCCGAGATCGTTAGGTACCCGTCCTGTACGAGCAGCAGATCGCGCGCAACAAGCGCAAGACGTTCATCCTCCTCGCCTTCTTCGTGGTGCTGGTCGGCGGCGTGGCGGTCGCGATCGGCTACTTGCTGGGTGCCGGTGCGGCGATCGTGCCGATCGCGATCGTGCTCGCGATCGTGCTCGCGTGGAGCAGCTACTTCTACTCCGACAAGATCGCGCTCGCCGCGAGCCGGGCGAAGCCGGCCGACGGGCCCGAGTACCAGCGCTATCACAACCTCGTCGAAGGTCTGTGCATCGCGGCGGGGCTTCCGAAGCCGCGGCTGTATGTGGTCGATGACCCGGCGCCCAACGCGTTCGCGACCGGCCGTAACCCGAAGCACGCCGCGCTCGCCGTGACGACGGGCTTGCTGCAGACGATGAACCGCGTCGAGCTCGAAGGGGTGATCGCGCACGAGCTGAGCCACGTGAAGAACTACGACATCCTCGTGACGACGATCGCGGTCACCGCGGTCGGCGCGATCGCGCTGATGGCCGACCTCGGGCTGCGCTTCATGTGGTTCGGCGGCCGGAGTAGCCGCAGGGACAGTGCCGATCAGGGCAACCTCGGGATCATCCTCGTGGTCCTGGCGATGGTGCTGTTGTTGCTGGCGCCGTTCGTCGCCCAGCTCATGCAGTTCGCGATGAGCCGCAAGCGCGAGCTGCTGGCCGACGCGAGTGGCGTGGCGCTCACCCGCTATCCACCGGGGCTGTGTTCGGCGCTCGAGAAGCTGCAGGGCGACCAAGCGGTGGTGCACCACGCGACACGGGCCACGGCGCAGCTCTGGATCGAATCGCCGCTCGACCGCGGCAAAGAGGCGGAAGCCGAGACGGGCAAGAAAGGCTCGTGGCTCAACCGGGCCTTCGACACTCATCCGCCGCTCGAGGAGCGGATCCGGATCCTCAAGGAGATGTGACCGTGCGTCGTCGGACGGTAGGGATTGCAGCAATGGTCGCTATTGCCGTCGCCGTCGCGGCGTGTTCGGGCGGTGGCGGCTCCAAAGTGAAGAAGGCGACGACGACGGGCCCGCCGAGCGCGCCGTTGACCGGACTGCCGGTGACCGGCGACCTTCCCGTTCGCCCCGCGCTCGAGGTCAAGATCGCCAACAACGTCGAAGTGCGACCCCAGACCGGACTCGACCAGGCCGACGTGGTCTACGAGGAACGGGTCGAGGGCTCGTTCACGCGCCTGCTCGCGATCTTCCACTCCCAGCTTCCGGATGTCGTAGGGCCGATACGTTCCGTGCGCTTCACCGACCCGGACATCGTGTGGCCGCTCGGCGGGGTGTTCGCGTTCTCCGGTGGCGCGCACGGCCCGTTGGACGCGATCCATCAGGCGCCGGTGCGGCTCGTCACCGAAGACGACGGCGCGGCGATGTTCCGCGACAAGTCCAAGAGCAAGACGGTGGAGTTCACCCTGTTCGGCCATCCGGCCGCGATGCTCGCCGGGGGCGCCGACAAGCCCGCGCCTCCACCCGCGCTGTTCAGCTACCTGGGTACGGGCGCGACATTCGCCGGCGACCCGGTCATCTCGGTACAGATCCCGATGTCACCTGAGGCCAGCTTCCGGCCCACGTATGGCTGGGACGCCCCGTCGAAGTCGTGGCTGCGCAGCATCGACGGCAAGCCGTCGAAGGCCTTCGACGGCAAGCAGATCGCATCGGCCAACGTGGTGCTCCAGTTCACCGACTACCAAGGCAGTGCCGGCTCGTTCGGCGCCAAGGGCGTGACCGTGGGCGAGGGCGACGTGTGGGTGTTCGCCGACGGCAAGGTCGCGAAGGGCAAATGGAAACGCCCCGGCAAGACGAAACCCGCGAAGTACGTCGACGCCGCGGGCAAGCCGATCAAGCTCGTGCCCGGCATCACGTGGGTGCACCTCGTACCGCTGGGTGAGGTACCGGCAGTCTTCGTGCCACCGCCGCCGCCGCAACGCACCCGGACCACCGGGCGCAAGTAGATCTCCCTGGGGTGGCGCGGGGGCCGGTCGGTAGACTCGCCGCCATGTCTGCCGAACGCGCTACGGGCACGGCCCGCGTGAAGCGCGGCCTCGCCGAGATGTTGCGGGGCGGCGTCATCATGGACGTCGTCACCGCGGAGCAGGCCCGCATCGCCGAGGACGCCGGCGCAGTCGCGGTCATGGCGCTCGAACGGGTGCCGGCCGACATCCGTCGCGATGGCGGCGTTGCCCGCATGAGCGACCCGTCGATGATCGAGGGCATTCAGCAAGCGGTGACGATCCCGGTCATGGCCAAGTGCCGCATCGGTCACTTCGCCGAGGCCCAGGTGCTCGAAGCGCTCGGTGTCGACTACATCGACGAGTCGGAGGTGCTCACGCCCGCCGACGAGGCCCATCACGTCGACAAGTGGACGTTCACGGTGCCGTTCGTCTGCGGCGCGACCAATCTCGGCGAAGCGCTGCGGCGGATCTCCGAAGGCGCGTGCCTGATTCGTTCCAAGGGTGAAGCCGGCACCGGCAACATCGTCGAAGCGGTCCGCCACCTGCGGTCGATCCTGGGTGACATCCGCCAGCTCACCGTTGCCGACTCGGCCGAGGTGTTCGCGTGGGCGAAGGAGCTGCGCGCGCCCGTCGACCTCGTCGCCGAAGTCGCCGAGCGCGGCGAGTTGCCGGTTCCACTCTTCTGCGCCGGAGGTATCGCGACGCCGGCCGACGCGGCGCTCGTGATGCAGCTCGGCGCGCAGGCGACGTTCGTCGGCAGTGGCATCTTCAAGTCGTCCGACCCGGCGACGCGCGCGAAAGCGATCGTCGAGGCCACCACCCACTTCCGCGACCCTGCAATTGTGGCGAAGGTCTCGCGCGGTCTCGGTGAGGCGATGCCGGGCGACGAGATCGACACGCTCGACGTGAAGCTCGCCGAGCGAGGCTGGTAATGACCGCGAGGCCTCCAGGTGTCGCGGCGTCATCCGACGGCTGACGCGCCGGCGAGCCGATGAAGATCGGCGTCCTCGCATTGCAAGGATCGTTTCGCGAGCATCGTGAGGTGCTCGACGCGCTCGGCGCCGAGCCGGTCGAGGTCCGCACACCCGAACAACTGAGCGGCTTCGACGCGTTGTTCCTGCCCGGCGGCGAGTCGACCACGATCGCGAAGCTCCTCGACACCTCCGCATTGCGCGTGCCGCTCGAGACGGCCGTCCACGACGGGCTCCCCGTGTTCGGCACGTGCGCCGGGCTGATCCTGCTCGCGACCGATGTGCTCGACGGCCGCCCCGACCAGCGTTCGATCGGCGTGCTCGACTGCACGGTGCGGCGCAACGCGTATGGCACCCAGCTCGCCTCGTTCGAGGCCGATCTCGAGATCGACGGGCTCGATGGCGGCGCGTTCCCCGGCGTGTTCATTCGCGCGCCCGTGGTCGAGGCTGTGGGCGACTCGGTTGATGTGCTGGCCGTGCACGAGGGACACGCGGTCCTGATTCGTCGGGGCCAGGTGTGGGCGGCAACGTTTCACCCCGAGCTCTCGGGCGATCTCCGGCTGCACCAACGCTTTCTCCGGGAGGTGGCGTAGATGTCGGGCCATTCGAAGTGGCATTCGATCAAGCACCAGAAGGGCGCGGCTGACGCGGCGCGGGGCAAGCTCTTCGCCCGGCTGGCGCGCCAGATCGAGGTCGCGGCCCGCACCGGTGGGAGCGACATCGAAGGCAACTCGGCGCTGCGCGCGATGGTGCAGAAGGCGCGCGACGGTTCGATGCCGAAAGACAACATCGAGCGCGCGATCAAGCGAGGCACGGGCGAGCTCGAAGGCGTCACGTACGAAGAGGTGAGTTACGAGGGCTATGCGCCCCACGGCGTCGCGGTGTTCGTGGAGTGCCTCACCGACAATCGCAACCGCACCGGCGCCGAGGTGAAAAACGCGTTCACCCGCAACGGCGGTTCGCTCGCCGCGCCAGGCGCGGTGTCGTGGCAGTTCGAGCGCAAGGGTGTGATCATGCTCGACAAGTCAGCCGCGGGCGAAGATGACCTGATGCTCGCCGCGCTCGAGGCAGGTGCGGAAGACATCCAGGATCAAGGCGACATCTGGCAGGTCACCACGCCACCGAGCGACCTCCACACGGTGCGCAGCGCGCTCGAAACCGCGGGCATCGCGGTGGCGAGCGCCGATCTCACGATGTTGCCGACGACCGTCGTTCTCCTCGACGACCAGTCGAGTGCGAAGTCGGTACTGCGGGTGATCGACGCGCTCGAGGATCACGACGACGTGCAGAACGTGTACGCCAACTTCGACATCCCCGACTCAGTGCTGCAAGCGGTGGTGGCCTGATGGCCGCACCCGACGTGGGGGATCCGGCACCCGACTTCACACTGCCCGGAATCGAGAACGGCGAGGTGCGCGACTTCGTCTTGTCGTCGTATCGCGGTCGGAAGGTCGTCCTCGCGTTCTACCCCGGCGACAACACGCCTGGTTGCACGCGCCAGATGTGCTCGTACCGCGACAACCTCGAAGACTTCGAAGGCGCGCAGGCGGTGCTGCTCGCGATCTCGCCGCAAGACATCGACAGCCACCGACGCTGGGCGGAGAAACGCGGCTTCACGTTCCCGCTGCTGGCCGACATCGACAAGAAAGTGATCGAGGCGTACGGCGTGAGCGCGCCGTTGATCAACGTGCGCCGGTCGGTATTCCTTCTCGACGAGCAGGGGATCGTGCGCTACAAGCACGTCGCGATCATCGGCGCGCTGTTTCAGAAATCGGATTACCTCGCGATGATCATGGAGACCATGTGATCGATGTCGAAGCCGCGCAAGCGTTCATGCGCGAACATCACCACGCAGTGCTCGCGACCCGGCGGTCCGACGGTCGTCCGCAGATGTCACCGATCATCTGCAACATCGGCGACGACGGCGCGGTGTGGGTGAGCAGCCGCGAGACCGCGGTGAAGACCAAGAACCTCCGGCGTGATCCGCAGGCATCGCTGTGTGTGCTCAGCCCCGATTTCATGGGCGATTGGGCGCAGGTCGACGGCCGAGCCGAGATCGTGTCGTTGCCCGACGCGATGGAGATGCTGGTCGTCTACTACCGCTCGCTCGCAGGTGAGCACCCCGACTGGGACGAGTACCGCGCCGCGATGCAGACCGAGCAGCGGGTGATCTTGCGCATCACGATCGAGCGCGCCGGCCCCAACGTCAGCGGCTGACCGTCTGTTGCGATGCGCAGGCGCGTGCCTTCTGGGCAGACCTTTCGACCGTGACGGTCGATAACTCTGCCAAGAACGGTGAGACGGTCGCGGCCCGAACCCAGCGTTTGGTCAATCGGAGTGGCGCGGTGCGCGCGCCGATCGCGGCCCGAACATTTGTCGCGCGGCCCGATAGGCTCCCGCGACCGGACGGAAAGGCGAAACCGGCGTGCGGATATCGGTCACGGTCAACGACACGGTGCGCACCGACGACGTCGAGCCGCGGTTGTTGCTGGGCCAGTATCTGCGCGAGGTCGCGGGACTCACCGGCACGAAGATCGGTTGTGACACGTCGTCATGCGGTGCCTGCACCGTGCTGCTCGACGGCGAGTCGGTGAAGTCGTGCACGATGCTCGCGGTCCAGGCCGACGGCACGAGCGTCACCACCATCGAAGGCCTGGCCGGCGACGGCGAGTTCCACCCGGTGCAGGCGGCCTTTCGGGAGCATCACGGGCTCCAGTGCGGGTTCTGCACCGCGGGCATGGTGATGGCGGTGGTGTCGCTGCTCGACGAGGTCCCCAACCCCACCGAGCGCGACGTGCGACTCGGGCTCGAAGGCAACCTCTGTCGCTGCACCGGCTACCACAACATCGTGCAGGCGGTGCTGGCCGCGGCCGGCGGAGCCACGACGTGATCCCGGCGCCGTTCGAATACGTACGGGCCGAGACGGCCGACGAGGCGCTCGACGCGCTCGTCGAGCACGGCGACGACGCGAAATTGCTTGCGGGCGGGATGTCGTTGTTGCCGCTGATGAAGCTGCGCCTCGCCACGCCGTCGGTGCTCGTCGACATCGGGCGACTGCGTGACCTGTCGTACGTGCGTGACGGCGGCGACCACATCGCGATCGGCGCGATGACGCGACACCGCGACCTCGAAACCAGCGCGTTGCTGGCCGAGCAATGCGACGCGATCAGGGCGGTCGCGGGCGAAGTGGGCGACAACCAGGTACGCCACCGCGGCACGATCGGGGGCTCGGTCGCTCACGGCGATCCGGCGTCCGACCTGCCGGCCGTGCTCCTGGCGCTCGATGCGACATTCATCGTGCGGGGCTCGGCCGGTGAGCGAGCGATTGCCGCCTCTGACTTCTTCGAGGGATTCTTGGAAACCGCCCTGCGGCCGGACGAGTTGCTCGCCGAAATTCGGGTGCCGAAGCTGGCCGCGGCGCGGAGCTCCTATCAGAAGTTCAACCGGCGGGCCCAGGACTGGGCCATCGTGGGCGCAGTAGCGGTGCGCGCCGACAGTGCGGCGGCTCGCGTCGCGCTGGTCAACATGGCCACCACGCCGCTGCGCGCCGTCGCCGTCGAAGCTGCGCTCGCGGACGGCGCGACGATCGCCGACGCGGCGCAGCATGCGGCCGACGACACCGACCCGCCGAGCGACCTCAACGCCACGCCCGAGTTCCGCGAACATCTCGCCCGTGTGCTCGTGCGCCGGGCACTGGAGGCTGCATCCTGACCGTTGCCAGCGTTGTCTTGGCTGCAGGCCGGGGGTCCCGCGCCGGCGGTGACACCCCGAAGCCTGTGTTGGTCCTCGCGGGGAGGCCGCTGGGGGAATGGGCCCTCGACGCGGCGAGGGCGAGTGGCGCGCACCCGGTGGTGCTCGTCGTCGGCCATCAGGGCCCGCGCGTGCGACGCGTCGCGCCCGAGGGCGTGATGATCGTCGAAGCGCGCAGCTGGCGGCGCGGGCTCGCGCACAGTCTCCGTGCCGGACTGCGCGCGCTCGACGGTTGGATGGAAGTGACGGCGGTGTGTGTCGGCCTCGCCGACCAACCGCTCGTTGGCGCCGATGCATACCGCCGGCTCGTCGCCGCGCACGACGACGGCGCCGCGCTCGCAGTCGCAACGTACGACGGCACTCGCGGCAACCCGGTGCTCATCGCCCGCAGCCTCTGGCCCGAAGCGTTGGCGCTCGACGGCGACGAAGGCGCGCGCGCGCTCATGCGCCACCATCCTGTTGTTGAAGTCGATTGCTCGGGCACGGGGAATCCGTTCGACGTCGACACGCTCGACGACCTCGCGGCGATTCAACAAACGCTGGAGCGCTGATGCAGATCGAGGACCAGTTCCGCGTGCCGGTGCCGGTCGACGAAGCCTGGCGGTTGCTGCTCGACATCGAACGCATCGCACCGTGCCTCCCCGGCGCGCAGCTCCAAGAGGTCGACGGCGACGAGTACCGCGGCGTGGTCAAGGTGAAGGTCGGTCCGATCACGGCCCAGTACAAAGGCTCGGCGCATCTGGAGCAGGTGGACGACGCCGCGCACACTGCGGTGATCCAAGCCACCGGCCGCGACACGCGTGGCCAGGGCAACGCGTCGGCCGCGATCAGGATGTCGATGCGCGCCGACGGCGACGCCACGGTCGTGGGTATCGACACCGACCTCGCAGTCACGGGCAAGGTCGCCCAGTTCGGCCGGGGCGTGCTCGCCGACGTGTCGTCGAAATTGCTGGCCCAGTTCGTCGACAACCTCGAACGCGACGTGCTCTCGGGGGACACACCGCGCGATGACGAGACCGCGGCGGCGGAGCCGGCGCCGGTCGAGCCTGCGGCGTCCGAGGCGACGGCGGCTGAGCGGCGATCGGGCAACGGCGCGGCCGCCGGAGACGTGCGCCGCATCGAGTCGGCCGAGGCGGAGCCCGTCGACCTGTTCGGCGCTGCGGGCGCCCCCGTCGCGCGCCGTCTCCTCCCCGCGCTCGGCGCCGGTCTGTTGCTCTGGGTCCTCTTCCACCACCGCCGCAAGCGCCGCGCCCGCGGTCGCCGACAGTGACACTGACACTGACACTGCCCGTCCCAACTCAAACTTGGGTCAAGAATCGTTGTGACATCGCGGCTTGTGACGCAAGAACGCGACAGGTTCGCGACATCCGCGACTCGGTGGACGCCCGCCAATAGGATCGAACCCATGTTCGATTCGGCCGGGCCGGTGCTCGGTATCGACCCCGGGGTCTCGTGCTGTGGGTACGGCGCAGTGCGGCGCGACGGCGCCCACGGCGAAGCGCTCGCGTACGGCGTGATTCGCACCGCAGCGTCCGAGGCGCTCCCCGACCGGCTCGCTCTGCTCGAGCGAGAGCTCGAAGTGCTCGTCCGCGAGCTGCGACCGAGCGCCATGGCAGTCGAACGGGTGTTGTTCCAGGCGAATGTGCGCACCGCGATGTCGGTGGGCCAGGCGAGCGGGCTCGCGCTCACGGTCGCGGCGCGCGCCGGCGTACCGGTCATCCACTACAGCCCCAACGAGGTGAAGCATTCGATCGTCGGCTACGGCGCCGCCGACAAGGCCCAGGTGCAGCACATGGTGACCCGCCTGTTGCGCCTCGACGCACCGCCGAGCCCGCCCGATGCAGCCGACGCGCTCGCCCTCGCGCTCTGCCACCTCTGGGGCGCGCCGCTCCGCGCCGCCGTAGATATCACGACCGCCGACCCGGCGACCGCTACCGGCCTGTCCCGCGCCGTCGCGGCGGCGTTGACGCGAGAAGACGGCCGATGATCGGTTCGGTGCGAGGCACCATCCTCGAGCGTTCGGCCACGGGCGAGGCGCTCGTCGAGGTCGGGGGAGTCGGGTACCGCGTGCTCGTGCCGCTCGGCGCAGTGCCGGTGCTCCAGCCGGGGCAGAGCGCGTTTCTCTTCACGCACTTGCACGTCCGTGACGACGCGATGGTGCTGTACGGCTTCCCGACCCGCGATGAGCGCGACACGTTTGAGATCCTGATCGGCGCCAGTGGTGTGGGGCCGAAGCTCGGGCTCGCGATCCTTTCCGTGCATTCGCCGAGCACGTTGCGACGCGCGCTCGTCGACGACGATCTCGACGCGTTCACGTTGGTGCCGGGTGTCGGCAAACGCACCGCGCAGAAACTGCTCGTCGATCTGAAGGCTCGCCTCGATGTGCCCGATCTCGACTTGGTCGAAGCGCCCACGAAGACGCCGTCGGCGCGCGCGGAGGTGCGCGCCGCGCTCGACGGCTTGGGCTACTCGCCCGACGACCTGCGCACGGTCCTGGCGCAGCTTCCCGACGACGGGTCGGTCGAAGAGTTGTTGCGTGAGGCGCTCAAGCTCCTGTCGGTGGGTGCCAGATGAGTCGCGAGGAGCTGTTGCGCGCCAGCGCCGATCCGGTCGAAGAAGCCGAAGAGACCACGCTGCGGCCGCGCCGCCTCGGGGAATTCGTCGGTCAGGAGCGGCTCAAGGAACATCTCTCGATCCTGATCGGCGCGGCGAAGCAACGCCGTCAAGCCGTCGACCATCTCCTCTTCGCGGGGCCGCCGGGTCTGGGCAAGACCAGCCTCGCCGGCATCGTCGCCGCGGAGCTCGAGGTCAGTCTGCGGGTCACGAGCGGTCCGGCGCTCGAACGCGCCGGTGACGTCGCCGCGATCCTGACCAATCTCGACGACGGCGACGTGCTCTTCATCGACGAGATTCATCGCCTACCGCGCGCGGTCGAAGAAGTGCTCTACCCCGCGATGGAAGACTTCCAGCTCGACATCGTGATCGGCAAGGGTCCGTCGGCGCGCTCGATCCGCCTCGACCTCCCGCGTTTCACTTTGGTCGGCGCGACGACCCGAACCGGGCTCATCACCGGCCCGCTGCGGGACCGTTTCGGGTTCGTGGCGCGCCTCGATTACTACGCGCCCGCCGATCTCGTCGCGATTCTCGAGCGCGCGGCGCGAATTCTGGGCGTGCCGCTCGACGCGAAGGGCGCGGGTGAGATCGCGCGCCGGGCGCGGGGCACACCCCGGATCGCCAATCGTCTGCTCAAGCGGGTGCGCGACTACGCGGAGGTCCGTGGTGACGGCACGGTCAGCCACGTGACGGCGCGCGACGCGCTCACACTCTTCGAGGTCGACGAGCGCGGCCTCGACAAGGTCGACCGCGCCATCCTGAGCGCGCTTTGCCAGACGTTCGCCGGCCAGGCGGTGGGGCTCAACACGCTGGCCGTAGCGATCGGCGAAGAGCCTGAGACGGTGGAAGACGTGTACGAGCCCTACCTGCTCAAAGAGGGCTTCCTACAGCGCACACCGCGCGGGCGAGTCGCGACGGCCGCGGCATACGGGCACCTCGACCTCCCTCCGCCCGCGGGGAGTGGTGCAGTCGGACCCAACCTGTTCGAGGGTGAACGGGGCTGAGCATGCGTCGCGATAGCATCGCCGCGCGTTTCTGTTCCCGATCGAAGGTCGCAGTTGGAGACCCTCATCCCGCTCGCTGTTCTTGTCGTCGCGTTCTTTGTCCTCATCGTGGTGCCGCAGCGGCGCCGAAACCAGGCTCGTCAAGCGCTGATGGCCAGCCTCGAGACGGGCCAAGACGTCATCACCGTCGGCGGCATCCACGGCACGATCCATTCCCTCGGTGACACGACCTTGGAGCTCGAGATCGCGCCCGGCGTTGTCATCACGACGAGCCGCGGCGCCATCGGCCAGCGCGTGACGCCCGCGGTTGAAGACGCCGGTGACACCGACGACGAGCACGATGCGGTCGACGGCCGCGACGCCGGTTCGTAGAGCTGAGCGCGCTCCATGCGGAGAAACGTCGTCTACCTCGTCACCACGCTCGTCCTCGTCACAGCCGGGGTGCTCGCCACGATCGTCACGAAATCCACGCCGATCCTCGGGCTCGACTTGCGCGGCGGGATCTCGGTCGTGCTGGAACCGCAAGGTCACCCGAAGTCGGCCTCGGTCGACCAAGCGGTCGACATCATTCGCAGCCGGGTCGACTCGCTCGGCGTGGCCGAGCCCGAGATCAGCCGGCAGGGCCCGTTCATCGTCATCGATCTTCCCGGTGTGAAGAACCGCGCCAAGGCGCAACGTATCGTCGGCCGCACGGCCGAGCTCCGCTTCCGGCCGGTGCTCGCACAACTGCCGCCCTACATCAGCGACATCCCGACGACGACGACAACGAAGCCGAAGTCGAAACCAAAAGCCACCACGACGACGAAGGCGGCCGCGACCACGAGCACCGGCACCGCGAGCGCGTCGAGCGCACCCGCGACGACGCCAACCACGGCGAAAGCGGGTGCCACCGGCTCGACGACCAAGCCGGCCACCACGACCACCACGGGCGCGCCGAAGCTCACGCCGGAGCAGAGCAAGGCGATCCAAGCTCTGATCGCGTCGTGCGACCCGGCCCAAATGGCAAAAGTGCCGGCCCAGGCTCAGGTGCTCGTCCCGACCACGAAAGTCGAAGCCGACAAGCGCGACGGCTGCGTTGTGCTTCCCACGCTCAACCAAGGCAAGTCGGCGGGGCCCACCCCGCGGCTGTTCCTCGGCAAGACGGTGATGACCGGCAAGGACACGTCGGGCGCGTCGGCCCAGTTCCAAACGCCGGACTGGTCGGTGGTCCTCAACCTGAAGTCGTCGGGACACACCAAGTTCAACGCGCTCGCGGCCGCGTCGTTCCCGAAGACTACGCCCCAGAACTCAGTGGCGATCGTCCTCGACGGTGTCGTGCAGTCGTACCCGAAGTTCAACACCGCAAGTTTCCCCGGCGACGTGAGCATCACCGGCAGCTTCACGCAAGGCGAGGCGAAGGACCTCGCCCGGTTGTTGCAGTACGGCGCCCTGCCGGTGCAGTTGAAGCAGCAAGCGGGGGAGAACGTCTCGCCGACCCTGGGCAGTGACAACCTGCGTGACGGCATCATCGCCGGCATCGTCGGCCTCGCGCTGGTCGCGCTCTACATGCTTCTGTACTACCGGCTGCTCGGGCTCGTGGTGATCGTGGGTCTGGGGGTGAGTGGCGCCGCGACCTGGGCGATCATCACCGGCCTGTCCCACTCGGCCTTCAGCCTCACACTCACCCTTGCCGGTGTGACCGGGCTCATCGTGTCGGTGGGTATCACCGTCGACTCGTACGTCGTCTATTTCGAGCGGTTGAAGGACGAAGTGCGCAGCGGCAAGACGGTGCGGTCGTCGGTCGACCGCGGGTTCACGCGGTCGTTCCGCACGATCATCGCGGCCGACCTCGTCTCGCTCATCGGCGCGGGCACCCTGTACGCGCTCGCGGTCGGTTCGGTGAAGGGCTTCGCGTTCTTCCTCGGTCTCTCCACGCTGCTCGACCTCGTCATCTCGTACTTCTTCATGCACCCCTTGGTGTCGCTGATGGCACGCCGCCCCGCACTGGTGCGCGCGCGCGGCGTCGGCATGGCCTCGGGCCTCGACGTGAAGGACGCCACCCGATGAGCCCGCACCCCGACGGCCGCCGCCACACGCTCGCGGATCTCTTCCACGAGCGCACCAATTACCAGTTCATCGAACGGTCGTGGCGATGGGCCATCGTGTCGGGTGCGTTCATCGTGATCGCGGTCGGCTCGCTCTTCATTCAGGGGCTCAACCTCGGCATCGACTTCACCGGCGGTACCCAGTGGCAGTTCACGATGGGAAAGGGCTCGCCGTCGGTTGCCGACGTGCGCTCGGTCGTGGAGAAGCAGGGAGTCAAAGACCCGAAGGTGCTCGTGGTCGGCGGCAACAAGGTGCGGGTGCAGTCGAAGGACGTGTCCGCCGCCACGAAACAGAAAATCGTCAGCGCGCTCGAACGTTACGGTTCGGTCAAGCCGGGGGGCGTCAGCATCAACTCGGTCGGGGCGACGTGGGGCAAGACGGTGAGCAGCAAAGCGATCCAGGCGATGGTCGCGTTCTTCATCTTGATCGCGATCTATCTGTCGTTGCGCTTCGAATGGAAGATGGCGCTCGCCGCGATCATCGCGGTGATCCACGACATCATCATCACCGTGGGTGTGTACGTGGTGACCGGTTTCGAGGTCACGCCGGCGACCGTCGTCGCGTTCCTGACGATCCTCGGTTATTCGCTGTACGACACGGTCGTCGTGTTCGACAAGGTGGGCGACAACACGAAGCGCCTCGGCAGTGAACGGGGCGACACGTACTCAAAGATGGTCAACCGCTCGATGAACCAGGTGCTGATGCGCTCCATCAACACGTCGCTGGTTGCGCTGCTGCCGGTCGCTTCCTTGCTCGTGGTCGGTACGTGGCTGCTCGGCGCGCTCACCCTGCGTGACTTCTCACTCGCCCTGTTCGTCGGACTGCTGACCGGCGCGTACTCGTCGATCTTTGTCGCGTCTCCGGTCCTCGCCTGGCTGAAGGAACGTGAAGCCAAGTTCGTAGCGATGCGAGAGCGCGCCGCGTTCGAGCTCGCGCGCGCACCCGCGATGGCCGGCGTCCCCGCAGGCGCGGGCGGTCCGGCTCCCGCTGCCGTCGCGGTCGAGCCCGAGCCCGCAACCGGCACGCGTAGCGTTCGGGCACCCGCGCCGCCGCCGCCGGCACCGCGCGCGCCGAGCCCGGCGATCGCGCCCCGGCCGCGCCAACAACGTCGTCGCAAGCGTCGCTGAGGTGCATGCCGGTGCCGAGCCGGGTGCCGGTACCATTGGCCCATGAGTGCCGAGGTCAAGACCGATCGACGGTCGGTACTGCCATTGCCCTGGCGGCGGCACCACGTCGACGTCGAGATCGCCCCCCTCGTCGCGAAGTATCGCCAGCGGCACAAGCGGGCCGACAGCGGCCTCGTCGAGCATGCGTTCGACGTCGCCCGCGACGCCCATTCCGAACAGGTACGCCGCTCGGGTGAGCCGTATATCGCCCATCCGCTGGGCGTGGCGATGATCCTCGCCGACCTCGGCCTCGACGATGTCACCATCGCCGCCGCGCTGCTCCATGACGCAGTCGAGGACACATCGCTCACCACGTCCGATCTCGAGCGCGACTTCGGCACCGACGTCGCGACGATCGTCGACGGGGTCACCAAGCTCGACCGTTTGCAGTTCGACTCCAAGGAGGCGCAGCAGTCGGCCACGCTGCGCAAGATGCTCGTGGCGATGGCCAAAGACATCCGGGTGCTGCTCATCAAGCTCGCGGACCGGCTGCACAACATGCGCACGATCGCGTCGCTACCGGATGCGAAACAGCGCCGTATCGCTCAGGAGACCCTCGACATCTATGCGCCGCTCGCGCACCGGCTCGGCATCGCCGACGTGAAGTGGCAGCTCGAGGACCTCGCGTTCGCGGTGTTGCATCCGAAGCGGTACGCCGAGATCGAGCAGATGGTCGCGGCCCGTTCGCCGGAGCGCGCCGAGTACCTCGAAGAGGTGCTCGACACGATCGAGAAGCGACTCGCGGAGCTCAACATCGAGGCCGAGGTGCGCGGCCGTCCGAAGCACTACTGGTCGATCTACGAGAAGATGGTGGTGCGGGGCAAGGAGTTCGACGAGGTGCAGGACCTCGTCGGTGTGCGCGTGGTCGTCGACTCGGTCAAGGACTGTTACGGCGCGCTCGGCTCGATTCACGCGTTGTGGACGCCGATGCAGGGCCGGTTCAAGGACTACATCGCGATGCCCAAGTTCAACTTGTACCAGTCGCTGCACACGACAGTGGTCGGGCCCGAGGGCAAGACGGTCGAGGTGCAGATTCGCACCAAGGAGATGCACCGGCGCGCGGAGTACGGCATCGCCGCGCACTGGGGCTACAAGGAGCAGGAGTCGGCCGAGGAAGACCTGGTGTGGCTGCAGCGCATGGTCGACTGGCAGCAGGAGACGTCCGACCCCACCGAGTTCATGGAGACGCTGAAGGTCGACCTCGAACAGGAAGAGGTCTTCGTCTTCACGCCCAAGGGCAAGGTGATCACCTTGCCGTCGGGCGCGACGCCCGTTGATTTCGCGTACGCGATTCACACCGAGGTGGGGCACCGTTGCATCGGGGCGCGGGCCAATGGCCGTCTCGTGCCGCTCGACTCCGCGCTCAATTCGGGCGACACCGTCGAGATCTTCACCAGCAAGGTCGAAGGTGCGGGCCCGAGTCGCGACTGGCTGCAGTTCGTGCAGACGCCGAAGGGCCGCAACAAGATCCGCCAGTGGTTCTCCCGTGAGCGGCGCGTCGACGCGATCGAGAACGGCCGCGAGGATCTACAGAAAGCACTGCGCAAGGAGGGCCTGCCGGTCCAGAAGCTCGCGCAGTCGAAAGTGCTCGGCAAGGTCGCCGAGACGATGCACTACGGCGATCTCGACGCGCTCTACGTCGCCGTCGGGGAGGGGCACGTCTCGGCCAAGGCGGTCGCGCAGCGGGTCCATCGTGAGACGCGCGGCGGGGAAGAGCAGCTGCCGGTCACGGCACAACGGCCGCCCCGCACCCCGCACGCGTTACAGCACCGCTCGGTGGGTGTGCACGTCGAGGGGCTCGACGACGTGCTGGTGCGGCTCTCGCGCTGCTGCACGCCGGTGCCGGGCGACGAGATCATGGGGTTCGTCACCCGCGGCCGCGGCGTCTCGGTGCATCGCACCGACTGCGCGAACGCGGCGTCGCTTGCGGCGCAGGCGCAGCGGCTGATCGAGGTCGAGTGGGACCACGACCAGCCCGGCTCCTACGTCGTGTCGGTCGAGGTCGAAGCCCTCGACCGTTCGCGGCTGCTCCGTGACGTGGCCCAGGTGCTCTCCGAGCACCACGTCAACATCCTGTCGTGCACCTCGCAGGTCGCCAACGACCGCGTCGCGAAGTTCCGCTTCGACTTCGAGCTCGCCGACCCCGGCCACCTCGACTCGATCCTCATGGCCGTGAAGCGCGTCGACTCCGTGTACGACGCCTACCGCCTGCTCCCGGGCAAGTCTGCGGTTTCCTGAGCGACCGCGTTCAACGGACGAGCTGCACGTAGGACGTCGTGCCGATGACGTTCGGCTGTCCCACGTTGGGGGGAAGCATCGCCGCCGGGATCTTGAACGAGGCGATCGCCTCGGCCGTGTCGCCACCGGGAGCTGGGTTGGGTGGCGTGTTCCACGGTCCGGGCTCGAAGTCGAGACCGTGCTTACCCAGGAGGCGCTGGAGGAAGAAGGGCTGGAAGCCCATCACGTGAACATCCTTTGTGCCACTGGGCTCCACGGTTTCCCACATTTGTGGCACCTCGACAAAGCGGGGCGACTGCTGGATATCAAACACATCGATCGGCGACTCGCTCGACGTGTTCGCGCCGAGCAACACCCCCGTGCAGGGGCTGGAACTGCATCCGACAGCCGATCCACCCGAGCTGTACTGGGTGATGCACAATCCGATCTGTGCGTGCAGCGCGGCCTGTTTCAGAGCCGGCGTCGTATAGGAAGCAGCCAGCTTTGCAGTGAACGCGGCGCGTTGGCAGGTGAGTGGCACATTGCTCAAGGGCGTGTCGGGGATGAACTCCCACAGCGGCTTGTTGTCGACCGATTTCCCGGCGACAGAGACCTTGGGGTTGGAGCCCTGCTGCAGCAGCGCGGGGATTGTGCCGGTGGGCCCGAAGCCCGAACCGCTGAGAATCCCCGGGTCGAGCGCGGGGCCCACCTTGTTACCGGTCAGCGTGGGGACCTGGTTGGGGCCGGCGTTGAAGCACCCGTCGGGGACCGGGACGGGAAGGGTGAACGGGGAGTCGTGCGGGTATGGGGTGAGGATGTGGTCGATGCCGGTCGCGGTATTACTGGATAGATCGTAGCTCGCATTCTTCCCGGCGCAGCCGCCGAGGTAGGTCGCGATGTCCAGCATGCCGAAGTTTCCCGTGACCGAGGCGTCGCAGTCGTGGGTGCCAGTCTTGAGGCACACCTCGTTTCCGCTGGTCAGGTTGTAGAGCGCGAACGGCATTGTCGCCCCGCCCACGCCGGCTCGCACGACTTGGGCTTCCGCGGCCTTTCCCACGCTCAGCGCTTTCACGCCGAAGATGCCGCCGAAGATCGATGGCAGCGACTGTTGGGGAAGCCGCACCCGCACTTTCGTGAACGAGTTATCGAATGAGATGCACGAGGCCGGGGTCGTCTGCTGGTCCAGGTGACCGCTGTCGGCGCAGCCGGTCCATGCGAGTGTCGCGTCGGACACGTTCTTGTCGCCGAGGGCCTGGGCGTCACTGACCGTCGCCGTGAGGTTCGGCAGTTTCTGCGCCCCGCCGAGCGCCGCCGCATCCGCGGCGTTCTGCGCTTGACGCTGCTTCTCTCGTCCGACACCGAGATCGACCACCAGCGCCGCCAATCCGATCATCACGGTGAGCAGGATCGTGAACCACACGACGATCAGGCCTCGCTCATTGGGAACGCGCGTCGGCGTCAACATCCGCCGCCCGATTCGGCAAACGCGACGAAGGTCGGATTCGGTACCTGCTCGAGCCGCATCGTGACCCGGCTCGTGACGGTGCCGTTTCCGAGGACCTGCCCCGAGAGCGAGGACACGGGATAGCTCGCACAGATCGTCAGGTTGTCGCCGACCGTTTGGGTGCCGGCGAAACTCACCTTCACCTTGATCTGCGATGCGTCGAGACCGATGCGCGACTTCGTCTTGCAAATGAGCGCGTTCGTGGCGTCGGTAGAGTTGGTCGGGATAGCCGGCGGGCTGCGCAGCACGCTGCTGATGGGGCACGAGGGGGCGTTCTTCACGTCGTCGACGACCCCGAGGCGCGCGCCCTCGCGCGTGCCGTTTCGCACGGAGATGAAGTCGTTGAACGCAATGCCGAACTCGATGATCCCGAACGTGAGCAGCACCAACAGCGGCAACAACACGGCGAATTCGACGAGCGCCGCGCCCCGTTCACCAAGGACCGGCCTCGTGCGGCGCGCCACGCGACGCAGTGCGCGTACACGTGGCTTACGCCGTCGACCAGTTGGATCCATGCTTTCCGCCCCCAACGCTGCCCCGTCACGCGGCCTCGCAGCGCTTCGCTTCACACAGTGGTTCAGCCCCCCCGGAGAGTAACAAACCGGAAACCCCCTCGTAAAGTCGGAGCTACCGGAAAAACCGAGCAGTCGCTGCGATTGGGAACGACAGGCGAGGCTGCGGTACGAGGCGTCACCGGACCTGCAGGAACGCTGCCCAGCCGTGACGAAGCCGCCCGGTAGCATGCCGCGGTGCCGCCCGATCCGTTCGACGCGAAAGCCACTTTCCGCGCGCCGATCGGCACGCACGATGTGCTCCCACCCGCTTCGGAGCGATGGATCACACTCGTGCGGACCTTCGCCGAGCGGGCCGCGCGCTACGGCTACGGACTGGTCGTCACGCCCATGTTCGAGCACCGCGAGGTATTCCTGCGAGTGGGTGATTCCACCGACGTCATCCGCAAGGAGATGTACGAGTTCGAGGACAAGGGCGGCCGCGCGATCGCGTTGCGGCCCGAAGGCACCGCGCCGGTCGTGCGGGCGTACGTGGAGCATCACCCCACGCCGCCGTGGAAGGTCTGGTATCTCGCCCCCAACTTCCGCTACGAGCGGCCGCAGAAGGGCCGCTACCGCCAGCACTGGCAGCTCGGCGCCGAAGTACTCGGTGCCGACGACGTCGACGTCGACGTGGAGGTCATTGCACTCGCATACGGGTTCTTCCGCGAGTTGCAGATTCCCGTGCGGCTGTTGCTCAACTCGATGGGGGAGCCGGCCGACCGGGTCGAGTACGTCGCCCGATTGCGGGAGCATCTGCTCGCGCACATCGACGCGCTTGGCGACGACTTCCGTCAGCGAGTCGACGAGAACCCGTTGCGGCTCCTCGACTCGAAGCGCGAAGACTGGCAGGACGTCATCGAGCGCGCGCCGCAGCTCACCGAGTACCTGAGTGACGAGTCGAGAGCGCACTTCGAGGGTGTGCAGCGAGGCCTCGACGCGCTCGGCATCGTCTACGAGCTGACGCCCCGGCTCGTGCGCGGCTTCGACTACTACACGAGCACCACGTTCGAGCTCGCGAGTGACGCGCTCGACGCCGCGCAAAACGCGCTCTGCGGTGGCGGCCGCTACGACCAGCTCGCGCAGGACATGGGTGGCAAGCCGACACCCGCCATCGGCTTCGGCATCGGCATCGAGCGGCTCCTCATCGCAGCCGACGCGGCGGGCGTGCTCACGATCGACGACCGCGACCGCCTCGACGCGTTCCTCATCGACGGGATCGGCGGTCCCGAACCGGCCGCGATGCTCGAAACGCTGCGCGCGTCCGGGTTGCGTGCCGATCGTTCGTATGGCGGCCGGTCGGTGAAGGCGCAGTGGAAGGTGGCCGACCGGTCGGGTGCGGCGTACGGCGTGATGCTCGGCGCGGAAGAGGCAGCACGCGATGCCGTCGCGGTGAAGGATTTGAGTACCGGCGTGCAGGTGGAAGTGCCGCGTGATCAGTTGGTGGGCTGGCTCCGGCTGCACTGTGAGGCCGAAGAATGATGCGCACACACCGCGCCGGCGAGCTCCGGGCCGCCGACATCGGCGCCGACGTCGTCGTCTGCGGTTGGGTCGCGAGCCGGCGCGACCACGGCGGCGTCGTGTTCCTCGATGTGCGTGATGCGTCGGGCGTCGTGCAAGTGGTGGTGGACCCCGAGTCCGTGGGTGGCGCCGACGTGCATCGGGTTCGCGCGGAGTACGTGGTGCGGGTGGAGGGTCCGGTGCGGGCGCGGCCCGACGGCACGATCAACGCGGACCTGCCGACAGGTGAGGTCGAGGTCGCCGCGGCGCGCCTCGAGGTGCTCAACGCGGCCGAGCCGCCGCCCATCCCGATCGACGATCGGGCCGAGGCCGACGAGATGCTGCGTCTCCGGTACCGGTATCTCGACCTGCGCGGCGCCCGGCTGCAGCGCAATCTGCGCCTCCGCGCGCGGGTCAATGCTGCGCTGCGCGCCGTGCTCGACGAGCAGGGCTTTGTCGAGGTGGAGACGCCGATGCTGATCGCGTCGACGCCTGAAGGCGCGCGCGACTTCGTGGTGCCCTCGCGCTTGTCGCCGGGGGAGTTCTACGCGCTGCCGCAGAGCCCGCAGCTCTTCAAGCAGTTGCTGATGGTGGGTGGGCTCGACCGCTACTACCAGATCGCCCGCTGTCTACGCGACGAAGACCTCCGCGCCGACCGCCAGTTCGAGTTCATGCAGCTCGACGCGGAGATGAGCTTCGCGGACGCCGGCGACGTGATGGCAGTGATCGGGGCCGCGGTCACGAGCGCGAGCGAGGCCGTGACCGGTGAGCCGGCGCAGCCCGTCCCCAGCATGACCTGGCACGAGGCCCAGACGCGCTACGGCACCGACAAGCCCGACGTGCGTTTCGGCCTCGAGCTCGTCGACGTGGGCGAAGTGCTCGCGGCCACCGACTTCCGTGCCTTTCAGGCCGAGGCGGTGAAGGGAATCCGGGTCCCGGGCGAGGGCGAGCTCGGACGGGCCCGGCTCGACGCGCTCACGGATCGGGCCAAGCAACTCGGCGCCGCGGGACTCGTGTGGATGCGCGTCCGCGACGGAAGCGTCATCGACTCACCGGTCGCGAAGTTCCTTTCGGAAGCAGAACAGCTCGGGCTGATCGATGCGCTCGGCGCGGAGCCCGGCGACCTGTTGCTGTTCGTGGCCGGCGCGCCGCGGCTCGTCGACCACGTGCTCGGCACGCTTCGTGTCGATCTCGGGCGCCCGCCCGTCCACGAAGGCGGGTTGCACTTCCTATGGGTTGTCGACTTCCCACTGTTCGAGGGGCTCGACGGCGAAGGCCGACCAATTCCCGCGCATCACCCGTTCACGATGCCGCACCCCGACGACCTCGAGCTGCTGGCGAGCGCGCAAGGCGAGGAGCTCCTGAACGTGCGCTCGCAGGCCTATGACCTCGTGCTGAACGGTTGGGAGCTCGGGTCCGGCAGCGTGCGTATCCATCGGTCCGACGTGCAGCAACAGATCTTCTCGTTGCTCGGCGTCATGCCGGATGACGCGCAGGCGCGCTTCGGGTTCTTGCTTGACGCGTTCAAGTACGGCGCGCCACCGCACGCGGGCTTCGCGTTCGGGATCGATCGACTCGTGGCGATCCTCGCGGGGGAGGACAACATTCGCGAGGTCATCGCGTTCCCGAAGACGCAATCCGGTGCTGACCCCTTGACCGGCGCGCCCACTCCGATTGATGCGAAGCAACTGAAGGAGTTGGGTCTGGCGCTGTTGCCCAAGCCGAAGCGCTAGCCGGAGGGCGGCGGGGTCCCGTGATCCCGCCGACACCGACGGCAGCGCGACGGCTACGAGATGTCCACCGTGTTGGAACCCGAGGTGAGGGTGATCGTGGCGTGGCCGGCAATCGCGGCGGTGCCCAGATCGGTACCACCCGCCGCCGGGGTGGCCGGCCCTTCGGCCTGCCAGTAAATGTCGTAGGTTCCGGTCGGCGGGCCTGCCAGCGAGTAGGAGTCACCAGAGACCACACCGTCGAACGTGGCACCCGGTCCCGTTATCCGCACTGATGTGAGTGCGAAACCCGGGTGCCCGGTGAGGTGGCCGCTCGCTGACGCGGGCGCGGCCGGCGCCGGAGACTCGCGAACGGCGGGCGCCGTGGTCGTTGTCGGCGCGCGGGCCGGTGGTCGGGTCTCGGTCGTGCCGAGCACGTCCGTGGGCATGGTCGTCGTCGTGGTGGGAGCGGCGACGTTCGATCCGTGGGGGTGCTTCGACGCCGTCGCAACATTGTGCGACGCGTTGCTCGACGCAGAGCCGCCGTTCAACAGCGCCATGCTCCCGACGCTCACGAGCGTGACCGCAACGATCGCACCTCCGGCTTGCGCGAGGTGGCGGCGGCGCCGCAGGCGAAGGGCGCGTCCCGCGACGGCATCGCGCACAGCATGGTCGGCGAGCGGTGGATGCGCGTCGCGCAGGTGCTCGAACATCAGCTGACTCCCAAACCGGTTGCGCGCAACGCGGCGAGCCCGCGTGACGAGTGCTGTTTCACTGAGCCGACCGAGCATCCAAGGACGCGCGCCACGTCGGCTTCCGCGAGGTCACCGAGATAACGCAGCACGACGACTTCGCGTTGGCGCTTGGAGAGGCGGCTGAGGGCGCGGTGCAGGTCGACCCGGTCGGCGGTGGGCGCGGCCGCTGATGTGGTGGTGCGGTCGCCCCCGGCGAGGAAACGGGCGTCGCGGCCACTGCGCCGCCATGACGCGATCGAGAGATTGCCGGCGACCCTTACGGCCCACGGCCCGGCGTAGTCGCAGACCTGGCGCCACCGCACGTACGCGCGGGCGAGGGTCTCCTGGGCGATGTCTTCGGCCTCGGGGCGCGATCCGATGAGCTGGAAGGCGACGCCGTAGGCCCGTGCGTACAAGCCGTCGAACGCCTCTTCGAACGTGAGATCGATGGAGGCGTCGTCATGACAGGGCTCGTGGAGTCCCGCGTTGCCGACGATTCCGGGCGACTCACCGCCGATTGGTCTTACTGCCTCAACCACACCCACGGGAAGAGTACGCGACGGAGCGCACATTCGTTGACGCTCTCGGTGAGAAACCTCAGTATCGGCCGAACCTCGGCCGCCCGGCGGTCGTACCATCGCCGCCGATGGCCACTGATCTGTTCGCCGCCGCGGTCGAGGAGCGCCTCGAACGCCGAGCCCCGCTCGCGGCCCGGCTCCGGCCCCGATCACTGGATGAAATCGTCGGCCAGCCCCATCTCCTCGGCCCCGACCGTCCGCTGCGGGTGCTCATCGAAGGCGACCGGCTCTCCTCGGTGATCCTCTGGGGGCCGCCCGGGACGGGCAAGACCACGATCGCCCGCGTGATCGCCGGAGAAACCGCCAAAGCGTTCGAGCCACTTTCGGCGGTGAGCGCAGGGGTCAAGGACGTCCGCGAGATCGTGGAGCGCGCCCGCGCCCGGCTGGGTGAGCAGGGGCGCGGCACGATCCTGTTCCTCGATGAGGTGCACCGCTTCAACAAGACCCAGCAGGACGCGCTGTTGCCGCACGTCGAGGAAGGATTGCTCGTGCTCATCGGCGCGACGACCGAGAACCCGTTCTTCTCGCTCACCGCGCCATTGTTGTCACGCTCGACGCTGTTCCGGTTGGAGCCAATCGGTCCTGACGACCTGCGCGCGTTACTCGAGCGTGCACTCGGGGACGAGGAGCGCGGCCTCGGCGCGGATCACGTGACCATCACGACCGACGCGCTCGATCATCTCGTCGACCGCTCCGAAGGCGACGCGCGCCATGTGCTCACGTCGCTCGATGTCGCCGCCGTGCTGGCGATCGAGAACGGGCGCGACGAGATCAATCTCTCCGACACCGAGGCCGCGCTGGCGATGCGCGCGCTGCGATACGGCGACGACGAGCACTATGACGTGCTCTCCGCGTTCATCAAGAGCATCCGCGGATCCGACGTCGACGCCGGCCTCTACTGGCTCGCCCGGATGCTCGAGGCGGGCGAAGACCCGCGTCTCATCGCGCGGCGCCTCGTGATCCTGGCGTCGGAAGACGTCGGCATGGCCGACCCGCAGTCGCTGCTCGTCGCCGATGCTGCCGCTCGGGCGGTCGAATTCGTCGGGATGCCCGAGGCGCGGCTCAATCTCGCGCAGGCAGTGATCCACATGGCGCGCGCGCCGAAATCGAACTCGGTGATCGCGGCGCTCGGTGCCGCGTGGGCCGACGTCACCGACCGGCCGGCGGGCGCGGTACCGGCGCACCTGCGCGACGCCCATTACCCTGGCGCCCGCACGCTCGGTCACGGCGAGGGATACCAGTATCCGCACGACGCGCCCGACGGCCGGGTCGAACAGGTCTACCGGCCGGCAGAAGTGGAAGGCCGGCGCTACTACGAGCCGAGCGGTCACGGCGCTGAAGCGGCCGACGAGCACGCCAAGCACGGCAAGCACGACAGGCACGACAAGGAGGACGGTCGATGACTCCGAGCGATTGGACGGCCGTCGTCGCTGCCGTGGCGATCGTGGGCCTCGTCGGCGGGTTGCTCGTCACGCTGGCCGAGGTCAGACGCACACTGCGCTCGTTGCGCAAGACCCTGGAGGAAGTGAGCGCCGACGCGCTCGTGGCGATCGAGGAACTGCGGTTGTCGACGCGCGAGGCGCGCTTCGAGATCGACCGGGTCGACGCCCTCGTCTCGACAGCGGAATCACTCACGGGCACCGTCGACAGCGCGTCGAAACTCGCGTACCGCACGTTGTCGAATCCCGTCGTCAAGGCGGTCGCGCTCGGCGCGGGCACCAAGCGCGCCATCCAGCGGTTGTCGAACGATGAACCCCCGCCGGCGCGCAAGCGCGGCCGTCGTAACCTCCGCGCCAAGCGATAGCCGATGTTCAAGCGGGCGTACTGGCTGGTGATGGGTTACGGGCTCGGGCTGCTGTCATCGGTGTTCGCGCTGCGCTGGCTGCGCCGCCGGTTCGAGCGGTACGCGCCGGCCGAAGTCACCGACCGGTTGAGTCATTCGGTGCGCGGCGTCGGCTCCAACGTGAAGGCGGCCGTGAGCGAAGGGCGTGACACGATGCGCCGCCGCGAGGCGGAGCTGCGAGGTGAAGTGGCATCGGGCGAGGTGGCCAGCGGCAACGGGCGCAGGTAGCCGTCGCGGCGTCAATCGGCCCGGGAGCAGGCCAAACGGGCGGTAGCCTGACGCGCATGTCACCGCCCCGTACGGTCGACGAGCTACGTGCCGCGTTCCTCGACTTCTTCGCGGCCCGTGACCACACGATCGTGCCCTCGGCCAGTGTGATTCCCCATGATCCGACGCTGCTGTTCACGGTCGCCGGCATGGTGCCGTTCAAGCCCTACTTCACCGGCGACGAGCCGGCACCGTACGCGCGGGCCGCGTCGGTGCAGAAGTGTGTGCGCGCCGGGGGCAAGCACAACGACCTCGACGACATCGGCCGCACCAACCGCCATCTCAGTTTCTTCGAGATGCTGGGCAACTTCAGCTTCGGCGACTACTTCAAGGCCGATGCGATCCCGTGGGCGTGGGAGTTCGTCACCGGCACGCTCGGCCTCGATCCGTCGCGTCTGTGGGTCACCGTGCACACGTCCGACGACGAGGCTGCCCGCATATGGAGCGACAAGGTCGGACTCGCGGCGGAGCGGGTCCAGCGTCTTGATGCCGACAACTTCTGGCAGATGGCCGACACCGGCCCGTGCGGGCCCAGCTCGGAGATCTTCTTCGACCTCGGCCCCGAGCACGGCGCGGATGGCGGCCCGGCCGACGGTGGGCCCGACCGTTACGTCGAGATCTGGAACCTCGTCTTCATGCAGTTCGACCAGGAGCCCGACGGATCCCGGGTCGCGCTGCCCAGACCCAGCATCGACACCGGCGCCGGACTCGAGCGCATGCTCTTCGTCGTGCAGGGCGTCGACTCCATCTTCGACATCGATCTCTTCCGACCGCTGATCAGCGCGGCGGAGACGGCCACCGGTGTGCGCTACGGCGCCGACGCCCAGAGCGATCTGTCGCTGCGGATCCTCGCCGAGCACGGCCGCACGATGACGTTCCTCGTGAGCGACGGTGTGGTCCCGTCCAACGAGGAGCGCGGCTACGTGCTGCGTCGCATCATCCGGCGTGCCGTGCGTCACGCGTATGTGCTGGGCGTCGAAGACCCGGTGACGCCGACGATGGTCGATGCGACCGTCGAAGTCATGGGCGGCGCGTATCCCGACGTTGTGCGCAACCACGAGCTCGTTCGCAACATCGTGACGCGGGAAGAAACCCGGTTCCGTCAGACGCTCCAGCGCGGCGTCGACATGCTCGACACCATCGTCGAGCGGGGCGACGTGAGCGGCGAGGACGCGTTTTTCCTCCACGACACGCTCGGCTTCCCGATCGATCTCACGCGCGAGATCGCGGAGGAGCGCGGCCGCGCCATCGATCTCGAAGGGTTCGCAGCCCGCATGGGCGAGCAGCGCCGCCGGGCCCAGGAAGCGCACAAGGCCGCCGGCGGCAAGGCGAGCGCGCCGGTCGAGCTGTACCGCGAGCTCATCGACGACCACGGGCCCACGGAGTTCACCGGGCGGCAGGAATACGAGACCAGCGGCGCGAAGGTGCTCGCACTCATCGGCGGTCCCGACCGGCTCGCGCAGGCGAGCGAGGGCGCCACGGTCGACGTGGTGCTCGACCGCACCCCTTTTTACGCCGAGTCGGGTGGTCAGGTCGGCGACACCGGCGCGATCACCACCGCTGACGGCTCGGCCCGCGTTCGAGTGGTCGACACCCGGTTCGGGCTGCCCGGCACACTCGTGTTGCACCGCGGCGTCGTCGAGGCGGGCACGTTGAGCGAGAGTGACGAGGTCGTCGCGGCGATCGACGGTGAACGCCGCGACCGCATCCGGCGGAATCACACCGCCACGCACGTCCTGCACTGGGCGCTGCGCGAAGTGCTCGGCAGTCACGTGAAGCAGGCCGGCTCGCTCGTCGCACCCGACCGGTTGCGTTTCGACTTCAGCCACTACGAGGCAGTCACCCCGGAGCAGCTCGACGAGATCGAGGCGCGGGCCAATGCCGAGGTCATCACCGATGCCCCCGTCCGCCACTACGAGACCACGAAGGAGCACGCGGAGATGTTGGGGGCGATCGCGTTCTTCGGCGACAAGTACGGCGACATCGTGCGCGTGCTCGAAGCGGGCGAGCACTCAACCGAGCTCTGTGGGGGCACGCACGTGCACGCGCTGGGTTTCATCGGCCCGATCAAGATCGTGAGTGAAGGCTCCATCGGCTCGAATCTCCGGCGCATCGAGGCGGTCACCGGTCCCGGCGCGCTCGACTACATCCACGACGAGGAGCAGCAGCTACGCGAAACCGCGCAGCTGCTGAAGATCGCGCCGGCGGAGCTGCCCGATCGGGTGGCGCGGCTGCTCTCGCAAGTGAAAGAGCTCAACGACGAGCTCGGCGTGGCCCGCGCCCAACAAGCCGGCGCCGAAGCTGCGACGTTGATCGCCGACGCGGTCGACGGGGTCGTGAGTGCCCGCCGCAACGGCATGTCGCCCGACGACCTGCGCCAGCTTGCGATCGCGACACGCGACCGGTTGGGTCACGGTGTCGTCGTGATTGTGGGCCTCTCGCCCGACGGCGCCAAGGCCGGTATCGCGGTGGCCGTGAGCAGCGATCTCGTCGCCGGCGGCGTCTCCGCGGCGGAGATCGCGCGCCCGGCGGCCAAAGCAGTTGGGGGCGGCACCGCCAGGAATCCCGACGCGGTGGTCGGCGGGGGCCCGAAGATCGACGGCATCGATGAGGCGCTCACGCTCGCCACCAAACTCGCGCACGAAGCCACGGGTGGCGCGGCCCCGCCCGCGAGCTGAGCCGGGACGGCAGGTGGGCCGAGTGCTCGGAGTCGATCTCGGCACGCGGCGCATCGGCCTCGCGCTCTCTGACCCGGGCGGCGTGATCGCGAGCCCGCTCGCCGTGCTCGTGCGCAGCGGCGATGTCACGGCTGATCACCGCTCGATCGTCGCGACGGCCCATGAACACGGCGCCGAACGCATCGTCGTCGGACTGCCGCTCGCGCTGTCGGGCAAGGCCGGCCTCGCGGCGAAGGCCGCGCTGGGCGAGATCGAGGAGTTGCGCGCGGTTGTCGGCGAGGCGATTCCGGTCGAGCCGTTCGACGAGCGCCTCACGACCGTGATCGCGGAGCGGGGCTTGATCGACGGCAAGGTGCGACGGGGCAACCGCCGTCAAGTGATCGACAAGGTCGCCGCGGCTGTGATGCTGCAATCGTGGCTCGAGGCGCGGCGGTGAGCGATGACGTCGACGATCACGGGCGCGACGATCTCGACGTGCCCGCCCGGGTCCGTGGCCCTGACGGCGACGCGACCGAAGCCGAGCCGACCCAGGCCGTCCTGCGCTCGGAGCGACGAGCCGTGCAGGCAGAGCGCAGCCGTCACCGCCGTCGCGCCTGGGCCGCGCTCGCGGTGGTTGCCGTGCTCGTCCTGCCGTTCGTGGTGTGTGCGGGATGGCTGTGGTACGAGATCTCACCGCCCGGCGGCCCGGGGCGGCACGTGACCCTCGACGTGCAGTCGGGTTGGAGCACGACGCGTATCGCCGACGAGTTGCAAGCCCGCGGCGTCATCGGTTCGTCGCTCGCCTTCCAGATCTACGCGCGTGTCAACGGCGGGGGTCCGTTCCAGGCGGGGCGCTACAACCTCCGCACGCACCTCGGCGCCAGTGCCGCCATGCGCGCGCTCAAGCGAGGCGCGAGTGAACGGCGCGTCGTGCTGCCGCCGGGTCTGACACTCGAGCAGATCGCGGCAAAGGTCGGACAGGTTCGCCATCTGACCGCAGCGAAGTTTCTCGCCGCGGCGCAGTCGGGTGTGGTGCGCTCCAAGTACGAGCCGCCGGGAGTGAGCTCGCTCGAAGGACTCACCTCCCCCGATACGTACTTCGTGGACGAGAAGGACGATGAGACCGCTGTCCTGCGCCGGATCGTTGCCCGCTTCGACCAACAAGCCGACGCGGCCGGCCTCGCGACCCAGTCCCCGACCGGATTGTCGGCCTACCAGACGGTGATCGCGGCGTCGCTGATTCAAACCGAGGCGGGTGTCGACGAGGACCGTCCATTGATCGCGGCCGTCATCATCAACCGCCTGCGCGACGGCACCATGCTGCAGATCGACTCCACACTGTGTTTCGTGAAGGGTGGATGTAGCGAGCCGCTGACGAATGCCGACAAGCAACTCGCGTCACCGTACAACACCTACCTCGTCAAGGGCCTCCCCCCGACGCCGATCGCGACCATGTCGACCGCTTCGCTGAAGGCGGCGCTCGCGCCGGCCAGCGTGCCGTACCGCTTCTATGTGATTGCCGACCGGAGTGGGAAGCACGCGTTCGCCATCACCTACGAGGAGCACTTGCAGAACGTCGCCGCCGCGCGCGCGAAGGGACTGCTATGACGCGGCCGATCAACGCGGCGACGCGCGTCGCAGGCGTCATCGGTGATCCCGTCACCCACTCGCTCTCGCCGGCGATCCACAACGCCGCGTTCGACGCGTCGGGCCTCGACTGGGTCTATGTCGCGTTTCCGGTGCCGGCGGGCGCGGGTGCGGAGGCCGTGCGCGCGGTACGCGCGTTCGGCCTCGGCGGCCTCAGCGTCACTATGCCGCACAAGGTCGACGCCGCGACCGCGTGCGACGAGCTGAGCGACGATGCCCGCACGCTCGGCTCCGTCAACACGATCGTGCCTCGGGTGAGCGGGGGGTTGCGCGGCGAGGCGACCGACGGCGACGGGTTCCTGCGCGCGCTCACGGAGGAAGGCTTCGCACCCGACGGCCGCCGGTGCCTCGTGCTCGGTGCAGGTGGTGCCGCACGCGCCATCGTGCTCGCGCTCGGACGCGCGGGCGCGACGGTGACCGTCGCAGCACGGCGCGCCGATACGGCGCGCGCTGCGGCGACGCTGGCGGCGGGCAGCCAGGTCATCGGCTTCCAAAGAGTCGATACCGCAGTGGCCGACGCGGAACTGATCGTGAACGCGACGCCGCTCGGGATGCAACGGGAGCTCCCGCCGTTCGACCCTTCGCGGCTCCACGCGGACCAGCTGATCCTCGACGCCGTGTACTCGCCGCGCGAGACGCCCTTGATCACCGCGGCCCGCGCGTGTGGCGCACGCGCGACGAACGGACTGGCAATGCTCGTGCACCAAGCCGCGCTGCAGTTCGAGCACTGGACGGGCAAACCGGCGCCGCTCGACGCGATGCGCGCCGCCGCGATGCTCGCCGTCGAGGCGCGCGTGCCGTGAGCATGGTCGTCGCGGTCACGTGCGGAATCCTCGGCCTGGTCGTGGGCGCGTTGCTCAACGTCGCCATCGCGCGCGTTCCCGAGCGTCGGCGATCAGTGCTCGCCGGTCCGTTCCCGGAGCTCAGTCGCGCCGGGATGCGGCCGGCATCGGTGATGGTCATCGTGGCCACGGGTGCGCTGTGGGCCGCGATCGGCGCGCGGTACCACGACGAGTCGGTGCTTCCTGGGTATCTCCTGCTGACAGCGGCGCTCGTCGCGCTCTCGGCGGTCGACCTCGACTTGTTCATCCTGCCCAACCGCATGATCTACCCGAGCGGCTTCGCTCTGTTCGCGTTGCTGCTCGGCGCGGCGATCGCCGACCAAGACTTCCATCCGCTGGGTCGTGCCGTCGTGTGCGCGGTCGGCGCGTTCGTCGTGTTCGGGGCGCTGCATCTCATCTCGCCGCGCAGCATGGGATTCGGTGACGTGCGCCTCTCGTTCCTCCTCGGGCTCGGGCTCGGCTACCTCGGCTGGAAACACGTCGCGCTCGGTCTCTTCCTCGGCTTCCTCTACGGCGCGGTCATCGGCGTGCTGCTCATCATCGTTCGACTCCGAACGCGCCGCGACCACGTACCGTTCGGTCCGTTTCTCGCTGCCGGCGCGCTGACCGCATTGCTGTGGGGCGACAGCATCCTGCGCGGCTACCAGGGCAAGTAACCCGGCCCGTCCATCTGCCGCCGGTATCCTGATGCGTACCCGACGTGCCGGAGGTGCGCGTGCTGCGCTTCCTGACCGCCGGTGAGTCGCACGGTCCGGCCCTCGTGGTCGTGGTCGAGGGACTCCCCGCCGGGCTGCCCATCACTATCGAGGAGATCGCCGCCGAGCTGGCCCGCCGCCGGCTCGGTTACGGGCGCGGCCCGCGGATGCGCTTCGAGCGGGACGACGTCGAGTTCATCGGGGGCGTACGCCATGGGCGCACGCTCGGCTCGCCGGTGTCGATCGTCATCCACAACACCGAGTGGCCGAAGTGGCAGGAGGAGATGTCGGCTGCGCCCGGCGTGACCGAGAAGCCGTTGCGCCAGCCCCGGCCCGGCCATGCCGACCTCGTCGGCATGCAGAAGTACGCGTTCGACGATGCGCGCGACGTGCTGGAGCGTGCGAGCGCGCGCGAGACCGCGGCGCGCGTCGCGGCGGGCGCGCTCGCCAAGGCGCTGCTGGTGCACCTCGGCACCCGCGTGATCAGTCACGTGATCCAGATCGGCCAGGTGCGAGCGTCGGTCGAGCACCGGCCTCGTCCCGCCGATCTCGACGCGGTGGACGACTCCGACGTGCGATGCTTCGACTCCGACGCCGAGGCGGCGATGATCGAGGAGATCAAGTCCGCCGCCAAAGACGGCGACTCGCTCGGCGGTGTCATCGAGGTGCTCGGCTACGACGTGCCGCCGGGCCTGGGCTCGCACGTGCACTGGGACCGTCGCATCGACGGACTGTTGGCCCAGGCGGTGATGAGCATCCAGGCTATGAAGGCGGTCGAGCTCGGCGACGGCTGGGACATCGCCGGTCGGCGAGGCAGCGAATCCCACGACGAGATCCGCTGGGACCCCGAGGCCGCGTCGTACGAGCGCGACTCCAGCCGCGCCGGAGGCATCGAAGGCGGAATGACGACGGGCGGGTTGCTCGTCACCCGGGTCGCGATGAAGCCGCTCTCGACCCTCAATCGCCCGGTCCTGCACACGGTCGACGTCGAGACCAAGGCCGACGCGGTGTCGTTCAAGGAACGCACCGACATCATCGCGGTGCCGGCTGCCGGCGTCGTCGCGGAGACCATGGTTGCGCTCGTCCTCGCGTCGGAAGCGCTGCGCAAGTTCGGTGGCGACTCGCTGGGCGAGTTCGTGCGCAACCACGACGCGTTCATCAGCTCCCTGCGATGAACGCACCGCGACATCTCGTCCTCGTGGGGCTCATGGGTGCAGGGAAGACGACCGTCGGCGAGCTCTGCGCGCAACGGCTCGGTCGTGCGTTCCTCGACACCGACGCGATAATTGAGGCCGTGACCGGCACCTTGGTGACAGAAGTGTTCGCCGGCGTCGGTGAGACGGGTTTTCGTGACTTCGAGCGGGAGGCGGTCGCCAATGCGTGCGCAGCACTCGAGCCGGCGGTGATCAGCTGCGGTGGCGGCGCGGTGCTCGATCCCGAGAACCGCCGCCGCATCCAGGGCGCGGGCTTCGTCGTGTGGCTCGACGCGCCGCCCGCCGTGCTCGCGGCGCGGGTGCAGAGCAGTCACGGCCGGCCGTTGCTGGTCGGCAGCGATCCCGAGACCACGCTCAACCGTCTGCGAGAGCTTCGCCACGCGGCGTATGAAGCGGTCGCCGACGCGGCCGTCGACACCGGCGGCCGCACCGTCGACGAGGTGACCGACATCGTGGTGTCGCGCTTCGAGACCGCGCCGGCGGCGTCCGCCTGATGGCCTCGCTGCGGCGCGTCCCCGTGCCCGTGTCGAACCGGCCGTACGACATTGTCGTTGGCCCGGGCGCGCTCACCGAAGTCGGCTCGCGCTTGCGGGGCCGGCGCCGGGTCGCGGTGGTCAGCCAGACCGCGATCGCGGCGGTGCACGCCGAGCCCGTCGTGAAATCGCTCGACGCCGCGGGCGTCGACCGCGAGATGTTCTTCATGGATGAGGGCGAGCAGGCCAAGACGCTCGCGACCGTGGAGCACCTGGCCCGGGCGATGTCGGCGTGGGGGCTGTTGCGCGCGGACGCGATCGTCGCGCTGGGCGGTGGTGTGGTCGGTGACACCGTCGGGTTCACGGCCGCGTGCTACCACCGAGGCGTTGATGTCGTGCAGGCGCCCACCACGCTGCTCGCGCAGGTCGACGCGGCGATCGGCGGCAAGACCGGCGTCAACCTCCCCGAGGGCAAGAACCTCATCGGCGCGTTCCACCAGCCGCTCGCGGTGCTCGCCGACGTGTCGACGCTTGCGACGCTTCCGGCCCGCGAGTACCGGTCCGGCCTGGGCGAGGTCGCGAAGTACGCGTTGATGGGCGGCGATGAGAGCGACGGGATCGCGGCGCTCGTCGAGGACCAATCCGACGCGCTGCTCGCGCGCGACCCGTCAGTGCTCACCGAGCTCGTCGGCGCGTGCGCGGCGGTCAAGGCCGCGGTGGTCGCAGCCGACGAGACGGAGCAGACCGGCCTGCGGGCCACGCTCAACTACGGGCACACGCTCGCGCATGCGCTCGAGACCGCAGGCCGCTACGACCTGTTGCACGGCGAAGCCGTCGCCATCGGGCTGGTGTTCGCGGCCGAGCTCGCGCGTGCGCTCGAGCGGATCGGCCCCGACGACGTCGAGCGTCACGAGGCCATCGTGACCGCGCTCGGACTGCCCACGGCGGTACCGGCAGAGTTCAGCGCGGCCGAACTGCTCGACATCATGCAGCGCGACAAGAAGGCGCGCGGCGGTCTGACGTTGGTGCTGCCCGGTGCGGCAGGTCTCGAGCTGGTCGACGATCCACCGCAGATCGCGCTCGCGCACGCGTTCCGAGCTGTCGGCGTGAAGGTGGGGGAGTAGCGAACGATGGCCACGATCCTGTTGCTCTCGGGCCCCAACCTCAACCTCCTTGGTGAGCGTGAGCCCGAGATCTACGGCACCGACACCCTCGACGAGTGCGTCGCCGACGCGCGCGCCACGGCAGCGGCGCACGGCCATGAACTCGAGCACGTGCAGTCCAACCACGAAGGCGAGCTCGTCGACGCGATTCAAGGTGCGCGCGGTCGGTGCGCGGCGATCGTGTTCAACCCGGGCGCGTTCACGCACTACGCGTACGCGCTCGCCGACGCGCTGGCGGCGTACCCCGGCGTGAAGATCGAGCTGCACCTGTCCAACCCCGCGGCACGTGAAGAGTGGCGGCGCACGTCGGTCATCGCGCCGGTGGTCGACGGCACCGTGGCCGGGTTCGGCCGCCGGGGCTACCGCCTGGCCATCGAGGCGGCGGCCGAGCAGCTGCAGACGCGGCCATGAGCGCGCTCGCGACGTTGCCGGCGATGCACATCTCGGCGCGGGCGGCGCGAGTGCGTGAGGCGTTCGCCGATGCCGGCATCGACGCGCTGCTGGTCACTCGCTTGCCCAACATCCGCTATCTCACCGGCTTCACCGGCTCTGCCGCCACGCTGCTGGTCACGCCGGACGACCTGGTGTTCGTCACTGATGGGCGCTACGCCGAACAGTCGGCTGAGCAGCTCGGGGACGCCCGAGTGGATGCGCGCATCGAGATCGGTGCGACGCAGGCTGCGCAGCGCGACGCGTTGGGCGACGCGGTGAAGCCGTTCGCGCGATTGGGGCTGGAAGTGCATGGCGTCACGTGGGCCCAGCAGCGCGCGTTCACAGCGGCGTTCACCGCGAACGATTTGGTGCCCACTGACGAGCTGGTAGAGGCCCTCCGCCGAATCAAGGAACCGGGCGAAGTCGCCCGTATCCGCGCCGCATGCGCGATTGCCGACGATGCGTTCGTCGCGGCCACCGCCACCTTTGCGGACGGTCCGACCGAGCGCGACGTCGCCCTCGCGCTCGAGTTCGACATGCGGCGGCGGGGCGCGAGCGGCAACAGCTTCGATCCCATCGTCGCGAGCGGGCCCAACGGTGCCAAACCCCATGCCCGCCCCACTGATCGCACGCTCCAGCCGGGCGAGCTCGTCGTGCTCGATTTCGGCTGCGTCGTCGATGGCTACTGCTCAGACATGACGCGCACTGTGAGTGTCGGCGACCCCGGCCCCGAAGCGCGCCGCCTCTACGACGTCGTGCGCGAGAGCCAGCAAGCCGGTCGCGACGCGGTGCGCGCGGGCGCGGAATGCGCCACCGTCGACCGCGCGTGTCGCGAGGTGATCGAAGCCGCCGGTCTCGGCGAGTCGTTCGTGCATTTCACGGGGCATGGAGTCGGGCTCGAGATCCACGAGGCACCGCGGGTCGCCGCGACCGCCCGTGATACGTTGAGCAACGGCTACGTCGTGACGGTCGAGCCCGGCGTGTACCTCCCCGGTGTCGGTGGCGTGCGCATCGAAGACACCGTCGTCGTCAACGGCGCGGGTGCCGAGGCTCTGACCGAATCTCCGAAGGACTTGCTCCTGTGAGCGTCTCCACCAACGACTTGAAGAACGGGATGGCCCTGAAGCTCCCCGATGGTCTCGTCACCGTCGTGGAGTTCCAGCACGTGAAGCCGGGCAAGGGCGGCGCGTTCGTACGCACGAAGCTCAAGAAGTACAAGACCGGTGCGGTGGTCGAGAAGACGTTTCGAGCCGACGAGAAAGTGCAGCTCGCGAAAATCGACAAACGCGAGATGCAGTACCTCTACCGCGAGGGCAGCTCGTACGTGTTCATGGACAACGAGAACTACGACCAGGTCCACGTCGAGGCGCCTGATCTCGGCGACGCGGTCAACTACCTGCGGGAAGGCGACTCCGCAGTGCTGCCGATCTACGAGGACCGCGTCATCGGCATCGACCTGCCGGCATCGGTCGAGCTCACGATCACCGACACCGAGCCCGGCGTGCAAGGCGACCGTGTGTCCGGTGCCCGCAAGGCGGCCACGGTCGAGACCGGCCTCGTCGTGCAGGTGCCGTTGTTCATCGAGCCGGGCGAGAAGATCAAGGTCGACACCCGCAGCGGCGAGTACCTCGCGCGGGCCTGATGCGTTCCTGCTGAGCGATGTCGACTCGACGTGAAGCCCGAGAGCGAGCGCTCAGTCTGTGCTACGAGCTCGAAGTGCGCGATCGCGGTGTCGACGCGATGCTCGCTGATCTGCCGGCAACGCCCGACGAGTACACGACGCAACTGGCGCGCGGCGTCGAGGAACATCGCGATGGGATCGACGCCATGCTGCGCAAGTACTCTGAGCACTGGGCGCTCGAGCGGATGCCGGTCGTCGACCGCGCCGTCCTGCGCATCGGCTGCTACGAGCTCGGCTGGCAGCCGGAGCTCCCAACCGGCGTGGTCATCAGCGAAGCCGTCGAGCTCGCGAAGCAGTACTCCACCAAAGACTCCGGTCGCTTCGTCAACGGCCTGCTCAGCCGCATCGCGGAGGACCTGCGTACGCGCGACGGGTCGTGAGCGGTCCGAGCGCACCGACGCTGCCGGTCGAAGTCGAGGAGCCGGTCACTGACCAGGTCGTCGAGACCGATCGGCCGTGGATCGTCATCGTGTGGAACGACCCCGTCAACCTCATGTCGTATGTCGTGTACGTCTTCCAGAAGCTGTTCGGCTACGCACACGAGAAGGCGACGCGACTGATGCTGCAAGTGCATCACGAGGGTCGAGCAGCTGTCTCGGGCGGCACGCGCGAGAAGTGCGAAGCTGACGTCGCGCGCCTCCACGGCCATGGCCTGTGGGCGACAATGGAACGCGAGAGCTGACATGGCCCGCCGGTTCCGCGGGAAGGGTGACGGGCTCGTCGTAACGCTCGATCCGGCCGAACTGGAGCTATTGCGCCAACTGCCGGCGCAGCTGGGCGCGCTGCTCACCGGCGCGAGTGATGAAAGCGGAGCCCATGATCCGGTGGTGCAACGTCTGTTTCCCCGTGCGTACCTGGATCCGACCGAGGAGGCAGCCGAGGTCGAGTGGCAGTCGCTGGTGCACTCCGATCTCGTCAAGGAACGGCTCGCCGCGCTCGAGCTGGTGACCGCGACACTCGAGCACGCGACCGAGCGCCGCGGTCGTTTCGAGATCGCACTTACGGCCGACGAGACGCAGGCGTGGCTCGGCGTGCTCAACGACGCCCGCCTCGCGCTCGGCATCCGACTCGACGTCACCGAGGCGACCGACCTCGAAGCGGTTGCGCCCGACGACCCCGAGGCCTCCGCGTACGCCGTGTACGGCTGGCTGACCTACCTCCAAGGTGAGCTCGTCGACGCTCTCCTCCACTGACCCGGTCCCGCGGGTCGCGCGTGCACCATGCGGCGCGTCCGATAGGGTTCGCCGCCGATTCGACGACGGGCAGGGACCACGACGGTGGGCTATCTCGACGGCAAGGCGATCGCGGTCACTGGCGCGGGACGTGGCATCGGTCGGGCGGTGGCACTCCTGTGCGCGTCGGAAGGCGCGTCCGTGGTGGTCAACGACTACGGCGTCACCATGGACGGCAACGAGCCGACGAGCATAGTTGCCAACGAAGTCGTCGCCGAGATCGAGGCCGCCGGCGGGAAGGCCGTCGCCAATCCCAGCTCCGTCACCACGATGGAGGGCGGCGCGTCGATCGTCCAGAGCGCCCTCGACAGTTTCGGCCACATCGACGGTGTCGTCTGCGTCGCGGGCATCCTGCGCGAGCGGATGCTGTTCAACATGAGCGAAGACGAGTGGGACCCGGTCCCCGAGACGCACCTCAAGGGCACGTTCACCGTGTTTCGTGCCGCGGCGCCGATCTTCCGGAGCAGAAATCGGGCACGTTCATCGGCTTCACTTCGGGTGCGTTCGCCGCGTCGGTCGCGCAGGCCAACTACAGCGCGGCCAAGGGCGGCATCGTGTCGCTCGTGCGTAGCGCGGCGGCAGGCATGCACAAGTACGGCGTGACCGCCAATTGCATCGCGCCGGTCGCGAAGAGCCGCATGTCGGGGCAGGTGCCGTTCGGCCTCGAGATGGGTGAGCCCGAAGACGTCGCCCCGCTGGTCGCGTATCTGCTCGGTGACCACGCGCGCCAGATCACCGGCCAGGTGTACACGGCCAACGGCGGCACGGTCGCGGTGTGGAGCCAGCCCGCGGAGGTGCGCGCGATGCGCACCGATGGTCGCTGGACGCCCGAAGCGCTGGAGGCGCGACTGCTCGACGAGGTCGGCCAGGAGCCGATGCCGATCCTCGCGATGCTGCAGGAGCGCGCGGCTGCGGCCAAGCGAGGCGACACGCCCAACCAGTAGGCAAGATCCTCGCCGCCGGCGCGCCCTTGACCTGACGAGCCGTGCTATTCTCGACCTGACCGTGAAGGAGATCCTGTGAGGTCTCCACGGAGGAGTACCGATGAGCGCGGCTGGATCTCCGGCGCAATCGAATGAAGCGGCCCCCGATGAGGGCCGCTTTTCTCGTCGGGCCTCCGTCTTCGATGCCGACGACCTGCGCCGCGCCCACACGCGCATCGCGCACGAGATCGTCGAGCACAATCATGGCGCCGCGCCCGTCGTGCTGGTCGGCCTCTACACCCGTGGCGTCGCCATCGCGCGCCGGCTCGCCGACGCGATCGAGCGCTTCGAGGGCGTGCAAGTGCCGGTCGGCAGCCTCGATGTCGCGTTCTTCCGCGACGACATCAACCTCCGGCCCGTGCAACCGCTCGGTCCCACCGAACTGCCCGTCGACATCACGGATCGGGTCGTCGTGCTCGTCGACGACGTGCTCTTCACCGGCCGCACCGCGCGGGCAGCGCTCGAAGCGTTGACCGAGCTGGGCCGCCCGCGGGCGGTGCAACTGGCCGTGCTCGTCGACCGCGGTCATCGCGAGTTGCCGATCCGCGCCGACTACGTCGGCAAGAACCTGCCCACGAAGATCGCCGAAGACGTGCGCGTGCGCCTGCAGGAGACCGACGAGTGCGACGACGGCATCGAGATCTGGGGGCCGGTCGATGATCCGCAGGGTGCGCAATGAAGCACCTACTCGCGATCGACGATCTCGACCGCGCCGAGCTCGAGGGCCTGCTCGACCTGTCGGAGGCGTTCGTCGACGTCAACCAGCGCGAGATCCCGAAGGTGCCGGCGCTTCGGGGAAAGGTCGTCGCGTCGCTCTTCTACGAAGACTCGACCCGCACACGCTTGTCGTTCGAGACCGCGGCGAAGCGCTTGTCGGCCGACGTGATGACCTTCAGCGTGAGCACGTCGTCGGTGAAGAAAGGCGAATCGCTGCGTGACACCGTGCAGACGATCGCGGCGATGGGTGTCGACGCAGTGGTGATGCGCCACGGCTCGGCCGGCGCGCCGCAGCGCATCGCGAACTGGATCGACGCCAGCATCATCAACGCGGGTGACGGCCGCCACGAGCACCCGACGCAGGCGCTGCTCGACGTCCTCACGTTGCGCCAGCACCGTGGCCCCTCACTTGACGGAATGCGAGTGGCGATCGTCGGTGACGTCCGCCACTCGCGCGTCGCCCGTAGCGACGTGAAGGCACTGCACGCGCTGGGCGTCGACGTCACGCTCGTCGGGCCACCGACGCTGCTGCCCGAGTCGCTCGACGGCTGGCCGGTCACGACCTCATACGACCTCGATGCGGTCATCGGCGATGTCGACGTCGTCTATCTCCTGCGCATCCAGCGCGAGCGCCAGAACGAGGCGTTGTTTCCGTCGCTACGCGAGTACACCGCGCGGTACGGACTCACGGCCGCGCGGGCCGCGCGGCTGCGCCCCGATGCGCTCGTCATGCACGCGGGCCCGATGAACCGGGGGATCGAAATCGCGGCGGAGGTCGCCGACAGCGCCGCGTCGATCATCACCGAGCAAGTCACGAACGGCGTCGCGGTGCGGATGGCCGTGCTCTACGAGCTCTTGGGATCGGGGGCCCCCGTTGCCTGACGCGCTCATTCTCCGCGGTGGCCGCGTGGTGGACGCGCGCGGTGAACGGGTCGTCGACGTCCTGGTCCGCGAGGGCTTGGTCGCCGAGGTGGGTGAGCGACTCGAATCGGACGGTGCCCGCGAGCTGGATGCGGCGGGTTGCGTCGTCGCACCCGGCTTGGTCGACCTCCACGTGCACCTGCGCGAGCCCGGTGACGAGGAGGCGGAGACAATCGAGACCGGCGCGCGGGCTGCCGCGCTCGGCGGGTTCACCGCGATCGTCGCCATGCCCAACACCCAGCCACCGCTCGACGATGCGTCGACGGTCGGCGCGGTGCTGGCGACCGGCCGCGACGCGATGTGCGATGTCGCGTCGTCGGGCTGCATCACGAAGGGTCGCCGCGGCGACGAGCTCGCGCCGATGGGGGAGCTCCACGCGCTCGGCGTGCGTATCTTCACCGACGATGGCGCGTGCGTCGACCGCGCTGGTGTCATGCGCCGGGCGCTCGAGTACTCGCGCTCGCTGCCCGGCGCAGTGATCGCGCAGCACGCGGAGGACGCATCGCTCGCGGGTGGGGGCCACATGCACGAAGGCCGGTGGTCGAGCACGCTCGGCATTGCGGGCCGTCCGGCCGAGGCCGAGTCCGCGATCGTGGCGCGCGACATCGTGCTCGCACGACTTACCGGCGCGCGGGTGCACTTCCTGCATCTGTCCACCGCGCAGGCCGTCGACATGGTCCGCGCGGCCAAGGCCCTGGGCCTGCCGGTCACCGGGGAGGTCGCGCCGCATCACTTCACGCTCACTGACGCGGAGTGCGCGAGCTTCGATCCCGCGTTCAAAGTGCACCCGCCGCTTCGGAGCGACGCCGACGTCGAAGCGATCAAAGCCGCGCTGGCCGACGGCACCATCGACGCGATCGCCACCGACCACGCGCCGCACGTAGCCGAAGCCAAGGAGCGCCCGTTCGAAGAAGCACCGCCGGGGATGCTCGGTCTCGAGACCGCGCTCGCCCTCACGCTCACCGAGCTGGTCGAGCCGGGGGTGCTCTCTCTCGCCGACGGGCTCGCGCTGCTCTCTTGGCAACCGGCGGCCATCGCCGGGCTCGGCGAGCACGGCAATCCGATCGAGCCGGGGCAGGTCGCGAATCTCTGCGTGATCGATCCCGCCGTGCAATGGGACGTCGATGTCACCAAGCTCGCGAGCAAGGCGCGCAACACGCCCTACGCCGGTCGCAAGCTCACGGGCCGGGTGCGCCACACGATCCTGCGGGGCGAGCCGGTCGTCATCGACGCGGAAGCACAACGATGAGCCACGTGCGTGCCGCGGTCCTCGTGCTCGCCGACGGCGCCGTCTTCGAGGGCGAAGCCGTCGGCGCCGAGCCTGACGGCGGCGCGACGACGGGCGAAGTCGTGTTCAACACCGCGCTGTCGGGCTATCAGGAGATCATCACTGATCCCTCGTACGCCGGGCAGGTGATCACGTTCACGTACCCGCACATCGGCAACTACGGCGTCAATGCCGATGACGATGAGAGCCGTCGGCCGTTCTGCCGGGGTGTGATCGTGCGCGATCTCGCGCGCCGCCCCAGCAACTGGCGCGCCACTGGCGACCTCGACTCGTTCCTGCGGAAGCACGGGATACCGGCGATCGCGGGTGTCGACACCCGCCGGCTCACGCGTCACCTGCGCGACGAGGGCGCGCTGCCCGGCGCGTTCGGTACGGATGAGGCGGCCGTGCGCGCCGCCGCGGCGACCGCGCGTGGCACCGACGACGTCGATCTTGTTGCAACGGTCACTACCGCGGAGCCGTACACGGTGGGTGACGTCGACGCGCCGTTCTCGGTGGTCGCGTACGACTACGGCATCAAGCGCACAATTCTGCGCCATCTCCTGGCTGCGGGTTGTCGAGTCGAGGTCGTGCCCGCGTCGACGCCGGCCGCCGACGTGCTGGCGCGCTACCCCGACGGCGTGTTCCTCTCCAACGGTCCGGGCGATCCCGCCGCGGTGACCGGCGCGACGGGCATCGTGCGTGACCTCCTCGGTGAGGTGCCCGTGTTCGGGATCTGTCTCGGTCATCAGATCCTGGGACTCGCGCTCGGGGCGGCGAGCTTCAAGCTGCGGTTCGGTCACCACGGCGCGAATCACCCGGTGCGCAACGAGGCGACCGGCCGCGTCGAGATCACGAGTCAGAACCACAACTACGCGGTCGATCCCGAGCCGCTGTCGGGCGTCGAGCTCACGCACATCAACCTCAATGACGGCGTCTGTGAAGGGCTGCGCGTGCTCGACATGCCGGCGTTCGGCGTCCAGCACCACCCCGAGGCGGGGCCCGGACCGCACGACGCGAGCTATCTCTTCGGTGAGTTCACCGAGCTCATCGCGGGCGTGAAGTAGCAGGAGCGACAGTGCCGCGCCGCGACGATCTCGAGTCGGTCCTCATCATCGGCAGCGGCCCGATTGTCATCGGCCAGGCGTGCGAGTTCGACTACTCGGGCACGCAGGCGTGTCGTGTGCTCAAAGCCGAGGGCTACCGCGTCGTGCTCGTCAACTCCAACCCGGCCACGATCATGACGGATCCCGAGTTCGCCGACGCAACGTATGTCGAGCCGCTCGACGTCGACACTGTCACCCGGATCATCGAGAAGGAGCGTCCCGACGCGCTGCTGCCGACGATCGGCGGGCAGACCGCGCTCAACCTCACGATCGCGCTCGACGAGGCGGGCGTGCTCGAGCGCTTCGGCGTCGAACTGATCGGCGCCAGCGTCGAGGCGATCCGTACCGCCGAGGACCGGCGGCGGTTCAAGGCCGCGATGCAGGAGATCGGGTTGGGCGTGCCGAGCTCGGGTTTTGCGTACACGCTCGACGATGCCATTACCGTCGCCGACGAGGTGAGTTACCCGCTCATCGTGCGGCCGTCGTTCATCCTCGGCGGCGGTGGCACCGGCATCGCGCACGACGCCGACGAGATGCGCGCCATCGCGGCGCACGGGCTCGCGGAGAGCCCGATCTCGGAGATCCTGATCGAGCACTCATTGGTGGGCTGGAAGGAGTACGAGCTCGAGGTGATGCGCGATCACGCCGACAATGTCGTGGTCATCTGCTCGATCGAGAACTTCGATCCGATGGGGGTGCACACCGGCGACTCCATCACCGTCGCGCCGGCGCAGACGCTGACCGACCTCGAGTACCAGCGCATGCGCGACGCCGCGTTCGCGTGCATCCGTCGCATCGGCGTCGACACCGGCGGCTCCAACATCCAGTTCGCGCTCGACCCGTCCACCGGCGAGATGCTCGTGATCGAGATGAACCCGCGCGTGTCGCGCTCCAGTGCCCTCGCCAGCAAGGCCACCGGCTTTCCGATCGCGAAGATCGCCGCCCGCCTCGCCGTCGGCTACACGCTCGACGAGATCATCAACGACATCACCCGGGCCACACCGGCGTCGTTCGAGCCGACCATCGACTATGTCGTCACGAAGATCCCGCAGTGGGCGTTTGAAAAGTTGCCCGGGGCGACGCCAGTGCTCGGCACGCAGATGCAGTCGGTCGGCGAGGCGATGGCGATCGGTCGCACGATGACCGAGTCGCTGCAAAAGGCGGTGCGCTCCCTGGAGACGGGCCGCGCCGGACTCAATTGCGACCCCGCAGAGGCCGAGCTCGACGCGCTGAGTGTCGACGACCTCGTGCTCGCGACCGCGGTGCCGACGCCGAACCGACTCTTCGAGCTCGAAGCCGCACTCCGGCGCGGCGTCACAATCGAGCGACTGCACGAGACCACCGCCATCGATCCGTGGTTCCTCGATCAGATCCAACAGATCAGCGAGGAACGGGCCCGGCTCGCGGACATTGGATTCGACGCGATGACGAGAGCCGACTGGCGCCGGGCCAAGCGTCTCGGGTTCGGCGACGCCCAGCTCTCACACCTGTGGCGCGTCGACGCGGACACGATACGCGGGGCGCGACTCGCCGCCGGCGTGCGCGTCACGTACAAGACGGTCGACACGTGCGCGGCCGAGTTCGCCGCCGACACGCCGTACCACTACGGCACCTACGAAGACGAAGACGAGATCGCGCCACTGACGAAGCCGGCGGTGGTCATCCTCGGTAGCGGGCCCAACCGGATCGGTCAGGGTGTCGAGTTCGACTACTGCTGCGTGCACGCGGCGTTCGCCCTGTCGGCCGCCGGCTACGAGACCGTCATGATCAACTGCAATCCCGAAACCGTCTCTACCGACTACGACACCAGCGACCGTCTGTTCTTCGAGCCGCTCAGTATCGAGGGCGTGCGCAACGTGTGTGATGCGCTGGCGCGCGTCGGGGAGCTCGTCGGCGTCATCGTCGCGTTGGGCGGCCAGACCCCGCTGAAGCTGGCCCACGCGCTCGAAGCCGCCGGGATCACCGTGCTGGGCACCAGCCCTGCGTCTATCGACCGGGCCGAGGACCGGGAGCAGTTCAACGCGCTGTGCCGGCGCCTCGGTATTTCGCAACCGGCGGGTGAGATCGCGAGGAACGTCGACGACGCCCGTGCCATCGCGGCCGGCATCGGATATCCGGTGCTGGTGCGCCCGTCGTACGTGCTCGGCGGCCGAGCGATGCAAATCGTCTACGACGCCGACGCGCTCGACCTGGCAATGGCGGAGCTGGCGCAGTTCGGAAGCCTCGGACGCGAAGGTGGACTCTCGGCCGAACGTCCCGCCCTGATCGACCGGTTCCTCGAAGACGCGATCGAAGTCGACGTCGACGCGCTGCGAGACGCCGATGGCGACGTGCTTGTGGGCGGCGTCATGGAACACATCGAGGAGGCGGGGGTGCATTCGGGTGACTCCGCGTGCGCGATTCCGCCCCCCACGCTCGAACCGGGCGTGATCGCGACGATCGAGACCCACACGCACGCGCTGGCCGACGCGCTCAACGTCCGCGGTCTGCTCAACGTGCAGTACGCCGTGAAAGACGGTGAGGTGTTCGTGCTCGAGGCGAATCCCCGCGCGAGCCGCACGGTGCCGTTCGTGAGCAAGGCGACCGGCGTGCCACTGGCGAAGGCCGCGGCACGCATCATGGTGGGAGCGACGCTGGCCGAGCTGCGAACCGAGGGCCTGGTGCATCCGCCGGCGCAGGGTGGTCATCTGGCGGTGAAGGAAGCGGTGCTGCCGTTCGACAAGTTCCCCGGCGTCGACACGATCCTCGGGCCCGAGATGCGCTCCACCGGCGAGGTGATGGGCGTCGACCGTTCGTTCGGGCTCGCGTTCGCCAAGAGTCAGGCCGCGGCCGGCAACCGGCTTCCCGGGGAAGGCACGGTCTTCCTCTCACTCGCGGATCGCGACAAGCCGGCCGGTATGCGCGCGGCCCGTCGTTTCGTGGAGCTCGGGTTCTCGCTCGTGGCCACGTCGGGTACCGCGGCGACGCTGGAGGCCGAGGGCATCCCGGTCGAGACCATCGTCGCGAAAGTGGGCGAGGGCACGGGCATGGATGCGTCCGACCTGATCTCGTCGGGCAAGGTCGACCTCGTGATCAACACGCCGCGCGGCCGCGGCCCGCGCGCCGACGGTGCGCACATCCGCCGGGCCGCGACCACCCATCGGGTCGCGTGTCTCACCACCGTGGCCGCCGCGCTCGCCGCGGCCAACGGGATCGCGGAGTGGACGACGCAGGAGCCATCCGTGCGGTCGCTGCAGGAGTACCACCGCGACGGCCAGCTCCGCTTGGAGGTGTGAGCGAGTTGCCCCGGTCGCGCCGTTCCCACTCATTCTTGCGTCAGAAATCGGGGTCGCAGCCCGGTTCGCGACGCAAGAACGATCGGAAGGTGGCCCGCGACGCCATCGACGCGGCCGACGTTGACACGACCGTGCGGCTGGGCGATCTGGAGCTGCCCAATCCGATCGTGGCGGCGTCGGGCACGTTCGGCCACGGCAACGAGGTGGCCCGGCTCTGCGATCCCGCCGAGCTCGGCGCGGTCACCGCGAAGTCACTGGCCCCGTACGAGTGGCCGGGAAGCCCGCCGCCCCGGCTGCACATGACCGCCGGCGGGATGCTCAACGCGGTTGGCCTCCAAGGCCCGGGCGTCGAGCACTGGGTCGCGCACGAGCTCTCCGCGCTCCACGCACTGGGCGGACGCGTCATCGCCTCGGTGTGGGGCCAGACGATCGAGGAGTTCGCGCTCGCCACGAAGATGCTGCATCCCGCGCGTGCACTGCTGGTCGCGATCGAGGTGAACGTGAGCTGTCCGAATCTCCATCATCACTCGGAAATGTTCGCGCACGATCCCGACGCGACCGCCGCCGCGGTACACGCCGTCGTCGCGCAAGATCTCGCGCTGCCCGTGTTTGCGAAACTCTCGCCCAACGTCACCGACATTGCCGCGATCGCGCGCGCGGCACTCGACGCCGGCGCCACCGGCGTCACCGCAATCAACACCGTGCTCGGTCTCCTGGTCGATGCCGAGACGCGTCGCCCGATGCTCGGACGCGGCACCGGCGGCCTCTCGGGTCCCGCGGTGAAGCCCATCGCGCTGCGCGCCGTGCACGAGCTCGCCGGCAGCGTGCCGGCGGGCACGTCGATCATCGGGACGGGTGGCGTCACGACCGGCGTCGACGCGGTCGAGATGCTGCTTGCCGGTGCGAGCGCGGTCGGTGTGGGCACAGTGACGTTCCACGAGCCGCGGGCCACGATTCGAATCCGCGATGAGCTCATCGCGTGGTGTGCGGCGCACGGCGTGGCTCGCGTTGCCGACTTGACGGGCGCGCTGGAGTGGCCGGAGCTGGCGCCGTGAGCATCGACGCGGACGACGTGCGCGACCGACTGGTCCTTGCGCTCGACGTCGGCGAGTTCAACGACGCGGTCCAGCTCGCGGATCGGTTGGCGTCGTGGTTCAAGATCATGAAAGTCGGTCACGAGCTCTATGCCGCGGCCGGCCCGGCGACGTTCGAGGCCTGCCATGAGCTGGGCTTTCGCGTGTTCGCAGATCTGAAGCTCTACGACATTCCCAACACCGTCGCGCGCGCCGCACGCGTGCACGGCAGCCACGGCGTCGACTTCCTCAACTTTCACGCGGCCGGTGGCGTGGAGATGGTCGCAGCCGGCGTCAATGCATTGCGCGAGGGTGCGCGCGATGGTGGGCACGACCTGCCCGTCGCGCTCGCCGTCACCGTGCTCACGAGCGAAGTCGATGTCGGTGCGTTCGACGCGCGGCTCGACGTCGCGGAGATGGCCGGTTGTGACGGTGTGGTGTGCTCCGCGCACGAGCTCGAGCGGGTGCGGCGTGCGTCGCGTCCGATGAAGACGATGGTGCCCGGCGTCCGGCTTGCGGGTGGCGAAGCGCATGATCAGGCGCGCGTCGCGACACCGGCGGAGGCCATGCGCGCCGGCGCCGATTGGCTCGTCATCGGTCGGGCCGTGACCGCGGCCGAGAGTCCCGAAGCAGCGGCCACAACCATCACCGAGTCGATCGTGGCCGCTCTGGAGGCACCTCGATCGTGACCCGTCGCCGGCGGCGGCCCGGTTGCCGTCGGGAGCTGCCTGCCTATACTGACCCGGTCGCCGGCTCTGCAGCTCCTCCCGGGGGCGCGGGACCGCCCAGTCGCCAACATCGACAGTGCGCACGACACAGGAACCCCCCGACTTGGAGGTCGTCTGCTGATGCCGCTCCCGCCCGCGCTCACACCCGAGCAACGTCAGGCCGCGCTCGCGAAGGCCGCCGTCGCACGCCGCCAGCGGGCGGAGGTCAAGGAGAAGCTCAAGATGGGTTCGCTCTCGCTCAAGGAGCTCTTCGACCAGGGCGACCGCGACGACATCCTGGCGAAGCTCAAAGTCGTGAGCGTGCTCGAGTCACTGCCGGGTGTCGGCAAGGTCCGCGCCCGCCGGCTCATGGCGGAGCTGGACATCAGCGAGAGTCGGCGACTGCGCGGCCTCGGCGCGAACCAGCGCCAGAAGCTGCTCGCGCGATTCACCTGAGCGGCGTTTCTGCTCGACCCGAGCGACGGCCCGGCGTTCTGCTCGTCGTGGCCGGCCCGTCGGGAGCAGGCAAGGGCTCGATCGTCCGCCGCCTGCTCGAACGCGAGCCCGCGCTGTGGTGGTCGGTGTCGGTCACGACTCGTCAACCGCGCGCCGGCGAGGTGGAAGGCGTCGATTACCGCTTCGTGAGTCGCGACGACTTCGAGGCGGCGCGCGACGCGGGCGGTTTCCTCGAGTGGTTCGAGGTATACGGCGACCTCAAGGGTACGCCCCGCGCGCCAGTCGAAGAGCATCTCGCCGCGGGCGACGACGTGCTGCTCGAGGTCGACGTGCAGGGCGCGATGGCCGTCCGCCGCGCGTTTCCCGACGCGCTGCTGGTGTTTGTGCGGCCGCCGTCGAGGTCGGTGCAGCGTCGCCGCCTGCTCGAGCGTGATCCGCAGGCCGATCCGGCCGATCTGGAGCGCCGGCTCGCGGAAGCCGAGGCCGAAGAAGCGCTCGCGGCGCAGTTCGACGGCGTGGTCGTCAATGACGACCTGGACCGAGCGGTCGAGCAGGTCGCTGCTATCCTGAAAGCCCGCCGGGAGACGCGTTAGGCGCGTCGCCCTCCGGCCCCGAGATGCGGGGCCTCGACTGCTTTGGAGATCACCGGATGCCCGAACGCCGCGCCTCACTGATGGAACCTCGCATGGAGCGGCTGCTCGACCGGGTCGAGTCGAAGTTCACGCTGGTGACCCTGGCCGCGATGCGCGCTCGGGAGATCAACGACTACTACAACCAGCTCGGTGAGGGACTCGGCAAGATCGTGCCCCCGCAAGTCACGTCGGTGTCGCGTAAGCCGCTGTCGATCGCACTCGAAGAGATCGAGGTCGACAAGATCAAGGCCGTGCCGTTGCCCGAGGAGCCCGAGCCCGGAGCCGAGGCCGACGTCGCCGAGGCCGGCACAGCCGAAGCCGGCGCCGAGGCCACCGCCGGCACGGAGAAGTAGCCGCGCCGCCGGCGCGGTCGACGTCGTGTCCGCACCGCTCGACCAGCTCGCCCCGTTACGGGGCCGGCGAATCGTCCTCGGAGTTGCGGGTGGCATCGCGGCGTATAAGGCCGTCGAGGTCTGCCGTCTCCTGGTCGACGCGGGTGCACACGTCGCGCCGGTGCTCACCGACGACGCGCAGCGGTTCATCGGCGCGCTCACGTTCTCCGCGCTCGCATCCGAGCCCGCTCGCACGTCGCTGTTCGACGGGCCCGATCCGATTCCGCACACGCGGCTGGGTCAGTCCGCTGATCTCGTCGTGATCGCGCCGGCGACGGCGAAGCTGCTCGGCAAGTACGCGGCCGGGATCTCGGATGATCTCCTGACCGCCACGCTGCTCGCGACGCGCGCGCCGGTGCTCGTCGCGCCGGCGATGCACACCGAGATGTGGGAGCACCCGGCCGTGCAAGACAATGTCGTCATCCTGCGGCGGCGGGGTGTACACGTCGTCGATCCCGAGACGGGCCGGCTCGCAGGCGGCGACGAAGGCGCGGGACGGCTTGCCGCCCCGGCGTCGATCGTGCGCGCGGCCGCCGAGATTCTCGACCGGGCCGGCGACCTCGCCGGCGTGCGGGTGCTCGTGACCGCGGGCGGCACCCGCGAAGCGATCGATCCCGTGCGGTTCGTGGGCAACCGGTCGTCGGGCAAGATGGGCTATGCGCTCGCGGAGGCCGCATCTGCGCGCGGCGCCGCAGTCACGCTCATCACCACGATCGGTCGACCCGCCCCCGACACGCGCATCGAGGTGGTGCGGGTCGAGACCGCGGCGGAGATGGCCGATGCCGTCCTCGCCCGCTACGCCGAGTGCGACGTCGTGGTGATGGCCGCAGCAGTCGCCGACTTCCGTCCGAAAGCGGTCGCGGACGACAAGCTGAAGAAGCGCGACGGTGTGCCGGAGCTCGTGCTGGAGCCGACGCCCGACATCCTGACGATGCTGGGGGAGCGCAAGGCCCACCAGGTGCTCGTGGGCTTCGCGGCCGAAACGACCCACCTGGCCGAGCGTGCGGCCGAGAAACTGGCGGCGAAGCGGGTCGACCTGATCGTCGCCAACGACGTCTCGGCGGCCGACTCCGGTTTTGAAGTCGACACGAATCGGGCCATACTGCTTTCCTCGTCCGGTTCGGCGGAGGAAACGCCGCTACTCACAAAAGTGGCCTTGGCGGGCGTCGTCCTCGACCGAGTCGTCGAGCAGCTGAAGAAGGGAATCCCGTGAGCCGCTTTACGTTCACCTCGGAGTCGGTCACCGAAGGCCACCCCGACAAGATGTCGGATCAGATCAGCGACGCCGTGCTCGACGCGATCATCGAGGAAGACCCCAGCAGCCGGGTCGCCTGCGAGACGATGTGCACCACCGGGCTTGTGGTCGTCGCCGGTGAGATCAGCACCAACGGCTACATCGACATCCCGCGCGTCGTGCGCGACACCGTTCGTAGTATCGGTTACGACCGCGAGTCATACGGCTTCGACGGCAATACGTGCGGCGTCATCACGTCGATCGACGAGCAGTCGCCCGATATCGCGATGGGCGTCGACAAGGCCGTCGAGCAGCGCGCCGGCACCGGTGACCACTACGACGAAGTGGGCGCGGGCGACCAGGGAATGATGTTCGGCTACGCGTGCGACGACACCGAAGACCTCATGCCGATGCCGATTTGGCTCGCGCATCGTCTCGCCCATCGTCTGGCCGAGGTCCGCAAGGCCGGCGTGTTGCCGTACCTGCGTCCCGACGGCAAGACCCAGGTCACGATCGAGTACGAAGACGGGCGCCCGAAGCGACTGTCCACGGTCCTCATCTCGACGCAGCACGCCCCCGGCGTCGACATCGAGACGTTGATGAAGCCCGACCTCATCGAGCACGTGATCACGCCGCTGCTCCCCGAGCAGTTCCGCGACGACGATTTCGAAGTGATGTGCAACCCGACCGGCAACTTCGAGCTCGGCGGGCCTCACGCCGACTGCGGGCTCACCGGCCGCAAGATCATCGTCGACACCTATGGCGGCATGGCCCGCCACGGCGGCGGCGCGTTCTCGGGGAAAGACCCGACCAAGGTCGACCGGTCCGCTGCCTACGCGGTGCGCCATCTGGCGAAGAACATCGTCGCCTCGGGCATCGCCAAGCGCTGCGAGGTCCAGGTCGCGTACGCGATCGGCGTCGCGCACCCGGTGTCGGTCATGGTCGACACGTTCGACACGTCCGAGATCGACCCCGAGAAGCTGCCCGGCCTGGTGAAGGAGCAGTTCGACCTTCGGCCCGCCGCGATCATCGAGCGACTCGACCTGCGCCGGCCGATCTACCGCAAGACCGCGGCGTACGGACACTTCGGCCGCCCCGACCGCGAGTTCACGTGGGAGCGCACCGACCAGGCCGAGCAGCTCCGCAAAGCTGCTGCAGACCTCGCCTGACAGGTCAGCACCCCACGGCCGGGAGCCAACCCCGCCGAGCGCGATCGAGCGAGCACACCGGCGTGTGTCGGGTGCGTGTCGACGTCCCGGCGGTCGACCGCGTGTTCGACTACCTGGTGCCCGACCCGATGGCGCCGTTCGTGCGCGTCGGCACCATCGTGCGGGTCCCGCTGCACGGCCGGCGGGTACGTGGCTGGGTGATCGCTACCGACGTGGAGCCCGAGGCCACGCCCGAGCGTCTGCGTCCGCTGGCCAAAGTTGCGTCCGATGGTCCACCGCCGGAAGTCGTTGCGCTCTGCGACTGGGGTGCGTGGCGCTGGGCCGGCCCGGCTGTCTCGCTGCTGCGCGCGGCGTCGGCTCCCAACGGCGTGCGTCCCGGCAGCTGGCCCGCGGCAGCTGAGCCTGCTCACGATCCGCGCATCGCACCGCCTGCGAGCACGGTCCGCGAATGGCCACCCGCCGCCGACCGGAGGGCGCTGGTCGACGAACTGCTCGCCGACGACGGATCGAGCATCGTGATCGTGCCCGACGCACCACGGGCGCCGCTTCTGGTGCGCGTGCTCGAGGCGTCGGGCCGGCGGGTGCTGGTGCTACGAGGAGAGCAGTCCGACGCGACGCGAACTGCGGCATGGGCAGCGGCCCGCGAAGGCGGTTGCTGCGTCGTCGGCGGACGCATCGCCGTGTTCGCGCCCGTGCCGGACCTCGCCCGGATCATCGTGCTCGACGAAGGCGACGAAGCACTCAAGGAGGAACGGGCCCCGGCCTGGAACGCACGCGAGCTCGCGGTTGAGCGCGCCCGCGCTGCAGGCGCGTCCGTGACACTCGTGAGCCCGGCCCCGACGGTCGACGCGGAGGCACTCGCCGGCACGCCGATCCGACCGGCTCGCACGATCGAGCGCGACGGCTGGCCGGCCGTCGAAGTGGTCGATCCCCGCGACGAGCCCCCCGGTACCGGCTTGCTCACCACCCGACTTGCAACCGCGCTGCACGCGGCGCTCGACAGCGGAGGACGGGCGGTGTGCATGCTCAACCGGCGCGGCCGGGCGCGACTTCTCGCGTGCCGCGCGTGTAACGAGCTTGCCCGCTGCGAACAATGCGGCGTGGCGGTACGCGCCGACGCGGACGGACTCACGTGTCCTCGATGCGGCACCACGCGACCCACCGTTTGCCTCAACTGTCATGCGACCCGCTTGACCGCGTTGCGAGTGGGCGTCACCGGCGCACGCGATGCACTCGCGTCGTTACTGCCCCGGTACACCGTCGTCGAGATCGACGCGGCGACGGGTCATGTCGACTCCGGTGACGTGTTCATCGGCACCGAGGCCGTCTTCCACCGCTTGCCCGTCGATCGCGCCCGGCCGGTACGACTCGTGTCGTTCCTGGAGTTCGATCAAGAGCTCCTTGCGCCGCGGTACCGCGCGGCCGAGCAGGCGCTGTGGCTCCTGGTGCGCGCGGCGCGTCTCGTCGGCGGGCGGCGGTCGGCGAACGGAGGACGGGTGCTCATCCAGAGCCGCCTGGCCGACCACGAGGTGATTGCGGCGGCGCGTCACGCCGACCCGTTCCTTGTCACCGACGTCGAGCGGGAACGCCGCGCCGCGTTGGGCTTTCCGCCGTTCGGCGGGCTCGCGGTGCTGAGCGGGGCCGAAGCGGCGGTGAGTGCAGCCACCGAAGCACTCCGCGCGTCCGAGTCGCTCACCGTGCTCGGACCCGCGGACGGCCACACGCTGCTGCGCGCCCCCACGACGACACAGCTTTGCGATGTGCTCGCCGCCGCCGACCTCGAACCGGCGCGCGCCAAAGGTCGCCTGCGAGTGGAAGTCGACCCGCTGCGCGTGTGAGGAGTGAAGAAGGGCCGGATTCTCAGGACCTGACTGGTATCCTGCGGTCATGGCCACGTACCCGATCCGTCTCTTCGGCGACCCTGCGCTCAAGCAGCGGTCGCGCGAAGTCGGGGAGCTCGACGGCGAGCTCGCGGGTCTCGTCGACGCCATGTACGAGACGATGTACGAGAACATCGGGGTCGGCCTCGCGGCCGCACAGATCGGCGTGCTCAAGCGGTTGTTCACGTACGACGTGGGCGGCGGTCCGAGGGCCATCATCAATCCGGAGATCGTGGAGGCCGACGGCGAGGTCGTCTTCGACGAGGGCTGCCTCTCCATCCCGGAGCTCCGCTTCGAGATCGTGCGGCCGCAGAAAATCACGCTCCGCGGCGTCGATCTCCATGGGCAGGAGATCGTGATCGAAGACGACGAGTTCCTCGCCCGCGCGCTCCAACACGAGATGGATCACCTCGACGGCGTGCTGCTCCTCGACCGGCTCGAGCCGGCCGACCGCAAACGGGCGCTGCGGGCACTGCGCGACCGCGAGCTGGTCGCGTCGGTGCAGGCGCCGGGCGGCGCACCACGGCTCTGAGCTGCACGACCTGCTGAGGCTTCGGCCGTGCGAATCGTCTACCTCGGCACTCCTTCCGACGCGGTGCTGTCGCTGCACGCGCTCGGCGCCGCGGGCCATGACATTGCACTCGTGCTGACGCAGCCCGACCGCCGGCGGGGCCGCGGTGGTGAGCTCGTGCCGAGCCCGGTGAAGCACGCCGCGCTCGGGCTCGGCCTCCCCGTGCTCACGCCCGTGCGCCCCAAGGAAGTTATCGACGACGTGCGGGCGACCGGCGCGGAGCTCGGCGTCGTCGTCGCGTTCGGTCAGCTGTTGCCACCCGCGCTGCTCGACGCGCTGCCACTCGGGTTCGTCAACATGCACTTCTCGCTGCTGCCGCGCTGGCGCGGTGCCGCGCCGGTGGAACGAGCCATCCTCGCCGGCGACGCGGAGACGGGCGTATGCATCATGGCGCTCGAAGCGGGACTCGACACCGGCTCGGTCTACGCGCGCGTCGCCACCCCCATTGGCGCGCAGGAGACGGCGGGGGAGCTCCACGCCCGACTCGTCGAGCTGGGCACGGATCTGCTTGTCGCGACCGTGCTGTCGATCGGCGCCGCGACACCCGAGCCGCAGGTCGGCGAGCCCACCTACGCGGAGAAGCTCACCGTCGAGGAGTTCGCGCTCGACTGGTCGCGTCCGGCGGCGGATCTCGCTCGGCTGGTTCGTGGCGGCAACCCGAAACCTGGTGCGTGGACGCGGGCGGGCGGCAAGAGACTCAAAGTGCTGCGCGCCCATCCCGTCGACGGCGAGGCGCCCGCCGGTGCGATCGTGGCGCCGGCGTCGGCGGGCAGCGGGCGCGGCTTGCTGGCGCTCGACGAGGTGCAACCGGAGGGCAAGCGTCCGATGAGCGGCATCGACTGGGTACGCGGCGTGCGGCCCACGGCCCGACAACTCGGGTGAGCACGACGGCGAGCGCCACCAGTCGCACGCTGGCGCTCGAAGCGCTGATCCGGGTCGAGGCGGGCGAGCACTCCAACGTGCTGCTCCCGCAACTGCTCCGCTCCTCGCGCCTCGACGACCGCGACCGCGCGTTCACGACCGATCTTGTGTATGGCACGCTCCGACAACAAGGCGCGCTCGACTGGCTGCTCGCACGGGTGCTCGACCGTCCGCTCCCGCAACTTGATCCGGCAGTGCGGGCGGCGGTCCGCCTCGGTGCGTACCAACTCGTTGCTGACGTGCCCGCGCACGCGGCAGTCTCGGAGACGGTCGACGCGCTTGGCGCGCACCTGCCGCGGGCGCGTGGCTTCGTCAACGGCACGCTCCGCGCGCTCGCGCGTCTCGGGCCCGACTGGCCCTGGCCCGACGGCGACGACCCGGCCGCTGTCGCAGTGCGCACGTCGCATCCCGAATGGCTCGTCGAGCAGCTCAGCGAGCTGTACGGGTCCGAGGACGCGCGGGCGGTCCTCGACGCCGACAACGTGGCGCCGCCGGTGGCGCTTCGACCCAACCCGGCGCGTACCACCGCCGCCGCGCTCGAGGCGGAGCTGGTGGCGGCCGGGATCACGGTGGCGCGCGGCGTACTCGTGCCCGACGCGCTTGTGGTGCGCGGCACTGGTGATCCGGCCCGCTTGCCGGCCGTCGCCGAGGGTCGGGCGACGCCGCAGGACCAGGCGAGCCAAGCGGTTGTCCGCGTGCTCGACCCGCAGCCAGGGGAGCGCGTGCTCGACGTGGCCGCCGCGCCGGGCGGCAAGGCGACTGCGATTGCCGAGCTGCTCGGTGCCGACGGCGTGGTGATCGCGTGCGACCTCAGCCCCGAGCGGCTCACACTCGTGCGCGCCGCGGCGTGCCGGCTCGCGCTGGCGACCGTGCGTACAGCCGCTGCCGACGCTCGTGCGCTGCCGTTTCGTCAGCGGACGTTCGATCGCGTGCTGGTCGACGCGCCGTGCACAGGGTTGGGAGTGCTGCGGCGGCGCGCGGAGGCGCGCTGGCGGGCGCGTCCGTCGGGGGCAGCTGCGCTCGCGGCACTGCAGCGCGACCTGCTGCACGCCGCGAGCATGGCCGTGCGACCGGGCGGCACGGTCGTGTACGCGGTGTGCACGCTCACGGAAGAGGAGACGCGCGGCGTCGACGAATGGGCGGGCACGACGCTGCCCGATCTCGTGGCCGAGCCGCCGCCAGGCGCTCCATGGCGTCCGTGGGGACGGGGTGCGCTCCTCTTGCCCCACCTGGCTGGCACCGACGGGATGTTCGTGTTGCACCTCCAGGATCGGCACGGGGACGGGGCGGTAACCTTGCGCCCATGAAGCTCGCCGCATCGATTCTCTCGGCTGATTTCGCTCGCCTCGCCGCCGACATTGACCGAGTCGCTGACGACGCCGATCTCCTGCACGTCGACGTGATGGACGGGCACTTCGTCAACAATCTCACCATCGGGCCGCCGGTCGTCGAGTCGGTGCGGAAGCACACCGAGATGTTCCTCGACTGTCACCTGATGATCGATAATCCCGCCGACCTTCTCGAAGCGTTCGCGAACGCAGGCGCCGATGGCTGCACCGTGCACATCGAGCTCGGCGATCCGCGTCCACTGTTCGATCAGATGCGCACGCTCGGCGTGCGTGTCGGCTTGGCGTACAACCCGGCGACGTCGTTCGACGCGGTGGAGCCGTATCTCGACCAGATCGATCTGCTGCTGACGATGAGCGTGCAGCCGGGCTGGGGCGGCCAGCCGTTCACCGAGTCGGTGCTCGACAAGGTGCGTCAGGCGCGCCGGCTCGTTGACGAACGAAGCCTCGACGTCGAGCTCGAGATCGACGGCGGGATCAACCGCGAGACCGCTCCCCGTGCTGCCGCCGCCGGTATCGACATCTTTGTGGCGGGAAGTGCCGTGTTTCATGCTTCGGATCCGGCGGTGGCGTGTCGAGAGATCAGGGAGGCGGCAATCCGCCCGGCCGGGGAGCCGTAGTGCCCGAGCTCATCCTGATCGCGGACGACGACGAAGACGCCGCCGCCGCGGTTGAGGTCAATCTGCAACTCGAGGGCTACGAGGTCCATCTCGCGCATGACGGTATCGAGGCGCTCGAGCAGGCTCGCAAGCTCCAGCCTGATCTGATCCTGCTCGACGTCGTCATGCCGGGACTCGACGGCTTCGAGGTCTGCCGCCAGCTCCGCGCGGATCCGCGCACGATGAACTCGGCGGTGATCCTGCTCACGGCCAAGAGCGTGGCGAGCGACAAGGTGCACGGACTCACCGCGGGCGCCGACGACTACATCGTGAAGCCGTTCGAACCGGCCGAGCTCGTCGCGCGGGTTCGAAGTGTGCTGCGACGCGCCAACCAGATGCGTGACCTCTCGCCGCTCACGCGTCTTCCCGGCAACTTCCGCATCTCCGGGGAGCTGGAACGCCTGGTCGCGCAGCCGAACGCAGAGTTCGCGGTCATCTATGCCGATCTCAACGAGTTCAAGTCGTTCAACGACTATTACGGTTTCCTGCGCGGCGACGAGGTGATCAAGTTCACCGCGCGGGTACTCACCGAGGCGTTGGCCGCCCACCCGTCGGAGCCGAGCTTCGCCGGCCACGTCGGCGGTGACGACTTCGTGCTGATCGTGCATCCCGACGTTGCCGAGCCGATCAGCAAAGCCATCATCTCCGGCTTCGACAATGGCATCGCGGACCTCTACGACTCCGACGACCGAGAGCGCGGCACGATCCGCGTGACCGACCGGCGAGGCGAGGTCCACGAGTACGCAATCGTCTCGATCGCCGTCGGGGTCGCGCAGACGACCAACCGTCCGATCCGCACCCAATGGGAGGCGTCCGCGATCGCCACCGAGATGAAGAGCCACGCGAAGCGGCTCCGTCGTTCGGCTTACGAGATCGACCGCCGCGAGGCGTGAGCGACACCGCGCCGCGACCGGATTTGCGGGCGAAGGTGCTCACCGTGTCCGATGGTGTGGCTGCCGGCACGCGCGATAACCGCGCCGGCATGGCGCTCGTCGCACGACTCGAGCGTGCCGGCTTCGAAGTGGTCGACCATCGCGTGGTTGCCGACGGGATCGACACGGTCGCCGACTCGTTGCGAGTATGCACCGCGGGGTTCGCGGGACTTGTGGTGACGACGGGCGGCACCGGGTTCGGTCCGCGCGATCTCACCCCCGAGGGCACGCGCGTCGTCATCGAGCGCGACGCCCCGGGTTTCGGCGAGGCGATGCGGCAGGCGAGCAACGCCGACGGCCGGCAGTTCGGCATGCTGTCGCGCGGGGTCTGCGGCGCGATTGGCGCCACGCTCGTCTGCAACCTGCCGGGTTCCTCCAGCGGAGCCATCGAGTGCCTCGAGGCGGTACTACCCGCGATCCCACATGCACTCGACCTCCTCGCCGGCGGTCACCCGCACTGACCCGCCCCGCGACACCAAGGTTTGGTCGAGCGTGGTGTCCTGAGCGCGCGTGATGTGCAAACGCCGGATGGGCTGGCGCGCCGCACGGCCCGCTGCTCGCACCGCCTGCCAAAATAGAAACGCGTTTCAGTTTTGGGCTCGTGGTGGTATTCTGACCTCGACAAATAGGAATGCCCTCGGGGTTTGGGTGCAAGTCCCGACCGGCGGTGGCCGCAGTGCGCTGCGGGAGCCCGCGAGCCCGTCGCTGCCAGCGGCGGGTTGACCAGGAAAGCCTGGGCCGACGGTGAGAGTCCGGATGGGAGAGGGTGCACGGTCCGGCCGCGTCCTCGCGCGCCGGCCCTGGCGTCCTCGTCACCCGAGGGTGGAGGTGACGATGTACGACGCGGGGCACGCTATGGACCGGGCGCTCGAGCTCGGTGAGTCCGCGCGGCGCCACAGTCCGCCCAATCCGTGGGTCGGGTGCGTGATCGTCCGCGACGGCACCGTTGTGGGTGAAGGCGCCACAATGCCGCCGGGCGGCCCGCACGCCGAGATCGTCGCCCTCGAGCGCGCCGGTCCACGCGCCAGAGGCGCAACTGCCTTCGTGACGCTCGAGCCGTGCGCGCACCATGGCCGCACACCCCCATGTGCCGAAGCGTTGCTCGACGCCGGTCTTGCGCGTGTCGTGATCGCACTCGAAGACCCCGATCCTCGCGTTGCGGGCGCGGGCGCGGCCCACCTGCGCGACCACGGACTTGCTGTCGAGATCGGCGCCGGAGCGGATCTCGCTCGCGAATCGCTGGCGCCGTATCTGCACCACCGACACACCGGTCGGGCCTGGTGCCTGGTCAAGACGGCGATGAGCCTCGACGGACGCATCGCCGCTGCCGACGGTTCCTCGCGATGGATCACCGGGCCCGAGGCGCGCGCCGACGGGCACCGTCTCCGTGCCGAGTCGCAAGCGATCGTCGTCGGTGCCGGTACCGCGCTGGCCGACCGCCCAACCCTCACCGCCCGCGACGTCCAAGCGCCGGGTGACCGACAGCCCCTGCGGGTCGTGGTCGACGCGCGCGGGCGGGTGCCGGCGGACGGGCCACTGTTCGACGCCGCGGTCGCACCCACACTGATCATCACCACCGAAGCGGCGCCGTCCCATGTAGTCGACGCGTGGCGCGCCGCAGGCGCGAAAGTCGAGACGGTCGCCGCTGCGACCGGCGGCGTCGACCTCGAAGCTGCGCTCGGCCTGCTCGGGAGTCACGGTGTGCTGCAGGCGCTCGTCGAAGGCGGGGGCGAAGTGCACGGCGCGTTGCTGACCGCGGGGCTCGTCGATCGCGTCGTTGCCTACGTCGCGCCGACGGTGCTCGGTGCGGACGGTCTGGCTGCATTCGGCGGCCACACGGTCGCGACACTCGCCAACGCGCGCCGGTGGGAGCTCCGCACCGTCACGCGGCTCGGTGCCGACGTCCGCCTCGAGTACGACTGCCACGCGGGGACAAGCTGATGTTCACCGGCATCGTCGAGGAGCTGGGCCGCGTGCGGGCAGTCACCCCCAACGAAGGGGGTGCGCGCCTCGAGATCGAGGCGCGCACCGTGCTCGACGATGCGCGCATCGGCGATTCGATCGCGGCCAACGGCTGTTGCCTGACGGTGGTCGAACGCGCCGACGACTGGTGGGCGGCCGACGCGGTGAGCGAGACGCTCGAGCGCACGACGCTCGGTGCGCTCCATGTCGGCGATCCGATCAACTTGGAGCGGCCCGTTCGCCTGCAAGACCGCTTGGGCGGCCACATCGTGCAGGGCCATGTCGACGGTGTCGGCTGCATTGCCGAGCGGGCGGCGCTGCCGGACGGGTCCAGCCGCTTCGCGATCGAAGCGCCGCCCGATGTGCTGCGCTACGTCGTCGAGAAGGGCTCGATCGCCGTCGACGGCATCAGCCTGACGGTCGCGAGCCTCGCGCGCGCCCGATTCGATATCGCGGTCATACCGCACACGCTCGCCGTCACGACCCTTGGCGCGCGCCGTCCCGGTGCGCGCGTCAATATCGAAGTCGATGTGCTCGCGAAGTACGTGGAGCGACTCCTCCCGCCGGCCCGAGAAGGGACCTGAACCATGCCATTCACCCACATCGAGAACGCGATCGCCGCGATCAAGCGCGGCGAGCTCGTGATCGTGGTCGACGACGCCGACCGCGAAAACGAGGGCGACCTCATCATGGCTGCAGAGAAAGTGACGCCCGAGAGCATGGGCTTCATGATCCGCCACACCAGTGGCGTGATCTGCATGCCGCTGGAGGGGACGCGACTCGACGACCTCCAGCTTCCGCTGATGGTCGCGAACAACACCGAGGGACAGCGCACCGCGTTCACGGTGTCCGTCGACGCGAAGCACGGCACCACGACGGGCATCTCGGCCGCCGATCGCGCGGCCACCGTGCAGGCGTTGATCGACGCCCACACCGGCCCCGATGACCTCAACCGGCCTGGCCACATCTTCCCGCTGCGGTACCGCGAGGGCGGCGTGCTGAAGCGCGCCGGGCACACCGAAGCCGCGGTTGATCTCGCACGGCTCGCCGGTTGCGCGCCTGCCGGTGTGCTCGCCGAGGTCGTCAACGACGACGGCACGATGGCGCGCCTGCCACAACTCGACAGGTTCGCTGCCGAGCACGGCTTGCAGCTGATCTCGATCGCCGACCTCATCCGCTACCGCCGTCACCGCGAGAAGCTCGTGCGTCGCGTGTCGGAAGCCCGTATCCCGACGAAGTACGGCGACTTCACTGCCTACGTGTATGCGTCGCTGCTCGACGGCACGGAGCACATGGCATTCGTTCGAGGCGAAGTCGCGGGCAAGCAGCAAGTACTCGTGCGAGTGCATTCGGAGTGCCTCACCGGCGACGTGTTCGGCTCGATGCGTTGCGATTGCGGTGTCCAACTCGACCAGGCGCTCGCCAGCGTCGCGGCGGCCGGCGAAGGCGTGGTCGTGTACCTGCGCGGCCATGAAGGCCGTGGTATCGGCCTCGGCCACAAACTGCGCGCCTACACACTCCAGGATCAGGGACGCGACACGGTGGAGGCCAATGTCGAGCTGGGCTTTCCGGCGGACTCGCGGGAGTACGGCATCGGCTCGCAGGTGCTCGTCGACCTCGGCATCACCACGATGCGGCTCATGACCAACAATCCCGCCAAGTACGGTGGCCTCGAGGGCTACGGTCTCGAGATCGTCGAGCGGGTTCCGCTGCGCACCAGCCCCACCCACGAGAACATCGCCTACCTGCGCGCCAAGCAGGAGAAGATGGGCCACCTCCTCGACATCGAAGACGAAGGCCTCGGAGGGAGTTAGCAGTGACGGTCACGATGACGAAACTCGCATCGCGAGCGAGCGACGTCGAGCTTGGCGCCGGTTACACCGTGCGCCGAGCATGCAGCGGCGACCGGCCCGAAGGGCCGGCGACGGGTATCCCGATGCCGCAGGGAGCGCGACCCTAGAAATGGGTTTGTTTTCTGAGTTCGAGGGACAGCTCGACGCGACGGGCATGCGGTTCGCGATCGTGGCCGGCCGGTTCAATGACACGGTGACGAAGCCGTTGCTCGAAGGCGCCAGAAGCGCACTCGTTGCCCACGGGACTGACTTCGAGACGGTGCCGGTGGTTTGGGTGCCGGGTGCGTTCGAGGTACCGCTAGTCGCCAAACGACTCGCGTCGTCGGGTACGTACGACGCGGTCATCTGCCTCGGCGCGGTGGTTCGCGGCGGCACGCCGCACTTCGAATACGTCGCGGGTCAGTGCGCGGCGGGTGTGATGCGGGCTGGGCTCGATGCCAACGTGCCGGTGCTCTTCGGGGTGCTCACCACCGACAATCTCGAACAGGCGCTCCAGCGAGCCGGGAGTGGGGCCGGCAACAAGGGCTTCGAAGCCGCGATCAGCGCGATCGAGATGGTCGACGTGCTGCGGCGACTCCCGTAGGCGAAGGGATTTTCGCGCATGCTGCGACTCGTGCTTCCGAAGGGCTCGCTCGAACGGGCCACCTTGCAGCTGTTCGAGGACGCCGACTTGCCGGTCGTGCGGTCTTCCGATGTCGACTACCGCGCGACGATCGACGACCCGCGTGTCACCGACGTGCGAATCCTGCGCCCGCAGGAGATCCCGCGCTACGTCGCCGAAGGCCTGTTCGACCTCGGTATCACGGGTCGCGACTGGGTGACCGAGACCGGCGCCGACGTCGAGACGCTCACAGAGCTCCACTACTCGAAGGCCACTGCCCGGCCGGTCCGCCTCGTGCTGGCCGTCGCCGCCGATTCGGAAGCGAAGTCGATCGACGACCTCCCCGCGGGTCTTCGGGTGCACACGGAATACCCCGAGATCACCCGGCGCTTTTTCGATGAACATGACCTTGCGGCGGAGTTCACGCTGTCGTACGGCGCCACGGAGGCCAAAGTGCCGGAGATCGCCGACGCGGTCGTGGAGATCACGGAGACCGGACGGGCATTGCGGGCGGCCGGTCTCAAGATCCTCGACACGATCCTCGTCTCCCACACCGAGCTGATCGCCAACCCGCAGGCGGCTGCCGACCCCGAGAAGCGCAAGGCGATGGAGCAGCTCCAGACGCTGCTCAGCGGGGCGCTTGAAGCCCGGGGCCGGGTGCTGGTGAAGCTCAACGTCGAGCAGCCCCGTCTCGACGCGGTGATCGCCCTGCTCCCGGCCCTGAAGGCGCCGACGGTGTCCAAACTGTCGGGTGACGACGCCTACGCGGTCGAGACCGTGGTCGCGAAATCGCAGATCAATACCCTGATTCCTGCGCTGAAGGACGCCGGCGCCACCGGGATCATCGAGATCCCGATTGCCAAGATCGTCCACTGAGCCATCCCGCTGGACAAGCTGTCCGATTTATGTACAAACGGCCCCTGAGCCTAGGAGGGCCAGATGTCCAGTTCACACAAGATTGACGCGCAGGGCGCGCAGCGCGCACCAAAAAGGCGACGCAGCGTGGCAGCGAAGGGCCGGCCGCGACGGTGGCCATGGTCGTGACCACCGTCGGTCTGTGCGTGGGCGCCGGCACCATGCCCGCGAGCGCCGCCGTCACCGGCACCGGCACGGCTCCCCCGTGACGGGCATCGGATCGTGGCCGATTGCGATCGTCGGCTTTGCGTTCCTCGCCCTCGGGTGGGTGCTGCTCGCGGCACGCTCGGCGAAAATCGCCGCGGCGCCGGTAAGGGTCACGCGCTTCTCACGCATCTTCGTAGCGTTCGACGCTCCCTTCTCATCTGGCGAATCGAGCCGGGCGAGAGGGGAGCGTCGTCGCGTTCGACGCCGGTCACGGCGATGCGGCGTCTCCGGACGGCGTCTTGCGGCGGCCTGCGCGGTGGTGGGCCGGCCCCGAGTCGCCGGCGAGGTTGCACGCGGTGTTGACCAGCGACACGTGCGTGAACGCTTGCGGAAAGTTGCCGAGCAGACGTTTGCCGACCGGGTCGTACTCCTCGGAGAGCAAGCCCACGTCGTTGCAGCAGCCGAGCAGCTTCTCGTACAGCGTTGTGGCTTCGTCAGTGCGACCCAGCAGGGCGAGGTTGTCGGCGAGCCAGAACGAGCAGGGGAGAAAGACGCCTTCGCCGGGAGGCAAGCCGTCGGTCGTCGTTCCGCTGTCGTAGCGGGCCACGAAGCCATCGGTGGTGAGCCCCTCTTGGATCGCCTTCACCGTCCCGGCGACGCGTTCGTCGCTCGCAGGAAGGAAACCCACGAGCGGAATCATGAGCACACTGGCATCGAGCAGCTTCGAGCCGTACGCCTGCACGAAGGTGTTGCGGTCGTGGTCGTATGCCTTCTCGAGCACCTCGCGGTGCACGTCGGCGCGCAGCTGCTTCCACCGGTCGACCGGGCCGTCGAGGCCGAACTCCTCGACCGCTTTCACCGCGCTGTTGAAACCGGCCCACGCCATCACTTTCGAGAACGTGAAGTGCTGGCGGCCCCCGCGCACTTCCCAGATGCCTTCATCGGGCCGGCGCCACCCGTCTTCGAGGAAATCGAGGATGGCGCGCTGGATGCCCCACGAGTCGGCGTCGCTGCCGATGCCCATTTGCCGCGCCAGTTGCAGTCCGTCGAGCACCTCGCCGTACACGTCGAGCTGGTACTGGTCCGACGCGGCGTTCCCGATGCGGACGGGCGCAGATGCCTCGTAACCCGGCAGCCAGTCGAGCTCCAGCTCCGTCAGCCGGCGCTCGCCGGCCGGTCCGTACATGATCTGGAGCTGTCCCGGGTCGCCGGCGACGGCTCGTAACAGCCAGTCACGCCACGCTTTCGCCTCGCTGGAGTAGCCCGCGCTCATCAGCGCGTACAGCGTGAACGTGGCGTCGCGCAGCCAGCAGTACCGGTAGTCCCAGTTGCGGACACTGCCGATCCACTCGGGTAGTGAGGTGGTCGGCGCGGCGACGATTCCACCGGTCGGTGCGTAGGTGAGCGCCTTGAGCGTGATCGCCGAGCGGTGGACCATCTCCGCGTACTCACCGCCGACGACCGATTTCGCGCTCCAGGTCTGCCACCATGCCGTCGTGCGTCCGACTGCACGCGTGGCGTCGATCGGCGACGGCAGATCGTGGTGCGACGGGAACCATGAGAGCACGAACGGCACATGGTCGCCTTCGTTGACCGTGAACTCGGCGACCGTCGTGAGATCCTCGCCGTGCATCTCGATCGGTGTGTGGAGCGCGAGCGCATTGGGTCCGGCGATGAGCCGGAGCACGCCGTCGATGGTGCGGACCCACGGCACGACCTGGCCGTAGTCGAACCGGGTGACGAGCCGCATGCGCATCGGCACCCGTCCCCACAAGCCCACGACGATGCGGACGAGATCGACGCTACGGTCGCGCAGCGGCATGCAGTCGATGACCCGCACGCCACCCTCGTCGGTTGCGAAGTCAGTCTCCAACACGAGCGTGTCTTTGCGGTAGGCGCGCGTACGCGCGCGGCTACCGTCCGCCGGGCCGATCTGCCAATGTCCATGGGATTGATCGCCGAGCAGTGCCGCGAAGCACGCGCCCGAGTCGAACCGCGGCGCGCACAGCCAGTCGATCGAGCCGTCCATGCCGACCAGCGCCGCGGTCTGGGTATCGCCGATGAGGGCGTAGTCCTCGATGGGGGCTGCCACGGCGGCCATTCAAGCCGATGCGGTGACCGGGAAGGTCGACGGTCGGCGCGGCGCCGTTATGACTGGGCGGACCCGGCTGCCTCGACGCGCTGTTTCACCTCGACGTAGGCGAGCCGGAGCTGCGCCAGCGCGTCACGCAGCGGCTGCTCGTTGGGCCCGAGGTCGGCGCCGAGTCCCTCGACGAGCGCGGCCATCGCGTCGATCGCGAGCTTTGCCTCGTCGAGGCGAGGCGGCATGTCGCCTTCGAGCGCGAGGTGCAGCACGCCGAGTTGCCAGAGGCCGACGGCGTGGTTCGCGACGATCGCCGCGACCGGCGTGTCGGCGAGCTCCTTGCGGAGCTCCTCAAACTCGGCGCGCGCCGCCGCTTCGTCGTCCGGCGCGGCCCCGGCACCCGGAGACGTTGACGTGGAAGACGTCGGTGCAGCGGTTCCGGCGGATCGCTCCGGTGCGGAGGGGTCAGGTTCGGGCTCAGGCTGGTGCTCGCCGGAAGGTGTCCAGAGACTGCTCACGCTGATATCCTGCCTCTTCAACAATCGATGTGGGAAGTGGGACACCGCGCGAGAGCCCGGAGTCCCCGCCCGGCCGGTCTGCTCAGGCGGTTCGAGCCCGGGTCCGTTGTCAGGGCCGTTCCCAGCGGTCACCGATGGCGGACGTTCCTGTGTCCGCCATCGTCGCGTTCTGCGCCGCCGACCACGAGGTGATCACATAGCCACAACTGATGCCCGGATCAACGATCGCATTCGCGCCCGGGAAGTGCTCCTCGTCGGCGCCAATGGCGAGCAACTCGGGGTGAAGCCGACGTCGGAAGCACTCTCGATCGCCGGCGAACAGGATCTTGATCTGGTCGAGGTGGCGCCCAACGCCAATCCGCCGGTCTGTCGGATCATGGATTTCGGGCGCTACAAGTACGAGCAGGAGCAGCGGCGCAAGGAATCGCGCCGCAAGACCACGAACGTTGTCATCAAGGAGATGAAGTTCCGGCCCAAGATCGACTCGCACGACTACACGACGAAGATGAAGCACGTGGAGCGCTTTCTCGGCGAGGGCTCCAAGGTGAAGCTCACGATCATGTTCCGCGGTCGTGAGATGGCGCATCCGGAGCTCGGGCTGCGAATCCTGCAGCGCATCGCCGAGGAAGTCACCGACATCGCGATCGTCGAGTCGTCACCTCGCCAGGACGGCCGAAACATGACCATGGTTCTCCATCCGACCAAGAAGCCCGACGGACGATCGAAGAAGACGACGTCGCCATCGAAGGCGCACACCGCGCCACCGGCGGCAGCGACATCCGAACCGGAAGCCACACCGGCGCCCGCGACCGCGGCAGTGCCCGCAGCCGACTCCACAGGAGCGCCGTGATGCCGAAGATGAAGACACACCGAGGTGCGGCGAAGCGGTTCCGCGTGACAGGCACCGGCAAGATCCGCCGCCGAAAGGCATTTCGCTCGCATCTGCTCGAGGCGAAGTCGAGCCGGCGCAAGCGTCGTCTCGGTCGAGGCGCCGAAGTGACCGGCGGCGACAAGAAGCACGTCGAGCGCATGCTCGGACGGGCCTAGCCGTCCGATCCGCGCTGACCCGCTCCCACCCGGCGGGTCCTCAGAGCACCAGCTGACAGAAGAGGCACCGTCATGGCGAGAGTGAAGCGTTCGGTTCAGAGCAAGAAGCATCGCAGCGCCGTCCTCGAGGCCGCCGAGGGATACTCGGGCGCGAAGAGCCGCAGCTTCCGCAAGGCCAACGAACAGGTCATGCATTCGCTGCGATACGCGTACCGCGACCGGCGGGCGCGGAAAGGCGAGTTCCGGCGGCTGTGGATCGTGCGCATCAACGCCGCGTGCCGCCTCAACGACATCTCGTATTCACGCTTCGTCGCAGGGCTGAAGGCCGCCGACATCGAGGTCGACCGCAAGATTCTCGCGGATCTGGCAGTGCGCGACTCGGCTGCCTTCGGCGCGCTCGTCATCGCCGCGCGCGGGGCGCTCGACGCCGCCTGAGCGCGGCGCGTTCGTGTCTCTCGGCCCGCGGCACGCCCAGGTCGTGCGCCTTCGCAGTCTCGTTCGTGATCCGAAGGCGCGCGCGGCTGAACAGGTGACGGTGCTCGAAGGACCGCGTGTGATCGAAGGCGCACTCGATCGCGGAGTGGCAGTCGAATCCGCGTATCTCTCGGTCGGGTCCGATCGGGCCTTCGCCGCGCTCCACGATCGCCTGCGTTCGGCCGGTGTCGTCGTGGAGATGTTGAAGGAAGGTGTGCTCGAGAAGGTTGGCTCCACGGTCACGCCCCAGCCGGTGCTCGCGGTCGCGCCGGTGACGACCGTGACGTTCGACGCGCTGCCGGTCGCCGGTTGTGTGCTTGTCGCCGTCGGACTGAGTGACCCCGGGAATGCCGGCGCGCTCCTTCGCAGCGCCGAGGCCTCCGGAGCCACGGGAGTAGTGTTCTGCGGCAACTCGGTCGACGTGCGCAGTCCCAAGGTGGCGCGTGCCTCGGCAGGGGCCCTGTTCGGAACTCGCGTGCTGGAGGAAGACGACCCGGTGCAGATGCTCGAGACGCTCGGCGCGGCGGGGCGGCGACGGCTCGGGGCGGTGGCCCGCGGCGGTGAAGCGCCGGAGACACTCGATCTGGCCGGGGCGGTCGCGGTCGTACTCGGCAACGAAGCCCGTGGAATCGACGAGCGCGTGCTCGCACATGTGGATGGGTGCGTCAGCATCCCGATGGCCGGCGCGGCCGAGTCGCTCAATGTTGCCATCGCCGGCTCAGTGCTGTGCTTCGAAGCGGCGCGCCAGCGACGCTCGGCGGGCGCGCAATGAACGCGACTGAGGCACAAGCGCTCCTCGATTCGAAGCTCACCGAGGCCATGGACGCCATCGCGAGTGCGGACGCGTCCCATGCGCTCGACAACATCGAGCGCACGTACCTGGGGAAGCGCTCGCCCGCGGCGGAAGTCAACGAGGCAATCAAGACGCTGGAGCCGAGCGAGCGTCCGCTTGCCGGCCAGGCCGTTTCTCGCTACAAGGCGGCGATCGTTGACGCGCTTGGCGCCCGCCGCGCACTCATCGGCGCGCTCGAGACCGACGCGCGCCTCGCGTCCGAGCGACTCGATCTGACGTTGGGCGGGCACGGGCGCCGGCGCGGCCACTTGCATCTCGTGACACAGGTGCAACGCGAGCTCGAGGACGTGTTCGTCGGCCTCGGCTATCAGGTTGCCGAGGGGCCCGAGGTCGAAGACGACTGGCACAACTTCGAAGCGCTCAACTTCCCGCCCGACCATCCCGCACGCGCGATGCAAGACACGCTCTACGTCAAGCTCGGCCGCCCCGAGCAGGTGTTGTTGCGCACCCACACGTCGCCGGTGCAGATCCGAGTCATTGAGTCGCAGCCGCCGCCGGTGTTCAGCGTGATGCCGGGCCGCACGTACCGCAACGAGACGCTCGACGCGCGGCATTCGCCGGTGTTCCACCAGATCGAGGGTCTCGCCGTCGACCGCGACATCACGTTCGGCGACCTCGCAGGCACGATCGAGGCGTTCACCAGTGCGTACTTCGGCAAGAAGGTGCGGGCGCGGTTGCTGCCGTCGTTCTTCCCGTTCACGGAACCGTCGGCCGAGTTCGCGCTCAGCTGCGTGTTCTGCGACGGCAGCGGGTGCCGCGTGTGCTCGCAGACCGGCTGGATCGAGCTCGGCGGCTGCGGGATGGTCGACCCCAACGTCTTTCTCGCCGTCGGCTACGACCCCGAAGAGGTTTCGGGCTTCGCGTTCGGTTTCGGGCTCGAGCGCATGGCGATGCTCCGGTACGGCGTCGCGCCGATCAAGACGTTCTTCGACAACGACCTTCGCTTCCTCGAGCAGTATTGATGGTCGCCCTCGCGAGAGAGATGGTTCGTCGATGAGGGCGCCGCTGTCGTGGATCCGGGAGTTCGCGTCGATCGAGGCCGCGCCGCGAGACGTTGCCGAGACGTTGGATCAACTGGGGATCGAGGTCGAGACGGTCGACGAGCCCGGCCGCGAGATCCGCGGCGTCATCGCGGCACGCATCATCGACGTCGTGCCGCATCCCGACGGCGACAAGTTGCGGCTCGCAGACGTCGACTACGGCGACGGCCAGACCCGCGTTGTGTGCGGTGCCCCCAACATCGAGGCGGGGATGGTTGTGCCGTTCGCGCCGGCAGGTGCCACGCTCCCGGGCGGTTTCACGCTGGAACGGCGGAAGATCCGAGGGGTGGTTTCCGACGGCATGCTCTGCTCGCCGAAGGAGCTCGAGCTGTCGGATGACCACGAAGGGATTCTGGTGCTCGACCCGGCGACCGCGGTCGGCGTCGATGTGCGTGAGGTGCTGGGACTCGATGACGTGATCTTCGAGGTGGCGATCACGCCCAACCGGCCGGACGCGATGTCGATCGTGGGTATCGCCCGTGAACTGGCCGCGCATTTTCGCGTGCCGCTCACGGTTCCCGAGCCGCCAAGCCGGACGGGCGGCGCCACGGAAGCCGCGCTCACGGTCGGGGTCGATGACACGGCGCGCTGTCCGCGGTATCTGGCGCGTGTCTCGACGGTTGCGATGGGCGCGTCGCCGCACTGGATGGTGCGCCGGCTCACGCTCGCCGGCATGCGGCCGATCTCGAGTGTCGTCGACGTGACCAACTATGTGCTGCTCGAACGGGGCCAGCCGCTGCATGCGTTCGATCTCGACTGCCTTGCCGGTCCGGGAATCGTCGTGCGACTCGCGGTCGACGCCGAACGCATCACCACCCTCGACGGCATCGAACGCACGCTCACACCCGATGATCTTCTGATCTGTGACGCCAACGGCGTGCCGCAAGCGATCGCCGGCATCATGGGTGGCTCCACCGCAGAGGTATCGGAGGCGACCCGCAGCATTCTGCTCGAGTCGGCCTACTTCCAGCCCATGGGCATCAGCCGGAGCTCCAAGCGACTCGATCTGCGATCCGAGTCGAGCGCGCGCTTCGAACGCGGCACTGATCCAAACGGCGTGGGTGCAGCCGCCAACCGCGCGATGGAGCTGCTGGAGCAAGTGGCAAATGCGGACGTGCTCGACGGCGCGGTCGACGTGTACCCGTCGGTGGTCGAGCCCGAGCAGATCACCGTGCGCACCGAGCGAGTCAACGCGCTGCTCGGCACTGCGCTCGAGGACGCGGCCGTCGTCAGCGCGCTCGAACCACTCGGCATCGAGATCACGGCCACGAACGGCGCGCTCAGTGCGACGGTGCCCACGTGGCGTCCCGACCTCGAACGCGAGATCGATCTCGTCGAAGAAGTCGCACGCCGGGTCGGGCTCAACGAGATCACGCGGACCCTGCCATCGACGACGGGCCAGACCGGTGGTCTCACAGTCAGACAGCGCGAGCGACGGCTGGTCGCCGACACACTCGTGGGCATGGGCTGCGCGGAAGCCGTGACGGTGCCGCTGCTCGCGCCGGCCGAGCTCGAGCGTTTCGGCCTTGCTCTCGATGACGCCGTGGAAGTGGCGAACCCCCTGCGGGCCGAGGAGTCGATTCTGCGACCGACGATCCTTCCCGGTCTGGTCGCGGCGGTGGCGCGCAACGCCGGCCACGGGATCGACGACGTCATGTTGTTCGAGCTCGGCCACGTGTTCCGCGCGCCGATAGGCGACGATACGTTGCCCGACGAACGCGAGCATGTCGCCGCCACGCTCGCGGGACAGGTCTGCCCGGCACCAATCGAACCCGACCGTGCGGTTGATGTCTACGACGCCATCGACATCGTGCGCGCGGTGGGCGACGCGCTGGAGTTGTCCGGGTTGACGTTGGTGCCGGCATCCGCCGCCGGGTTGCACCCCGCGCGCACTGCGGCCGTCCTTGTCGACGGCGTCGAAGCCGGCCACGTCGGCGAGCTGGCACCCGGCGTGCTCGCGGCCCTTGAGCTCACGGGGCCGGTTGTCGCGCTCGAGCTCGATCTGGGCATCCTGTTCGACGGCCGCCGCCGCGATCGCGCGTTCCGCTCGCCTTCGAAGTACCCGGCCTCCACGATCGATCTCGCTTTCGTCGTCGCCGACGACGTGCCCGCCGCGAGCATCGCCGCCACACTGCGCGACGCCGGCGGAGCGTTGCTCGAATCCGTCCGCTGCTTCGACGTCTTTCGTTCCGACAGTCTCGGTGCGGGACGCGTCAGTCTCGCGTTCGCGTTGCGTTTCCGCGCCGGCGACCGCACCCTCACCGATGAGGAGGTCGGCGGGCTGCGTCAGGCCTGCATCGACGCCGTCGTCTCGACTCACGGTGCCGAGCTGCGCGGCTGACCGAAGTTTGGCGAGGCCAAGACAACGTCTCGCGCCGTCCGAGCGTCTTCCTTACTGAGGCTCCCGATGGAGGCGCGGTGATGCTGAATCAGATCAGCGTGTCGGACGATCGGGAGTGGACGAGCTCGGAGTCGGTGCGTCGCTCCGCCCGGCGGCGCGCCGGCTCGCCCGTCCGACCGCTGCGACCAGTTCGGGCGAGACCACCGTCACCTCGAACGAGGCCGCGTCGCCGTCCACGTCGACGGTCGCCGCGACGGTTTGGTCCTCGGTCACCATTCCCACGAACTTCACCTCGAGCTCGCCGTGGGCCAGGAACTCTTCGCCCCACTCGTCGAGCAACACGCCGTACGCCGGCCCGGTGACATGCAACCCCTGCGCCACGAGGCCGGTCAGGCCCAGCTCCCGGGCGGCCTCGGGATCCGAATGGAAGTTGCCGCGACGCGAGTACGCGCGTAGTCGCTCGGCGGTGAGCTCGAGGGTGCGGCGCACGGGCGTCATCGGGCCACCTCGGTGAACGTCGCGCGTGACGTCCATACGAGCGACCCGTCCGCGAGGGCGATGCGTGCTTCGACCGCCGCGTACTGGCGGTTTCGCTTCTCGTATCGCTCGACGACCGTGCCGGTGACGGTCAGCGACACGCCGGCGTTGGCGCGCCGATGGCACACGAGATGCTGGGCCGTCTGGAGCATCGGCTGCTCGGCGACGGTCTGGAACAGCAAGATCGTCAGGTTGCCGGCGATCGGCGGATAGAGCGCCCCGGCCTGCAGCGCCGGGTGGTCGAGGCCCGCTGCGCTCCAGTAGCGCACATTCGCCTGCTCTGACACCGTGAAGTCGAGGGGCCCGAGGACCCTGCCGACGGTGGCACCGCCGAACGGCGCGCCCGGGGCCGCGTCATTTGCGTGCATGTCTATGCATTCTGCTGTATTGTATGCAGCATGGCGTATCGAGCTGGGGTAGTCGGGGCTTCAGGCTACACGGGCGCAGAGCTGCTTCGGCTCGTGGCGGGGCATCCGGAGCTCGAGGTGGCCTACGCCACTGCGGACACCAACGCGGGATCGTCGATCGCGCAGCTCTACCCCTCGCTCGCGGCTGCCTACCCGGTGCTCGACTACGCGGCGTTCTTGCCCGGCGACCTGGCCGGCCTCGACATCGTGTTCGTCGCACTGCCACACGGCGAGTCGCAGCGCTTTGCCGCCGCGCTGATCGACGCGGTGCCACACGTGATCGACCTCGGCGCCGACTTCCGGCTGCCGGTGGCGACCTACGAGCAGTGGTACGGCTCGGTCCACGGCGCGCCGGAACTGATCGACCACTTCGCGTTCGGTCTTCCGGAGCTGTTCCGCGACGACGTGCAGCGCGCCGCGCATGTCGCCGCGCCCGGGTGCTATCCGACCACCGCGGTGCTCTCGCTGGCACCGCTCCTCGCGGGCGGGCTCGTGGAACCGACCGGGATTGTCGTGAACGCCGTCTCCGGCGTCTCGGGGCGCGGTCGCGGCCTCTCGGCTGCCAGCCTGTTCTCCGAAGCCAACGAGAACGTCGCGGCCTATGGCCTGCTGACCCATCGTCACACCGCCGAGATGGAGCATGCGCTCAGTCGCGTCGCCGGTCGCGACGTCGAGCTGCTGTTCACGCCCCATCTCGCGCCGATGACGCGCGGCATTTTCGCCACGTGTTACGCCCGTCCCGCAGTCGAGGGTCTCGACACTGAACAATTGCTGGGGCATGCGCGCGAGTTCTATCGCGGCGAACCGTTCATCGCAGTGCTCGACGACCCGCCGGCTACGAAGGCCACCTGGTCGTCGAACGCGGCACACCTCAGCTACCGCTTCGACCCTCGCACGGGCACCGTGCTCGCGCTCGGCGCGCTCGACAATCTCGTCAAGGGCGCGTCGGGCCAAGCCGTGCAAGCGGCGAACACCGTGCTCGGCTTGTCCGAGACGGCCGGACTCAGCGCGATCGGAATCGCGCCGTGAGCGTCACCGAGCCGGGCGGTTTCGAGGCTGCGGGAATCGCCTGTGGGATCAAGGAATCGGGGGCGGCTGATCTCGCGCTGATTGCAACTGCCGATCGCCGGCCGGCCACGGCTGCGGGAGTGTTCACCACGAACCTGGTCGCGGCCGCGCCGGTGCAGATCAGCCGCAAGCACCTGGCCGACGGGCGCGCCGCGGCGATCGTCCTGAACTCAGGGAATGCCAACGCCGCGACGGGGGAGGCCGGGCGTAGCGACGCGTTGCAGATGTGCGAGCAGGTCGGCGAGGTACTCGCTGTCAGCCCGGCGGATGTCCTCGTGTGCTCGACCGGGCTCATCGGGATCCCTCTGACGATGGCGCCGATCACGAAGGGGATTCCGCGCGCGGCAAAGGAATTGCGAGGCGATGCCAAGGGTGCCGGCGCGGCCGCCCGAGCGATTCTCACGACCGACGCTGTTCCCAAGACGTCGACCACGAGGTTTGCGCTCAACCGCGACGCAACCGCGACTGTCGGCAGCATCGCCAAGGGCGCGGCCATGCTGCAGCCCGCGATGGCCACCATGCTGGCGGTGGTCACCACCGATGCTGCCGTCGAGCCGCGCGCGTTGCGCGTCGCGTTGGAGGGTGCAGTCGACGGGTCGTTCAACGCGATGAGCGTCGACGGGTGCACGAGCACCAACGACACGGTGCTGGTACTGGCGAACAGCGCGCTGGGAAACCGACCGATCGGCTTCGGCGGACCGGCGTTCCATGCGCTCGCGGCGGCGCTGCGCCAGGTGTGCGTCGATCTGGCCGAGCAAATGGCGGCCGACGCCGAAGGAGCGACGAAGTTCGCCCGGATCGTGGTGCGCGGAGCACGATCACGCGACGACGCTCGCCGGGCCGCCCGCGCCGTTGCCAACAGCCAGCTCGTGCAGTGTTCGCTGTACGGCGGCGACCCCTACTGGGGGCGCGTGCTGTCGGAGCTTGGCGCGAGTGGCGCGTCGATCGATGCGGAACAGGTCGATATCGCGTATAACGGGATCGTCGTGTGCCGTGATGGCATCGCGGCCAAACACGACGCGGCTGCGCTCGTCAAGGAGATGGGAAGTCGCGAGATCGAGATCGTGTGCGACCTGCGTCGCGGTGACAACGAGGCGGCGATTGTGACGACCGATCTCACTCACGCGTACATCGACGAGAACATGGGTACCTCGTGACCGCGCCCGCGAGCGCGGATGCCGGATTCAAAGCGGGAATTCTCGCGGAGGCGTTGCCGTACATCCGCGAGTTCTCGGGCAAGACCGTCGTGGTGAAGTACGGCGGGCACGCGATGGAGGATCCCGCGCTCGCCGACTTGTTCGCCCAAGACGTCGTGCTCATGCGCCTGGTCGGCATGAACCCAGTCGTCGTGCACGGCGGTGGTCCGCAGATCAGTGACCTGATGCGCCGCCTCGGCAAAGAGCCCGAGTTCATCGAGGGGCTGCGCGTCACCGATGCCGAGACGGTCGACATCGCCCGCATGGCCCTCGTCGGCACTGTCAACCGCGAGATCGTCGCGAGCGTCAACCGTCACGGATCACTGGCCGTTGGTCTCTCGGGCGAAGACGCGGGGCTCATCCGAGTCGATCCTCGCGAGGAGCGTTTTGGGTTCGTCGGTGATGTGCGACACATCGATCCGTCGATACTCGAACGGTTGATCCGTGAGGAACTGATTCCGGTCATCGCAACCATGGGTGTCGACGACGCCGGTCAGCATTACAACGTCAACGCGGACATGGTCGCCGGGGCGATCGCGGCCGCGCTCGACGCGGAAAAGCTCGTGTACCTCACCGGCGTCTCGGGGCTCTATCGCGACTTTGCCGATACCAGCTCGCTCGTCTCGCGTATCGACGTCTCCGGCCTCCAGACGTTGATCGACTCGGGCGCGCTCGCCGACGGCATGATCCCGAAGGTGCAGTCGTGCATGGACGCGCTTCGAGGCGGCGTGCGACGCGCCCACATTCTCGACGGCCGTATCCCGCATGCGCTACTCCTGGAGTTCTTCACCCGCGAAGGCATCGGCACCATGGTGACGAAATGAGCACGCCCACGTTGGCGGAGATTGTTGCGCTCGACTCGGAGCATGGGATGCAGACGTACGCGCGCCTGGCGGTCGCGTTCGTGCGCGGTGCCGGCACGAAGCTCTACGACACTGAGGGCCGTGAGTACCTCGATTTCCTCGGGGGCCTCGCGGTCACGTCGCTCGGCCACGCCCACCCGGTCGTGGCCGACGCGCTCGCGGCGCAAGCGCGCACGCTCCTGCACGTCTCGAACCTCTACTACAACGAGCTGCAACCGCAGCTCGCGGCCCGCCTCGACGAGCTGCTGGGAGGTGGGGGCCGCGTGTTCTTCGCCAACTCCGGCGGCGAGGCCAACGAGTGCGCGATCAAGCTCGCCCGCCGCTACGGTCAGGCGCACGGCGGTCGCGAGCGCTTCCACGTGATCTCGGCGTACGGCTCGTTCCACGGCCGCACGCTCGCCACGCTCGCGGCTACCGGCCAGCCGCAGAAGCAGGAGACGTTCCAGCCATTGCCGTCGGGGTTCCGCCACGTCACCTTCGCCGATGTGGACGCGCTGGCGAATGCGCTCGACGAACGCGTGTGCGCGGTGCTGTTGGAGCCGGTGCAGGCCGAGGGAGGTGTCGTGGTGCCGCCGCCGGAGTATCTCCGTGCCGTCCGCGCGCTGTGCGACGAGCGCGAGGTGCTCCTCATCCTCGACGAGGTGCAGACCGGATTGGGGCGCACCGGCCGGTGGTTCGGCTTCGAGCATGCCGGGATCCGTCCCGACATCGTCACCCTCGCAAAGGCGCTGGGCAACGGAGTACCGATCGGCGCGTGCTGGGCACGCGCCGAGGTGGCCGCCGCCTTTCAGCCCGGCGACCATGCAACGACGTTCGGCGGCCAGCCACTCGCCGTGCGCGCCGCGGTTGCGGTACTCGAAGTGATGACGGCTGAAGACGCGCCTGCGTGCGCGGTCCGTGCCGGCGAGCGGTTGACGAAGTCGCTCGAAACCCTCGACGGCGTCGTGCACGTCCGGGGCTATGGGTTGTTGCTCGCCGCCGAGCTCGAGACCGGTCTCGACGCACGCGCCGTCGCCGCACGGTGTCTCGACGAAGGCCTCATCGTCAATGCCGTGACCCCGACGGCGATTCGATTCGCGCCGCCGTTGCTCGTGACCGATGACGAGATCGACGACGGCGTTGCGCTCTTCCAACGCGCCGTCCTCGCGGCGAAGGAGGTCACGTGAGCGATCGACTCGGATTGTTGGAAGTCGACGATCTCACCCCGGGGGAGTTGGCACGCATCTTCGACCGCGCCGAATCGTGGAAGCGCGATCCGGCTGCAGTCCCGCGCGTGCTCGAAGGAAAAGGTGTGGCGCTGCTGTTCGAGAAGCCGTCCGCGCGCACGCGCCCGTCCACCGAGATGGCGGTCGTGGGGCTCGGCGGGCACCCGATGTACTTCCGCGGCGATGAGGCCGGTTTCGGTGTGCGCGAACCCGCGGCCGACCTCGCGCGCACGCTGGCCAGCTACTGCGCCGTGATCGCCGCGCGCGTGTTTGACCATGCCGTGCTCGAGGAAATGGCCGCCGCGGTCGATGTGCCGGTCGTCAACCTGCTCTCGGATCGAGCCCACCCGACCGAGGCGCTCGCCGACTTGCTCACGCTGCGGGAGCATTTCGGCACGCTCGAGGGTCGTCGCCTCGTGTTCGTCGGTGATGGCAACAACGTCGCGGCCTCACTCGCGTTCGCATCGGCGTTGAGCGGCGTCGAGTTCACCGTCGCGTCACCGCCCGGCTACGAGCTCGACGACGACGTGGTCGCCCGCGCCCGCAATCTCGGAGGCACCGTCGATCTCGTGGCCGACCCGCATGAAGCGGTCCGCGGCGCCGATGCGGTCTACACCGACGTGTGGACGTCGATGGGCCAGGAAGAGGAGTCGGCGGCGCGCAAGGCCGCCTTCGAGAGCTACCAGGTCGACGGCGAGCTCATGGCGGCCGCGGGTGACGACGCCGTCTTCCTCCATTGCCTCCCGGCGCACCGGGGCGAAGAGGTGACGGCCGACGTGATCGACGGACCGCAATCTCTGGTGTGGCCGCAGACTGCCAACCGCATGCACGCGACGCGGGCCGTGCTCGCGGAGCTCGTCGGGCGCGGGGGTGCGTGATGGCGACCCTGGGCAAGCCGCAACGCCAGCACCGCATCTCGCGGCTGCTCGAGGAACAGGCCGTCTCGAGCCAGGCGCAACTTGCCGAGCTGCTGGCCGCAGACGGGATCGTCGCCACACAGGCGACGGTGAGCCGTGACCTCGAGGAGCTGGGCGCGGTGAAGGTGCGCATTCCCGGCGGTACCACCGCGTACGCGATCCCCGAGCACGCCAAGGACCGCGCCGCGCCCGATGATCATCTGCGTCGGGTGATGGGGGAGTTCGTCGTCGAGGTCGCGCACAGCGTGAATCTCGTGGTGCTGCGCACGCCACCCGGCTCCGCGCACGTGATCGGCTCCGCGCTTGATCGCGCGTCGCTACCCGACGTGCTCGGCACCGTCGCGGGCGACGACACGCTGATTGTCGTGTGCTCGGAGCAGGCCGGCGGCGCGAAGGTTGCCGCCGACCTGGCGTCGCTGGCCGGCCTGTAGGAGAGGGAATTGTCGTGGCTGCGAAACGAGTCGTGCTGGCGTACTCCGGAGGCCTGGACACGTCGGTGGCCGTGCGGTGGATGCGCGAGGAGTGGGGCGCCGAGGTCATCGCGTGCGCTGTCGACGTCGGTCAGCTGGGCGCGGGTGACGCCGACATGATCCGGGAACGCGCGCGCGCTGCCGGCGCGGTCGAAGTCGAGGTCGTCGACGCACGCGAAGAGTACGCGCGCGACTTCATCGTGCCGGCGCTCCGCGCCAATGCGATGTATGAAGGAAAGTATCCACTCATCTCCGCGCTGTCGCGTCCGGTCATCGTCGAGCAGCTCATCGCGTCCGCCCGTCGTCACGATGCGCAAGCAGTCGCGCACGGATGCACCGGCAAGGGAAACGACCAGGTGCGCTTCGAAGTCTCGACGCGGGCGCTTGCCCCTGATCTCGAAGCGCTCGCGCCCACGCGCGTCTGGGGCCTTACCCGCGCCGATTGCATCGATCTCGCCGACAAGTGGGGGATCCCCATCGGTGCCACGAGGGAGAAGCTGTACTCGATCGACGAGAACATGTGGGGCCGCGCCATCGAATGCGGTGTGCTCGAAAACCCGTGGGCTGCGCCGCCGGCGGAACCGTTCACGCTGACGGTCGACCCGGGCGACGCGCCGAGCGAGGCACGCGAGTTGGTGATCGGTTTCGAACAGGGTGCGCCGGTGTCGCTCGACGGCGAGCGCGTGGGCCTGGTTGCACTCATCGAGGTGCTGGGGCCGCTCGTGGGCAGCTACGGATTCGGCCGCATCGACATGGTGGAGAATCGCCGGGTCGGCATCAAGAGCCGCGAGGTCTACGAGTGCCCGGCGTCACTCGCGCTGATCGTCGCGCACCAGGACCTCGAGGCGATCACACTCGAGCGCGACCTCGCGCGCGAGAAGCAGCGACTCGAGATCCGCGTCGCGGAGCTCATTTATGACGGGCTGTGGCACTCGCCGTTGATGCGCGCGCTCGACGCGTTCATGGTGTCGAGCCAAACGTACGTCACCGGCGAGGTGCGCTTGCGCCTGGAGGCGGGCAGTTGCCACGCCGTCGGTCGTCGCGCGCCGCAGAGCCTTTACGATCACGATCTCGCCACCTACGACGCCGACGACTCGTTCCGCCATCTCGACTCTGAGGGGTTCGTACGGCTCTGGGGTCTTTCGGTGGAGACGTGGGCGCGCCGCCAAGGACCGGGAGCCGGCGCGTGAGCCCGGAGGAAGCGACTGGCGAGGGCCGCACGTTGTGGCACGGGCGGTTTACCGACGCCCCCGCCGACGAGCTCTTGGCATTCAGCGCGAGCCTGCCGTTCGACCGTCAGCTCGCGCCCGACGACCTCGCAGGGTCGCGCGCGCACGTCGCCATGCTGGCCGACGTCGGCATCCTCACTGCCGAGGAGCGCGGCATGGTGATCGCCGCGCTCGACCGGGTGGAACACGAGCTCGCGGAAGAGCTGTTCATCTTCGGCCCGGCCGATGAAGACATCCACACGGCCATCGAGCGTCGCGTGACGGAGCTTGCGGGCGACGCCGGCGCGAAGTTGCACACCGGTCGCAGTCGCAACGACCAGGTGGCGGTCGACCTGCGGTTGTACCTCAAACGCGAGGGACGGGCGGTGGCTCGCCGCGTGCACGATCTTCAGGCTGTGCTGCTGCGCCGGGCGGAGGAATGCGATGACGATGCGTACCTGCCGGGTTACACGCACTTGCAACGGGCGCAGCCTGTGCTGCTCGCGCACCATCTGCTGGCGCACTTCTGGGCGTTCGCCCGTGACGTCGACCGCTGGCGCGATGCGTTGCGCCGGGCCGACGTGTCACCCCTCGGCGCGGGTGCCTTGGCCGGCTCGGGCCTGCCGCTCGACCCCGACGCGGTCGCATCGGCGCTGGGCTTCGCGGGGCGCTTCGACAATTCACTGGATGCGGTGTCGGATCGCGACTTCGTTGCCGAAGCGCTGTTCGTGGCCGCGCTCGCGCAGGTGCACCTGTCGCGTCTGGGCGAAGAGATCGTGCTCTGGACGAGCGAGGAGTTTGGATTTCTACGGCTTGCCGACGCGTACACCACCGGCTCCTCGATGCTGCCGCAGAAGAAGAACCCCGACATCGCGGAGCTTGCGCGCGGCAAGGCCGGCCGTTTGATCGGTCATCTCGCCGGTTTCCTCGCGACCCTCAAAGGCCTCCCACTCGCCTACAACCGTGACCTCCAGGAGGACAAAGAGCCGCTCTTCGACGCGCTCGACACCTCGAGGCTCGCGCTCGCCGCGATGACGGGACTGCTCGACACTTCGGAGTTCGTCGTCGAGCGCATGCGGCGCGCGGCCGACGGCGCAGCATCCGCGGCGACCGATCTCGCGGAGCTGCTCGTGCGCGACGGCGTGCCGTTCCGCGACGCACATGCCGCCGTCGGCACCCTCGTGCGCCAGGCTGCCGAGCGAGGGGTGCCGCTCGAGGAGCTGGTGTTGACCGACCCGCGCCTCGGGCCCGACGCGCTCGCGGTGCTGGAGCCGGGCGAGAGCGTGCGGCGCCGCACCACACCCGGCGGAGCGGGTCCCGCACCAGTGGCAGCGCAACTCGAAGCCGCGCGGGCATGCCTGGCTGCGCAGGCCGAATGGATCGGCATGAACGCCACGACCGAGTGAGCAGAGGCCGAGCGTTGCCGCGATCGTTTTACGCGCGCGACGCGCGCGAAGTGGCGCCGGAGCTGCTCAACAAAGTGTTGGCGCGTGACGATCCGGACATCGGCAGCGTCGTGGCGCGTATCGTCGAGGTCGAGGCCTACGCGGGAAGCGAGGATCTCGGGAGCCACGCGTACCGGGGGCCGACGAAGCGCAACGCGTCGATGTTCGGTTCGCCCGGACATCTGTACGTGTACTTCACGTACGGGATGCACTGGTGCGCGAACGTCGTGTGCAGTCCGGCGGGCACCGCCACGGCGGTGCTGCTGCGCGCGGGCGCGCCGCTCGACGGCGTCGAGCTGATGCGGGCCCGTCGCCCGAAGGCACGGAACGATCGGTTCCTCACATCCGGCCCCGCCCGTCTCGCCCAGGCGCTCGCGATCACGGGCCTCGACGACGGCATTGACCTCGTACGGGGCCCCGTGCGGATCTTTGACGACGGAACCCCGCCGCCCGCCCGTCCCGTGTGTGCGACCCGTATCGGACTCGCCGCCGGGCGCGGCGACCAGCACCAGTGGCGGTGGTATGTGCGCGGCGATGCGAATCTCAGCCGGCGCTGACCGACGCCAACCGAAGGAACCGGGCGGGCGAAGCGCGGGTTGCTAGCGTCGTCGCGGTGCAGCCGGTCGACGAGCAACTTCGCGTCCTCACCGCGGGCGTCGTCGACGTCATCACGGGCGATGAGCTGGAACGCAAGCTCGACGCGGGACGGCCCTTGCGGGTGAAGCTCGGTATCGACCCGACCGCGTCCGGCATCCACGTCGGCTTCGCGGTCGTCCTGCGCAAGCTCCGCCAGTTTCAAGACTTCGGGCACACTGCGGTCCTCATCCTGGGTGACTTCACCGCGCAGGTCGGCGATCCCACCGGGAAGTCGGCGACGCGGCCGCAACTGTCGAGCGAGGAAGTCGACGCGCACGCCGAGACCTACATCGCACAGGTGCAGCGGATCTTGCTGCCCGACCGGCTCGAAGTGCGCCGCAACTCGGAGTGGCTCGCGGCGATGGGTATCGACGGAGTGCTGCGCCTCGCGGCGCGTGCCACCGTCGCGCAGATGCTCGGGCGCAACGACTTCGCCCAGCGCTACGCGGCGGAAAGGCCGATCTCGCTGCTCGAACTGCTGTATCCGCTCCTGCAGGGCTGGGACTCGGTGATGGTCGAGGCCGATGTGGAGCTCGGCGGCACCGATCAGTTGTTCAACAACCTTGTCGGCCGTGACCTGCAGGGTCGGGAGGGCCAGGATCCGCAGGTGGTCATGACGACGCCGCTGCTCGAGGGCCTCGACGGCACCCAGAAGATGTCGAAGTCGCTCGGCAACTACGTCGGCATCGCCGAGCCGCCGGGAGAGCAGTTCGGGAAGCTGATGAGCATCCCTGATGAGCTGATGCCCAAGTACTTCGCGCTGACGACCGGCTGGCATCCCGATCGAGTGGAGGAGGTCAGCGGCGCCCTCGCGAACGGCGGGCTCGCGCCGGTCGACGCCAAGCGGCTCCTCGCCCGGACGGTCGTTGACCTGTACCACGGCGACGGGGTCGGCGCCGAGGCCGAAGCCGAGTTCGACCGCGTCTTCAAAGCCGGATCGGAGCCCAGTGAGATCCCCGAGTACACGCTCGCGCCGGCCGATGTCGACGACAACGGGCGGATCCGCCTGGCGCGGGTGCTGGCGCTCGCCGGTCTCGTGTCGTCCAACAAGGAGGGACGCCGTCAGATCCAGCAGGGCGGCGTGTACCTCGACGGTGATCGGGTCGATGATCCCGACCTCGAAGTGGCGCCCTTGGATCTCGACGGGCGCACCCTGCGGGTCGGGAAGCGCCACTGGGCCCGCATTCGGGCCGTTTGAGCCGCGGAGTGGGGTTCGACTGCCTCCGCCCGTGATTTGCGGGATGCTGATCCCGGTCTCGGGCGTCCAGACCGGCGACCCTGCTGTTGACAGGGCTAGCCCGGGACCATAAGCTCACGAGTCCGCTCAGAAAGTCTCTCTTTCTGCGCGGTTGACACGGACGCTCTTCGCTGATGCCGATCTTTGCGCGCGGTATCGCCCGAGGTCCCGGCGATGAGTGGGTGTCCGCTCGATGCGCTTCCGGCTCGCGCCGGCGCGGTCGGGCATGTGCTCCTTGAAAACGGAACAGTGATAGCCAAAAGCCAGTGTGGGCGTTTTGCCGGCTGGGCCCTTCGAGGCGCGGTCTGCAGACGTCACCATCAATTCAAAATCACGCCGTTCGGCACCTTCGGGTGGCGTACGACGTGCAGGTTGCCGGAACGGGTCAGTTACCCGGACCGGCGGCTCTCAACTGATCGAAGGCATCGGTCGATCGGCCCTCGGGTCGGCCGCCCGGCGTCGAGATCTCGATGGAGAGTTTGATCCTGGCTCAGGACGAACGCTGGCGGCGCGCTTAACACATGCAAGTCGAACGTGAAGCCCGGGCTTGCCCGGGTGGAAAGTGGCGAACGGGTGAGTACCACGTGAGGAACCTGCCCCGAAGACCGGGATAACACCGGGAAACCGGTGCTAATACCGGATGCCCTCACCGGATCGCATGATCTGGCGAGGAAATGGATTCCGCTTCGGGATGGTCTCGCGGCCTATCAGCTTGTTGGTGGGGTAACGGCCCACCAAGGCTCCGACGGGTAGCTGGTCTGAGAGGATGTCCAGCCACACTGGGACTGAGACACGGCCCAGACTCCTACGGGAGGCAGCAGTGGGGAATCTTGCACAATGGGCGAAAGCCTGATGCAGCGACGCCGCGTGCGGGATGAAGGCCCTCGGGTCGTAAACCGCTTTCAGCAGGGACGAAATTGACGGTACCTGCAGAAGAAGGCCCGGCCAACTACGTGCCAGCAGCCGCGGTAATACGTAGGGGCCTAGCGTTGTCCGGATTTATTGGGCGTAAAGAGCTCGTAGGCGGTTTGGTGAGTCGGGTGTGA
>JBBRZM010000003.1:0-147486 GCA_038236695.1 Acidimicrobiia bacterium
ACGGACACCCCGAGTGCCTCCAGACGAGCACAATCGCGTGTGCGAACCGCACGAAGGGCCCGGTTTCGGGCTACGCGAATCGCCCATCTGTTCTCTCGTGGCTGCCTAGAGGGCGGCGCGTCGGCTCAATGCAACAGTGCCTCATGGGAAGACCACCGCACGTAAGAGTGCGGGCGTCGAAGGCGCGGGCCGCTTCGCCTGACGAGCCATTGGACGACCATCGGACCAACGGTTGCGCGCCGCCGCGAATCTCGAGCCCGTCCACCCCTCGGACCACGGTTGCGCCCGCGTTGATGGCGGCGGCCGACAGCGCGTCGCAGGCGACCGGGTGGCTGATGGCCAGCGCGCCGGGAACGCCAGGAAGCAACCCGTCGAGAAGCGTCGCGGCGTCCTCAGCGGCCGAAGATTCGACCGTCTCGTCGTACGGGACCATCCGGGTGATGATGTTGCCGCCCGCCGCCAGCAGTACGTCGAGCAGGCCGAGGCGGCGCGCCTCGGCCACACCCCACGGCTGCATGTACTCGCCCCGTACTCGGTCGCGGTACTCGGTCGAGCGCTCGAGAACCGTGACCGACCGGCCCGCGCCCGCCAGCGCCGTAGCCAGGGCTCCCCCGGCGATGCCGCCCCCGACCACGACCACGTCGACGCCGCCCGTCATGGTCCTATCCGGCGGGGTCGATGTTCTGGTTCAGCCGGAACAGGTTGGCGGGGTCGTAGCGGCGCTTGACTTGTACGAGGCGTTCGTAGTTGATGCCGTACGCGTCTCGGGTCGCGTTTCCGTCGTCGGCAGATAGGTAGTTCATGTAGCGACGGTCGGACATGTACGGGCGCAGTGCGTTGAAGGTCTCCTTCGCCCACGCGACGTTGGCTTCGGTGTCAGCCGGATCGGCCCATTGCGCGAGCACGAGCACGCTGTAGCCAGGATCGCGATGCGGGAAAGCCGTCGCAGTCGGGTCGACTCGCGTGGCCTGTCCGTGAAGGTGCTCTATGACGATGGCGCTCATGGGTGATGGTGTCGTTGCATAGGCCTCGACGATCGCGGCGGAGGCGTCGGCGGTGAGATCCGTAAGAAAGGCCGACTTCCAGTAGTTGAGCGCGCCCCGCGGGAAGCCGCCGTCGAGAATCGTGTTGACGACCGGGTAGGGCATTGCTTGAACGGCGTCCATAACCGGTGGCCCGAACTCGCGAAGCGGCTTGAGGTCGGCTTCGGCGCGCTGAAGGTCCTGGCCGGCATGGCACAACGGCAACGCGACGATCTTGTCGCCGGAGCCGTCGGGTGCGTGCACCAGCCCGCACGAGATTCCCAGGTCGTCCGGGGCGTCGTTTGTGAATTGGCGGTAGGCGGCGAGAGTGTTCTCGGCCGCGGCGAATGGGTGCACGAGCAGCCCACCAAGCACGGTTGACACCGGATGGACGCGGAACTCGAACGACGTCACGACGCCGAAGTTGCCGCCACCCCCGCGCAGCGCCCAGTACAGGTCTGCGTTCTCGTCGGGACTGGCCGTCACCACGCGACCGAAGGCGGTGACGACCTCGGCGGAGAGCAGGTTGTCCGCCGTGAGGCCGAAGGCGCCCATCAGGTAGCCGAGCCCGCCGCCCAACGTCAGGCCGGCGACTCCGGTGCTGGAGACCGCGCCACCGGTCGTGGCCAGCCCGAACACACCGGCGGTTCGGTTGAACTCGGCCCACGTCGTTCCTGGTTGGGCACGCACGGTCTTCGCTCTTGGGTCGACGTGGATGCCCTTCATTGGTCCGAGGTCGACCATGAGTCCACCTTCGGTGACCGCCTTGCCGGCGACGTTGTGACCGCCGCCGCGGACACTGACCTCGACGTTCAGCTCGCTCCCGAGGTGGACCGCGTCGATGACGTCGGCGGTGGTGGTGCAGCGGGCGATCAGGCCCGGGCGTTTGTCGATCATCCCGTTGTGGATGTGGCGGGCCTCTTCGTACCCGGGGTCACCGGGCCGGAGCAGCGCGCCGCTGAACGACTCTCGCATCTCGTCCGGTACTGCGATGGTCTGTGCCTTTGCCACGGTCTCGTCTCCCACGCTCCGCCAGCCCGGTTGGTCTGGTTGCCGTCATCACACCACGGTCGCCTAATCGCATCCTAAGAACGGCCTAACTCGTCTTGTGGAAGACTCGCGGCCGGGTGATGGACGCGCCGACGGAGTACCGCATCCTTGGGCCACTCGAGGTCAACGGTGGCGGGCAGCGGCTTGTCGTGGCGGGAGCCAAGAGGCGAGCCGTGCTCGCCATCCTGCTGCTGCAGGTGGGCGAACGGGTCTCGGTGGAGCGACTCACTGAGAGTCTCTGGGGGGAACAGGCGCCGGACACAGCCGCGACTGCGGTGTACGGCCACATCCTCGCCCTTCGCAAGATTCTGGGTCGCGACGCGATCGTCACGCGCGATCAGGGCTACGAGCTCGACGTCGAGCCGCAGCGCATCGACGTCCAGCAATTCGAACAGCTGCTCGGTCACGCGAAGGGGTTGGTAGGCGTCGAGCGGGCGGCGCTGCTCGACGAGGCCCTGTCGTTGTGGCGAGGCGACCCTCTGGTCGACATCGACCACGAGTGGTTCGGCGCCGCAGAGATCGCGCGGCTCCACGAGCTGCGGCTCGGCGCGGTCGAGGATCGGGTCGAGATTCATCTCGCGGCTGGCCGCGGCGAGGATCTCGTTCCTGACCTCGAGGCGTTCGTGGCCGCGTACCCGCTCCGCGAGCGCTTGTGGGAACAGCTCATGCGCGCGCTCTACCGCTCTGGGCGCCAAGCCGATGCGCTGCATGCCTACCAGCGGGCCCGCCACGTGCTCGTCCGCGAGCTCGGTATCGATCCCGGCTCCGCGCTGCGAAGACTCGAAGGCCAGATCCTCGATCACGATCCCGTGCTCGATGGCTCGGACGAGGAGGTCGCGCACGCTGGAGATGTGTGGCTCGGCGCGGTACCGGTCGAGGAGCCATCCGTGTTGGAGCGCAAGTTCGCTACCGCGCTCTTTGCCGACCTCGTCGGGTCGACCGCGCTCACCGAACGGGAGGATCCGGAGGTGGTGCAGTCCATGCTGCGCCGAACATTCGATCTGGTTGCCGAAGTGGTTATCTCTTACGGCGGCACCATCGAGAACGTGATGGGTGACGCGGTGCTCGCGATGTTCGGGGTTCCTACCGTCCATGAGGACGACCCCGAACGGGCGGTCCGCGCGGCGCTCGAGATGCGAGCCAAGCTCGACGCGCTCGGCGACGAGCTCGCCGCCGAAGGCAAACCCGCGCTTGCGTTGCACCTCGGGCTCGAAGCCGGCGAGGTATTGGTTCACTCCCCGCCGCGACAAACACGCATCATCACCGGCGACGCGGTGAACACGGCATCACGGCTTCAAGACTCGGCCAGGCCCGGCTGCGTCGTGGTGGGACCGACCGCGTACGCGTTGACGAAGGGCGTCATCGACTACCACCGCATGCCGCCGATCGAGCTCAAGGGCAAAGCCCGCCCGGTGCAAGCCTGGCTGGCACTGCGGCCGACTGGGCGCACGCGCGACGTCCGACCATCCTTCGGCCTCGAATCACGCTTGATCGGTCGCGACGACGAGGTGTCGCTGCTCACCCACACGTTTGACCGTGTGATCTCGGAGGGCCGCCCGGCGCTTGTCACTGTGCTTGGACCGGCTGGAGTCGGGAAGTCGCGGCTCGCGCTCGAGTTTCTCCAGCAAATGGACGCGCGACCTACGCCGCCGCGTTGGCGGAAAGGCCGGTGCCGGGCGTACGGCAACGTCTCCTACTCCGCCTTGGTCGACGCGATGAAGAATCACTGCGGGATCCTCGACGACGATCCGGTGGACGCGGTGGCGGAGAAGGTTGGACGAGCGGTGGAGGACGTCCTTGGCGATCGCGCGCTCGTACGACATGTCGAGGCGCTTGTCGGCGCGGGATCGGATCACCGGTTTACGCGCGAGGCCCTGTTCGACGCGTGGCGCCGATTGCTCGAACGGATCGCGGCCCAGCAGCCACTCGTTCTGGTGCTCGAGGACATCCACTGGGCTGACGACGGGTTGCTCGACTTCATCGACCACCTCGCCGATTGGGGTCAAGGACCCCTGCTCGTCCTGACACTCGCCCGTCCGGAGCTGCTCGAGCGACGCGTCGGTTGGGGCGGCGGGAAGCGAAATTACGCGGCGATCTATCTCGACCCGCTCACGCGCGACGAGACCCACGAACTGCTCTCGGATCTGCTGTCGACCTCCTTACCGGAGGCCCTTACCTCCGTCGTATTCGAGCGCGCCGAAGGCAATCCGTTGTTCAGCGAAGAGATCGTGCGCATGCTCATCGATCGCGGCGCCATCAAGGCTGTGAGCCCCACAGAGTGGGAGGTGACAGGCACCGCCCGCGATGTGGACGTGCCGCGCTCGATCCAGGCGCTGATCGCAGCGCGGCTGGACGCCCTCCCGCCCGCGGAGAAGGCCGTGCTTCAGACGGCCGCGGTTGTAGGCCGGACGTTCTGGCTCGGCGCGGCGCGGCGGCTGTCCGGGCGAGACGAACACGAGACTCGAGACGCGCTGGTACGTCTACGAGCGAAAGAGCTCGTCGTCCCACGCGAGCCCGCCGCGTTCTCCGGCGAAACCGAGTTCGCCTTCCGACACGTGCTCATCCGCGACGTCGCGTACGAGTCGGTACCGAAGTCGCTTCGTGCTGACAAGCACATGGAGGTCGCGCGTTGGGCCGAGGAGCAAGCAGGCGAACGCCGGGAAGAGATCGCCGAGCTGCTCGCCAGCCACTGTGTCGAGGCGCTCCGTTATCTCGACGAGCTGGGCGAGAACGACAATCGACGGGACGTAGCTACCAGGTGGTCTTACGCCTGGGCCCGGGCCGCGGGAGAGCGGGCAATGCGGCTCTGGGAACAGGGAGCGGCGCTGCGATGGTTCAGCATCGCCCTCGAGTTGGCGCCACGGGTCGGCTCACCGGTCGACGAACTGGCCTCGTTGTGGGAAGCCATCGCGCGAGCCCGCGAAGACATCGAACCGTATCCCGAGGTGGCGCACGCGCTCGAAGCGGCGCTCGCCCTCTACGAGGAAGCCGGCAGTCAGCGCGACGCAGGCCGCGTCGAGGCCCGCCTCGCGTACGTCGCGCACCAGCGAGGCGACCAAGCTGCAGTTGTCGGTCCGGCCGCGCGCGCACTGCAGCGTTTAGAGCCACTCGGCGACACCGCCGACCTTGCGTCGGCCCTGCACGTGCTCGGCTGGCATGAGTTCCGTAACACTCGCTACGAGACAGCAGAGGAGCATCTCCGGCGATCGATGGCGATCGCGGAACGCGTCGCCGACCAAACAACGCAAGGCCACGCGATGGTCTCCCTGGCGTTTGTGTTCCAGCAGACCGGACGCGGACCGGAGTCTGTTGCGATGTTCGAGACTGCCCTGGACCTGGCGCGAGCCGCGGGCGACCTACCGCTCCTCATGCGGGCCTTGACCCACGTCTGCGGCGCTCTCGAGGAGTTCGCCGGCGAATACCTACGAGCCGAGGAATACGCGCGCGAAGGCCTGGAGCTAGCCCGACGCGCGGGCAACGTCGGCAACGTCGGTTGGACCTCACAGATGCTGTCCGACCTGCTGCTTGAGATGGGGAGGATCGAGGAGGCGGAGGCAGCCGTCCACGACGCCTTGTCTGCGGCTCGCGCCGTCGGCGAAACGCTCGTCGTCGGCTACGCATTACAGCGAATCGCCTACCTGCGAGCGCTGCGTGCCGATCCAGACGCCGCGTATCAGGCACTCACCGAAGCGCGATCGATCGTCGGTGACAACCCCGAGCCCTGGTTGCGCGGATGGGATCCGCTCATTGCCGGGCACGTTGCGCAAGCCCGTGGGGATCACGATGACGCCGCGCGCCTACTCACCGACGGCGCCCAACGCATTCTCGACCAAGTCTTCGTATGGGGAGGCAAGAGCCTGCTGCTCGAGTGCGTCCGGGCGCTGGCGGGGCTCGACCGCCCACAGGATGCGCTGGTCTTTCGTGACCGGTTGGCCGAGCTCGGATCGACGAGCGTCCCGGCACGGGCTTTCCTCGCCTGGGCGGATGGCCTCCTCGCCTCCACACCGACCGACGCACGCGAGCGGCTTCACGCGGCAGCCGCCGGATTGGAAAACCTCGGTCACCGCATCGAGTTCGGTCGGTGTCTCGGTGACCTCGCGGAGGCGGAGCGCCGTGACGGCGTCGACGCGACATCTACGCGGGAGCGTGCGCTCCACGCGCTGCGCTCGTGTGGGGCCGAGCTCTTCGTGCGAGAACTCGCGGCGCACGGCGCTGACATCGAACAGCTCGGCAACTCCGGTGGGCCATAGCCGCGGATCGCAGGCGACCCTTGAGAAACGGAGGGGCCAAGACCACCGCGATGACGCGATCGGCGAGCCAAGCGCGGGGACCATCGGAGACGCCGTCGTTCGTTGTGCAATGCCGTCGAGTGCCGGAACCCATGTGTCCAACTCGTGTGTCTAACGACTGCGTCGGCACACAGCGGGCGTATCGCCGGCTAACGGCTCGTGCCGGACCGTTCGGTAGAAGATGTCAAGTCCCGGTACCCGTGTTCCGGTTTGGCTCCGGTAGTCGTGTTCCACCCGGGTGAGGGTTCAGGCGGCGTTGATGCGGTGGGGTCTGCCGCCGGGGTTGGCGCATGCGCCGTGTTCTCGTGAGCGGTCGTGGCGGATCGGGTGGGTTTTGATGACTTCGCCGCCTGAAGAGATCTCAATGACGTCGCCCACGATCGCGAGCTGAACCTGGCGGCGTTTGTGGGCGTTGCCGACCCGATATGTCGCGCCGGCGAAGCTCACGTTGCCGGACGAGTCGACCTTGCGGGTGACCTGCTGACCGACGGTCGCTTGGCGTGGTCGAGCTGTCCGTTGTCTTGGTGTGCGTGCGAGCGCAGCGGCTTGTCGGTCGGGACGATGCCGTTGTGCGTGGGTGGCGACGAGCACCTCACGATGCGACACGCTCACGAGACCATCTTCGACAGACACGTCGACGGTCTCACCCGCGAGCCACACCCCGATCTTGTAGGCATGTCCCGCGAAGGAAATCTTCCCGTTGCGCCCGACCACCCGTGTGGTGACCGGCCCCACTGTCTCGACCGCAGGCTCTTCGAACGGGTCGTGGTTCGCGAGTCGGAACCGCTCGAAGGGGACGACCATCCCGATGCCTTGATGGGGCCGGTCATGGTTGTAGTGCGACACCCACGCGTCGACCGCTGCTTGCGCGTCGTCGAGATCGGCGCTCTCCGCAGATGCCCCAGAACGCTCAGTGCGGCTCCGGGAGAGGTGCCCTCGACGTGCCGGTCAGGGACGCGCCATAACACGCACGCCGAACATCCCATCTCAAGGAGCAGACCGGAGCGCCGAACGGCACATCGGTGTCCGTAGGTACCGTGGAATTAATCACGCGATGCGCCAAGGCGGGTGCCGCCGGTGCTGGCCGGCGTGGAAGATGCACAGGCGATGACCGTCGGGATCGCGCAATCGTGCCTCCCGCCAAAGCCATGGCATGTCGGCCGGAGCGTGCTCGAACTCGAAACCTGCCCGGAGAAGCCGGTCGTACTCGTCGTCGAGCTCGTCGCTCTCGAAGTACAACGTCACCTGTTCGGACTCGGCAACGGCGTCGACGAGGTCGACAGAGAAGGTGGCCTCGCCATCCGGGCACTCGAAGCGAAGGTAGTGATCGTCCTTCACGATCAGCCTCAGTCCCAGCGTTTCGTAGAAGTGCTCCGACCGGCCGAGGTCCGTGGAACCGATCGTCACTTGGTTGAGCCGCACCCCCGCATTTCAGCAGCCACACGATCTCGCCGCCCTGATGGCTTCGACCACCAGGGTGTCGAGCTGAATGTCGAAGCATTCAAGCGTGCAACTCACACCGGCGGGACCGCCACCGATCACGATGACGTCATGACCATGGTCGGGTGCCATCGCACCCAGCGTAAGCGTGGGAGATGAACGCCAGCATTCCGTTGCTCTGATTCAGGCCAAGCGGCGAGCCATCCGTCCCGCTCTTGCGATGCGAGCCCGGTCATCGGCGGGACTCACGAAAAGGATCAGGCGATCCACTGATCAAGCCTTGTCACCAACCTGTCGATAAGTACCTGAGACCGCAGCGAGGTCTGCGGCTCGGATTGTTACTAAGGGCTCTGATGAGCGACGAAGCACCGACCCCGGCGCGCCAGCACCCTGTGTTAATCGTCGACGACGACCCGGCAACGCGGCGCCTCTTCGCGTCCGCGCTCGAGCCAGCCTTCGCGAAGCTCGACATGTCTTGGATTCGCGGCATCAACCGCGACCGTCCCCGACAGGCCATGGACCGGAAGCACAGCACGTCAGCCAGAAGGGTGGAACACACCTACCGGAGCCACCGTCGCCCAACTACCGGAACCGCGTCCCCGAACTGTCACCCACCTACCGGAGCCACACTCACAAGCATCTACCGGGACCGCACACCGTAATCACGGTCACATGTCAAGTCCCGGTAGACGCCCGGTAGACGCAGCAACATACGACGAAGACGGTCCCGGCCAGAATCCGGTTCTGGCCAGGACCGACCTGGTGGCGGGGGGAGGATTTGAACCTCCGACCTTCGGGTTATGAGTCACTTCGAGGCCGTGCCGGACGCTGACGGCCCATGCCAGAAAGTGCCGTTGAGCTGCGGTTTCACCGTTCCAGCGGGTGTCGCCGAGTCTTGTGGATAACGTCTCGTGACAGACCATCCGTTAGAAGATCCGTTAGAAGTTCTGTCCAGATCAGTGATTTGCCTGCGGTAAACAGAACCAGTGTTCAGACAAACCCGTGTAGGCTGTCTCGCGTGCCCAGACCCGCGATTCCTGAGGCGGCCCGCAGGCGGCTCAACGATGCCGTCGACCGTATCCGTGCGTTCGTGCCTGCCGGGTGGGAGATATCAGTCGCGGGCCGCTACCCCGCCGGGGGCGAGCTGCAGGTGCGGTCGATCTCCGGCAGCACGGGTGATCTCGCAGTGGTCGCCCGGACTGAGCTGGGGCCGCGTGACGTGCCAGGCCTCCCGGGGTTCAGCAAGCCCACCGTGGTATCCGCCCGCTGGCTCAGCCCGCGGGCCCGAGAGCTCCTCCGGGAGCGCGGGCTCGGGTTCCTCGACTCCACTGGGAACGCCGAGATCGCTCTCCCCGAGCCGGGCTTGTACATCCGCACCGATGGCGCCACCCGTGATCCTCAACCGAAGCCGAGTGTCGCGCCGGGCATGCGCGGTCCTCGGGTGTGGGCGCTGCTGCGAACGCTGATCGAGGTGGCGCCGCCCTATGGCGTCACCGACCTCTCCCAAGCGCTCGATCTCGACACGGGCTACGTGTCGCGGGTGCTGCGCGTGTTGACCGACGAGATGATCATCGAACGCACGCCACGGGGTCCTGTCACCGACGTGAACTGGGAAGGCGTGCTGCGCCAACTCGTCTCCACCTATTCGGTGTTCGACGCCAACGAGACCTCGACCTGGGCGGCGTCTGGCGGCCCCGACGCGTTCCTCCGTGACCTGCCGGGGCGACGAACTGGACGATGGGCGGTCACGGGCTCGTTCGGTTCGGCTCGGATTGTGCCTGTCGCCGCTCCCGAGGTCGCCATCGTCTACACCGACGACCCCGAACGCTTGGCCAAGGCGGGACGACTCCTCCCGACGAAGACGGGTGCGAACGTCGTCCTTGCCGCCGCGTACGACCCGATCGTGTTCACTCGCACTTGGCAGGCGGACACCACTACCTACGTATCCGTCGCGCAGCTCGCTGCCGACGACCTGACCGGCAACGGTCGCATGCCCGCTGAAGGTGAGGCACTCATCGGTTGGATGCGACGCAACGAGCGACGCTGGCGGGCCACCTCCCTCTCCGAGTCGGTTCGAGACGTGGCGTGATGGCCGACGAACTGCGCATCGAGTACGTGGAAGCACGACGCGTGTTGCTCAACGCGCTCGACGCGCTGAACGATCACCTCGAAGCAGTCGTGCTGATCGGCGCGCAAGCCGTCTATCTCCGGAGCGAAGGTCGCTTGTCGGGCTATCAGCCGTTCACCACTGATGCCGACGTGGTGCTGGACCCGACTCTCCTCCGGCCGGCACCGCCGCTCGGTCAGGCGATGCGCAACGCCGGGTTCGCACTCACGCCCGAGCCCGGTATCTGGGAGGCCCGGTTTCACGACCCGGGGTCAAAGACGAGATCGTCGTACCCGTTGATCTGATCGTTCCCGAGCAGCTCGCGCCGAAGGCCGGGCGCCGCGCAGCACGACTTCCTGGCGATCATGGGAAGACCACCGCACGTAAGAGTGCGGGCGTCGAAGGCGCGGTCGTCGATCACGGCCCGATCGAGATCGCCGCGTTCGAAGCTGGCGACATCCGCCGCGTGACCGTCAACGTCGCCGGTGCCGGCGCGCTGTTCGTCGCCAAGCTCCACAAGCTCGGTGACCGCCTCGCAACGCCGGAGCGCCTCGAAGCCAAGGATGCCGGCGACGTCTACCGCCTCTTCGACATCGCCGATCCCGACGAGATGGCGTCGACTCTGCGCTCGCTCCTCGCCGACAAACGATCGGCTACCACGACCGCGGTGGCACTCGGCCACGCTCGGGCGCTGTTCGTCACCCCGGCAAGCACCGGTGTGCGCCTCGCAATCGATGCACTCCGCATCAGCTGGTGCTTGGACGCCGCAGTAGGGGCAGAGGTAGCAACCGCTTGGAAGAGGTTCCCCGTCATCGGCATCGTCCTCGTCGTTCGTGTTTGGCAGCCACTTGAACTCTCGCTCGCACGTAGGGCACTCCCGTCGCAGGAAGCCGTCCGAGTGGAGCGGAATCGACATCCCGAGGGTGACCTCGTCGTCGCTCATGTCGATCCTCGATAGTGCGGGGGTTTCTGACCGCTATTGCGATAGAAACCGTCGCGAGGAACCCGTCATGACTCCTCACCAGGCAAACCAAGGTCGCGTCCCTGCTGCCATGCGGCGACGTTGAAGCATTGGACGAGCACCGCGCCACCGTGGCGGTCACCACCGAGTCTCGCACCAGAGGTAGAAGCGTCATCGGTCCTCGGCTCGGCGGCCGACTTCCGGATTCACGGAACCAAGGGGAGTTCGCCAAGCCTCAGTCGTTGGCGCGGATCCTGCCACGGACATCGCGGGGACCAGCGAATCAATCGCCTAAGTGGGGTTCGAGCGCCTTTGTCGGGATCAAGAGCCGGTGCTCGTGACCGGGCACTGACTCGAACCCGTGATGTCGATAGAAGGACTCGGCGACGTCGTCGATGGCGTCGACGATGACGTAGCGGCCGCCAAGGTCGCGCGACCCAATGGCCGCGCGGCTCAACGCGCTGGCCAAAAGCTGCGAGCCGAGTCGCTGGTGGTGCAACTCCTCGTGAAGCGCGAGTCGAGCGATGAGGTAACACGGGATCCGATCAGGGAGTCCGCGCCCCTGCTTCTTGTTCAGGGTCTCGCGCTCGATGAAGTACGGCATCAGGGTGTAGTAGGCGAGGACTACCCCATCGCCTCGATGCCAGACATAGGTACGGGTCAGGTTTCGCCGATCGCTGTCCCGGGCGGACTTGCGGAGCCAGTCGTCAAGCGTCTCCTGCCCGCTATGGAACTCGGACGCGTCGTGACCATCGACGAAGGCGTCACAGGCGAACTCCACCGATCGGGGTCAGCGGTTCTGGAAGCGAGGCTCGATGAGCGCCTTCTCCAACGCCGGCGCCAGCGGTGCCGGCACGTCAAGCGCCGAGAGGAGCTGATCGAAGACATCGGAAGGGACCGTCATCGAGGCGTAAGCATGCAAGAGCTCCTCGGCGCGATCGTTAGCGGCAGAAGTCACCAAGGCTGAGACCGACATGCCCTCAAGCGCTGCCGCGCGCTCGTAAACCGTGCGCTGCCGGTCGCTGACCCTGAGATTGAGGACCTTGCTCTTTCGCTCCATGCCCACACATTGTATGGACATCCTCGCAACTGTCAAGCCCCGATGGCGATCCGTGACGTACACAGTTCTCCTCCATACCGCCTATGCGCGCCGAAACTGTCTGAGTTCGCGGAGGGCTGGCCTGCCTCTCAAGGACTCTTCCTACGGCCGAACGACCGAGGCGTTCGGATGGCCGGTAGACGCGCCTTTGGTAGACGTGAAGGACTGGACGAGTACGAGCGGGTCCGGAGGCCCGCTCGTAGCAACGCTTTCGATGGTGGCGGGGGCGGGATTTGAACCCGCGACCTTCGGGTTATGAGCCCGACGAGCTACCAGACTGCTCCACCCCGCGGCGTACCGATCAAGTTACCACGGGCGTTTCCGGCCCCGTCGGGCACCGGCGCGAACGGGCGCCAGTCCCCCACCGTCACACCGATCAGGTCGCCGGCACGAGCACGCACCGCGTGCCGCTGTAGATCGTGGGCAGACATTTGTTGCAGTGAATGCAGAGGCCGTCGGTGCGGCCGTGGTCGCGCATCTGGTTGACGAGATCGGGCTCCCGAAGCAGCGCCCGGGCCATGGCGACAGCGTCGAAACCTTCCGCGATCGCGTTGTCGATCGTGTCGCGGCGGTTGATCCCTCCGAGCAGGATCAGTGGCATCGACAGTGCCTCGCGGAACTGACGCGCGAGCGGCAAGAAGAACGCTTCTTCGAACGGGTAGGTCGGGAAGATCCGCCGGCCGAACACCCGGAATCCCCAGCCGACAACTGTCGGTTGCGTCGCGATGAACTCCTTCATCGGGACGTCGCCACGAAAGAAGTACATGCCGTTCAGCAACGAGCTCCCACCGGTGAGCTCGAGGGCGTCGAGATGGCCGTCGGCTTCGAGCAGCTTCGCGATCTCGATGCTCTCGTCGAGCCAGAGGCCACCGGCGACACCATCGTCCATGTTGAACTTCGCGATCACCGCGGTGTCGCTCCCGGCTGCGATTCGCACCGCTTCCGCGACTCGCCGGGCGAGCCGGGCGCGGTTCTCGATGCTGCCGCCGTACTCGTCGGTGCGGCGGTTCAGGTTGGGGCTGAAGAACGAGCTGAGCAGGTAGTTGTGCCCGAGGTGGATCTCGATGGCGTCGAAGCCGGCGGCGACCGCGACGGTCGTTGCGCGCGCGAAGTCGGCAACGACCTCGTCGAGTTGGGCGATCGTCGCGCCGCGCACGAGGCCCATGGCCGGCGCGCTCAGTCGGGTCGACGGCGCCAGTGTCGGTTGCCGGTTCGATCGCGTATTGGCGACCAGTCCGGCGTGTCCGAGCTGCGCCGCGACCATCGCGCCGTCGTCGTGGATGGCGTCGGTGAGTCGGCGGAGATCGGGGACGATGTCGTCGCGCATCACCAGGGTGTGGCGCTGCACACGTCCGCCGGGTGACACGGCGCAGTACGCCACGGTGGTCATCGCGACACCACCGCGTGCGACCTGGCGGTGGAACTCGATCAGCTCATCGGTCACCTGACCGCGCGGCATCACGCCCTCGAACGTCGCCGCTTTGATGATGCGGTTTCGCAGCGCGAGCGGACCCAACCGCATCGGCTCGAACGGAGACGGCACCAATGTGTCCGATGCGCTCGTCACGATGTGTGGATCAGCGACGCGAGCAGGTCGTGATACTCGGCGAGCGGTGCGATCGCGAGGCCGGACACCTTGCCCGAATCGTCGTACCGCCGAAGCGCCAACGCTTCGTCCGCATACGGCGACTGCATGAACGCATCCACCTCGTCGGCCGTGGCCGCGCCACCCTGGCGGCGCAGGCTCGCGCGCGAGCCCGCCGACAAGCGCGCCGTGTGGTCGGGATCGATCACCACCAGCACCCGCTTGGCCGCGACATGAAGACGAATGGGCTCGGTGACGTCGGGTCCGAACACGGCGCTGAGCGCGCGAGCGCCCCGCTCCTCGTGCACGGTGTCGTGGGCGGGCGCCGAGGCGCTGTCGTGCTCCGCCATCTCGAGTAAGTGTCCGACATCGTGCAACAGGCCTGCGGCGACGAGCGTCGGTGGGCGGCCGTCCGCAGCCGCCAAGGCCGCACATTGCAGCGCGTGTTCTTGCTGGGTCACGACCTCGTCATATCGCCGCTCACCCCACGTCTCGTACAGCGCGAGCAGCGATGCCACGTCAACGATGTCGGGACCGTTGCGAGTGGCGTCGCTCACACCGGTCGCCCTTCGAAGTCACCGATCAACGAGACGCGGGCGCGATCTCCGGACGGGGCGGCGGCGAACGCCGCCAGCTTCGTTTCGTAATACGCGTCGCGCAGGTTGCCTTCGCCGGCTGCGTTGTACGTCGGGTACAACGCGCGACGCGGAGACGTCGAGTGGTTGGGCGCGCTGCGGTGGGGAGTGCGACTGTGAAACCACAGCGTCCGGCCCGCGGCCAACGGGATCGGCTCCCACTCGAGCTCGTCCGCAGTGGCCGCGTCGATGCAGCCCCGCTCGTCGAGCGGCAGCAACTCGTGATGCCGGCGCGACACGACCTCGAGACCGCCGTTGGTCTCATCCGCGTCGTCGATCGCGATCATCGCCGAGACATGCACGTTGATCATCGGATACGCCGGCGCGTCCTGGTGCGGCGAGTACCCCGCGCCCCCCGGCGCCTTGTAGTTGACCTTCTCCTTGTAGAGCACCGCCGGCTCGCCGAGCAGCGTCGACGCAACCTGCAGCAACGGTCCGGAACACAGCAGCGCCCGCAGCCCGACGTGGAACGGCAAGAAGTTCTCGCTGCGGCACAGGATCGGCCCGTCGTCGGTGCCTTCGTGGTGCTGCAGCACCTCACCCGCGTCCGCAGGCCAGGCCGCGACCTCGTCGACCCATCCCGGCAACGCGGCACGGCTGTCGCCATCGAGCGCATCGACTGCCACCCAGCCCAACTCGCGGAAATGCTCGACGAGCCCGCTGCGTTGGTTCGCTGCGAGCGTGAAGAGCTGTGCTGCCGGCACCGACGCTGCGGTCATCGCGGGCGGGAAAACGTGATCGTGTTCATGGTGATCACAAGATAACGGTCATCGAAGCACCGGCACTCACTCGCCGCAAGGCAGCTTCTGCAGCAGCGACCAACCGAAGGCGGCGGCAACGAGCAGCGCAACTACTCCCCCGGTCAGAGAGGCGCCGGGCCCGCTGTCGCCGCCGCTGCCGACGAGCACACCGAGGCCTTCGACGATGGTGCGGCAGATTTCCGGTGTTGCCAACGGGTGGCGCGACAATCGGCGAAGCAGTCGCCGTCGGTTGCTGTGACGGCGAAAGACACTCCAGTGCGGGGGCGACCGAAATGGCCAGCGAGGAAACGATCCAGCGGCCGGAAGCGCTCGGCGACACAACCGATCGCCGCGCGGATCGGGTGCTCAGTTACGCCACGATCTTCTTCGCCGCCGCGTTCCTGTTCCACAACGCCGATCACATGCGCCGCGGTTTCGACACGCTGACACCGGAGGTGCTCGGTGCCGGATACGTGGCATCGGTGGGCGCACTCTTTGTAATCGCTCTGGTGATCATGCGGCATCGTTTCGCGCCGCTGGTTGCGGTCGCGGTCGGCTTCTCGACCGCTCTCGGTGTGGCGGCAACGCATCTCTTACCGCAGTGGAGCTCGTTCAGCGACTCGTTCCCGGACGGTCGCATCGACGCGTTGTCGTGGACAGCTGGGGTCCTCGAGGTCGTCGGCGCGTTCGCGCTGGGCGCTGCGGGCTGGTACGTCCTGCGCCATACCGAATAAGCAGCGGCCGGCCCGGCGATGCCTGTGCTCGCCTTCGAGCCGACCGCGAGAACGCCGCGTAGAGTCCCTCCCGGAGGGGGCCGACCGTGGACGCGATCGTCACCGCACTGGGTCAACAGCACGCCGAGCTGGCCGGTCTGCTTGCGCCGCTGGACGAGCGCGACTGGCAGCGACCCTCACCATGTGAAGGCTGGACGGTTGCGGACGTTGTCCTCCATCTCGCGCAGACCGACGAGCTCGCCCTCGCGAGTGTGCGCGGGCGCTTCACCGAAGTCGTCGGCGAGTTCGCGGCCGGCATGGGATCCCCGGGCAACGTTGACGATGGAGCCGCGCTGATGGTTGAGCGGGAGCGCGGTCAACCGGCAACGACCGTTCGCGACCGCTGGCAGACCAGCGCCGACGCGCTCCGCGACGCGTTCAGCTCGTGCGATCCGCACGAACGTGTCGCGTGGGTCGCGGGTCAGCTTTCGGCCCAAACGCTGGCCACTACGCGACTCGCGGAGACATGGATTCACACTGGCGACGCGGCCGACGCACTCGGTCGAACCGTCGCGCCGACCGACCGGTTGCGGCATGTCGCCCGCCTCGCTTGGCGCACGCTGCCCTACGCGTTCGCACGCGCTGGTCGCGAGCTCGCCGGTCCCGTCGCCTTCGAGCTGCGCTCGCCGAGCGGCGAGGCGTGGGACTTCGTGCCCGATGCCGAGCCGCTGACCGTCATCCGTGGCGACGCCGTCGAGCTGTGCTTGGTTGCCGCGCGCCGCGCCGCTCCGGAAGACACCGCGCTACGTGGGGAAGGCCCCGACGCGCATGCAGTGCTCGAGCTCGTGCGCACCTACGCGTAGCGCGGCGACACGCCGCATCCCGCCGCCGACGCTCCGCCCGACGTATGAGCCGGGCAAATTGGTGAACCCGCCCGCAAACTGCCCTGTTACGCGACCGATCGGCACGGGTAGGTTTCGCCCGTCGAGTGAGTGCGGTAACTCGGGTGTGTACACAGCGAAGGAGGAGCGACATGTTCGTTCAGGTGCTTCAGGGACAGCTCGCAGATGCTGACTTCTTGGGCCGCCAGCTCCAGAAGTGGCGCAAGGAGATCAAGCCCATGACCACCGGCTATCTCGGGTCGACAAGCGGCGTCACCGCCGACAACTACGGGATCGCCATCGTCCGATTCGAATCCGAGGAGAAGGCCCAGGCCAACAGCTCCCTGCCGAAGCAGAGCGCCTGGTGGGAGGAGACGTCGAAGGCATTTTCCGGCGAGGTCACGTTCCACGACTGCCGTGAGGTCGACCTCCTCTTCGGCGGCGGCAAGAACGACGCCGGCTTCGTCCAGGTCATGCAGGGCCGGGCGATGGATCAGGAACGCGTGCGCGCCGAGACGAAGCGAATGGAGGGCGAACTGCGCAAGCTCCGCCCCGACCTCATCGGCGGGGTCACCGCCTGGCACGGCGACGGCAGCTTTACCGACGTCTCGTACTTCACCTCCGAGGCGGAGGCCCGCAAGAACGAGAAGGCCATGGAGGGGAGCCCTCTCCTGGAGCAGTACATGTCGATGTTCGACGGCGAGCCGACGTTCTACGACCTCACCAAGCTCGACTTCGACTGACACGCGCCGATCCAAAGAAAAATTGAAGCACGCAGGGGCGGGACGGCCTGAGCCCTTGATCGACGCGCCCTGACTCGTTCGCCTTCGCGGCCAGACCCGCGATCGATGCAACCAATGCGCGCCCCTTGCCAACCTCGCCGAGCAGCAGCAGAGTTGCCGCCTCGGGAAGGAAAGGGAGACACCGATGACGAAGCCGTACGACGTGATCGTCGTCGGGGCGCGCTGCGCAGGCTCGCCCACCGCCATGCTGCTCGCGCGCCAGGGCTATCGCGTCCTCATGGTCGACCGGGCGACGTTCCCGAGCGACACCTTGTCGACCCACGTCATCCACCCGCCGGGGGTCGCCGCGCTCCAACGGTGGGGTCTCCGCGACCGGGTCATCGCGACCGGCTGTCCGCCCATCCTCCACTACACGTTCGACTTCGGCCCGTTCACGATCTCGGGATCGCCGCGCCCCATCGACGGCGAGGCCGTGGCCTACTCGCCTCGACGCACAGTGCTCGACAAGATCCTCGTCGACGCCGCGGTCGAAGCCGGCGCGGAGGTACGCGAGGGATTCACGGTCGATGAGCTCGTGGTCGAAGACGGCCGCGTGGCGGGAATTCGCGGTCACGACAAAGGCGGTGGATCCGTCACCGAGCATGCCCCGGTGGTGATCGGCGCGGATGGCCGGTACTCCCTGGTGGCAAAAATCGTCGAGTCTCCCCGCTACCACGAGAAGCCCGCGCTCCAAGGCTCGTACTACAGCTACTGGCGCGGACTGCCGCACGACAACAGTTTCACCGCCTACATCCGTCCCGGACGCGGCTGGGGAGTGATCCCAACCAACGACGACCTCACCCTCGTCGTGGTGGGCATCGCCCATGAGAACTTCGACGCGTACCGTCACGACGTCGAGGCCACGTATCTGAAGTCACTCGAGCTCGCGCCGGAGTTCGCCGCACGGGTTGACGCCGCGACGCGAGCGGAACGCTTCGCCGGCACCGGCGACCTGCCCAACTTCTTCCGCAAGCCCTACGGCCCCGGATGGGCGCTCGTCGGCGACGCCGGTTACCACAAGGACCCGATCACCGCCTTCGGTATCACCGACGCGTTCCACAGCGCGGAGCTGCTCGTCGAAGCGCTCGACCAGTCGTTCTCGGGCAACCGACCGCTTGACGAGGCGATGGCCGATTACCAGCAGCAGCGCGACGAAACGGCACTCCCGATCTTCGAGCTCACCTGCCAGTTCGCCGCGATGGAGCCACCACCGCCGGAGATGCAGCAGCTCCTCGGTGCCGTGCACGGCAACCAAGAAGCGATGGACGACTTCGCCGGCGTGATGGCCGGTACGTTGCCGCCGCCCGCGTTCTTCGCGCCCGACAACGTCGGAAAGATCATGGCCCAAGCGCAGGCCTGACGATCTCGGCCTCGAGATCGAGCTAAGCGGGCGAGTGTGCGCCGGGTCGCGAGCGCCCGGCGCACAACGCGGTTACGTCAGCTACTTCCCCGGCGGGGTGTAATCGATCGAGCGCTTGGCCGCCCCGTCGACCTCTTCGGGGGTCAGCAGCACGACGGTCGAGACCGTGGTCGTCCCCGCCCGGTTGACGGCAAGGGCGATCGCGGCCGCGGTCTCAGCGTCGGGAAGGTCGCCGAACGCGTAGACGTCGGTGTCCCCGAACGCGAAGTAGAAAGCCTCGAGCTTGCCGCCATTGGCCTCGAAGACGCGCTTGATCGCGTCGCGGCGCGATGAGCCGCCCTTGGTCGCGACGCCGGCAACACCTTCAGAGGTGTAACTCGCCTTGAAGAGGTATTTCGGCATTGCTGTGCTCCTCACTCTCGACCTGCCACCAGATGAAACGACAATTACCCCTACGCCGGGCCAAGTGCAAGGGGAAGTTCGCGCGCGCAGGCGGATCGGGCAGCGTGATCGGCGCGCTGGCGCACGGTCTGCCGTTGGTATTGGTGCCCATGGGCGCCGATCAACCACTGAATGCAAAACGCACCTTGACCTGGTCGCACCATCCGCGGGCACACCGCGCTGCCGATCCCGCCACCTGCCCGCTGACGCGGCCGACGGGTTCTTCGCACCTCACACGTTGATGAGTGAGCGGAGGCCGATCGCGTCCCAGAACTCACTCAGCCGTGCGGTGACCCACGTGAGCCGGTCCAACAACAACACCACGCCGAACGCGGCGAGCACCGCGGCCGACACCAACGTGATCGCCTTCGAGTGACGCTTGAAGAAACCGAGCACACCCTCGAGGCGTCCCAACGCGAGCCCGACCGCGAGGAACGGCACACCGAGCCCGATCGAGTACGCGATGAGCAACGTGGCACCGCGCGCCGTCGCACCCCGGGTCGATGCAACCGCGAGCACCGAGCCGAGCACGGGACCGATACACGGCGTCCACCCCAGACCGAACGCGGCGCCGGCAACCGGCGCGGCGAAGGGCCCGAAGCGTTCGAGATGCGGATGGAAGCGCGCCTCGCCGTACAACGCGGGCGCCATGACCAGCTGCGATCCGGCGAGGTACACGGCCATCACGACGATCAGGCCGCCGGCGACCCGCGTCAACACCTCCTGGTTACGGAAGAGCGCGCCGCTCACCGCGGTCGTCGACAGGAACAGCAGCGTGAACACGATGGTGAAGCCGAGCACGAACAGCCCGGTGTTGATCGCGATGCGCACGAGGTGACGTGGGCTGCCCTCTCGTAGCTCGCCGACGCTGATGCCGGTGATGAGCGACAGGTAGCCGGGCACGATCGCCAGCACGCACGGCGACAGGAACGACACGATCCCGCCGCCGAATGCAATGAGCACGTTGACGTTCTGCTCGGTCACCGCGCCCAGGAACACAGTTTTCGATGCTATGACCAGACACCTTCAGCTTCGATGGGTTCTTCGACCACTCGTGGTGATGGTGCCCAGCCTCGACCTTGTCGTCGTGCGCACCGGCATCCCCGGCAACCAGAGTGGCGACTTTCTCCAGAACCTGACCATCCCCGCTGACGGGGTCTCCGACTTCTTCAAGCTCCTGGGCAAATCGATCAAGGCCGTCAAGGTCGTCGATCCGGGGCCGTGGGTGACCGGACCGTGGGTGACCGGACCGTGGGTGACCGGGACCGTGGGTGACCGGGACCGTGGGTGCCGGACCCGCAGATACCGCTCAATGGCGCGTCGCTCTTCAACCTGTTCCTGCCGACCGGCGGCTGACCTCCGCGCGTCGCGCGCGCACCCGGAATACGGTGCCTCCCGCTCCTCGTCGCCTCGATGAGAGCATGCGCCGCGGTGGGTCAGCGAGCGGCGCGTTCCTCGGCGATGCGTGTCGCCGCGATCTTCACGTAATCGGGCTCGGTGTCGAAGCCGACGTAGTGGCGGTCGGTGCGGACGGCCGCGACCGCGGTGGACCCCGAGCCGAGGAACGGGTCGAGCACGACGTCGTCCTGATAGGTATAGAGACGGATCACCCGCTCGGGCAGCTCGACCGGGAACGGCGCCGGGTGATTGACCCGCCGGGCGCTTTCGGGACGGATGCGCCACACGTCGAGCGTTGCCTCCATGAACTCTTCCTTCGAGATCGTGTTCTCGAACGGCAGACCGCGCGCCTCGCGGTTCGTGCGCGAGATCGCCCGGTCGAAGCGACCCTTTCCCGCGATGACCACGCGCTCGCTGAGGTCGCGGAGCACCGGGTTGGCCGCACTTGCGAAGGAGCCCCACGCGCAACTGCCCGCGGCGCCCTCCGCCTTGACCCACACGATCTCGCCCCGCAACAACATCGCGAGGTCGTCTTGCAGGATCGTGGTCACGTCGGCCGCAAGCGAACGGTACGGCTTGCGCCCGAGGTTCGCGACGTTGACCGCGATGCGGCCTCCGGGTTCGAGCACGCGCCGGCATTCGGCGAACACATCGCGCAGCGTCTGGAGGTACTCGAGGTACGACCCGGGCACATGGCCCTCCCCCACCGCCTCCTCATACTGCTTGCCGGCGAAGTACGGCGGCGAGGTCACGACGAGGGCGACGGAGTTGTCGTCGACCTTGGCCATGTCACGAGAGTCGCCGACAAAGAGCTGGTCGGCGGCCGTGCATGGGTTGACGACCTCGTCGTCGGACACGATCGGCGCGCTGAACCGGTCGTAGAACGCGCTCGCGTCGTGACCCTCGCGACTGCCCGCGCCGAACGTCCTGGTGCGTGTGGCCATGACCGAACGGTACTGGAGGACGAGCCTCAGGCCGCGGCCCGTCGCTTGCGAACCTGACGGGCGATGATCACGGCCGCCAGCAACGCGGTGAGGATCGCCGCAAAGGCCAGTAATCCCGCACTGCTGCCACCCTTGTGTTTCGAGAGGATGGGCGCGACCGCGTGCCCGGCGGCACGCCCGCGCTTCCCCGCGCCGGCCGACTTCGGGTTGCTGCGTTCGGCGGTGGCGCCGGCGACGGTTGCGGGTGGCACAGACGACGTCGGTGCGGCACTCGCGGGTGGCGCGGCCCCGCCCAGCGCGGCTGTGCCCGGGGCTTGCGGCGCGTGCTTGGTCGACGCGCTGCCCGACGCCGCGCCGCTTGGCCCGCCGCTTTGCGCGCCGCCGCCCCCACCACTACTGCCGTTCCCGGCGCTGCCGGGCGCGACTTCGCCGCAGACCTGGGCGACCGCGATGTATCCGGGTGGCGCGCCGGTGCCCCAGCGCCAGCCTTCGACGTCGCCATCGTGGACGCGGGTCGCGCTGGCCCCGGCCCGCGAGTACGTGTAGCCGGACGACCCTGCCGGGGCGCGGAAATACGCCCAGTAGTTGGGTGCCTGGCACGTGAGACAGGTGCTCCCGGCGTCGCAGCCCCGGCCGCAGAGCGCGCAGACGGCGCCGCCGATGCCGCCGAACGTCTGGACCACGGGCGTCGCGTCGGCGCGCTGCAGCGCCTCGAGCCCGCTGATCGACGCCTCGACGAAGTGCACGCAGATCTTCTTCACCCCCGCGCCGGTATCGATGATCACCGCGGCCCGGTGGTCGACGACCGGGCGTGGACGCGCGCTTGCCGGCGTCGCGGTGCCCGTCGCGGCGGTGGTCGCGGCGAGCAGTGCGCCGACGAACGCCACCGCGCCCAGTACGCGTGCCCCTCGATTCACTGGAACGTACGGCGACGCGCGCCCGCAACCAATCCCGCGCCGAGCAACACGAACGCGGCGCCGATCGCCGTCAGCGCGATCTGGTCGCCCGATCCGCCGGTACGCGGGAGCTCGCCCGCGACTGTGGTGCCGTCTTCGGTCGCGCCGAGTACCTGCGTGTCACTCGCAGCCGATCCGGCCGGCGTCGTGGCGGGTGGCTCCTGCGTGCCGGGCGACACCGACGTGCACGTCTGCGGTGACGCGGTTGCAATCGGGAGCCACGAGCGCAGCAGTGCCTGCACGGACTGGGACGTGGCGAACGTATTGAGGCCGAACGAGTCGGCCGGGCTCGCGATGTGCCCGTCGGCCTGCTGCTGGGTGCGCAACCACGCGTCGGGCGACGCGCTGACCTTGGTCGCGACATCGGATGCGACTGTGTCGCGCCAGCAGGTCGTGGACGGATCGAAGCCCGCCGCACGGATGGCGAGCAGCGCGACGGCGGTGGAGTTGGGATCGTCGGCGCCGAACGACTGCCACGCGCCGTTTGCCTCCTGGCTGGTGGCGAGGAAGCGCAGCCCGCTCTTCACTTGTGCATCGGTCACGTCGGCACCGCCCGCGACAAGGGCTTCGATGGCCAGCGCAGTCGTGTCGTTATCGGCGGGTGTCGTGCCGGTCGTGTGGGCGTCGAAGGACCAACCGCCGTCCGCTTGCTGACGGGCTCGTACCAAATCGAGCGTCTTCGCGGCCACCGTGCCGTGCGCGACCTTCTCCGCGAGCGCGGAGTAGAGGGTCGCGTTGAACGTACCGAGCGACGCGTACGAGCCGTCCGCCGGATTGAACGCGGCGTCGACCGTGCCGGTCAGATCGGTGGTGGTACCGCCGTCGCCCTGCGGATCGAAGTGCGACGGGTCGAGACCGAGCGCCGCGACGTCGAGCGCGATGAGCTTGGCGGCCTGCCCCGCATTGAGACCACCGTCGGCGAAGTCGTCGAGCGCGTCGAGTGGTGTCTTGCCGGCCGAGCTCTTGGTGGCCTGCACCGCGGCGCGCGCTTCAGTGGTGCTCCAAGTGGTACCGGTCTGGGCCTGTTCCGCGATCGCCAGCACCGCGTCGGGCGTCTCGAAGCCGGCGAACCCCGAGACCTCGAAGCCGCCGTCGGGCTGCTGTTGGGTCTTGAGCCACTTGACCGCGTTGGCGGCTGCGGTCGCACTGTCGGACGTCGCCGCGTTCGCGGGGGTGGCGACGGTGAGTCCGACGACGCAAGCGAGCGCGCCGAAGCACGCGGAGATTGAACGGCGGTATGCCATGGTGCCCTCCGTTGGCCCCGTTCCACGAGGGCCGAATCGGCCGCCCGGAGGCGGCATCTCAACGGGACGCCGGTGGCCCGGCGGAGAGCGGCAGGCATCCTGGCTCGCAGCCCTGACCAGCCAGTTCGCCGGTCATTGCTGCTTACAGTTGCGGGTCAGCGTCGGACTTGCACCGACTTCCCCCGTCCGGGCCGGCCGAAGCCGGGACCGGACCGCACGCAACGTCCGGGTTGCGCGCGACTGCTCTCAGCTGTGCACCTTATTGATGTGAGCAATCCAGCGTCAAGCCGTCGGTCGTGGCACGCCGTCACGTGGCTCGTCTGGGCGATCGCGGCCGCGGCGGCGGTGCAACTGGCGCCCAGCCCGGTGTACGTGGCGCTCGTCATCGGTGTTGGCGCGCTGGTTGTGGAGATGCATGCGCTCAACTCACCGTTCGCGCGCGCGTTCCCGTTGCTGCTCGCGCTGGGGGTGGCGTTCGCGGTCGTGCGCATCGTGATTGCGGTCACCACCGCGCACGGCATCGGCGACGTGCTCTTCACGACGCCGCACTTCACACTGCCGACCATCCTCGGTGGCTTCACCGTTGGCGGCACGGTCGAGCTGCCGGTGCTGCTCCAAGCCGCGGCCGAAGGGTTCGCCGTCGTCGGTGTGATCGCGGCGTTCGGCGCGTTCAACGCGGTGGTGTCGCATTACGAGCTCGTGCAGTCAGCGCCGCGCGCGTTTTACGAGCTCGGACTCGTGCTTGTCGTCGCGCTCGCGTTCGTCCCGTCGACAATCGGCGCGATCAGTGCCGTGCGCGAAGCCGATCGGGCGCGCACCGGTGGGCGCGTCGTGCGCCGCGGCCGGATGCTTCGTCTGGTGGTGCCAATTCTCGAGAGTGGCCTCGAACGCGCCGTCGCGCTCTCGGAGTCGATGGACTCCCGCGGCTTCGCGCACGAGCGCGCATCGCGCCGCGATGTCGCCGCGGGCTGGTGCGGGCTCGGCGCGCTGCTCGCGCTCGGCGCCACGTTCGTGGCGCTGGTCGGGCGGGCCCGGGGCGTCGCCGTCGCGCTCGGGCTTCTGGGCGCGTTTGCGCTGGTCGCGGCGCTGTGGCTCGCCTCGACCGCGCATCGACGCGATCGCTACCGGCCGCGCCGAATCACGTCCGCCGACTGGGGAGTGATGGGCGTCTCGATCGCCGCGCCAGTGGCACTCGCGCTGCTCTCGCTGGCCGGTGATGACTCACTCGCGTGGAACGCGAGCCCGCTGGTGTGGCCGGCGTTCCACTTGCTCCCCGCGCTCGCGATCGCCGCGCTGCTCGCGCCAATCGTCCGTCGCCCCGCGCTTGCAATCCCAACGTTTGGTACTGAGCGTACGCTCCAGGAACCACTTTCGCACAAACGCGAGGTTGTGGCGTGAGTGCGATCGCGTATGTGGACGTGTCGTTCGCGTATCCGGATGGGGCGCGGGTGCTGCACGATGTCGGGTTGGAAGTCGCGCCGGGCGAGATCCTTCTTGTGGTCGGCGCGTCGGGGTCGGGGAAGAGCACGTTGCTGCGCGCTGCGAACGGGCTCGTACCGCATTCGACCGGCGGCCGGTTCTCCGGCGACGTCATCACGTTCGGACGTTCCACGCGAACGCATCGACCGCGCGAGCTCGCGGATGTCATCGGTTTCGTGCAGCAGGATCCCGAAGCGCAGTTCGTCGTCGACCAGGTGGAAGCCGACATCGCGTTCGTGCTCGAGAATCTCGCGATGCCGGCCGACGCGATGCGCCGCCGGGTCGAGGAGACGCTCGACGCACTCGGCATCGCGCACTTGCGCGATCGATCGCCCGCGACGCTCTCGGGCGGCGAGCGCCAGCGGTGCGCAATCGCCGGAGCCCTGGCCGCGGCGCCGTCCGCCCTCGTGCTCGACGAGCCCACCTCCCAGCTCGACCCGCAGGGCGCCGACGACGTGCTCGCGGCGGTCGCCCGCCTCAATGCCGACCTCGGCACCACCGTCGTGCTCGCCGAGCATCGCCTGGAGCGCGCCGGGCCGCTGGCGGACCGGGTCACGCTGGTCGCCGAGGGCCGGGTTACGGCGCCGGCCGCGCCCGGCGCCGCGCTCGCCGACTATCCGGGCGCGCCCAGCGTCACCCGCCTTGGCGCGCTGCTCGGCTGGACGCCGCCGCCGCTCACGGTGCGCGACGCGCGCGCGTTCGTCGCGGCCGACCGCGAGTTGCTCTCGCTGGTGCCGCGACGAGAAGACCTACATCCATCGTCGGCGCCGGGCGACCCACTGCTGGAGACGCGCGACCTGCACATCGCGCTCGGCGGCCGGCCGGTGTTGTCCGGCATCTCGACGGCCATGCACGCGGGCGAAGTCGTCGCGCTGTTGGGTCGCAACGGCGCGGGGAAGACCACCCTGCTGCGCGTGCTCAGCCGGCTGATCGATCCCGACACCGGAACGGTCGCCGGGCCGGCACGAGTCGCGTACGTACCCCAAGACCCCAACGCGCTGCTGTTCGCGCCGACCGTTCGCCGCGAGCTCGAGCAGACGCTGCGCCTCCTCGGCCGGCCCGACGACGGCCGCGTCGACCGCTGGCTCGACGCGCTGCACCTCACACCGCTCGCCGCGCATCATCCGCGCAGCCTCTCGGGAGGTGAGCGCCAGCGGGTGGCGATCGCGGCGGTCGCGGTCGGTGGCGCCGACGTGCTCCTCCTCGACGAGCCGACCCGGGGCATGGACGCGTCCTCCCGTACCGCGCTCGAGCACGCCGTCCGTGCCCACGCCGCCGACGGAGGCGCAGTCGTCCTCGCGACGCACGACGTCGAGCTCGCGACCCGGTCCGCAACGCGCGCGCTCGTGCTCGGCGACGGCCAGGTCGTAGCTGACGGACCGGCCCGCGACGTCCTCGCGGGCTCGCTCTTCGCGCCGCAGGTCCTGCGCGTGCTGCCGCCCTTCCTCACGGTCGAGGAGGTCCAGACGGCCATGACGCGCACATGACCGCGACGACCGTTGCCATCCGAGACTCGTCGCCATCGGCAGCGCTCACGAAGGCGAGGCCGGCGCTCGTCTACACACTGATGACACTGGTCGGCGCGGCCGCGTTCCTGTATCCGTTCTGGCTACCGGGCAAGGCGCTCCCCAACAACGCACATAGTGGCGACGCGCCGTTGGTTGCGGCGCTGGTCGGCGCGTTGGTGATCGGCGCGGTACTCCTCGAGGTGCGGCGCGGCACGATGAACGGCGCCACGATCGCGTTGCTCGGCGTGCTCTCCGCGAGCGCGGGGCTGCTGCGGCTGGTGCATTTTCCGGGGGGCGGGAACGGGATCTACTTCCTCGTGATCCTCGCCGGCGTCGCGTTCGGCCCGCGCTTCGGGTTGCTGCTCGGCCTGTGCGCAATGGGGCTCTCCGCGATCGTCACCGGCGGGATCGGACCGTGGCTGCCGTTCCAGATGCTCGCGCTCGGCTGGATGGGTGGCAGCGCCGGACTGCTCGGCCGCATCACGGCCCGGCTCGGCCCCCGCCAGGAGATCGGCGCGCTCGCGCTCTTCGGCTGGGGTTGGGGGTTCGTCTACGGGGCGATCATGAACTTGTGGTTCTGGCCGTTCGTGCGCGACGGCGGCCAGTTGTCGTGGCGCCCGGGCATGAGCGCGGGCGAGACGCTGCACCACTACTGGTCGTTCTACGTGGCGACGTCACTCGGTTGGGACGCAGCCGCCGCGCTCACCAACGCCGTCCTCATCGCGATCACCGGGCTGGCGCTGCTGCGGACGCTGCGCCGTTTCGCCCACCGCCTCGACCCGGTGGTGGAGCTCGAACCAGCCTGACCGCGCTGCGACACCGGGCGGGTGCTCCACGCGGCGTGCGGATCGCCCGTTCTCTGCGCTAACGTCCGGTTTTGTCGGTGACCGGCGCGCAACCAGCGGGCCGCACCGCCCGATCCTCGGCGGCACAGAGCAAGGATGTAGCTCGATGTCGAAGCGCAGGGCGCGACTGATGCGAGTCGGCACCGCCGCGCTCGTGGCCACGGTGTTGGGCCTGGTCCTGGTGGCCGCCGTTGCCGGTGCGGCAGACCCTGGCGTCTCGGCCCGAACGGCGACGCCGCGGCCGGCGCGCCCGACAGAGATCACGCTGCCCCCCGGCAGTGTCCCGCCGAGCCAGCCCACCACCACGACCGCGAACGACAAACAAAGCATCGACATCTTCGACACCGAGGTGCGGGTCACGCTCGGCGTGGTCGTCGTCGGATTCGCGATCGCGTTCTTCGCGACGCGCCGCCGCCGCGCCGTGGCCGGGCGCGAACGCGAGGCCGACGAGCAGTACGAGTCTGAGCACGAGCTCGACGATCTGGACGAGCTCGACGATGACGAGCTGGACGACACTGACGACCCGTACGAGGCCGAGGCCGAGGCCGACGACGAGACCGAGCGACGCGGCCAGACCGGTCACATTCGCACCGCAGACGAGCTGTACGAGCCCGACGGCGCGTAGTCGGCTCAGGCCGGCTGGGTCAACGCCTGGCCGCGACCGTCATGGCCGGCGTCCCACGCTGCGAACAGCTGCGCGTAGCGCCCATCGCGGGCGAGGAGCTGTTCGTGGGTGCCGAGCTCCACAAGCTCACCGTGGTCGATGACCGCGACGCGATCGGCGCGCGCCGCGGTTGACAACCGGTGCGCGACCACGACCGTGGTGCGGCCCTCGGTGAGCCGCTCGAGCGCGCGTTCCACCGTGCGCTCCGTGCCCGGATCGAGGTTGCTCGTCGCCTCGTCGAGCACCAGCACGGTGGGGTCCGCGAGCGCGGCCCGCACGAGCGACACGAGTTGGCGTTCACCGGCCGAGAGTCTCGAACCCCGCTCGCGCACCTCGGTATCGAGGCCATCGGGCAGCGCGTGGAAGCGCTCGCCGAGCCCGAGGGCGTTGACGGCAGCCTCGATCTCCGGGTCGGCGGCGTCGGCGCGTCCGACCCGAATGTTGTCGCGCACGGTCCCCGCGAACAGGAAACCCTCCTGGGGCACGACGACGATGCGCTCACGCAGCGACTGCAGCGTCGCGTCACGCAAGTCGACACCACCGAAGCGCACCGATCCCGACCGGGCGTCGTAGAAACGGGCAATCAGCTTCGCCAGCGTCGACTTGCCCGCACCAGTGGGACCGACCAACGCAACCCGCTCGCCGCGCCGTACGGTCAGCGACACTCCGCGGAGCACGACTTCGTCGCCCGTGTACGCAAACGACACGTTGTCAACCTCGAGATCGCCTTCGTCCGGGAGGTCGATCGCGCCGGCACGTTCCGCGATCGACGGTGCGGTGTCGAATAGCTCGAAGAGCTTGTGCAGCGCGGCCGCCGCGGATTGCACCGTGTTGTAGAGCTGGCTGAGCTGCTGGACGGGCTCGAACAGGTTGTTGAGGTACAGCACGAAAGCGAACACCGTGCCGACGGTGACGATCTGCAGGTCGGTGAACCATCCGCCGATGCCGATGATCACCGCGATGCCGATGACGCCGGCGAACTCGACCACGGGGAAGTACCGGGCCGAGATGCTGACAGTTTCGAGGTGGGCGTCGAACTGCGCTTCGTTGGTGGCGCGGAACCGGCGCGTAAATGCTCGCTCCCGGCCGAAGGCCTGGACCACACGCACGCCGGCGAGGCCTTCTTGCAGGGTGGCGAGGTTGGTGCCGATCCGCTCGCGGACCTCGAGGTAGGCACGATTCGACTCCCGCCGAAACCACCGGCTGGCAAACATCACTGGGGGCACCACGATGAGTGTGCAGAGCGCGAGCTGCCAGCTCATCACCACGATCGCGATCACCGCGCCGACGAAGAGCAACGCGTTCTGCACGAACATGATGAGCCCCTGCTCCACGAGCTCCTGCAGTGCATCGATGTCGGACGTCATGCGCGACACGAGTCGACCGGTCTTCTCGCGCTCGAAGAAGTCCATGCCGAGCGACAGCAAGTGACGGAACACGCGCCGGCGTAGATCGCGCAGAAAGGTCTCGCCGATGCGCGTCACCATGAGGATGACGGCCCGGCCGAGGAAGAGGCCGGCGATGGCAGCTGCGAGATACAGCCCGGCCGACAGATTGAGCGAGCCGGCGTCGTGCGCGCGGAGCCCCTGGTCGACGCCGTGGCGCACGAGCGCGGGGCCGGCCAGCAGGCACGCGGTTTGCGCGACCAGGAGCATCGTCGCCAGCGCGATCGCCCGTCGGTAGGGCCGCAGCAGTGAGCGGAGCCGGCGCAGCACCTGCTCGGCGTCGTCACGGGTGAGTTTCTCGTCGATCGCGACGATGCTGACGTGGCCGCCTCTCATGAGCCCGCCCCGTCGCCGCCCCGTCCCGCCGGTACCGCGACCGCGACCGTCTCGGCCATCTCCGCTTGCGCGAGCACTTCTCGGTACCGCGTCGATGACGCGAGCAGCTCCGTGTGTGTGCCGTGCGCGATGACCCGTCCACCATCGAGCAGCGCGACCCGATCGGCGAGCGCGATCGTCGCCGGCCGGTGCGCGATGATCAGCGTCGTTCGACCGGTCATCACCTCGGCGAGCGCGGCCCGGATCTCGTGTTCCTTGGTGGGATCGACAGACGAGGTCGCGTCGTCGAGGATCAGTACCCGGGGCTGGGCCAGCACCGCGCGGGCGATCGCGATCCGCTGCCGCTGGCCGCCCGACAGCGAGAAGCCCTGCTCACCGATCACCGTCTCGTAACCGTCGGGAAGCGCCGCAATGAAGTTGTGGGCACCCGCGAGCCGCGCCGCGCGCTCTACCGCCTCGATCGGCGCCTCGGGATCGGCGAAGGCGATGTTTTCGCGCACGGTGTCGGAGAACAAGAACGTGTCTTCGAACACGATGCCGACACTGCGCCGCAGGTCGTGCACCTTGACCTCGCGCACGTCGACGCCGTCGATGCAGACACGGCCGTCATCGATGTCATAGAAGCGCGAGACGAGTCGCGCGACGGTCGTCTTGCCGGAGCCGGTCGCACCGACGAGCGCGATCGCCTCGCCGCCATGGATGGTGAGGTCGAGACCGCGCAGCACGGGTGGCCCGGAGCCGTAGGCGAAACGCACGTCATCGAACACGATCTCGCCGATGCCGTCAGGGAGCGCGCGGGCGTGCGGCGCGTCGGTGATCGCGGGATCGGTATCAAGGATCTCGTGGATGCGGCCCGCGGCCGCGGACGCACGCGACGCTTGTGCGAGCAGCATCCCGGCCATCCGCAGCGGCCAGATGAGCATGAGGATGTACGAGTTGAACGCGACGAGGTAGCCGAGCTGGAGCTTGCCGTCGAGCACGAGGTGGCCGCCGTACCAGAGGATCGCGACCAGCGCGAGTGTCGGGAGGAAGTCGACGAGGGGCAAGAAGCCGGCGCGCAGTCGCGCGGCTGCGAGCGCGCGGTCGAGTACCGAGTCGGCTTCGCGATCGAGTCGCTGCGCCTGCATGTGCTCGGCGCCGAACCCCTTGACCGCGCGCACGCCCGCGACGCTCTCTTCGACCACGCCGGAGAGGTCGCCGAGCTTCTGTTGCTGCGCGAGTGAGACCGGTTGCATCCGCCGGCTGAACCTGGTCGCGGCGACGTTGAGCAACGGGAGCGAGCCGAGCGCGAACACGGTGAGCAATGGGCTCTGAATCGCCATGATCACCACGACGGCGATCAGCGTGAGTGAGCTCGCGGCAGTGAGCGGCAGCAGGATGACGATCGTCTCGATCTGCTGGATGTCGCTGTTGGCCCGCGCCATGAGCTGACCGGTCTGGGCTTCGTCGTGGAACGCGAAGTGCAGTCGCTGGAGATGCGCGAACAGTCGGGCGCGCAGGTCGGTCTCGGTGCGCAGCGCGATTCGGAACGCCGAGTAGCGGCGCAGCGCAGTGGAGATCGCCTGCACCACCCCGACCCCGACGATGAGCAGCGAGAACTGCAGGATCAAGGCGCCGTTCGCGGGCAGGATGCCGTGGTCGATGGCGGCCGCGGCGAGCAGTGGCACCGTGACTTTCGCCGCGGTCCAAAACACGCCGGCCGCGATACCCAGCACCAGCCACGATCGTTGTGGCTGCACGGCTTCGCGCATCAAACGCCAGCCGGCCTTCCGCGCGTCGCGCTCGGGATCGATCGCTCGTTCTCGATCGCTCACGCCGGCGCTCCTCGCACGTGCGCGTACCCGTCGCTCGATCGGGTCGCGAGCGTCGAGGCTACCAGTGCTGACACGAGCGTCAGTTTTGAGTTTTGCGGTTTCCGCGCGTCGGAGCGCAGGCTCACGCCCGGTCGGGGAACAGCTCGCGGACAAGCTCGACCAGAGCAGCGCGACTGGGTTCGTCGGCCAGGTCGCCGACGAACGCGGCAACACGACCGCGGGCTTCCAGTTCGCCTTCAAGCGCGCCCACCGCATCGGCGTCCGCACCGACGCAGATCACCGTCGCACCGGCGTCGATCATCGCCCGGGCTACGTCGGCCTGGTCGACGCCGACGATCACGACTCGGCCCGAGAGCGGTCGCGCGTCGCGGCTCGTCATCGGCTCGAGGCTAGCGAGCGCGCGACCCGACAGTTCCGCGCAGACCGGCGCAGCCCGTTACATTCCGTGCGTGGCCGCGCCCGGAGACCCTCGTTTCGCCGTCGATGCCCGCATGCTGCGATTCGACCAGGCGGTGCTGGCCATCGCGATGCTCGCGTCGTTCGCGTTCCGTGCGCCGTGGCTGGTACCGATCTGGACCGCCGTGCTGCTGGCCAACATCGTGACCGGCCGGCGCGGAGGGCCGTTCCTCTTGTTGTACGACCGCTGGATCGCAACGCATCTTGCTGCGCCGCCGTCACTCACCGACCCCCGCCCGGCGCGCTTCTCGTGGATCGTCAACACGGTGCTCCTTGCGGGCGGTACGTGCGCGTTGGTCTTGGGCGTGTCCGGGGTCACGACGGCACTCGCGCTGATCGTCGGTGTCATCGCCGCGCTCGAGACCGTGACCGGCATGCGTGTCGTGTACGAGATCGTGCGTCGCATGAGCGGTCGTTAGCCGGGCAGCAGATCGGGCGGCAGGTCGGCGCGCCGGGGGTTGGCGCGATCGCGTGTGGAGAGGACGGGCGCGCTCGTCGGCCACTCGAGTGCCAGCTCGGGATCGTCCCACGCCACGCCCAGTTCGTCGGCCGGGTCGTAGTAATGATCGACGAGATACGTGACGGTCGCGTTGCTGCGAGCGAAGAAGCCGTGCGCGACGCCGGGCGGGATGTAGACGCCCCGGTGCTCATCGCCGCCGAGCTCGAACATGAGCGAGACGCGATCGGTGGGCGACGAGGCCCGCAGATCGTGCAGCGCGACGACTACCTCGCCCGCGGGCACGTACCAGTAGTCGGCCTGGTGCAAGTGGTAGTGCATGCCGACGAGCGTGTCGCGGCGACGGTCGGCCCGGTTGGCCTGCACCATTGTCGGCGCGGCGCCGAGCCACTCCTGGCGGAAGGTCTCCACGAAGAGGCCGCGTTCGTCTCGCCACACTTTCGGCTCCACGATGAGCACGCCGTCGATGGTGGCCGCTTCGATCGTCGCCATGACGCGAGCCTCACCGACCTAACCGAGGATGCGCAAGGCGCCGGCAGTGACGAGTGCGAGACCCAGCGTCCAGGCAACGACCGTCAACACGGCCGCGCCGCCCACAGGACCGGTCGCGAGTGCGGCGAGCGCGAGGAGCCAGCCGTTGCGCGCGACGGTCGCGGGCGAGAGCGGCTGCGCCGACGCGGCGCCGAAGCAGGGGCACGGCACCCGCTGACCCCGCGCCAGGTTCACTGCGATCACGCCCGTGAACGCCGCGAGCAGTGCGAGCGCGCACCATCCCGGCACCGACGAGAACGGCACGGCCACCAGCGACGCGCCGACCGCGAGCTCGGCGAGGGGCAGCGCCACTGCGACAGCCGGTGTCAACCGGGCCGGCACGCCGAAGTCGGCCAGCTGTCTGCGCAGCTCGGTGCCCGACCGGAGCTTCTGGACGGCCGCGATCGCCAGCACCACCGCGACCACGAGGCGCGCGGCGAGCGCGAGCGCGTTCAGTTCGACATGCGCCGGTACGTGCCGCGATAGAAGAGCAGCGGACCGGCGTCGGCGCGCAGGCCGAGCTCGAGCACACGGCCGACGACGATGATGTGGTCGCCGGCCTCATACTCGGCCTCAGTCTCACAGTCGACGTACGCATGCACCCGGTCGAGCACCGGTGAGCCACCGACCCCGGGTCGCCAGGCGATCCGCGCGAAGCGATCGACACCGCGCGCCGCGAACAACCGCGAGATGTCTTCCTGGTGCTCGTCGAGGATGTTGACCGCGAACCGCTTCGCGCCCTGGATACGCGGCCAGGTCGTGGAGCTCTTCGCCGCGCAGAACAGCACGAGTGGCGGGTCGAGCGACACTGACGTGAACGAGTTGGCCGCCATGCCGATGGGCTCGTCGCCGTCCATCGCGGTGACCACGGTGACGCCGGTTGCGAAGTGGCCGAGCACATTGCGGAACGAGTCGGAATCGGGAGTGAGGATCAGCTCTGCAGTATCTGCAGCGTCTTCGGGACTCGTCACGGATGCGCGACCCCGAGGGTGAGCTGGAGGCCCTCAGCCGCCGCGAGCACCTCGGGCACGCCCCGCTGGACGCCCAGGTCGCAGGCTTGCAACAGCAACTGGTCGACGTCGCCGTCGGAGTGTGAGGGGCAGTGATGGAACAGCACAAGGCATTGCGCGGCCGACTCGCGCGCCACGTGCACTGCGTAGTCAGCGGTGGAGTGACCGAAATGGCGCTTCGACTCGTACTCACCACACGTGTGTTGCGCGTCGTGAATGAGGACGTCGACGCCGTCGCAGAGATCGAGCACGTCGCGCGGCACGAAGTCGTCAGCGTCGTTGCTGCACCCCGGACCGTGATCGGAGAGATACGCGACGGACACCCCGTCGAGATCAACGCGGAACCCGAGCGTCGGACTCGTGTGCCGCACCCAACGGGAGTGGACCTTCGCGCCACCGACGGGGAAGTCGTCGTTGCCGGCGTCATGGAACCGCACCGTGCCGCACAGCTGCTCGGCGCGGACCGGGAAGTACGGCGGTTTCATGAGCTCGCCGAAGACGGCGCCGAACGACGCGTCGGGTTGCGCGGGACCGTATACGTCGACCGACGCGCCGGTGTGCGCGAGCGGACCGAAGAACGGCAGGCCCTGCACGTGATCCCAGTGCAGATGCGTGAGGAGCACAATGCCGCTGAAGTCGTCGGCGCGACCCGCGGCGACAAGCTGCTCGCCGTACGGACGCAAACCGGTGCCGAGATCGAGGATCACGGGGTCGTGGCCATCGGCTTCGAGTGAGACGCACGACGTGTTGCCGCCGTAGCGCTCGTATCGATCGCCGGCGCAGGGCGTCGATCCGCGCACGCCGTGGAAGCTGACCGTCGTCGCCCCTGGCACTATCCCCCCCGGTACCGCGACCCCTGCCCGAAACAGGATATCGACAAGCGCGTCGCGAACCAACAGTGGGAGCGCGGATCAACTCAGCTGAGGACGCGCTTCTTGAAGCCCTTGATCCCGAGATACGAGAAGAGCGCGGTGAACGCGAGCAGCACCGGGTACACGGCCCACAACGTCATGTGCGAACTGGTGGTGAGCGCGGCCCGGAACCCTTCGCACATATAGACGAGCGGGTTGATCGCGACCAGCCACTTCAGCCAGGCGAATCCCCCGACCTGTATGGGGCCGAGGCTCTTCCACGGGTAGTAGATGGCACCCAGGAACGTGATCGGCAAGATGACGATGCCGAACAGCATGGGTACCTGGCGGGGATCGAACCGGGTGCCGAACGTCAACCCGAGGGCTGCCGACATGATGCAGGCCAGCGGGATCAACGTGAGCAGCACGGGCCAGTTCTCGTGCAGGTGGACGGGCGTGGCGGGCACGATCGCCGCGATGGGAAAGACGATCAGTGCTGCGAAAAGGCAGTTGAGCGCGCCGGCGACGATTTTCTCGACTGCGACGAGCGACACCGGCATCGGCGCCAGGACCCGATCCTCGATCTCTTTGGTGTAGCCGAACTCCTGGACCATCGGCAGGGCGACCGCCTGGACGCCTTGGAACATGATCGTCATGCCAACCACGCCCGCGACGAGAATCGTCGAGAAGCCGGCTGCGCCGGCGCCTCCGCCACCGACTCCCTGGCCGATCTTCGGAAACACGTACGTGAAGATGAAGACCAGCAGGAAGGGTTGCAGCAGCGTGCGCGGAAGGAACTCGCGGAGGTTCTTGCGCAACACGGTGAGATCGCGCAGCAGCATCGCCTTGAATGCCGTACGCGACGCGGCGGTTGTGGAGCGGGGTCCGGGTACGGCAGCCGGTGCAACGTCGGTGATCTCGGTGGCGGCAGGCGCGCTCGTCATCAGTCCCTCAGCTCCTTTCCGGTCAATGAGATGAACACGGTCTCGAGCGTGGGCTCGGCGAGCGACAGGTCGGTCACGGTGAAGCCGCCCTGTTCGGCAACACCGACGACCGCAGGCAGCACGCCACGCGAACCCTGCACGTGGAGCTGCACGGTGCTGTCGACGCGTCGCGCGCGTGTCACTCCGTTGATCTTCTGACCGAGCAGCGCGGCCAGCTCGTCGAGCCGGCCGTCGGCGGTGACGGTCACGATGCTGTCGGCGCCCACGGACTTCTTGAGCCCGGCCGGCGAGTCGAGCGCGAGGAGCCGCCCGTGGTCGATGATCGCGAGCCGGTCGCACAGCTGGTCGGCCTCTTCCATGTAGTGCGTCGTGAGCAGAATCGTCTGGCCTTCCGCGTGCAGCTCGCCGAGGATCTCCCACAGCGCGATTCGGCTCTGCGGATCGAGACCTGACGTTGGCTCGTCGAGGAAGAGGATCGCGGGGCGATGCAGGATCGCCCGTGCGGTCATGAGCCGTTGCGCCATCCCGCCCGAGAGTGCGAGCACGGGTGACTGCGCTCGCTCGGAGAGGCGAAACTTCTCGAGCATGCGGGTCGCTTCCGCCTTCGCGGCGCGGGCCGTCATGCCGAAGAAGCGCCCGTGGAAGTAGAGGTTTTCCCAGACGCTGAGTGAGCGGTCGAGGGTGTTGAACTGTGGCACGACGCCGATCGCCTGCTTCGCGAGCGCAGGGTGCGCGATCACATCGACGCCGCCCACCTCGGCGGTCCCGCTCGTGGGCACGACTGTCGTGGTGAGCATGCCGGTGGTGGTGGTCTTGCCTGCGCCGTTGGGACCGAGCAGCCCGAAGATCTCGCCCCGACGCACGGCAAGATCGAGGCTGTCGACGGCCTTCAGGCCACCGGGATAGATCTTGGTGAGCCCCTCGCACCGGATGACTTCGTCGGTGGAAACGCTGGTGTCAGCTTGCGGCGACATGCGCGTGCTCCTTCTCGATAACCGCAGGCTACCGACTCGCGCCACGTCACCGGCCTGCGGGCTCCCGCTCATGCCTAGGCTGCCGGTGCATGCCGCCCGCACGGATCGTCGCAAACGGAATCGACTTCGCGTACCTCGAGGACGGCCGCGCCGACGGACCGCTCGCGCTCTGCCTCCACGGCTTTCCCGATCACGCGCTCACGTTCGAGCCGCTGCTCGCCGACCTCGCCGCCGCCGGGTTCCACGCCATCGCACCCTGGATGCGCGGGTATGCGCCGACCGGTCTCGCGCCTGACGGCAACTACCAGGCGGGGTCGCTGGCACTCGACGCGATTGCGCTCGCGGACGCGCTTGCCGGTGACGATCATGCCGTGCTCATCGGTCATGACTGGGGTGCGCTGGCGGCGTACACCGCGGCGGGGTACGCGCCCGAGCGGTTCGAGCGGATCGTCACGATGGCGGTCCCGCACGCGGCGGCGCTGATGCCCCGGTTCTTCCGCACGCCCGCGCAGGTGAAGCGCTCCTGGTACATCTTCCTGTTCCAGAGCCCGCTCGCCGACATGATCGTGCCCGCCGACGACTTCGCGTTGATCGACATGCTGTGGCGCGACTGGTCACCCGGCTACGAGCCCGCGCCCGACTTCATGCGCGCGCTGAAGGACACGTTGGGCGCGCCCGGGTCGGCGGGCGCCGCGATCGCGTACTACCGCTCGATGCTCGGCACGATCCCGCCCGATCCCGCGCTCGACGACGTGCAGGCGAAAGGGCTCGAAGCGATCGACGTGCCGACCCTTTATCTGCACGGGTCAGACGACGGGTGCATGTCGGTCGACCTCGTCGTGCGCGACGAGCTCGAGCCGTTCTTCCCGGCCGGTCTCGACGTGGAGCTCGTGCCGCGCGCAGGTCACTTCCTGCATTTGGAACGGCCCGACGCCGTCAACCCGAAGATCGTCGACTTCGTGACGGCCTGAGCGCAGGGTGGTCGCCTACGACGGCTTCGGGCCTTCGGCGCGCACCTTCTCGACGTGCGCGAACGCCTCTCGGAGCTGATCCATCCACTCACCCTGGTTGTCGCGCACGAGGCGCACGCACCAGGCGAGCGCCTCACTGCGACTGCGAGCGACGCCGGCGTCGACGAGGGTGTCGAGCACGTGCCGCTCCTGCATACGCAGGCGCGTCATCACGGGCACACCCAGGTTGGTGAAGACCGCTTCGACGTCGCCGCAGCGCGCGCCCCATGCCACCTTGCGGCCGAAGCGCTGCTCGGCCTCGTCGGCGATGCGCATGCGCTGCTGGCGGGTGTCTTCGCGAAAGCCCTGGAGGCGGGCACCGAGCGAGGCCCGGCGTTCCTCGCCGTCGACCTCTTTCGCCTGCTTGGGCTCGGCGAGCGTGCCGAGGACCAGGATCTCGTCGCGGTCGTAGGTGACCTCGGGCGAGTCGGTGAACCAGGCGTCGGGGAGCCGGCCGGTGAACCACCCTTGCAGCTTTGCGTCGCCCGTCGCCATGGTTGCGCCTCCCCTGGATTACATAATTACGCGACAACAACATAGCACCCGGCCGGGGTCGCGCCAACCACTCGGAACGATTTTTCAGGCGAGCTCAGCGCGGACGGCCTTGCCGGCGGCCCGCATCGCGGTCGCATCGGCGTACTTCTGGCGGGGCCAGAAGAAACCGCGTAAGCCGTCCTTCCGGCGGCGGGGCACGACGTGCACGTGCAGGTGCGGCACGCTCTGGCTCACCACGTTGTTCTCGGCGACGAACGTGCCCTGCGCCTGCATGCCGTCCTGCACTGCAACCGCGAGGCGCTGCACGACGGTGAAGAAGGGTCCGAGCGCGTCAGCGGGCAGGTCCCGCAGCGTCTCGATGTGGGCCCGGGTCACCACCAACGTGTGGCCCGGGAACAACGGGCGATGGTCGAGGAACGCGAGCACGTCGTCGTCGGTGTAGACGATCTCCGCGTCGAGCGCGCCGGCGACGATCGCGCAGAACTTGCAGCCGGGCGCGGTGTCGCCGCCCGGTGCCACCGCGCTACTCCGGCGACGTGTACGGCCGCAGGCGGGGCTTCGCAGCTGAGCGCTTCGGCACCATCACCTTGCGCCGGAAATAGCAGACTTCTTCACCGCGCTGGTTGTAGCCCCGGGTCTCGACGGTCACGACCCCGCGGTCGGGTTTGCTCGACGACTCTTTCTTGTCGAGCACGTTCGTCTCTGCGTAGATCGTGTCGCCGTGGAACGTCGGCATCTTGTGCTTCAGCTCCTCGACCTCGAGATTGGCGATCGCGAGGCCGCTCACATCGGGCACGCTCATGCCGAGTACGAGCGAGTAGACGAGGTTGCCGACCACGACATTCTTGCCGAACTGGGTCTGGGTCTCCGCGTACCACGCGTCGGTATGGAGCGGGTGGTGGTTCTCGGTGATCATGCAGAACAGGTGGTCGTCGAACTCGGTGATCGTCTTGCCCGGCCAGTGCTTGTACACGTCGCCGGGCTCGAACTCTTCGAAGTAGCGGCCGAACGGCCGTTCATGCACGGTCATGAACCGCAAGTTAGGGCGCCGCCGACAGGGCGGCCAACCGTCGTGACGAGCCGAACTTCATGTTCTGACCCGGGCACGATCTCATTCTTGCGTCAGCAGCCGGGATGTCACCCCGATAAATGACGCAGGAATGAGAAAAGGGGGGTCGGCGGGGGTACGAGCCGGCGACGATCCGCCAGCCGCTAGCCGTCGATCGCGTGCCGCTCCAGCAGGCCACGGGCGATCACGAGCCGCTGGATCTCGTTGGTGCCCTCGCCGATGATCATGAGCGGCGCGTCACGGTAGTAGCGCTCGATCGGCAGCTCGGTCGTGTAGCCGACGCCACCGTGGATGCGCATCGCCTCGGACGCGATCGTGAACGCGGCCTCGCTCGCGAACAGCTTCGCCATGCCGGCCTCGACAGCGCTCCCCCGCATCTTTGCGGGCCGCGGCATGCTCGGTGAGCAGCCGGGCCGCGTGCAGTTGGGTGCCCATGTCCGCGAGCTTGGTCTGAATCGCCTGGTGCTGCGCGATCGGCTTGCCGAACGTCTCGCGCTGCTGCGCGTACCGGATCGCGGCCTCGAACGCGGCCCGCGCGACACCGACCGAGCGGGCCGCGATGTTGATGCGACCCACTTCGAGCGCGGACAGGATGAAGTGCTGACCACGTCCGAGCCCGGCATCGCCGCCGAGCACCGTGTCGGCGCCGACGCGATGCTCGTCGTAGACCATCTCCACGGTCTCGATGCCCTTGTAGCCGAGCTTGCCGATGTCGCGGCTCACAGTGATCCCGCCGAACTGCGGCCCCGGCTCCTTTTCGACCATGAAGCACGTGATGCCCTCGTCGGTACGCGCCGCGAGGGCGACGAGGCCGGCACGCTCGCCGTTCGTGACCCACGACTTCGTGCCCGTGATCACATACTCGTCGCCGTCACGCACGGCACGGCACTTCAGCGCGCTCGTGTCGCTGCCCGCGTCGGGTTCCGAGAGCGACAGACAGCCGCGGATCTCCCCACTCGCGAGGCGTGAGAGCCACCGGGCGCGCTGCTCGTCGGTGCCGTTCGCCTTGAGCAGGTTGGCCACCATCACGTGGGTGTTGAGCACGCCCGACAGCGACATCCAACCCGCCGAGAGCTCCTCGATCACGCCGATGTAGGTGGAGAGATCGAGTCCGAGCCCGCCGTACTCCTCCGGAATGGTGACGCCGAACAGCCCGAGGTCGCGCATGCCGGCGATGATCTCGGCGGGGTACTCGTTGGCGTGCTCCAGGTCGGACGCGACCGGGATCACCTCTCGCTCCACGAAGCGCCGCACCGTGCCAACGAGCGCGGCGCGCATCTCGGGATCGGTCGCCATGACGCCGGAGCCTAGGACGATCGTCCCACCCCTCCGTTTGGACACCACGCGCGCGCTGGTTACCACGAACGCCCAAACGGTCCCGTAGCGGCGGACGGGAATCGAGCCCGGTCCCGGTAGGTTGGAGGTCGAAATGATGCATCAAACGATGATGAGCTTCCGGCGTGACCCGGATCTCGTGCAGGGCAAGCACCTAGAACGAGATCTCCTGCGTCGCGTGCTCCGGCTCGCCCGTCCCTATCGGGCAGACGTGGTCGGCTTCCTGATCGCCGTCGTGCTCGCCTCGGTCGTCGCGGTCATTCCCCCGCTGCTGTTCAAGTCGCTGCTCGACTCGGCGATTCCCGAGAAGAGCCAGTCGCTGGTGACGCTCCTCGCGCTCGGCGCCGTCGGGCTTGCCATCGCGAGCGCCGCCCTGTCGCTCCTGCAACGCTGGTACTCCGCGCGCATCGGCGAAGGTCTCATCTACGACATGCGGGTGAAGCTCTTCGACCACGTGCAGCGCATGCCGATCTCGTTCTTCACCCGCACGCAGACCGGCGCGTTGATGTCGCGGCTCAACAACGACGTGATCGGTGCGCAGCAAGCCGTCACGAACACGCTCGGCACCGTCGTGTCCAACGTGATCGGTCTCGTCATGACATTGGCCGTGATGCTCGCGCTCGAATGGCGGCTGACGATCCTCACGCTGTTCGTGCTGCCTGCATTCATCATTCCCGCGAAGCGCATGGGCAGGAAGCTGCAAGTGGTCACACGCCAAGGCATGCAGCTCAACGCCGGCATGAACAACACGATCGCCGAGCGGTTCAACGTCGCGGGCGCGCTCGTAGTCAAGCTGTTCGGGCGGCACGACCGCGAGCGCGACACGTTCTCCGACCGAGCGGCACAAGTGCGCGACGTCGGCGTCAAGACCGCGATGTACTCGCGCGTGCTGTTCGTCGCCCTCGGGCTCGTGGCCGCGGTGGGCACCGCCGTCGTCTACTACCTCGGCGGACGCCTCGCGATCTCCGGCGCGCTGTCGGTCGGCGTGATCGCGGCCTTCGTCATCTACGTCGGTCAGATCTATCAACCGCTCACCCAACTGACCAACGCGCGGGTCGACGTGATGACCGCGCTGGTCAGCTTCGAGCGGGTCTTCGAAGTACTCGACTTCCCGGCCTCCATCACCGATCGGCCGGGCGCGATCGACCTCGTGAATCCGAAGGGCCGCATCGCACTCGAGCACGTGTGGTTCCGTCACCCTCCGGCCGCGCTGGCATCGCTGGCCTCGTTGGAGGAAGGCGCGGTCACCGCGGCGGGAAGCGACCCGAGCGCCTGGATCCTGCGCGACGTCAGCTTCACGATCGAACCGGGCGAGCTGATCGCGCTGGTCGGCCCCTCGGGCGCGGGCAAGACAACCACCGCGATGCTCGTGCCGCGCATCTACGACACGACCCGTGGCCACGTGACATTCGACGGCCACGATGTTCGCGACCTGACGGAGTCGTCGCTGCGCGACGCCGTCGGCATGGTGATGCAAGACCCGCACCTCTTTCACACTTCGATCCGCGAGAACCTGCGCTACACGCGTCCCGACGCTACCGACGACGACTTGATCGCTGCGTGTCGCGCCGCACGAATCCACGATGTGATCGCGTCGCTGCCCGACGGCTACGACACCGTTGTCGGCGAGCGCGGCTACCGGATGTCCGGCGGCGAGAAGCAACGACTCGCGATCGCGCGCATGTTGCTGAAGGATCCCGCAGTCGTGATTCTCGACGAGGCGACGTCGCACCTGGACTCGGAGTCGGAGCACGCCATCCAGCGCGCCCTCGCAGACGCGCTCGCCGGACGCACCGCGCTCGTGATCGCGCACCGGCTGTCGACGATCGTGGCCGCGGACCGCATCCTGGTGATCGAAGACGGGCGGATCGTCGAGCAGGGAAATCACGACACACTGCTGCGCGCGGGAGGCCTGTACTCCGAGCTCTACCGCACCCAGCTCGATTCCGCCGCCTCCACCGAACCGGCCTGATCGACCGCCCTCGGTAGAATGCGCCCGTCGCTCCCGGCGACGACCTATGCCGAAATCTTTCGATTCCTCCGCGCACATCGGGGCGCGCCACCGTCAACTCCTGCGGCGACGGCGTCGTCACAAGATCATCGCCGGTTCGGTCGCGGGCGTGCTCGGGGCGGTCGGGCTCGCGTTGCTGATGACCGACATGCTCCGGCTCGGGGCCCCCGGCGGACCCGTGTTCGCCGGCGCGCAGGACCGCGCGACCAACACGCCGAAAGCCTCCGGCACCGCCAACACGCCGACCTCTGCGTGCAACAGGCGGGTGCTCACCGCCGCGACGCCACTCCGGCTGTGGATCGGCGGCGACTCGCTCGCCGGCTCACTCGGCCCGTCACTCGGTGCGATGACCGCGGCGACCGGCGTCGTACAACCGCAGTTCAACTCGCGCGTCTCGAGTGGACTCAACTCCCCGAGCTTCTACGACTGGCCGAAGCACGCGGCCGAGGACCTCCAGCAGTTCCAGCCCGAGGCGACCGTGTTCATCATCGGCGCGAACGACACGAGCATCGAGCAGAAACAATCAGGTGGCGGTGCGCCCGAGTGGCGCCGGCAGTATGCGCAGCTCGTCGATCAGATGATGACGATCCTCATCGGCAATGGGCGCACGGTGTACTGGGTGGGCGTGCCGGTCATGAGGGACGCGACCGGCGACGCCGCGGTGAAGCCACTGAACGACGTGTTCAAGGGAGAGGCGGCAAAACATCACGACGTGACCTACATCGACACGTACAACCTCTTCGCAGGCCCCGACGGCAAGTTCGCGCTGTCGCTGCGCATGCCCGACGGCAAGACGGTCACGATGCGCTCGGGTGACGGCGTGCACCTCACCCCCGAGGGCGGCGACCGCATGGCCGAAGCCGTCTTCAAGCCGCTCGACGCCGCGTGGTGCATCTCGAAGCAAGCAGTTCCGGGCGCGCAGCAGCCGGTGACCGAGAGCCCGGGGAGCTCGCAAGTTCCCGGTACGCACCGCAACGTCGCGACGCAGCCCGCCCGGAAAGCAACCACGACCGCGACCGCGGCCGGGCCGCGGAGCACCACGGCCGCCACCAGCGCGCCCCCGGTCGTCGCGCCGCCGGCCACGATGCCGGCGACGAAACCTCCGCCGGCTTCGACGACCCCGCCGGCCACGCAACCGCCCGGTCCCTAGTTGCGAGCCGATGAGACAGCGCTCGTAGGCTCCGGCGCATGACCGACCAGCTCACCGCCGCGGGAGCTGCCGTCGAGCAGGCCGCGGCGCTCGTCGCGGCGGCGACCGACCACCTCGCGCGAGCCGCCACGCTCGACGGGCGGATCTCGGTCGCCGCGCTCGATCGCAACCAGGTACTCGCCTACGACCTCGCGCACGCTGCGAGCGCGATCGCGGGCTGCCGCGGCATGCTCGACTACGCGGAGCACGGGGAGCTCGAATCCCAACTGGCGCGCGCGTTCATCGCCGACGCCATTTGGGACCTTGCCACCAAGGTGTTCGGTCGCGACGCGACCTGGGGGGTCGACGCGAGCGAGCTCGCACCGGCGGAGCCGTTCGTGGCGATGCACCGCTCGCCCGAGTTCCTCGAAGCGCTGGCCGACCAGCTCGAGGGTCACGGCACCGGACCAGCACATCTCTCCGACGACTTCGACCTCGTACGCGAGACGTTTCACCGTTTCGCCGAAGAGAAGATCCGCCCGGTCGCGGAACACGTCCACCGCACCAACGCCGACATCCCCGACGAGATCGTCGACGGGCTGGCCGAGATCGGCGGCTTCGGCCTCTCCGTGCCGGCGGAATACGGCGGCTTCGCCGAGGGCGGCGAGTCCGATTACCTCGGCATGGTCGTCGCGACCGAGGAGCTGTCGTGGGGTTCGCTCGGCGTCGGCGGCTCGCTCATCACGCGACCCGAGATCCTCACGCGCGCGATCGTGAAGGGCGGCACCGAGGAGCAGAAGCAACGGTGGCTGCCCCGGATCGCTACCGGTGAGTTGATGGTCGGCGTCATGGTGACCGAGCCTGACTTCGGTTCCGATGTCGCGGGGATCAAGGTCACGGCTACGCCCACCGACGGCGGCTACCTGATCAACGGCGTGAAGACGTGGGCGACGTTTGCCGGACGGGCCAACGTGCTGATGCTCCTCGCACGCACGGATCCCGATCGCGCCGCCGGTCATCGCGGGCTCTCGCTGTTCGTGGTCGAAAAGGAGCCGGCACCGGGACACTCGTTCGCGTTCACGCACGAGCGCGGCGGCACGATCGAAGGCCGCGCGATCGACACGATCGGCTACCGCGGCATGCACTCCTACGAAGTCGCGTTCGACGACTGGTTCGTGCCCGCGTCAAATCTCGTGGGCGAGGACGGCGGCGTCGGCAAGGGCTTCTACCTTCAGATGGAGGGCTTCGAGAACGGGCGGCTCCAGACGGCGGCACGCGCCGTTGGTCTCATGCAGGCCGCGTTCGAAGCCGGTCTCGCGTACACGCACGACCGCACGGTGTTCGGCAAGGCCGTCTTCGACTACCAGCTCAGCAAAGTCAAGCTCGCACGCATGGCCACGCTGATCCAGGCCGGTCGCCAGTTCTCCTACGACGTCGCGCGCCGCATGGCCAAGGGTGAAGGCACGCTCCAGGCATCGATGGTCAAGGCGTACGTGTGCCGGGCCGCGGAGTGGGTCACGCGCGAGTCGATGCAGTTGCACGGTGGTATGGGCTACGCCGAGGAGTTTCCCGTGTCGCGCTACTTCGTGGATGCGCGGGTGTTGTCGATCTTCGAGGGCGCCGACGAGACGCTCTGTCTCCGCGTGATCGCGCGCCGCCTCGCCGAGCAGGCGCTCGACGTCGCGAGGTAACCGATACGCTCGCTCGGTTGTGAGCGAGCGCGTGCAGCGGCACCCGGGCGACGCCATCCGGGTCGTACTCGGTCTCCTCGTATTTCTGATCGCGTGGTCGTCGGTTCGCGACCGCCGCGTGGGTCTGACCGAAGCCGACCTCTTCCAGCTCGTCAATCAACTGCCGTCGTTCTTCGTGTGGCCACTCGAAGCCGTCATGCAGCTCGGCGCCGTGTGGGCGATCGCGGGAGCGACGGCGGTCGCGCTCGCGGCGCGTCGGCTGCGCCTCGCACGCGACCTTGCCGTGAGCGGGCTCGCAGCCTGGGGCCTCTCCCGCGCGTCGAAGAGCGCCGTGCTGCGCGCACGACCCTCCGCGCTGCTGCACCACGTGATCGTCCGCGGCGCACACGCGAGCGGAGCCGGTTTCCCTTCGGGTCACACCGCGGTCGCGACTGCGTTGGCTACGGCAGCCTCGCCGTACCTGTCCCGGCCACTACGGCGTGCGGTCTGGCTCGCGGTCGTGATCGTCGGCGTCGCGCGCATCTACGTGGGCGCGCACCTCCCGGTCGACGTGTTCGGCGGCGCGGCAGTGGGTTGGGTCGTCGGCTCGTTGGTGCACCTGGCCTTGGGCGCGCCCGGAGGTCGGCCCGAGCGCCCGGCAGTCCAGCGGGCCCTCGCAGCCGTTCACCAGCCCGTGACCGACCTCACGCCGCTCGACATACCGGTCGTCGGTGGCGACGCCTACGGCGGTCACCTTGCCGATGGCACCGCGGTCACATGCGTCGTCATCGGACGAGACCAACGCGACGCCGACATCCTCTACAAGCTGTGGCGGCTGCTCGCGACGCGCGAGCAATCCGACGCCGAGCCGTTCGCGACTCCCGGCCAGCTCATGGAGCACGCCGGTTACGTCTCGTTGCTCGCGGCGCGAGCCGGCATTCGCACGCCCGACGTGCTCCTCACGACCGGGTTCGCGGGTGGTGCGCTCCTGCTCGAGCACCAAGCCGACGGCCGGCGGCTCGCGGGGATGACCGCGGACGAGATCGACGACCGTCTACTCGACGCGGTGTGGGCACAAGTGAAGCTGCTCCGCGACGCCCGCATCTCGCATCACGCGCTCAATGCCCACAACATTGTCGTGGACAGCTCCGGCGAGCCATGGCTGATCGGGTTTCGCAACGGCGACGCAACCGCCTCGGAGCAAGAGCTCGCGATCGACGTGGTAGAGCTGGTCACTTCGCTGGCGGTGATCGTGGGCGCGGAACGGGCCGTCGCGAGCGCGGCACGGGTTCTCGGCGCCGACGCGCTGAAGCCGACGTTGCCGTTGATGCAACCGATCGTATTGACGTCGACCACGCGCAAGGAAGAACGGCGTCACAAGGGCCTGATCGATCAGGTACGGGCGCAGGCGGCCACCGCCGCGGGTACTACCGCGCCGAAAATCGAACCGCTCACCCGGGTCAAGCCCCAGACCCTGGTCATGGTTGTGGTGCTCGCGCTGGCGATCCACGTGATGCTGCCGCAGCTCGGCGAGCTCGGCGACGCATCGAACGAGATCATCCACGCGAGTCCCGGTTGGGTGCTCGTGGGGCTGCTCGCGTCGATCGGAACCTTCCTTGCCGGCGGGGTCGCGCAACTCGGTGCCGTGAGCCAGCGCCTGTTACTGCTGCGCACAACGCTGGTGCAGCTCGCGGCCGCGTTCACCAACCGGCTGACGCCGAGCAGCATCGGCGGCCTCGCGGTGCGCACCCGGTTCCTGCAACGCTCGGGTCTCGACCGGCAGGCCGCCGTCGGCGGCACCGCGCTCGACTCGCTCGGCGCCGGCATCGTGCACGGCATCGGGCTCATCGTCGCGATCGTGCTCGCCGGTGGCAGCGGCTTCGGCGACGTGTCGCTCCCCAGCGGCTGGCCCGTCCTCGCCGGCATCGTCGTGGTGCTCGCGCTGCTCGGGCTGGCGATCTTCACCCCTCGCGGCCGCCACCTGCTCGCGCCGGCGAAGCAGGCAATCATCGACCTCGGCCGGGTGATGCGCGTGCCGTCGAAAGCACTGTTGTTGCTCGGCGGGTCGGTCGCAGGACTGCTCTGCTACCTGCTCGCCTTCGACGCGTCGCTTCAGGCCGTGGGCGCGCACGTCGCCATCCGCGACGTGATCGTCGTGTACCTCGGCGGCACCACAATCGCGGCGCCGAGCCCGACCCCCGGCGGTCTCGGCGCGGTCGAAGCCGCGCTCATCGCCGGTCTCACCGCGGTCGGCACCGCCTCGGCGGCGGCCGTGGCGGGCGTGCTCGTGTTCCGGCTCCTCACGTACTGGCTGCCGATCCTGCCCGGCTGGCTGTCGCTCGAGGCGCTACGCCGCGAGAGCCTGCTGTAAGGCCGTAAGGCGCGTTCTTGCGTCAATAACCGGGGGTGACATCCCGGCTGCTGACGCAAGAATGGGGTGGAAGTGGTTGAGGGCGCGCGGCTTCAGTCGTCGATGATCGCTTCGGCTTCGATCTCGACCTTCCAGCGCGGATCGAGCAGCACCGAGACGACGACCTGCGTCGCGGCCGGGCGGATCACGCCGAACACCGCCGAGTGCGCCCGGCCCACTGCTTCACCGTCGCCCGCGTCGACGAGGTACATGCGTGTGCGTACGACGTGCTGCACGGACGCGCCGGCCTCCGCGAGCGCGACGAGTATGAGCGCCAGGCAGCGGAGCGCTTGGGCTTCGGCGTCGGGATCGCACGAGCCGTCGGGCCAGATCGGCGCCGTGCCCGAGACGAAGACATGGTCACCGACACGCAGCGCGCGCGAGAACCCGATGCTGTCCTCGTAGGGCGAGCCCGATGCGACGTGCCGCCGTTCGCCGGTCATCCGCCGGCCGGCTTGGCCGCGATCACGGGCTCAGTCCTTGTTGTGCTTCATGCCGGCGCGCTCGCCGCGCATGACGAACTTGGTCGCCATCTTGCGGCTGGCCTCGTCGATCATCTCGTCGCCGAACATGACCGCGCCCTTGCCCTGTTCGTCGGTGGCGACGCGGTACGCCTCGAGGATCTCGTGGGCCTTGTCGAACTGCTCCGGCGTCGGCGTGTACACCTCGTTGATCACGGTGATCTGATCCGGGTGCAGGGACCATTTGCCGTCGTAACCGAGGATGTGGGTACGCATCGCGTACTCGCGCAGCGCGTCGAGCTCACGGATCTTCAGGTACGGCCCGTCGATCACTTGGAGACCGTTGGCGCGTCCGGCCATGAGGATCTTCGAGAAGACGTAGTGGAAGTGGTCGCCGGGGTACTCGGGCACCTGCACGCCGGCCGTGAGCACCGGCATCTCCATCGACGCGGCGAAGTCGGCCGGGCCGAACACGATCGTCTCCATGCGCGGCGACGCCGCGCAGATCTCTTCGACGTGGATGAGACCCCGGGTGGTCTCGATCTGCGCCTCGATACCGACCTTCGTACGCCGGCCGGTGTTGAGCTCGATCTGGGTGAGCAGCAGGTCGAGCGCAACGACATCGGCAGCCGACTGCACCTTCGGGAGCATGATCTCGTCGAGCCGCTCCGAGGCGTTCTCGACGACGTGAATCACGTCGCGGTACGTCCACCTCGTGTCCCATGCGTTGACGCGCACGCAGAGCACCGCGTCGCCCCAGTCGTTGTCGTTGATCGCGTCGACGACGGTCTGACGCGCGCCCTCCTTCTCATTCGGAGCGACGGAATCTTCCAAGTCGAGAAAGTACATGTCGGCGCCGAGACCGGGCGCTTTGGCGAGGAATTTCGGATTGGAGCCGGGCACGGCGTGGCACGACCGGCGGGGCAAGTCACGGGAGCGTTCGGACATGCGTCAAGGCTACGGCCGTTCGTCGGGCCCGCTCATATCGGGCGGGTCTCCGGGCGTGAGCGTGAGTACGCTCCGCGCGTGCCCGAAACATCCCCAACGCTGCAGCCGGTGGCCGACGGCGTATTCGCATGGATCCAGCCGGGCGGCAGGTCGGGCGTCAGCAACGCGGGGGTGGTCGTCGACGACGACGGCGTGACCGTGATCGACGCGCTGATGGTGCGCTCCCAATGGGAGCCGTTCGCCGCGGCGGTGAAGGAGCTGGAACAGCCCGTCCGCCGCCTCGTGCTCACGCACGCGCACATCGACCACGTCGGCGGCACAAAGGCGTTCCCACACGCCGCCGTCTACGCGACGCCGGTCACGAGCGCGCTCCTCGACGACACCATGCCGATCGACGCGTATAAGGCGTTCATGCCGGCGTTCGCCGAGGAGTTCGACGACCTCGCCGAGGTCGGCACGCGTCCGGCAACCCACGAGGTCGATGGCGCCGCCGCGTTGACACCGCGGTGCGAGCTGCTACCGGCCAGCGGCCATACCGACGGCGACTTGATGGTGCTGGTCGAAGACGCCGACACCTTGTTTGCCGGCGACCTGTGTTTCTTCGGCGTCACGCCGCTCGCGTTTCAGGGTGACCCGGCAACCTGGGCCGACATGCTCGACGCCGTGGTCGAACTGGCCGACACGATCGTGCCCGGCCACGGTCCGGTTGGTAGCGAGCCCGAGCTGCGCGCTCTACAGGACTACCTGCGCGCGTGTGTTGCTGCCAACGGTGACGTGGCCGCGATTCCCCCCGGTCCGTGGGACACGTGGCCCGAGCGCGAACGCGACGCGATCAACGTCGAACGCGCCGCGCTCCTCGCGCGTGGCGATGACTCGATGCCGCCCGCGATGCTCAAGGCAATCGGCTTGGGCTGATCGGGCGCCCCTCACGCGACGACGAGCCTGGCGCTCCCGGCTCGCGGCGCCGCGGGCGCCCCTGATCCCGGTTACGGAAGCCGAGCTATTTCACGTTGGCGCGGAAGAAGTCGATCGTGCGGCGCCACGCGGTGTCGGTGTGCTCCTCGTGAAACACCTCGGGCCGGTGATGGTTGGTGAAGCCGTGCTCGGTGCCGGGATACAGAAAGAACTCGTGTTCCTTGCCCAGGCTCTGGAGCTGCTCCTCGAGCTTGCGCACCGCCTCGGGACCCGCGAAGTCGTCGTTTTCCGCGTAGTGACCCTGGATCGGCGCCTGGAGTCGCGAGTAATCGGGTTGTGCACCCGGCCACGCGATCACGCCGTAATACGGCACCGCTGCCGCGACGTCGTCGGGCCGCAACGTCGCGAGCCAGAGCGCGAGCCCACCGCCCATGCAGAACCCCACCACGCCGACGCCCGTCGACGTGACCGCGGGGTGCTGCTGCAAGAAATCGATCGTGCCGGCCATGTCCTTCGCGGCCTGCTCGATGTTGAGCGCCATCATCATCTTCATCGCCTCGTCGGGCTCTTTGGTCTCGGCGCCGCGGAAGAGATCGGGTGCCAGCGCCACGAACCCCTCGTCGGCGTAGCGGTCACACACCTCTTTGATCTGCTGGTTGAGCCCCCACCACTCCTGGATCACCACGATCCCGGGCCCCGACCCGCCGGTCGGCACCGCGAGATAGCCCTGGCCCTTCGTGCCGTTACTCGGGAACTCGACCATCTCTCCCATCGAAATGTCCTCCGCTCTCGTGCTCGTTAACTAGTGCCCGGCGCCGAGCTTGGCGTGATCCCAGCTGACGACCTTGACCGGCTCCACCACGATCACTACCCGTTTGCGGCCCATCTGGCGCACCCCGTCTCGGACGGCGTCGTCGCTGATGGGACCCCAGTAGCGCTCGTAGATCTGCTCCCCGAACGCGAGGACGTCGTCGAGGTCGTCGATGATCTCGGCGGTGCCGACGATCTGGACACCCTTCAGCCGCTCATAGGTGTCGCCGGTCTCGGCCATGACGGTGAGCCGCGGATCGCGACGCAGGTTGACGACCTTCTGGCTCTTCGCGTACGTCCAGAACGCAGGCTTGCCGCCGCGCAGCGTGTACCACATCGCGACGAGGTGGGGGGTGCCGTCGGCGTTGATCGACGCCACTTGCAGCGTGCGCTCCGAGGCGAGGAATGCCTCGATCTCGTCGTCGGTCATGTGGACCTGATCTCGACGGCTCATGGCGGCGCAGCCTACCGGTGGGCCGAGCGGCAATGGGCCTGACCTGCTTGGTAGTTTCCGCCGATGGCGAAGAACCCGGACCCGGCGCTCGAGCTCACGAGCAGCAAGGGCGTGACGCGCACGCTCGACGACTGGGCGACGATGTTTCACCTCTGCTTCGTCATCCTGCCCGACCGTCCCGAGGCGAACGCGTGGGTGCCGGTCGCGCAGCGAATCTTCGCAGTGTTCGGCGACGCCGACTGTCACACCGCGTTCGTCGTGACCGGCAACGAGCAGATCGCCCGCCGGATCCTCGGTCCCGCCGAGCGGGAGGTGCTCACGTTCATCGATCCCGACCGCGCGTTCGTGCGCAGCCTCGGGCTCGAGCACCTGCCCGCGTTCGTGCACTTGCGCCAGGACACGACGCTCGGCGATGCAGCCGAGGGATGGGACGAGCGCGACTGGCACCGGGTGGCCACCGGCCTGGGCAAGGCGATGGCCTGGTCCCGCCCCGAGGTCGCGGCTCCGGGCAACCCCCCGCCGACACCAGGTTGGCCCGTCTGACCTGCACCGGAGACAAAAACCGGACATGAATGGCGCAATCCCGGCGCCACGGTCTAGCGTCTTTCACATCGCCCGCACGTGACCTCTGAGGTTGACGTACGGGCATGTTGTTAGAAGGCACTACTGAAGAGCACTGTTCGCAGGACCGCGTTCAGCAAGGACCGACAGCGGCATCCGCCAAAGGGAGTCCCCACATGAACCTCCGGGCCGCACGGCTCGTTCCCATACTCATCGTCGGCCTCGCCGCGCCCGCTGTCGTCGCCGCCAGCGCGCAGGCATCACCGGTCGACGACAAGCGCGCCCAGGCGCAGCGCCTGCAGGCGGAGATCTCCGCCAACGGCCAGAAGACCGACGCCCTCAGCGAGCAGTACAACGGCGCCCAGCTCAAGCTCGGCGACGCCAAGCACGCGGTTGCCGCCGCCCAGACCCAGATCGCGACCGCGGAGAAGCGAACCCGTCAGTCGAAGAAGTTGCTCGCCGCCCGGGCCGCGTCGATTTACATCAGCTCCGGGGTGGCGAACGGCATCGCGGTGCTCGACGCCGACAACGCCAGCGACATCAATGCTCGGGAGAAGTACTCGTCGGCCGCGGCAAGCCGCGACGACATGCTCATTCAGCGGTTGCGCGACGCGAAGGACGAGCTCGCACAGAAGCAAGCCGATGCCGAGCAGGCGCAACAAGCCGCGCAGCACGACGCGGAGGCGATCTCGAGCTCGAAGCGCCAGCTCGACGCCGCGAACGCGAAGCAGCAGCAGCTGCTCAGTCAAGTCAACGGCGAGATCAAGACCCTCGTCGCGGAAGCGGCGCGCCAGCAGGCGCTGGCCGAGGCCGCGGCGGCGCAGAGACGTTTCGCAGCGGGCGCCACCGCGCGGGCGACGACGAGCCGTGGGGGTGGTCGCGGCGCTGCGCCCTCGATCGCCTATCCCGACAACCTCCCCTCACCGAACGGCGGCGCGGCGGCTGCGATCGCGTTCGCCCGGGCCCAGCTGGGCAAGCCGTACCAGTACGCGGCCACCGGGCCCGACTCGTTCGACTGTTCCGGTCTGACGATGCGAGCGTGGGAAGCGGGCGGTGTCTCGATGCCGCATTACTCCGGCGCGCAGTACGACATGTTCCCGAAGGTTCCCCTCGACCAGCTGCAACCGGGTGACCTGGTGTTTCGAGGAGCCGGTGGCAGCGCGCACGTCGCGCTGTACATCGGCGGGGGGTTGGTGATCACCGCGCCCCAGACCGGTGACGTGGTCAAAGTTGCCGGAATCGGCAGCGTAATGGGCGCAGTTCGACCTGGTTAGGCGGGGTAGCACTTTCAGTGCCATAGGCGGAGCACAGACCTGGTTGCCGGTCGCGGGCGGTCGGCACCTTCTCTAGTTGTTGGGATGATGATGATTCGTAGGACCCTACGTGTTGTTCCATGTGTCGCCGCGATGTTGGGCGCGCTGTTGGCGCCGGTCGTGACGGGATCGAGTGCCGCGCACGCGTCGCCGATTGACGACAAGAAGGCCCAGGCCGCCCGGCTCCAGGCCGAGATCGATCAGAACGGCGTCAAACAAGACGCGCTGTCGGAGCGCCTCAACGGCGCGACCTACCGGCTCCAGCAGGCCCAGGCCGACGCCGTCCGTGCCCAGAAGGGTCTCGACGCGGCGGAAGCCCACACGAAGCAGCTGCAGCATCAGCTCGCGGAGCGTGCCGCCGCGGTGTATCGCAGCGCGGGCAACGGTGGCCTCGACGCGCTCGACGCCTCGAGCGCGGGCGAGCTGTCGACCCGCGAGCAGTACAGCGCCGCGGCCGCAAATCACGACGACAACATCGTGCAGCAGCTCCACGACGCGAAGGAACAGCTGCAAGCGAAGCGGAGCGACGCCGAGACGGCGAGCAGCGCGGCACAGACCGAACGCGACCAGGCAGCCTCGGCCAAGAAGGAGCTGCAAGCGGCGAGCGGCAAACAGGAGCAGTTGCTGTCGCAGGTCAATGGCAAGATCAAGCAGCTCATCGACGAGCAGCGCGCCCGTGAAGCCGCGGCGACACTCGCAGCCGCGCAGGCGCGCGCGTCGGCTTCCAAGAACGCCCGCCCGATCAGCGGCCGCGTCAGCACCAGCGGCGACATCCAGATCGACCTCGGTTCGATTCCCGCGCCGAGCGCGGGAGCCGGCGCGGCAATCTCGTTCGCATACGCACAGCTCGGCAAGCCGTACGTGTACGGCGCGGCCGGGCCCGACGCATACGACTGCTCGGGGCTCACCATGCGGGCCTGGGAGGCGGCGGGTGTCTCGATGCCGCACTACTCCGGCGCGCAGTACAACGCGTTCCCGCATGTGCCGCTCGACGCGATGCAGCCGGGCGACCTCGTGTTCTGGGGTCCCGGGGGTAGCAGCCACGAAGGGCTCTACATCGGCGGCGGCATGATGATCGCGGCGCCGCACACCGGCGACCACGTGAAGGTGCAGGCCGTCTACGGCGGAGCGATCGGCGCATCGCGTCCCGGTTGATCGGACAGGGCGGATGACGGCCGGTCCCGGTTTCCGGGAGCGGCCGTAGGATCCGTGCGTGACCACCACAGAGTCCATTCGGCTCACGCGCTTCTCGCACGGCGCGGGCTGCGCGTGCAAGCTCTCACCCGACGACCTTCGTACCGTGCTGGGGCTCGTACGTGACCTCGAGCCCGCCCCCGACACCGACCTGCTCGTCGGCCTCGATACCGCCGATGACGCCGCCGTCTACCGGCTGCGTGACGATCTCGCCATCGTCTTCACCACCGACTTCTTCACGCCGATCGTGGACGACCCCTACGACTGGGGCCGCATCGCCGCTGCCAACGCGCTGTCCGACGTGTACGCGATGGGTGGCGCGCCGCTGCTTGCGCTCAACCTCGTCGCCTGGCCTAGGGAAGGCCTGCCGTTCGAGCTACTCGCGCGCGTGATCGACGGCGGTACCGACGTCGTGCGCGCCGCCGGGGCGATCGTCGGCGGCGGTCATTCCATCGACGATACGGAGCCGAAGTACGGACTCGCGGTGGTCGGTACTGTCAACCCGGCACGCGTGTGGCGTAATCGCGGTGCTCGGGTGGGTGACGCGCTGGTGCTGACGAAACCGATCGGGCTCGGAGTCATTTCGACTGCATTGAAACGTGACGCGGCCTCCCCCGAGCTCATCCGGCGGGCCGTCGACGTGATGACAACGCTCAACGCTTCGGCGCGTGACGCCGCGCTCGAGCTGGGCGACGCAGTGCACGCGGTCACCGACGTGACCGGCTTCGGGCTGCTCGGTCATCTCCGAGAGATGCTGGTCGCGTCGAATGTGGCGGGCGAGATCGATTTCGCGTCGGTGCCGGTGATCGACGGCGTCCGTCAGCTGATCGCCGCGGGCATGGTCGCGGGCGGCACACAGCGTAATCATTCCTTCGTCAGCGACACCGTCGATTGGGGCGAGCTTCCGTCCGACGAGCAGCTGCTGCTCGCCGATGCCCAGACCTCAGGCGGGCTGCTGATTGCGGTCGAGCGCGCGCATGCGGACGAGCTCGTGCACGCACTCGAGCAACGGGCGACGCTCGCTACAGCCGTGGTGGGGCGAGTTGCCGCCGGCGTGGCCGGTCACGTCACGATCGTGGCCGCTGCTTAGGGGATCACGAGCATGCCCAGCTCCGACTCGAGCTGCGGCCGCGGTTTCGCGCCCAGCGACTGACGCTCGAGCCGTCCGTCGCGAAAGAGACCGATCAGCGGGATGCTCTGGACGTCGTAGGTCTGTGCGAGGGCGGGCTCTTCGTCGATGTTGACCTTCACCACTTTGTACGAGCCGTCTCGCATCGCTGCGATCTGCTCGACGATCGGACCGACCTGACGGCACGGACCGCACCACGGAGCCCAGAAGTCGACGATTACCGGTATGTCGCTCTTCAGCACCTCGGCATCAAACGACGCGGTGGTCACCGACCGCACGAGGCCTTCGGGCGGATCTTCGGGAACGGGCGCCGCGGGACGTTCGCCCGAGCGGACCGCGTCGAGCCATTTGTTGGCCTCCTGCACGCCTTCGAGTGCCACTTGGTGCGCCATCGGGTACTCCGTGTACACGACGGGAATGTCGTGCGCCTCGAGGGCGCGGGCCAGCTCGCGGCCGCGCTTCACCGGTATCAACGGATCTTCCGAACCGTGCTGCACGAGAAACGGCATGTTGCGCGCGGCGTCCCAGTCAAAGTCGAGTCCCGGGTATTCGGCGAGAAAACCGCTCATCACGAGCGCGCCCGCCGGACGCGTGCGGTCGCTCGCGCGGAGTGCCAGCGCGGCGGCCAGGCTCGCACCCTGGGAGAAACCGGCCACGACGGCCTGCTCGCGCGCCATGTCGTGCTCGCGGCAGGTGTCGTCGAGCAGTTCATCGAGCGCATCCAGAGAGGCGATGAACTGTTCGACGCTCGTGTCGGAGTCGGCGCCGAAGTCGTACCAGGCGAACCCGGGCGGTGCCGCGACCGGTCCGCGTGGCAGGACGGTGAGGAAGCGGCCATCGGGATCGAGGTAGGGCAGCAGCTCGCCGAGGTCGCGTTCGTCGGCGCCGAAGCCGTGGACGAGCAGCAGCACGCGGTCGGCATCGCTGCCGTGCACGACATTGGTCACGAGCGTCATCGTCTGGGCCTCCGGTCGCGGGTGCCGTTGCCAACGTCGAATCGCGCTGAGGTATGCCCGCCGCGGCGGAGGCCGAGGTCAGGGGGACTTGCGGTGGCGGCGGCGCCGAGGCTGGGCCCGCCGCGCCGGGATCTTCACATCGGTGCGCTGCACGTCGGCTGTCTTCTGCACGATGCTGATCGAGCCGTCGGGCTCGAGCACCGCCATCTTGATCTTCGAGAGGCCGGTGCTCGGGTCTTCACCGTGTTCGCGCAACGCCGTCTCCACCTCGTCTTGGGTGACGCCGGCCATACGCAGGTGCGACTGGATGAATTGACCGTCGTGCACGAGCAGGATCGGATCCCCTTCGACGAGGCCGCGCACGAAACGGCTCCGCAGCCGGGTGCGCGCGATGATCGCGTTGGCGACGAGCAACGTGGCCGCGGCCACGAGGCCGCCTTCGAGCGTCACGTCGGGGCCAACCATCGCGTTCTGTACCGCGTTGGCGACGAGCAGGATCACCACGAGGTCGAACGGGGTGAGCTGCCCGAGCTCGCGCCGGCCGCCGAGGCGCAGCCCGGCCAGGACCGCCACGTACACCGCGAGAGAGCGACCGACGATCTCGAGCAATCGCACGCCGAGACGGTACCCGCACACTCCGGGTGCACACGCGTCACTCGACCCGCTGATGACGACGCGCGAGCATGCCGCGCCGCCACCACGGAGGACGCGATGCGACTCGGGATCAACCTCGGCTACCAGGACTGGGGCGCGGGCCTCGACCGGGCCGTCTCCCTCGCGCAGGAGGCCGAGCGGCTCGGCTTCCACTCGGCGTGGACGGCCGAGGCGTACGGCAGCGATGCGATCACACCGATCGCGTGGCTCATGGCGCGCACCGAGCGCATCACGTTCGGCTCCGCGATCATGCAGATGCCGGCGCGCACCCCGGCGATGACGGCGATGACCGCGGCCACGCTCGATCTGATGAGCGGCGGCCGCTTCCTGCTCGGGCTCGGGCTGTCGGGCCCGCAGGTCGTCGAAGGATGGCACGGCCAGCGCTACGGCAAGCCGCTGGTGAAGACGCGCGAGTACGTCGAGATCGTGCGTTCCATCCTGCGCCGCGAGGCGCCACTCGAGCACCACGGCGAGCACTACGACATCCCGTACTCGGGCGACGGCGCGACCGGCTTGGGCAAGCCGCTGAAGCTGATCGTGCATCCGCGCCGCGCTGACCTCCCGATCTATCTCGCCGCGATTGGCCCGAAGAACGTGCAGCTGAGCGCCGAGATCGCAGACGGCTGGCTGCCGATCTTCTTCTCACCGACACGTTTCGCCGACACCTACGGCGCCGCGGTCGAGGCCGGATTCGCTCGAGCTGGTGCAGCAAAGAGCCTCGACAACTTCGACGTCGCGCCCACCGTCACGGTCATCGTCGGCGACGACGTCGAGACGCTCCGCGGCCTCGCGAAGCCGATGACCGCGCTGTACATCGGCGGTATGGGCGCGCGGGGAAAGAACTTCTACAACGACCTCGCGTGCCGGTACGGGTTCGAGGCCGAGGCGAAGCAGATCCAGGACCTCTATCTCGACGGCAAGAAGCAGGAGGCGATCGCCGCGGTGCCCGATGAGCTGATCGACGAGATCTCGCTCATCGGTCCGAAGGCGCGCATCGCGGACCGGCTCGAGGCGTGGAAGAGCTCCGGGATCACCACCATGATCCTCGGCGCGCAACAGCCAGAGGCACTGCAGGTGATGGCCGAACTGCTGCTCTGACCGTCGAGCCGGTCAGCGAGGATAGCTCCGAGAATGTCTCCCACGGTGGAGAGCATGCGCTTCATCTATACGGTCCGCACCGGCCGGGGCCTTGTCGCGCGCCTAGCATGGTCGCGATGCGCCGGATCATCGTTCTGCTGACCGTGCTTGCGTTCGCCGCCGTCGGGCTCGTGGCCTGTAAACCGCCGCCGCCGCCGGTGTGCGGCAACGCCGGGGCCGCGCCCGTGCTCTACACGAGCGTCGTCGTGTTCTCGTTCGAGAACCGCACCTGGTCCGGCGTGGGCGGCACGCAGTTCCAGTCGATGCCGTACCTGAACGGCTTGGCGAAGCTGTGCTCGACGTTCTCCAACTACACCGAGCCCGACACGTCGCAGAACAGCGCGACGCAGTACGTCGGCACGTTGCAAGGCTCGACGAACAACAGCGTTCTGAACGACTGCTCCCCGTCGGCGTCGTGCCAGTCGACCGCGGACAACCTGTACCGGCAGGCCCGCGCCGCGGGTATCGGCTCCCACGAGTACCACGAAGGCGCGTCGTCGGCGTGCTCCGTCGGGTCGGGGAACGCGGTGAAACACGAACCGTGGTTCTACTACCGGGGTGGCACCGACCAGGCGACCTGCGGCTCGGACGTCCTGCCGTTCACGTCGTTCGACCCGTCGAACCCGCCCGCGGGGTTCTCGTTCATCACCCCCACGCTCTGTAACGATGGGCACGACTGCTCGAACAGCACCGTCGACGCGTGGGCGCAGACGCACGTCCAGCCGGTCCTCAACTCCGCGGCGTACAAGGCGGGCCACGTGGCGGTGTTTGTCTGGTACGACGAGGACCGCCCAGTCCCGAACATGCAACTCACCCCGACCGCGACGGCTGGCCCGCATGCCCTGGCGGTCACGTACGGGTCGTCACTCGCGGCGTGGGAGTCGATGCTCGGCCTCGCGTGCCTCGCGAATGCGTGCACGGCCCCGAACATGCGCACGGCCGCGAACCTCTGACCTCGCTACGGCGCCGCCACCCTCTTCGACGAGTCCTACAACCCCAAACCGGCGTGGAGCGCCATACTGAACGCGCTCCTAGTGGTCCGTCTACGAAATGGCAAGGTGGTTCCAGGTCCGCCGAACAGAACGAAGCCTCTTTGTGTCAAGGGCCTTGGTTTCGGGCACGTCGGAGCGGCGCCGGTCGGGCGGGCGTAGCGTTGGGTGTTGGGTCCGAAAACCCCCGAATCAGAACATGAAGTTCATGCGCTCCACGACGGTACGTCCGAGCGTCTCGTCGCCCGAGAGTGTGACCGAGCCGTCGGCCAGCGCGGCGGTGCCGTCGACCCGGCCGCATCCGAGGCGGGTGAACAGCTCCAGCGTGGTCGCGATCCGTATCGTGGGCGCGCTCGGCGCGGTGTCGAGCATCTTCCCCCGTCCGCCCTCCACGTCGACCGCGACGGTGCGCGGTCCCCCGGCGCCGCCGAGATCGAAGACCACGCTGGTGCCGTCGGGCGCCTTGACCTGCTTGCCGATCACGTACGGCATCGCACCGACCACCCGCTCGATCGCTGCGTCGGCAGCAGGGCCGGTGAAGTGTCCCGGGGTACCGAGCGCGCGGCGGATGTCTTGCTCGTGCACCCAGCTGTCGAAGATGCGGAACGGCAGGAGGTCGCGAACAGTGCCGGGTCCGACGGGCGTCCACGACTCGCCCGCGAACCCGGCGGCGTCGAGCGCTCGGAGCGCGGCGAGGCGCCGGCCGGTCACGTCGCGAAACCGATCGAGCACTGCTGCGCCTTCGAGGGCGCGCATCGACTCGACCCAGATCTCGTTCATGCGGCCGACATCATTCTTGATGTGCGGCGCCTCGGGCGGGTCGAGCTCAGGCGTCGGCATGCCCAAGGTCATCGCTTCGATTCCGATGATGTGTGCGACGTTGTCCTGCACCGTCCATCCCGGGCACTCGGTGAGGGTGTTCCACTCCGCCTTCGAGAGTGGCGCACACACAACATCGATCGAGCTCCACACCTCGGCGAGCGCGTCCACAAGCTCCTGGTCGGTCATGTGCTTCTCCCTTCGCGAGACCGCACGCTCACGCGCGTGTCGGTGGGATGGCCGTGCGCATGTGGCGGCTGAGGTCGCCGAGCAGGTCGGGCAGGATCATCCGCGCGGAGAAACTCCACGTGCCGCCGACCCGTTCGAATCGGTCGTCGTAGCGCCCGGCGATGATCGGCTGCAGCGGGAAGTCGGGGCGCGCTTGCAAGACCGTGAAGTACGAGCGCGCCGATGCGCGTTGGCTGTCTTCGAGCTCGATGGTCACGTTGGTGATCACGTGCTTGGTGCACGGCGTACCGTCCTCGTAGAGGATCACTCCGTTATAGCCCGCGCGTACCGCGGCCGCGCCGCGCAGCGGCTCGCCTCGCCCCGGTGACCCCCAACTCGCGTGTTCGAAGAGTGCCGCGACGCTGTCGAGGTCGCCCTCGTCGAGGAGCGCGGCGTAGCGGTGGATCAGCGCGCGGATTGCTTCTCGGTCGTCGTCGGGCACGAGCCCCATGCTGGCACGACGGCTCGGCGCACGCGTGCTCGAACGGGCCGGTCGTCGCAGACCCGGTGTCGACGATGCGGAGCCCGTAGCCTGCCGGCGTGGAGGCCAAGCCGGCGCGACGGCGGAAGTTCTGGGGATGGGGCTTCGAGGACGCGGGCCCGTCGCGCGCGCAGCAGGAACAGATGGCCGCGACCCTCGCGGAGATGTTCGGGTTGGACGAGCTGCGCGTGAGCACCCCGCCGGAGATCAGCGACATCGATCTCCCCGCTCCGCGTCTTGCCGCCCCACCGGCGCTCGCATCCATCTGCACGAGCGACCGTTACGAGCGGGCCGGCCACACATACGGCAAGTCGTTTCGCGACGTCGTGCGCGGTTTCGCACGCGATTTCCGCCACCCGCCTGACGTCGTCGCGCTCCCCCGCGACGAGCGCGACGTGACCGCGCTCCTGGACTGGTGCGCGTCGGCGGACGCGGCAGCGATCCCGTACGGCGGCGGGTCGTCGGTGGTCGGAGGCGTGGAAGCCGACGTCGGTGATGAGTATCCGGCCGTCGTCACGATCGATCTCCGCCGGCTCGACCGCGTCGTCGAGATCGATACGACCTCGCGGGCGGCGCGCATTCAAAGCGGCGTGTACGGACCCGCGCTCGAGGACCAGCTTCGTCCGCACGGCCTGACGTTGCGGCACTTTCCGCAATCGTTCGAGTTCTCCACACTCGGTGGGTGGATCGCAACCCGCTCCGGCGGCCACTACGCCACCAACCACACCCACATCGACGACTTCGTGGAGTCGATCCGTGCCGTCACGCCGCGCGGCGCGCTCGAGACCCGCCGCCTCCCCGGCTCCGGCGCCGGCCCATCACCCGACCGGCTGCTCCTCGGGTCCGAGGGCACGTTGGGCATCATCACCGAGGCATGGATGCGGCTACAGGATCGCCCGACGTTCCGCGCCGGCGCTGTGGGCCGCTTCCCGACCTGGGCCGGTGGCGTGGCCGCGGCACGTGCGGTCGCGCGCAGCGGACTCTTCCCCGCGAACTGCCGGTTGCTCGACGCCACCGAGGCAATGATCACCGGCGCCGGTGACGGCTCGGCCCACTTGTTGCTCGTCGGCTTCGAGTCGGCCGACCACCCGGTCGACGCCTGGATCGCGCGTGCGGTCGAGCTCGTGCGTGATCACGGCGGTGCGGTCGACGCTGTCCGCGTGCGCACGCCGGCCGATCAGGACGATGACGCTTCTGGGGACGACGAGACCGGCGCGTGGCGACGCGCGTTCCTGCGGGCGCCGTACACGCGCGACGCGCTCGTGGCCATGGGGATGGTCAACGAGACGTTCGAGACGGCCGTGACGTGGAGCGGCTTCGACCGGTTATACGACGCGGTGATGGGCGCAGCCCGCGAGGCGTTACGCGAGATCGGTGCGCCCACCGGCGTGGTGACCTGCCGGCTGACACACGTGTACCCCGACGGCGCCGCGCCGTACTTCACCGTGATCGCGCCCGGCCGTGAAGGCGCGCAGCTGCAGCAGTGGGCGACGATCAAGGCCGCGGCGGCGGAAGCGCTGCTCGAAAACGGTGGCACGATCACTCATCACCATTCGGTCGGCCGCGACCATCGACCGTGGTACGACCGTCAGCGCCCCGAACTGTTTGCCGACGCGCTGCGCGCGGCGAAGCACGCGCTCGACCCCGCCGCGATCCTCAACCCCGGTGTGCTCTTCGATTCGAGCCGCCAACCCGGACAGTAAACTTTGCGTTGTGACGTACCGCGCGGTGATCTTCGACCTTGGTGGCGTGATCTTTCCGTCGCCGTTCGAGGTATTCAGCGCGTACGAACGTGAACACGAGCTTCCCGACCGCTTCCTGCGCGGCGTCGTTGCCGAGAGCGCCGACAGCGGCGCCTGGGCACGCCTCGAGCGGGGTGAAACCGCGTTCTCGGAATTCTGCGCCGGCTTCGAGGCCGAGTGCGCAGCGGCGGGCGGCACCGTCGATGCCGCGACGTTGATGAGCGCCGTCGGCACGCGATTCGAACCGCGCGCTGAGATGCTCGCGGCCGTCACGCGGATCCGCGACAAGGGCCTGAAGACGGCGGCGCTCACGAACAACTGGACCGAGATGGCCGACGACGGCGCCGGACACGAGCTGCCCGCGCTCAATGACCTGTTCGACGTGGTCATCGAGTCGGCAGTCGAGGGCGTGCGTAAACCCGATCCGGCGATTTACCAGCTCACGTGCATGCGCCTCGGTGTGATGCCCGAGGACGCGGTGTTCCTCGACGACCTCGGCGTCAACCTGAAGCCGGCACGGGAGCTCGGGATGACCACGATCAAAGTGGCCGACCCGCCGAGCGCGCTCTTGGAGCTCGAAACGATCCTCGGCTTCTCACTCGTCTGACACCGACACGCGTGCCGCTGCTCGCGCCGCGCCGGCCCGCGTGCGGCTCGGTCTCGGGCGGAAGCCGCCTCTAGACTGCCGGCGTTCCCACTCGCACCAGCACATTTTCCGGGAGTACCGATGCCGGCTGCCGACGGCCCAAAGGGACGCACGGTCGCTGACATCATGAGCTCACCGGTCGTCACCGCCTCGCCCGGCGAGACCATCGCCGAGGCTGCCAGTCGCATGCGCGAACAGCATGTGGGGTCGGTGGTGGTCGTCGACGCCGAGCGTCCAGTCGGAATCCTGACCGAGCGCGATCTGGTGTTCATCGGCGCGGCCGGCGTTGACACGTCGGCGGCGATGGTCGCGGAATGGATGACGGAGAACCCCAACTCCGTCTCGCCCAACCTCGACGCGACCGACGCCTTCGTCAGCCTCGGCGAGCACGGCTACCGCCATATCCCGGTCGTCGACGGCGACAAGCTCGTCGGCCTGGTCTCGATGCGTGACCTGATGCGCATCGCGCAGATCCAGCCGGCTGAGGCACTCGCGCACGACGTGCCGAAGGGACTCGAAGGCGTGGTGGTCGCCGAGACCGAGATCGGCGACGTCCGTGGACTCGAGGGCTTCTATCACTACCGCCAGTACGACGCGGTGGAGCTCGCCGAGAAGCGCACGCTCGAAGAGGTGTGGTACCTCCTGTTCGACGGCAGGCTCCCGACACGCGAGCAGCGAGAGGCGTTCATCGACGAGCTACGCCCGCTCCGTGAAGTGCCGCGGGAGGTCGAGTCGGCGTTGCACGAGCTGGCGCGGGTTGCGCCGGATGCACAACCGCTGGATCTCTTGCGCACCGCGGTCTCGCTCATGGGCGCGGCGCTTGGTTTCCGACCGTCGCTCGACCTGCTCGACATCGAGCTCCGCACGCAAGCCCTACAAGTGTGCGCTGTCGTGCCGACGCTTCTCACCGCGCTGTACCGGCTGCAGCACGGGGTGAACCCCGTCGCGCCGCATCCTGATCTTCCCTACGCGGCCAACTATCTCTACATGATGAACGACGACGTGCCGAAGCCGGAGCACGCCCGGGCCGTCGAGCAGTACCTCATCTCCACCATCGATCACGGATTCAACGCTTCGACGTTTACCGCGCGCGTCATCACGTCGACCGGCGCTGATCTCGCGGCGGCAGTGGTTGGCGCGATCGGCTCGCTGTCGGGACCGCTGCACGGCGGTGCACCGAGCCGAGCGCTCGACATGCTCGACGCGATCGGTTCGGCCGACAAGGCCGAGCCCTGGCTGCGCGACGCGGTCGGGCGCGGCGATCGACTGATGGGCTTCGGGCACCGCGTCTACAAGACCGACGACCCGCGCTCGGTCATGCTGCGCGGCGTTGCCGAACGTCTCGGCGGCCCCGACGTCGACCTCGCGAAAGAGATCGAGCGCACCGCCGTCGACGTACTCGCCGAGCTGAAGCCGGGGCGGAAGCTCTACACCAACGTCGAGTTCTACGCGGGCATCGTGATGGACGCCTGCGGTGTGCCGCGCCAGATGTTCACGCCGACGTTTGCGTCGAGCCGCGTGATCGGCTGGTGTGCGCACATCCTCGAGCAGGCGGCCGACAACCGCCTGATCCGTCCCAGCGCGCGCTATGTGGGCGCCCCGCCGCCCGAGCCGGTGCCCGAGATCGACTGACCCATGAGCGCAATCGCAGACATTGAGCTCGAGTACCTGCTCGATGAACGCCGCCTCGCACGAGTTGCGACTCAGGCCGCGTTCTCGTCTCGCTCGAATGGCTAGCTCTGGTCAGTGTGCGGGCCTCGCATCGGGGGACGTCGTCACGTACCGGGCGGGATCAGCGTCGAAGGCTTCGGCGCAGCCGGTGCCGCAGAAGTAGTGGTCGACGCCGCCGAACCGGCGTTGCGCCGCCGCCGTGTCGGGATCGACCGTCATGCCGCACACCGGGTCGACCGTACGCTGGTGGGCTTCGCTCGCTCCGACCACGTCTCCGTCACCCTCTTCATGGTGTCCGTCGGCCGAGGACCTCGCGTTGGTCGCGAAGCGGCTGGGCTCTGCTTCGAACCGTTCCCGGCAGCGGTCGGAGCAGAAGTACCAGGTGTGGCCCCCGTGCGTCGCGTGCGCGGGCGCGTTCGCGGTCTCGACCTGCATCCCGCACACCGGGTCGAAGGCGTAGCCCTGACCGCCACCGAGGCGGGCCCGGTTGCGGTACAGCCAGTACAGGACGGCGAGGATGGCGAGGAACACCAGATTGAGGAAGGTCGTGTAGTTCCACTGGAAGTGCGTCGTCACGATCGTGCGCGACCGTGACGACGGGATGAGGCCGGTCACAGAGAAGAGGCCTTCGACAATCAACCCCGCCGCGGCCATGACCGCGTAGAACCAGAAGAAGAGACGCAGCGTCAATCGCGTCCCGTAGTACTTGCGGTAGATGAGGACCAATGGGAGCGCGATGAGGTCGGCGAAGATAAAGCTGATCACGCCGCCGAAGCTGATGCCGCCGTGCCACAGTGCGGCGGCCATGGGGACGTTGCCGATCGAGCAGACGAAGCTGATGAACGCGATGAACGGTCCGACAATCACGTTCTCGAGGCTCGTCCAGAAGCCGTGGCCCTTGAGGAAGACGGCGTTCCACACGTCCACGGGGACCATCACCGCGAGGAACCCGGCCACCACGTAGCCGATCACCAGTTCCCTCCGCAGCATCTTGATGTCGGCCATCGTGTAGCTCGCGGCATCGGACCATGCGGCCTTGGAGCGAAGCTTCGTGCCCCATGGAGTCCGTTCGAGCTCCGCTTGGCGATCCTCGCTCACTCCCACCATGGCCTGGTGATCATGACCTCCGACGATCCCTTGCCTGAGGCGTTCTCGAGCGCGCTTCACCACGGTGCCGCGCACCACGAAACCGCCGGTGAGCGCCAGCAGCACGATCATGATCGGTCCACCGATGAACTCCGCCGCGGCGAACTGCCAACCCAATAGGACCAGGATGACGACCCCGAGCTCGAGCACCAGGTTCGTCGACGCGAACATGAACACCATCGCGGAGACGAAATCGGCGCCCTTCTGGAACAGCGACTTCGCCATCGCGGTCGCCGCATAGGAACAACTCGACGACACCATGCCGAGTCCCGACGCGCGCGCCACCGCCTTCGCGCGGTGATCGCCGAGCACACGTTCCATCTCGGCTCGCGACACGAACGCCTGCACCACCCCAGAGAGCCCAAAACCCACGATGAGCGCCCACAGCGTCTCCCAGAACATGAAAAAGGCTTCGCGGAGGCTGTCGTTGACATCGGCGAGGCCGATCGAGCCGAGGATCACGACTTGACCATGCGAGCGATCGCGGCCGAGGCCTCTTCGACCTTCGCGGATGCGCGTGCTCCGCCCGTGTCGATCGCGGCAGCGACGCAGTGCGCGAGATGATCGTCGAGCAACACCAAGGCAACGCCCTGCAACGCCCGCGTCACGGACGCGACTTGGTCGAGGATGTCGATGCAGTAGCGATCTTCGTTCACCATCCGCTCGAGACCCCGCACCTGACCCTCGATGCGGTGCAGGCGCTTCTGGATGCGCTCCTTGTTCTCCTCGTAACCAACCGGGCTCATGATTTCAGTATAGCCCTACCCCCTATATCGAGTTGCAAGGGCTGCGGGCACCTCGCAACGGTGATGCCAGCGCGCGAACCAGCTCGACGGCGTCGCCGCCAGCGGTCGTGCCGTAATTGTCGATGCTTTGCGTTCCGACGTGGACGGCCTCAAGCACGGGTCGCGACAGGCTCAGCCCTTGATTCGGGTCGAGCCGCGTCAACGGGCGCCGGGAGTCGGAGTCGCGTCAGCATCAGCGCGTTGACGGCGACGATGAAGCTCGATCCCGACATCGACAGCGCCGCGATCTCGGGGCGGAGCACGAGGCCGAATGCGGGCTCGAACACACCGGCGGCGATCGGCAACGCGATCGCGTTGTAGCCGATGGCCCAGCCCAGGTTCTGGCGCATCTTGCGCAACGTTCCCCGGCCGATGCGCAGCACGGTCGGGACGTCCAGGGGATCGGAGCGCATCAGGACGACGTCGGCGGTCTCTATGGCCACGTCGGTGCCCGCGCCGATGGCGATGCCGAGGTCGGCCTGAGCGAGCGCGGGGGCATCGTTTACGCCGTCGCCCACCATCGCGACCCGGCGGCCCGCGCGTTGGAGCTCGGCAACCTTGGCCGATTTGTCGCCGGGGAGCACCTCGGCGATCACGGTGTCGATCCCGAGCCGGCCCGCGATGCGGCGCGCCGTGGCCTCGTTGTCGCCGGTGAGCATGACGACCTCTACGCCAAGGTCGTGCAGCGCTTCGACGGCGGCAGCCGACGACGGACGGACCGCGTCGGCGATCCCGATGACAGCGGCCGCGCGCCCGTCGAGGGCAGCGATCACCGCGGTGCGGCCGTCGTCGGCGAGCTCGCGCCGGTGATCCGCGAGGGTTCCGAGCTCGATTCCCTCGCGCTCCATGAGCCGGCGGTTGCCGACCGCGACGCGGCGGCCGTCGACCTTGGCGACCGCGCCCTGGCCCGGCACGTTCTCGAACCTCTCCGCGGTACGACTCGGCGCCTCATGGCCGGCGGCGTAGCGCACCACAGCCTCCGCGAGCGGATGCTCCGACTCGCGCTCCACGGCAGCGACGAGCGCGACGAGCTCGCGCTCATCGGTGCCGTCGACGATCAGATCGGTCACCTCCGGTTCGCCCTTCGTGAGCGTGCCGGTCTTGTCCATGACCACGACCTCGATGCGCGCCGACGTCTCGATCGCGGTGGCGTTCTTGAACAGCACGCCGCGTTTGGCCCCGAGTCCGGTGCCGACCATGATCGCGGTGGGTGTCGCCAGGCCCAGGGCGTCGGGACAGGTGATCACGACGACCGTGATCGCGAAGAGCACCGCATCGGAGGCGGGCCGCTCGCCGAGCAGCAACCACGCGGCGAGGGTCGCGCCGCCCCCGATCAGCGCGACGAGCACGAGCCAGAAGGCGGCGCGATCGGCGAGCCGCTGGCCGGGCGCCTTCGAGTTCTGGGCTTCCTGGACAAGCTTGACGATCTGGGCCAGCGCGGTGTCGCTGCCGACCTTGGCGGCCCGGGCGCGGAGCGTGCCGTTCTCGTTGATCGTCGCGCCGACGAGATCGGAGCCGGGCTCTTTGTGGACTGGGAGGCTCTCCCCCGTGACCATCGACTCGTCGACCTCGCTGTCGCCCTCCTCGACGGTTGCGTCGACGGGGACCTTCGCTCCCGGACGGACCAGCAGCAGATCGCCGACCACGACCTCGGCCGTGGGGACCTCGACCGTCGCGTCGTCGCGGATGACGACCGCCATCGGCGGAGCGAGGTCGAGCAGCGTGCGGATCGCGTCGTTGGCGCCACCCCGGGCGCGCATCTCGAACCAGTGGCCGAGCAACACGAACGCCGACAGCACGGTGGCCGCCTCGTAGAACACGTCGCCGCCACCGGTCAGCGTGACGACGAGGGAGTACAGCCACCCGGCACCCACCGCGACCGCGACCAGGACCATCATGTCGAGCGTTCGGGCACGCAGGGCGCGGTACGCGCCGTCGAAGAAGATCGAGTCCGCGTACACGATCACGGGCAGGCTCAGCAGCAGGCTCCACACGTCGTCACGCAACCCGAACGGCGCGGCCGCGGTAAACCCGAGCACGTCGCGCCCGATCGGCGACCACAGCAACACCGGGATCGAGAAGATGGCCGCCACGAAGAAGCGGCGGCGCATGTCGCGCACCATGGCGTCCATCGACATGGCGTGGCCGCCGTGACCCATCAGCTCCTCGGCTGAACGGGTCGCCCGCGCCGGCTCCGCCTGCTCGCCCGGTAGCGCCATCGGGTCGCACACGTGACCGGGGACCGACTGCCCGGCGCAGTGGTAGCCGCATTCCACGATGCAGCGCCGCAGATCGGCCAGCGAGATCTCCGCCGGATCGAACCTGACCGTCGCCGTCTGGCCCACTGGGTTGACTTCGATGGTCTCCACGCCCGCACAGTGTCCGACGACGCGCTCGACGATCGCCTGCTCGGACGCCCACTGCAAATCGCTGACGTCGAGCACCGTCGTCGTCAGCGCGGCGTGCTCGTGCGCGTCGGTCATGCTCGAACGCTACGCGCTGCCGCGGCCGGTCACCGTGTCGACCTTCAATCGCGCCGCTGTCTCGCGCTGGCGCGCCAGATCATCGAGCTGCTCGTGAAGGTCGCGCTCGGCGCGGCGATCGCGCGGCGATCGAGGTGCCTTGACGGCCCGGGCGCTTGGCTCAACGGTCGCGATGGGGCACGAGGTCGGTCTCCGAGCCGCAGTGCCGGCTAGCTACCCACAACCATTTCGCAGTTCAAGGTGCCCGGGGAGGGAATCGAACCCTCACGTCCCCGAGGGGACCGGCGGTTTTAAGCCGCCTGCGTCTACCGTTCCGCCACCCGGGCGAGACACGAAAGCCTACGGGCGGCTAAGCAGCCTGCGTCTCCCGTTCGGCGGCGGCCGCGGCCGAGACGCGCAGGCTACGCGGCTGCGGTCGAGGGCCGGTCTCGATCGTGGACGCTCACTGCGGCCGCCAGCGCGGCCCGCAACAGATCGGCGGCGTCGCCCTCGAGCCGATTGGCGGCGATCACTCCCTCCACCATGTCGGTCTGCACACCCTCGAACCCACGCCCTCGCAGCTGCACCGCGACCACGGCACCGCCCGGATACCACCGGATCGAACGGCATGCGCCCGCGATGCGCGGCGGGCTCCGAAACGCCGGAGCCGCGAGCCCACGGGCACGCGCGACCGATGCAAGCATGCGTGCGACCTCGGCGAAGCGGACGGGCGCAGCGGATTCCACGCTCTGAGGATCCCACGGGGGTGTGACACTCACCGAGGGGACGCACCGCGGATCGCAAGCGAGACCGGCGCTACCGTCCGGTGTCGTGGCCCGATTGCCGGCTTGGCGCAGCATCCACGACCGCGAGATCCTGCGGCTCGCGCTGCCGGCCTTCGGCGCCCTCGTGGCCGAGCCGGTGTACATCCTCGTCGACACCGCGATCGTCGGGCACCTGGGCACCCATCTGCTCGGCGGTCTCGCAGTCGCGGGCATCGTCCTGACGGCCGTCTTCGCCATCTTCAACTTTCTCGCGTACTCCACCACCGGCGCCGTCGCCCGTCAGCTCGGCGCAGACAACCGGCGCGCCGCTGCGGAGCAGGGCATCGCGGGCGTGTGGCTCGCGGCAGCGTTGGGGCTGGCGCTCGCGGTGCTCGTCCTGGCGCTCGCGCCGACGATCATCGACGTCATGGGCGCGTCACGCGCCGTCGCGCCGCCCGCGCTCACGTATCTCCGTATCAACATTCTCGGCGCGCCTGCGGTGCTCATCGCGCTCGCCGGTGCCGGTTACCTGCGGGGGCTCCAGGACACACGCACGACGCTGCTGATCGCAGTCGGCTCCAACGTGGTCAACCTTGTACTCGAGGTCGTGCTGATCTACGGCGTCGGCCTCGGAATCGCGGGCTCGGCGTGGGGAACGGTCATCGCGCAAGTCGGTGCCGCGCTCGTGTTCCTCGCCGTCGTGCGCCGCACCGCAGTCCCCGCGGGCGCGAGTCTCGCGCCACATGCCGCGCGGATCCGAGCCGCGGCGGTCATCGGCAGCCAACTCGTCGTGCGGACCGGATCGCTGCTCCTCGCGTTGCTGACCGCGACGGCGGTCGCGTCGCGTATCGGCGACGCCGATGTCGCGGCGCATCAAATCGCGTTCCAGATCTGGTGGTTCTTCGCGCTGTCCTTGGATGCGATCGCGATCGCGGGCCAGGCGATGATCGGAAGATTCCTCGGCGCCGAACACGCCAACGACGCGCGGGCTGCGGCCCGGCGAATGCTCGAGTGGGGCCTGGCCGGAGGTCTGCTCGTGGGCACACTGGTGGCGGCGCTGCGACCCGTGCTGGTGCCGGTCTTCACGTCCGATGCGCACGTGCGTCATCTCGCGCTGCAGGTGCTCTGGGTTGTCGCGGCAATGCAGCCGATCAACGCGATCGTGTTCGTGCTCGACGGCATCCTCATCGGCGCTGGTGACGCGGGTTATCTCGCCGCGGCGATGGCCGTCGCCACACTGGTCGTCTTCCTGCCGCTGGCCGCGGGCGTGCTCGCCGCGGACGGCACGCTGCTGATGCTCTGGGGTGCGCTCGCGCTCTGGATGGTGGCGCGCCTCGCGGGACTTGTCGCGCGCTTCGCATCGACGCGATGGCAGGTGACCGGTGCGGTGAGAGCGGCACCGCCTCGCGTCAGACCAACGGATTGACCGGCGCGCCGCCTTCGATCTCGTCGCGCCGGATGGTGACGCTCTGCCGCGCCAGCTCGGGCTCCGTGGTGACCAAGAATCGTTGCGTGCGGATCGCGTCGACGACGAGGTCGGCCACGGTGCTCGGGGGTACGCCGGCGGCTACGAGCTCGTTGACGAACGCTCGCATTGCCGTGATCTCCGGATCGGTGCTTTCCGGAAGCTCGCCGAGCCGCTCGGGCCAGTTGCGCTCGGACTCGTGGATCGCAGTTCTGACGAAGCCGGGACACACCACCGTCACGCCGACGTTGGAGCCGCGTGCCGCGAGCTCGTGATGCATCGTCTCGGAGATCGCGAGCACCGCGTGCTTGCTCGCGTTGTAGGGGCCGAGGTTGCCGATCGCGCCGAGCGCGGCAATTGACGCGGTATTCACGACGTGACCCACATCCTGGGCGACAAGTACCGGCACGAGGAATCGACAGCCGTGAATCACGCCCCAGACATTGACGCCGAGCACCCACTCCCACGACGTGAGCGGCTCGTCCCATGTCGTGAACCCGTGGCCACCAACGCCCGCGTTGTTGCACACGACGTGATACGAGCCGAAGCGTTCGAGCGCAGCGGCACCCAGCGCTTCGACCGCCGGGGCATCGGAGACGTCGGTGGGCATCGAGAACACCTCGGCGCCTTGGTCGCGTAGCGACTTCGTTGCCGCCTCGAGCGCGGCCTCTTCCACATCGGCCAGCACGAGCCTCATGCCCTCGGCCGCGAACCGCTCTGCCATCGCGTATCCAATACCGCTCGCACCACCGGTGATGACCGCAACCTTGTCGCGCAGGTCTTCCATTTCACGCTCCCAACGATGCGTCCGGGCGGAATTCGACCCTAGCCCTCGACCGTCGGAGCGGCCGACGCTACGGCCCGGGCGGCACGCCCGCCATGGCTGTGTTCGCACGAAGATCGAGCGTGTGCCGCAACGCCGGTCGCACGAGGATCGAGCGTGTGCCGCAACGCCGGTCGCACGATGAGCACGAAGGCCACGCCCAACAGCACGCAACCGGCTCCGACAAGTGTGGTGCGCACACCGATCTGGTCGGCGAGCATCCCTTGGAGCAACGCGCCGAGCGGAATACCCGCGGTGATCGCCATGGTGTAGAGCGAGAGCACCCGTCCCCGGTACTGCTCGGCCACGCTCAACTGGATCGACGTGTTGGCCGCGCTCACAGCCATGAGGTACGCCACACCGAGCACGAACATCCCGATTGCTGCCGCGAGGTAGGCGGGCGAGAGGCCGACGCCGATGAGACCCAACCCGTACAGCACTACCGCCGACGTCGCGAGCTGCGATCGGCGAACGCCGTCGGCGTAGCCACTCACGAACATGGCGCCCATGACGCCGCCGGCGCCGAACGCGGCGACGATCACTGCGTACGCGTCGCCGGACTCTCCCAGGGAGCGCCGCGCCAGCACAACCGAGAGCTGGAGCACCGGTGCGCCGAAGAACGCGACGCAGCCGGCGAGCAGCACGGCAACGAGGAGCCCGGTGTGACGCCGCGCGTAGGCGAGGCTGTCGCGGAACTGCCGCCAGACACGATCGCCGGACGCCGTCGTCAACTGCTCGGGCGCGCGGATCAACAACAGCGCCACGATTACCGTGCCGAACGACACTGCGTTGAGCAGAAACGCCCTCGACGCGCCGAACTGCGTGAGCACCACGCCACCCAGCGCCGGACCCACCGCGCGCGACGCGTTGAACTGGGCCGAGTTGAGGGTGATCGCGTTGAGCAGCTCGTGCTTCGGCGCGAGCTGGGGCACGAAGGCCTGCCACGCCGGAAGGCTGAAGCCCACCGAGATACCGGTGAGCGAGACGAGCGCGCACGTCGTCCACGGGCTCGCGTGGCCGTCGGCCCACACCGCCCAGAGCGCGAGTGCGGCGACGGTACCGAGCAGGGTGGCGAGCAGCAATGTCCACTTGCGGGAGAATCGATCCGCGCACACACCGCCGAGGGGCGCGACGACAACGGCGGGGATGAACTGGGCGAACACGCCGAAGCCGACCCATGTGGCCGAGTGAGTGGTCTGGTAGAGCACGTACGGCACCGTGACGTTCTGCATCCACGAACCGGAGTTCGACACGAACGCCCCTGCCGTGAACAGGGCAAAGTCGCGGTGTCGTAGCGAACGGAACGCGTGACGCAGGCCCCGACCGCCGGGTGTGCCGGGCGTGTCGACGTCGGCCCCGGCCAGCGCCGTGACGAAACCGGCTTCGGCCGAGCGATGCGCTTCGCCGTCGAGCCCGCGCTCGCCTCGAGGCTCGTGCGGCACTGACATGGTCCTGCGACCCTACCCGCGGCCACGTTTCGCGACGCTTGCTGCGGTTCGCACGACGGGCTCCACGCCAAGGTTTGCATCCCGGACGCGGATGCGGTTTGCTGCCGGGATGCCCGAACGGGCGACCGACGGTTCGCCGCCCACGATCGACATCACGACGAGACCTGAAGTCGACGACGCCACTCTCGCGGCGCAGACCGCTCCGACCAGCAGCGCGCTCGTACCGATTCATCCGGCCGATGAGCGGGCCCCCGATCTCGACGACCGTGCGATTCGAAAAGGCGACGTCGACGCATGGGGCCGCAGCGAGCGCGTGCGCGAGGTCGCCCGAAGGATCTACGACCCGATCTACCGGCACTATTTCCGCGCCGAGTGGGAAGGCCTCGAGCACATCCCCCAAACCGGAGGCGCCCTGCTGGTGGCCAACCACGCGGGCGCGATCCCGTCCGATGCGCCGGTGATCATGCACGGCATCGAGACGGAGCTGCATCGCCCGGTCTACGGCCTCGCCGAATACCTCTTCCGCGCGCTGCCGGTGATCGGCACGCTCTGGGCGCGCGCCGGAGGTGTACCCGCGCACCCCGACAACGCGTACCGGCTCCTGCATGACGACGCGCAGCTCGCGCTTGTGTTCCCCGAGGGAGAAAAAGGTACGGGCAAGCTCTACCGCGACCGCTACAAGCTCAATCGCTTCGGACGGGCAGGGTTCGTCGAGATCGCGATGCGCTCGGGCGTGCCGATCGTCCCCATCGCCGTGGTCGGCGCGGAAGAGTCGATGCCGATCCTGTTCAAGAGCAAGCGGATCGCGAAGCTGCTCAACGTTCCCTACGTGCCGATCACCGCCAACCACCTGCTCTTCGGGCCGCTGCTCGGCACCGCGCTCTATTTCCCGGCCAAGTTCAAGCTGCGGGTGCTTCCGCCGGTCCACTTCGGCGTACCGCCCGACCAGGAGCGTTACTCGCGCAGCCGCGTCATGGAAGAAGCCGACCGGATCCGCGAGCAACTCCAAACGGCGCTCTACGACATGCTGCGATCGCGTCGTAGCGTGTGGTTCGGCTGAGGCGGCACGCATGCGGGTCTTGGTCACCGGTCTCGGCACATTCTGGGGAAGCCACCTCGCGCAGCAGCTCGAGGAGCGCGACGATGTCGAAGTCGTCGTCGGGCTCGACACGCGCGAGCCACGACTGCCGCTCGAGCGCACGGAGTTCGTCCGCGCCGACTCGTCGTACTCGATCCTGCACCGCATCGTGCAGGCCACCAAGGTCGACACGATCCTTCACACCCACCTGATCGTCGACTCCACGACCCTCAGCGGGCGCGCGATGCACGAGATCAACGTGATCGGCACCATGAACTTGCTCGCAGCCGCAGGCGCCGCCGGCAGTGCGGTGCGCAAGGTGGTCGTGAAGAGCTCGACCCTCGTCTACGGCGCCAACTACAAGGATCCGTACTTCTTCCGTGAAGACATGCAGCGCACGCGCGGTCCGCGTACGCGCGTGGAGCGATCGCTCATGGAAGTGGCGTCGTTCGTGCGCGACTTCGCAGAAGACAATCCGCATGTGATCGTCACGAAGCTGCGCTTCACCAATGTGCTCGGCGACCTCCTGGAGACACCGTTCTCGAAGGCCCTGCGGATGGCGGTCGTACCGGAGATCACGGGTTTCGACCCGCGCCTACAGTTCGCTCACGAAGACGACGTCACCGGCGCACTGCTGTATGCCACCGCCCACGACGTGCCGGGCGTCTACAACGTCGCCGGCGACGGCACACTGCCGTGGAGCGAAGTGTGCGCGATCGTCGGCAAGCGCCGCGTGCCGATGCCGCCGGTGCTCACCGCGTTGGCCGCAGAGCCGTTGCGCATGCTCCGCGTGCTCGAGATGCCGCCGGAGATGCTGAGCCTCCTGCGGTATGGGCGCGCGGTCGACAACCAGAGGTTCAAGAAGGCCGGTTATCGCTACAAGCTCTCGACGGCTGGGGCCGTCGACGCGTTCGCGCGCAGCCTGCGTCTGGAGCGCACGGTCGGCGAGCACGATCTCACGTACCGATACGAGCGCGACGTCGAGACGTTCTTCCGCCACTCATCTGCCGTGGTGAGAGAGGCGGAGTAGGCGTGCCGCTGCGGACTGAGAGGAACGGTCGCGTCGCGGTGCTCGTACTCGACGATCCGGAGCACCGCAACGCACTGACGCCCGAGCTCGTCCAAGACATCGTGCGTCACGTCAACATCTTCGAGACCAGTGGCGACGTCGGCGCGCTCGTCATCACTGGTGCGCCGCCCGCGTTCTGCGCGGGCGCCGACGTCAGCGGCCTGGCCGCACTCGTCGGCGCGGGCGTGAAGGGCGCGCAGGCGCTCCGCGATATCTACGGAGCGTTCCTGCGGGTGCGGAGCTCGCCGTTGCCGACGGTGGCCGCCGTCAACGGTCCCGCGGTCGGCGCCGGTCTCAATCTCGCGCTGGCATGCGACGTTCGGATCGTAACCCCGAACGCGCGCTTCGATTCGCGCTTCGTGTCGATTGGGCTGCACCCCGGCGGCGGGCACACCTGGCTCCTCGAGCGCGCCATCGGGCCGCAGGCCGCCGCGGCCATGGTGCTGTTCGGGGAGTCGGTCGACGGCGACCGCGCGGTCGAGCTCGGCCTCGCGTGGCATTGCGTGCCCGACGGCGAGCTGCTCGACGCGACAGTCTCGCTCGCCGCGCACGCGGCCGCCGCGCCCCCGGACCTCAACGCTCGAGTCAAGGCATCATTGCGGGACGCGCCGTGGCGGGCGACGTTCGACGACGCAGTCACGGCAGAGCTCGGGCCCCAGCTCTGGTCGCTCGACCAACCCTTCTTCGCCCACGGCCGCGACACGAAGGCTTCTGGCTGAACCTCCTGAATTGCTCTAAAGGGGCATTCACGTACCACTCGGAACGTGATGCCCGCTCGTCGGATGCGTGACGCCTACGTATGAAGCCTGATCAAGAACAGCCGCAAACAGTTCGACGTGCTCATGCAGGAAGACCCGGCATGCCTGCAGCGCGTCGCGGCTGCAGACGCCTGACTCAGTCGGCGAGCAACCGACGCTCGACGTCGTCGCGCTGGTCCTTCCACTCCTCGACGGTGATCGCGTAGCGCACATGGTCTTCCCACACGCCGCGGATCTGCAAGAACCGGCGGGCGACGCCTTCTTCGCGAAACCCGAGCTTTTCGGCGACGCGTCGGCTGGCGACGTTGCGCGGCACGATGGCAGCCTCGATGCGGTGGAGCTGCAGCTCCTCGAATCCGAAGCGCAAGCTCAGGGCCACGCCTTCGGGCACGAGTGCCTGTCCGGCGTGCTTCACGTCGATCCAGTACCCGACGAACGCAAATTGGAACGGGCCGCGCTGAACGCTACCGAGGCTGACCTCGCCGATGAGAGGGCCGCGCCGCAGGAACAAACCGAAGCCGTACGCGGTATCGAAATGCCGCTGACGCTCCCACGCCCCGCAGCGCGCCCGGAACGCCTCGAGCTCGGTCACCGGATCAGGCACGCCCGGTTCGGGGAGCGGTTCCCACGACTCGAGCCAGTCGCGGCTGCGGAGTCGCACCTCCCGCCATTCCTCGAAGTCAGCGGCTTTCAACGGACGCAGCTCCACCCGTGGCCCCTGCATCGAGCGAGCGTCGCGGAACTTCAACGCGGCACCTCGCGCGACACCGCGCAACGAGCGCGGGACACACGATTTCGGGGCACGCCGGGAAGGTTAGCGGTGCCCTAGGGTTGCCGGCCGTGACCACTCCCGCGCCATCCGCTGACGATCGCCTCGTGTGGCTCGACCTCGAGATGACCGGTCTCGACTTGGAACGTCACCGCATCGTCGAGATCGCGGTGCTCGTCACCGACTCGCAGCTGGAAGCGCTCGACGAAGGCATCGACATCGTCGTGCACCAACCGGCCGAAGTCCTCGCCGCGATGGATGACTTCGTCCGATCGATGCACACCAAATCGGCGCTGTTACGTGAGATCGAGGCGTCGACCGTCACGCTCGACGCGGCCGGTCGCGACGCGTTGGCCTATGTGCGTGGCCACGTCAGCGAGGCGGGCGTCGCGCCGCTGTGCGGCAACTCGATCGGCGTCGACCGGCGCTTCCTCGACCGGTACCTTCCCGATTTCGATCGCTACGTCCACTACCGCAGCGTCGACGTCTCGTCGCTCAAGGAGCTGTGCCGGCGCTGGTATCCGGAGATCTACAAGCACCGCCCGGGGAAGGCGGAAGCGCACCGAGCGCTCGCCGACATCCGTGAGTCGATCGCCGAGCTGCGGTACTACCGCGAACACATGCTGCGGCCCCCGGAACCACAACCGGGATGAGCCGGCGGGCGCCGAGGCGCTCCGAGCGGCGGAGGAATGTGACGAGGAGCAAGAGCGGCAAAAACCCTACGTAACCGTCGCTGGGTCAAGCCGGGTCAGGCCAAGAGCTCGCGCAGCGCGCCGACGAGCGTGACGACGGAGCGCTCGCGCGCCGAGTGACCCATGAGCCCGATCCGCCAGGCCTTGCCCGCGAACTCGCCGAGCCCGGCGCCGACTTCGATGCCGTACCCCTCCAGCAGGCCCTTGCGCAGCGTGGCGTCGTCGGCGCCCTCGGGCAGCCACGTCGAGGTGAGCTGCGGGAGACGCCTCCCCTCCTCGGCAAGGAGCGAGAACCCGAGCTGCGGGAGCGCGCGCTGGAGGAGCTGTCCGACGCGCCGGTGGCGCTCACACGCCGCCTCGAGCCCCTCATCGAGGATCGCTCCGAGCGCGCCGTGCAACGAGAAGATCATCGCAACGGGCGCGGTGTGGTGGTATCGACGCGTCGCCCCACCGACGTACGCGCCGATGAGTCCGAGGTCGAGGTACCACGACTGCGGAGGCGTCACGCGTGTGTGGAGCCGCTCGACGGCGCGCGCGGAGAACGTGAGCGGCGCGAGTCCGGGGGGTACGCCGAGGCATTTCTGCGTGCCCGAGTAGCAGGCGTCGATCCCCCAGCCGTCGACGTCGAGCGGAATGCCGCCGAGCGACGTGACCGCGTCGACTACGAGGAGCGTGTCGGTGTGCTGCAACGCGGCCAGCGGTGCGATCTCGTTTTCGACACCCGTCGATGTCTCGGCGTGCACGACCGCCAGGAGGCGCGCACCCGGGTGGCCATGTTGGGCATCGAGCAGCCGCTCGGGCGCGATCGCGTGTCCCCATTGCTCGTCAACCCGCACGACCTCGGCGCCGCACCGTTGGGCCACGTCGCACATGCGCTCGCCGAAGACACCGTTGACACCGATGATCGCGGTGTCGCCCGGCTCGAGCAGGTTGACGAAGCACGCTTCCATGCCGGCCGAACCGGTGCCGCTGATCGGCAACGTCAGCTCATTGTCGGTGCGGAAGACCCGCCGGAGCCGCTCACAGGTCTCGTCGAGCAGCGCGAGGAACTCGGGATCCATGTGACCGAGCAACGGCCGGGTGAGCGCGCGTGTCGCTTCCGGATACGGGTTGGACGGGCCGGGGCCGAGCAGCAGGCGGTCGGTGATCGGCACGCCTGGATGCTAGTGAGCGGCGCCCGCCGTGACCGCGTTGAGTTTCGGCTTCACTGAAACCATATAGACGAGGCCGGCGATGAGCTCGCCAATTCCGGTGCACACAGTCAGCACGATCGGCAGCACGATCCAGAGCGTCCGGTTCTGCTGTATTGCTTCCCACGCGCTCGCAGGTCGCCCCGCCGCGTCGACCACGGCGAAGACGACGACGATCAGCGCGGCGATCGGTATCACCACGAAGAAGGCGATAATCACACGTTCCGCCAAACCCAAAGCCATGTGATTCCCCCGTCAGCGACTAGCCCGCGATTCCGAGCAATCGTCCGAAGTGTTTGAGCAACATGCGGACGTCGTCTTCTGCGAGCTCTCCGGCGACAATGCCGCGCGCGATCTCGGCCGCCGCACGAGCCACGAGCGTCACGTCGTGATCGGGAAGTGCGATGCCGTCGGCCGCAGCTGCACCCTGCACGGCATGGGTGGCGGCGAGCGCAGCGTGGGCCGCGTCGCGTGAGCGGTGGAAGCGGCGCAGTGCACGGTCAATGCCGAGCGTCGCCCGCCAGGCGTCCACCTCACCGGCGGCCGAATCGGTGTGGGCGGCGAGGGAGGCCGCGACCCGACGCACGTCCAGCTGCGACAGCCGGCTCAGCGCGGTGGTGAAAGCGGCGAGATCCATATCTCCATTCTCGGCACGGAAGAGGCGCGAGTTAGTGGATTTTCGCCGCCATTTGTCGCGGATCAGGCCAGGCTGCGCACGAGTCCGTCGAGGATGTCGCATTCGGACACCAGCAGATCGTCGAATCCCAAGGTCCGCATGACGGCGACGAGGACGACCGCACCACCGACGATCACGTCGACCCGACCGGGCTCGAGACCGGGGTTGTGGCGGCGCACGTCGACCGGCTCTACCGCCAGCGTGCGAAACACGTCTTCGGCCGCGACCCGGGTGAGCCGGAAGTGGTGGATCCGATCGCGGTCGTACTCGACCAGCCCGAGCTCGATGGCGGCGATGGTCGTGACCGTGCCGGCGACCCCGATCAGTGTCGCCGCGTCATGGATGCCCGGGATCTCGCGTTCGACGTCGCCGAGATGGTCACGCACGGCCGAGACGGCCACCGACAGCTCCTCGGGGGTGGGCGGATCAGAGTGGAGGTACTGCTCGGTGACGCGTACGCAGCCCATGTCGATCGAAATCGATGCCTCGGGCGCGTGGGTGCCGAGCACGAACTCCGTGGACCCGCCGCCGATATCGACGACCAGAAACGGGGAGGGTTCGACAAGCCCGGCCGTCGCACCGAGAAACGACAAGGCGGCCTCCTCCCTGCCCGACAGCAGCTCGGGCTCGATGTCGAGCACCTCACACGCCGGACCGAAGAAATCATCGCGATTGGTGGCGTCACGGGCGGCGCTCGTGGCAGTGGCCCGGAAGTGCTCGATGCCCAGCTCGTCGAGGACGCCCCGGTACTCGCGCAGCACCTCGAGCGTGCGCTCGATGGCCTCGGGCGCGAGCCGCCGAGACTCGTCGACTCCCTGTCCGAGCCGGGTGATACGCATCCGCCGATCGAGCGACACCAGCGTCGCGGTCTCGGGATTCGCCTCCGAGACGTCAGCCACGAGTAAGCGCACGGAGTTGGTGCCGATGTCGATGCCCGCGGCCTTCATGAGAGTCGGGTGTGGACCCAGCGCCCGACCGGGTCGTCCCCACCGGCCAGGAAATACGCGTAATGCGCGTGGAGACATTTCACGCCGACGCGGGTACCGCCCACACCGCCGGTCGGCCGCGGGCCCTCATGGTCGCTCGGGAGCGTGGCCTCGCGTTCGTCGTTGTACGCCCGGTGCGCGGCAGCAAGGGCGCCGGGTTCGACGGCTACTTCGGCCGCACGCACGCCGCCGCTCGCCTCGAGTGCCGACACCGCGGGCACGAGATCGGGGTCGACGAGCCAGTAGCGAGTCGGCATCGGGGTGCCGTCGCGCAGCAACGGCGCGTTGCGGATCACACTCGGGATGCCGTCGGGCCGCCGCAGCACGACGTCGAAGTCGGCCTGCGGCGGGCGCCCGAGCAGCCGGGTGAGCGTGTCGACATCGTCGGACGGGCCGGTCACGGCGCCAGTCTACGAGCGCGGGTGCGCGCCGGCTCAGTGAGGCTTTGCAGTGGTCGGTGTCGTGGGCGGTGGCGCGGGTGGAGACGTGGGGGCCACGTAACCGGGTACGTCGTTGTTCTGCGCCGCGGGCGGGACGGTCGTGTTCGTCGAGCCGGGTGCACCCGCCGCCGGCGCGGTGGTACCGGGCACGACGGCGTAGGCCTTCTCGCCCGGCAACACGAGGTTGTAGCGCTCGCGGGCAATGCGTTGCACCTCGGCGTCGCTCTCGAGCCGCTCGCGCTCCGCAGCGAGCTGCGCGTTGTGCTTCCGCAACAACTCGAGCCGTGACTCCGCCGTGTTGGTCTGGCGGTGCTGATCGAGATACGCGCGCGTCGGGAACACGAACGCGAACAGCGCACCGATCACCAACAGCAGGACCAACGTGAGGCGCACCGCGGCCCGTCGACCCATCGATCGAATATGGCGGCCGTCGGGCTGGCCGGACGAAGCCGGCTTCTTGGCGTCGACCGGTGCGCGCCTCGGACGTGCAGCAGACGACCGCGGCGTGCGACGCCCGCCGTCAGCCATCGCGCGAACCTCCGCGCGCCAACGCGTCACGTCCGAGGTAGACGGCGGTCACGCCGAGCTCCTCTTCGATGCGCAGGAGCTGGTTGTACTTCGCGACCCGCTCGCTGCGGGCGGGCGCGCCGGTCTTGATCTGGCCACAGTTGGTGGCGACCGCCAGGTCGGCGATCGTCGCGTCTTCCGTCTCGCCGCTGCGGTGCGACATCACCGCGGTGTACCCGTGCCGGCCCGCGAGCGCGACCGTGTCGAGGGTCTCGCTGAGCGTGCCGATCTGGTTGACCTTCACGAGGATCGAGTTCGCCACGCCCCGCTGGACCCCGTCACGTAACCGCTCGGTGTTGGTGACGAAGAGGTCGTCGCCGACCAGTTGCACGCGATCGCCGAGCTGCTCGGTGAGCACGGTCCAGCCGTCCCAGTCGTCTTCGGCCATCCCGTCTTCCACCGACACGATCGGGAAGCGATCGCACAGGTCGGTGAGATAGGTCGCGAACTCTAACGGCGTGTAGTTCTTGCCCTCACTCGCGTGCTTGTACCGTCCGGCCTTGATGATCGCGGCCGGCCTCCGGTCTTTGCCTTCCGCGGCGAGCTGGTAATTCCCGTCGACGAAGAGCTCGCTCGCCGCGACGTCGAGCGCGAGTGCGATCTCCTCGCCGGGCATGTAGCCGGCCGCTTCGATCGCGGCGAGGAGCAGGAGGAGCGCGTCCTCGTTGGACGCCAAGGTCGGAGCAAATCCGCCTTCGTCTCCGAGCCCGGTAGAGAGGCCGCGGTCGCGCAGGATGCTCTTCAGCGCGTGGTACGTCTCGACTCCCCACTGCAGCGCCTCGGCAAAACTCGCCGCGCCCACCGGAGCGAGCATGAACTCCTGAAGGTCGATGTTGGTGTCGGCGTGGACGCCACCGTTCAGCACGTTCAGCAGCGGCATGGGCAACACGTGCGCGTTGGCACCGCCCACGTAGCGGTACAGCGGCATCTCACAGTCGTCGGCGGCCGCCTTGGCCACGGCGAGCGACACCCCGAGGATGGCGTTGGCGCCGAGACGCGACTTGTCCTCGGTACCGTCGAGTGCGAGCACCACCTCGTCGACCACACGCTGGTCGAGCGCTTCGAGGCCCAGCACGGCCTCGGCGATCTCGCCGTTGACATTCGCGACTGCCTTGCGCACGCCGCTGCCGCCGTAGCGGTCGCCCCCGTCTCGCAACTCGACCGCCTCGTGCACACCGGTGCTGGCACCACTCGGCACCGACGCGCGGCCGTGGGCGCCGGATACCAGCGCGACCTCGACTTCGACGGTCGGATTCCCCCGGGAGTCGAGGATCTCCCGGGCGACGACATCGGCGATATTGCTCACTGCCGCCCCAATTCGTGCCTGATGCTGATGTTTCTCGTGTGACGACGGTATACCAATGTGACAACGATGTCCGGGTGGCGGGCCCCGACCCGTTCACGACATGCGATCAAAGCGCGCGCTCCGCGCGAGAGGCGATGGCTACTCGCCGCTCGACGACGGCACGCCGTAGGCCGGCCGACCGGCTGCTTCCCACTCCTGGTAGAAGTCGAAGAACGCATTGCCGAACGGATCGACTCCCCGCAGCGGCATCGATCCGCGCCGGATCGTCCAGTCCATCGGCGCGAGCGCGGCGGCACGGTCGAAGTGTCGTTCGGCCGCCTCCGACCGTGCGGCGCGCAGCAAGTGCGCGGCGAGCCGCCGCTCCACGCGTCCTTGCTGTTCGTCGGGTGACGGCGCCAGTTGCCGGGCGCGCGCGCCGTCGGCGTCGAACGCGAGCTCGTCGTGGTCGACCCAACGTCGCAGCGCGTCGTGGTGTATCGAGGAGTCGATCTTCGTGAACTCCTTGAAGGTGTCATCACCGGGTGTGATATCGGGCGGGCGGACGATGCGATCGTGCTCGTCGATCCACACGGTGCTCGGCACGTTGATGATGCCGTACCGCTCGGCCACGACGAACTCTCGATCGAGCAGCACGGGATACGTGGGCCGCGGGTCGGCGGCGTCGACCCATTCACGCGCCGAGTCAGCCGACTCGTCGAGTGCGACCGCGATGATCGTGAGGCCGGCGGGAGCCAGCTCCTCGTGCAAGCCCTGCCAGACCGGCAGGTCGTAGCGGCATCCTCACCACGAGGCCCAGGCGAGCAACAACTTCTTTCGCCCCTTGAAGTCGGCGAGCGAGACGAAGTTGCCGTCGAGGTCGGGCAAGGTGAAAGGCGGCGCGTCGAGCGACGCCATCTCCGCAGAGCGCACCTCGGCCGGTGTGCCGAGCACCGCGACTGTGGGCTGCTTGTCATCGCCGGGCTCAGAGGCAAACGGGAGGCGCAGCGCGTGCGCGAATGCTTCGAGGTCGATGCCCCCATCGGACGCGACGAGAGCGGCACGGTCGGCCACGGGCACGCACACGTCGTCGCGGCACAGCCCCTCAAGCTTGAGCACCCAACCGGTCGCGCGCGCGAGATCGTCGGCCGCGACAAGCACGCGCTCGCCATCGATGCTCGCGCTCAGCTCGTAGATCGTGTCGTCGGTGACGAGCTCGAGCGTGCTCATGCGCGCCGCTCGATTCGGCGGAGGTTGGACCACACGAGCCGGGGTGCGAACCGGCGGAGCCGCCACACGAGGCGACTCCCCGGGCCCGGGAACACGAAGAGATCACCGCGCTCGATACCGGCCTCGATCGCGTCGAGCACGGCAGTCGCGCTGATCGACTTCACGTGCTGAAAGAGCTGCACCCCGGCGAGTTGGTCGAGCATCGGCGTGTCGACCGCCGGCGGGCAGACGCACACGAACCGCACGCCCGAGTCGGCGTGCTCGAACGCGAGCACCTCGCTGAACGCGACGACGGCGAACTTGCTCGCGTTGTACGCGCCGAGCTTTGGCACCGGTATCCATCCCGCCAGCGACGCGAAGTTGATCAGGTCGCCCGCGCCCCGCTCGACCATGCCGGGCAGTGCGGCTTTCGTGACGTTGACCGTGCCGCCGTAGTTGACCGCCATGACCCGCAGGATCTCCTCGGCCGACTGCTCGAGCAGCGCGCCCGCCGGTGCAATGCCGGCGGCGTTGACCACCCGGTCGATGGGGCCGATGTCGTCTTCGACGCGCTTGACGACGAGGGAAACGGCTTCGGCATCCGTGACGTCACATGGGTAGGCGGTAATGGTCGGCGCGCGCATGCTCGTGGCCGCGAGGCCGCGGTCATCGATGTCGACCGCTGCGACCGTCGCGCCCTGCGCCGCGAGGTGACGGGCCATGAGCTGACCCAAGCCACTGGCCGCGCCCGTCACGAGGGCGATATTTCCGCTGTACGCCATTCAGACCACCTCGGCCGCGTCGAAGGTGGCGCGCATCGTATCGATCGATCCGCTCGTGAATGCGCGCTTGGGGAGGCCCAGCGCGCGCAGCTCTTTGGCCATCGGGTGATCACCGAGCACGAGGGTGGCGCCACCGGGCCGCATACGTGTGCCCGACCCGTCGATCGCCCAGGGTGTGCGGCGGGTCACACCGTCGAGACATGAGTACGCATCGACGCTCGAACCCTTGGACGGCACCGGCACACCGCGACTGAGGCTCAACGTGAGGACATGCTCGCCTTCATGGCGGAGCGTGCACGTGGCGACGCGTCCGCGGGTCTCGATCGCGATGTCGGCCATCCACTTCGGAAAACCCCACATCGTGCGGCCGACCTCGAGCGTGAACGACTGGTTGACCGGCAGTTGATGGATGAACGCCGCGCCGATCTTCGAGCGGCGACCGCGCCGACTGGCCGGACGTACGAGCACCGCCACTGCGACCTCGTGGTACGGGCCGAGATCGGAGTCGAAGTACCGCACGAAGCCGAGGCTGACGAACGCTCGACCGGGAAGCGGCTGGGTCACCTCCAAGCCCGAGTAGTCGATGAGGTCCTGGGCCGCGGCGGCGTCGACGACGAACGTCGCGAACCACGCGTTGGCGTCACGCACCCGCACCGGCACGGTGACTTCATGGCCCTGGATCTCGATCGCGGAGCTCATCAGAAGCAGTACAACACCGATCGAGGCACGGGGACCAATGGCGCCACCATCGGTTCGTCGGCCGCTCCCCACGCGTCGACGATCACGACGTCGGCCTCCAGCAACACCGATCGCCCAAACGGTGGGAATCAGCCCGCGAGCGGGGTGAGCTCCTCGGCTTCGAGGGCCTGAAGCTCGGCGAAGGACGCACGCAGCCGACGCCGGGCGCCGCGGTCGTTGGCCAGGTTGACGAGCTCGTGCGGATCCTCCTGCAAGTCGTAGAGCTCGTGGTCGAAGTCATCGAAGTCGGCGTCGACGTCGACGCGCTTGGGTGTGGGCCAGGGCCGGCCGACCTGGGTGAATCCGCCGCCCACGCCGTAGTAGCGCGCGTACTTGTGGCGCCCGTCGAACATCCCCCGCATCGCGTACCGCAAATGGATGCAGCTCTCGTACCACGCTGAGTCCTGCGCGAAGAGCACCGCGTCGCGCCCACGGGTCGACGGCTCGGCGAGCACGCCGGACAGATCGCGGCCCGCGAGCGGCGCGGCTGCCCCGGCCACAGCGGTGATGGTCGCGGCCAGGTCGACGTGCGACGCGAGCGCTTCGGTGCGCGTGCCCGCCTGCGTCACGCCCGGTACCCGCACGTACAGCGGGATGTGCATGATCTCCTCGTAGAGGAACGGGCCTTTGCTCCGCAGCCCGTGCGACCCGCACATGTCGCCGTGATCGGACGTGAAGACGACCGCCGTGTCGTCACGCGCGCCCGAGCCGTCGAGCGCGTCGAGCACGACCCCGAGGTTGCGGTCGCCTTCCTGGTGCAGCCGCCAGTAGTAGTCGAGGTGACGGAGCCAGCTCTTCGTATCGTCGGGGTCGATGTAGCCGTACAGGCCGTGCTGTTGCTCGTAGAGCCACTGGCGCTGCACCGCGGGCTTCGTGAACAGGTCGTCGTCGAAGTTGGCCGGCAGCTCGTCGAACACCTCGTCGTACTGACCCGTGAACGCGGGCAGCGAATCGAATTCCTTCCACTTCACCGAGTCGAGAATCGAGCGCACGAACGCCACATCGTCGCCATGGGCGGCCTGGTAGTCGGGCTGATCGATCGGGAACCACATGACGTCGTGCGGGTTGACCAGCGCGACCACGAGAAACCAGGGCCGGTCGTCGCCGGGGTCGGTCGCGTGCGCGGCAAGCCAATCCGCGGCCTGCTGCGCGATCGGCGGATCGAAAGCCATGCCGGTGCCGGCCCAGCCCATGAAGTGCCGGTCGTTGCCCTGCCAGTCGGAGAAGCCGTACGACTCAATGTCGGGAGTCGGCGAGTGCGAGAGGTGCCATTTGCCGACGTACGCGGTGCGGTACCCCGCGTCGCGCAGCAGATGGCCCAGCGTCGGGATCGACGGGTCGAGCTCGCGATGCGCAGGCATGATCACGTTGTCGGTCACGGCGTGCTGCGGCACGAATCGGCCGGTGAGCAGACTGGCGCGCGACGGCGAACAGGGCGACGAGTGTGTGTAGTGGCGGGTGAACTCGAGTCCTTCGTCGATCAGTCGTCGCCGGTTGGGCAACGTGAGGCCCTCGGGAATCCAGTCGCGCTGCCGCTCCTGGTCGGAGACGATCAACAAGATGTTGGGCCGCTTGGTCACGGGCGTATCCTGCCAGCTCGCGCGGGTCAGCTGCCGGCCGTCTCGCGTCGCAGTGCCGCTTCTGCCCACAGCGCGTCCACGGTGTCCGTCGAGGCGGACGCGAGGTCGATGCCCCGGTCGATCGCGAGGCGCTCCGTCGCTTCGAAGCGGTCGCGGAACCGCGCCGCCCACCCGCGCAGCGACGACTCGGCGTCAATTCCGTTGGCGCGCGCGAAGACCACTGCCGCGGCGAGCAGCTCGCCCAACTGCGCTTCCACCGTGTCGGGAGTGGCACCGGGTAACGCCTCAGCTGCGTGCACCAATGCTTGGATCGCATCCGGGGCGCCGCCCGGTTCGAGCCCGACTGACGCCGCCTTCCGATAGAGCTTGTGCGCGTAGAGCAATGAAGGCAGTCCGGGCGGGATGTTGGCGACGATCGAGCTCGCGCCCTGCTCTACTTTTTTGAGTTGCTCCCAGTTGCGCATCACGTCGGCGGTCGTGTCGGCCTCGACGTCGCCGAACACGTGGGGGTGGCGGTGCACGAGCTTGTCGTGAATACCGCGCGCGACGTCGGCGACCGTGAACGCGCCGGCCTCCTCCGCGAGCACGGCGTGGAACACGACCTGGTAGAGCAAGTCGCCGAGCTCGTCTTCGAGGGCCAAGTACGCCTCCAGGGGAACGGGCTCGGCGCCTCCAGGCGCGCCGGCGGGGAGCGCTTCGACCGCCTCCACCACCTCGTACGCCTCTTCCAACAAATAGCGGGTCAGCGAGTGGTGCGTTTGCTCCGCGTCCCACGGGCATCCGCCCGGTCTCCGCAACTGCTCGGCCAGCTCGAGCAAACGCGTCACTTCGTATGCAGCGCCTACGCCGGGCGCGTGCACGAGCACCGCGGTGAGGTGGTCGGGCACGACCGTGCGATCGAGGTCGGCAAGCGCGACGGAAAAGACCCGCTCGTCAGCCAGCCCGAGCCGCTGGAGCACTGTGACCGGCGCGTCGCCCGTCATGGCGTCGAGCAACCTGAGTTTTACGTCGGAGAGCACCGACGGTGCGTCGCACTGCGCGATCAGCACCGGCCCCGCGGGCAGCGCGACCGCACGGCCGCCGACCGCGCGCCCGTCGACAACGTGCGCCCCGCTCATCGGGTCGACGCCGGCCCGCGCCCACGCCAACTCCGCGAACGAGAGCCCCGGGATCACCGTCAGGTCGATCGTGGCGGCGCGCGCCGCGTCGTGCAGCAGGACGACGGTGTGCTCCGCGACCGCCGGGTTTCCCGGCACCGCGTACAGCACCTCCCTTTCCGCGAGCGCCGCCTCGACGAGCGCGTCGACGATCGCGGCGTACACCGCCGCGAGATCGGGCGCGGTCTCATAGAGGTCGTCGAAGCTGTGAAACGGGTAGCCCTCGCCTTCGAGCGCCACAAGCGCCGGGTGCCGGCGTGTGCGCACAAAGCGGCGCGGGATGTGCTCGATGGCCGTGCGCGCCGCCGGGAGAAGGAGATCAACGCCTGCCGGGCCGAGGCCGACAACGACGACTCCGGCCTGCCCGGTGGCCACGGACTAGCCGGTCGACGGGGGCGGCTGCGTCTGGGGCGTCGTGGCGGGGGTGCTCGGCGCCGTTTCGGGCGTGCTCGGAGCGGTACCGGACACTGCCGGCGCGGTCGTGGTGGGCGTCGAACCCTTCGGCGGCTCCACGTGCGGCGCCGTTTGGCCGCTCGTCACCCAGGTGCCGTAGCGGGGGTTCAGCTTGACCTTGGTCTTCTTCAAGAGCGCGGTGATGTCCCCGCCCGAGGCCTGCTCGAGGCTCGTGCGGAGTGGGGCTTTCGCAGCTTCGAACGGAAACGTGTTCGTGATTTTGATGACGTGGAAGCCGGCCGACGTCTGCACCGGATCGGAGGGCACGTCGTACGCGAGCTTGCCGGCCGCGGCGACGAACGTAGGATCGAGCTGCGAGCCCGCGCTGTCGAGGCAGCCGTACACGCCACCGGTCGACTTCGTATTCGCGTCAATCGACTTCTGGGCCGCGAGCTTGTTGAAATCGGTGCCCGCCTTGAGCTGCTGTTCGATCGCGTCGGCGTCGGCCTGTGTCTTCACGAGGATGTGCGCGACGAACTTCTTCGACGGGCACGCCTCGACAACCCGGGTGATCTGGGTGTCATATGCCTTGCGCACGTCGGCGTCGCTGACCTTCTTGGTCGACGCCCTGACGAACGCGCCTTGGCGGGCGAACCGCTCGATCTCCAAGTCCTGGAACCACTTGGGAAACGAGCTGAACGCGCCCTTCGAGGCCGGCTGGGGGGTGGAGGACTGGCCGTTCGACGTAAACAACCGCTCGGCTTGCGGCTTGGCGGCCTTGGTATCGGCGGCTGTGACCTTGACATGCTCTTTCGCCAGCTCCTGTTTGATGGCCGCGTCTTCGATGACGTAGCGGAGCCAGCTCGCGGTGATGAACGCGTTGAGCGTGCCGTTGGAGGCCTTGATCTTCGTCGGACCGCCCTCGTCGGCGATGAGCTTTGCGAACGGCTTGCTGTCGGCGAGCACCCGCAGCTCCTTGGTGACCGACGACTGCGAGGTCGTGTGCCCATTGACCCGAACCGCGTATGCGCTCGTTGCCGCGCACGCACTCAACCCGTACGCGAGCGCGGCGACACAGAGGGGAACGGCAAGAAAGCGGGAGATTCTCACGAGGACGTAGATGTTACAGCCGGAGCCGGCTCAGCCGGAATCAGGGTCTCCAAGAGATCGACGAGCGCCCCGGCCGGATCGTCCGGCGCGTGCAGCGGCACCACGACCTCGCCGTCCTTGGCGACCGCCTTGGCGGCCAAGCGACGCAAGCGCACCTTCTGCGACTCCTTGAGCGTCAGACCGACGAGCCGCGCTGTACCGCGCTGCACGGTGACACTCCGAAGTCCGAGCCGGACGCACGCGGCGCGCAAGCGCGCGACCGCGAGCAGCGCCTCCGCGGTGGGCGGTATCGGACCGTAGCGATCGAGCCATTCGTCGCGGATGTCGTTGACATCGGACGGCGCGGTCACCGCGGCGAGGCGCCGGTACGCCTCCATGCGCACGTCGTCGCGCGCGACGTACTCGCGCGGCAGGTTGGCGTCGACCGGCACGTCGATGGTCACTTCCACTGGCGCGGCCGGCACCTCGCCGGTGAGCTCACCGACGGCTTCAGTGACCATCTGGCAGTAGAGGTCGAAACCGACGGCCGCGATGTGACCCGACTGCTCGCCGCCGAGCAAGTTGCCCGCACCGCGGATCTCGAGGTCGCGCATCGCGATCTTGAATCCCGATCCGAGGTCGGTGAACTCGCCGATCGTCTTCAGTCGCTCGTACGCCTCCTCGGTGAGCACACGGTCCCGTGGGTGCAACAAATACGCGTACGCGCGCTGGCCGCGTCGGCCGACCCGGCCGCGCAATTGATAGAGCTGGGCGAGGCCGAGCAGGTCGGAACGGTCGACAACCATCGTGTTGACGCTCGGCATGTCGAGACCGCTTTCGATGATCGTCGTGCACACGAGCACGTCGGTCTCGCGCTCCACGAAGTCGAGCACCACCCGCTCCAACTTGCCCTCGTCCATCTGGCCGTGCGCGACCGCAACGCGCGCGTCGGGGACCAATTCCCGCACGTCGGCCGCGATGTGCTCGATGTCGCGCACGCGATTGTGCACGTAGAACACCTGGCCTTCGCGCAACAACTCGCGTCGGATCGCCTCCGACACCGCACGCTCGTCGTACTCGCCCACGTAGGTGAGAATCGGTTGACGATCTTCGGGCGGCGTGTTCACGAGCGACAAGTCCCGGATGCCGGTGAGCGACATCTCGAGCGTCCGGGGAATCGGTGTCGCGGTGAGTATGAGCACGTCGACCGACGCGCGTAGCGCCTTGATCTTCTCCTTGTGCTGCACACCGAAGCGCTGCTCCTCGTCGATGACGAGCAAACCGAGGTCCTTCGGCCGCACGTCGGACGACAGCAGCCGGTGGGTGCCGATCACCACGTCGACGGTGCCGTCGACCACGCCGGCGGCGACCTTCGACTGCTCCGCCGGGCTGAGAAATCGAGACAGCACCTCGACCCGGACCGGGTAATTGGCGAAGCGCTCACGGAACGTCTCGCCGTGCTGGTTCGCGAGCAAGGTGGTGGGCACGAGGATCACGACCTGCTTGCCGTCCTGCACCGCTTTGAACGCGGCGCGCACCGCGATCTCGGTCTTGCCATAGCCGACATCGCCACACACGAGCCGGTCCATGGGGAGCGGCCGCTCCATGTCGGCCTTGACCTCATTGATCGCCCGGAGTTGATCCGGCGTCTCCTCGTAGGGAAATACCCCCTCGATCTCGCGCTGCCACGGCGTGTCGGGTGAGAACGCGAACCCGGACGTGGCAAGCCGTTTGCGGTACAGCACGACGAGTTCCTGTGCGATCTCGCGTACCGCCTTGCGCACGCGCGCCCGAGTGCGCTCCCAGTCGGTGCCGCCCATGCGACTGAGCGTCGGCGTGTCGCCCCCGGTGTAGCGGCGCACGGTGCCGACCTGATCGGTGGGCACGTAGAGCTTGTCGCCGGCCTTGTATTCGAGCAGCAGGTAGTCGCGCTCGACCCCGCCCAGCGAGCGGTTGACCATGCCGGTGTACCTGCCGACGCCGTGCTGATGGTGCACCACGTAGTCGCCGGCCTCGAGCGCGTCGTAGAAATCGGCGCCGCGCCGCGCACCACGCGGCCGGCGGTGGACGCGTCGCCGGCCCGTGAGATCAGCTTCGGCGATCAGCGCGAGCTTCGCCGACGGAATCACGACACCGCGTTCGAGCGGCGCGACAACGAGCTCCATCGAGCCCGGCGCGATGCCCTCGCCGGCGAGCACTTCGTGCAGGCGGTCGCGCGAGCCGGTACCTTCCGCCGCCAGCAGCACCCGGTAACGATCGGCCCGCAAGCCATTGAGTCGCGCGGCCAAGCGTTCGACGTCGCCGACGACCGGATCGAACGCCGTGGCCGCCAGCCGCGGCGTGCCCGGACCCTCAGGCGCGTTGAGCACCGACGCGGCGCCCGCCTTTGTATGCGAGAGCAGCCGATCGAACGGCAACGACAGACGCGGGCGTGCGGTGTCGTCGCGCGCGCCCCACGTCGTCGCCAAGGTCGACGCGAGGGACGCCTCCTCGTCGAGCAGCTCCTGCGCCCGGTCGCGCATGCGCTTCGGCTCGAGGAGCAGCACGAGCGCCTCCGCCGGCAGCAGATCGGACAACAGGTGCTCCGACTCACAGAGCCACGGCAGCCACGACTCCATCCCGTCGAACGTCTGGCCCTCCGACAGTCGCTCCCACTGCTCCCGACCCCATGGCTCCGTGGCGACGAGCGCAGCCGCGCGCCGACGCACGTCGACGGTGGGCAGCAGCTCCCGCGCCGGAAACACGCGGAGCTCCTCGACGTCGTCAGTGGAACGCTGATCGGCGACCGAGAACGCGCTGACGCGCTCGACCTCGTCGCCCCAGAGATCGACGCGCACCGGATGGTCGGCCGTCGACGGGTACACGTCGACGATCGACCCGCGCACCGCGAGCTCGCCGCGCGCTTCCACCTGATACTCGCGCCGGTACCCCCCGCCGACGAGCCGTTCAACGAGGTCGTCGCGGTCAACCGGTTGGGCCGCGCGCACGACAATCGGCTCGACGTCTTCGACGTGCGGGCCGAGGCGCTGCACCAGCGCGCGTACTGGAGCAACGAGCACGGTCGGAAGCGCCTCGCCGCCGACGCGCAGGCGCCACATCACCCGGAGGCGCTTCCCCATCGTCTCGAGCGACGGCGAGACCCGTTCGAACGGCAGCGTCTCCCACGCGGGGAAGTGATCGACGTGCTCGGGGCCGACGAACTGGCCGAGATCGTGCACGAGGCGTTCCGCATCCACGCCCGTCGGCACCGCGACGAGGATCGGACGCCGCGTCGTGACCCCCGCAAGTGCGGCGATGAAGAGCGCCCGCGCCGCGTCGGGCACCGCGACCGCCGACTCGCGGTTGATGACGGCGCGCAACGACGGCTCCTGCGCAAGGAGCGCCGGGAGGTCGCTGAGCGGCGGTGCAGTCGGATTCATGGTCCTCGAAGCGCGCGAACGAGCCCGGAATGCGGCCGCGCCCCGGGGTCAGACCCCCAAGAGTACCGACGCCGTTCCCGTTCGCAAGAGGTGAACGCGCGGCGAGGGTCAGTTGTACTGGTTCATCGCCGCGTCGATGCCCTGTGCGGCGATCAGCTCCACTGCGTCGGCGGCGTGCTGGACGGTGACGTCGATCTCGGCGCGCTCGGCCTTGGAGAACTTGCGCAGCACATGGTCGGCGCCCTTGTCCTTCGACACCGGCTTGCCGACACCGATCCGGACCCGCTGGAACGCATCGGAGTGCAGATGGGCGACGATCGAGCGCAGGCCGTTGTGTCCCGCGAGCCCGCCCCGCGACTTCACCTTCAGTGCCGCGACCGGCAGGTCGAGCTCGTCGTGCACGACCACCAACTGGTCCGGCCGGACGCCATAGCGGCGCACGAGCAACGCCACCGGCAACCCGGAATCGTTCATGTACGTGAGCGGCACGGCCAGTGCCACCCGGGTGTCACCGAGACGAATTTCCGTGGTGAGCGCCCGCTCCTTGCTCTTCTTCAGGCGCGCGCGATGCCGCGACGCGAGCAGCTCCACGACCTCCGCGCCGACGTTGTGGCGCATCCGCGCGTACTCGGCGCCCGGATTGCCGAGACCGACCACGAGCAGGTGGGCCGGCGTGCCGGTGCGCGGCCCGCGCCGCAGCACCGCTTACTCCTCGCGGGAGCCGGAACCGTCCTCGGACGCCTCCGCCGCCTCGCCGCCCTCGCCCTCGGCAACTTCGCCCGCTTCGCCCTCGAGCCCTTCCTCGCCTTCGGGTGGCACTTCCTCCTCGACGACACGAGGGGCAACGACTTGGACGACGAGCTCCTCTAACTCCTGGGTCGTCGTCACGCCCGACGGCAGCGACAGGTCGGAGACGTGCAGCTGGTCACCGATATCGAGCGCAGTCACATCGAGCTCGATCGCGACAGGAATGTCGGCCGGCTTCGCCTCGATGCTCAGCGTGAACACAAGCTGCTCGAGCACCCCGCCGTCCTTTACGCCGACCGACTCGCCGACAAGGTGCACCGCGACCTCGGCCTGCACCGCGACGTCGCGACGGATGCGGATGAAGTCGACGTGGATGAACTCACCCCGCGTGGGATGACGCTGGATCTGGCGAGCGAGCGTGAGGTGCTCCTTGCCGTCGAGCTTCAACGTGATGAGCGTGTTGACGCCTGTCGCGCTGGTGAGGATGTGCGCGAGCTCACGCGCCAGCACGGTGACCGCGAGCGTGTCGGAGTCGAGGCCGTACACGACGGCGGGCACTTTGCCTTCGCGGCGGATCCGGCCCGCGGGACGGCTGCCTCGTTCGGTGCGCGGTTCGGCGAGAAGAATGTTGTCGGGCATGGCGCGACGGCCTTTCACAACTGGTTGCTCGGAGGGTGCCATTGTGCCCGTCCGCCGGCCACCAGGCCAAATGCGGCCGAACCGGCGGCGCGCGCCGGCAGGTCAGACGTTGTCGCCGCGGAAGATCTCGCTCACCGACGTGTCCTGGAAAACCGCGTCGAGCGCATCGGCGACGATCGGCGCGATCGACAGGATCGTGAGGTTGTCGAAGTGCTTCTCGGCCGGGATCGGCAACGAGTTGGTGAGGACGAGCTGGCGGATGGGCGCCGCGGTCAGGCGCTCGACCGCCGGGCCCGAAAGCACTCCGTGCGTCGCCGCCACCCAGACTTCTTTCGCGCCCCGGTCGATGAGCAGCTTCGCCGCGCTCGTGATCGTGCCCGCAGTGTCGATGATGTCATCGACGAGTACGCAGGTGCGATTCTCGACGACACCGACCACGCCGATCGCCTCGGCGACATTATGGGTGCCCTTCGGCCGCCGCTTATGGATGAACGCGAGGTCGGATGCCACATCGGCCGCGGCCAGACAGTTGGAGAACCGGCCCGCGAGCTTGCCGCCGCCGGCGTCGGGAGAGACGACGGTCACGTCGCCCTCGATCTTCTCGGCGACGTACTCGGCGAGCAGCGGCACGGCCGTGAGGTGGTCGACAGGAAAATCGAAGAAGCCCTGGATCTGGCCGGTGTGCAGGTCGACCGTCACCATCCGGTCCGCGCCCGCAGCGGTGAAGACGTCGGCGAGCAGTCTGGCGGTGATCGGCTCGCGTCCTTCCGCTTTTCGATCCTGACGCGCGTAGCCGTAGAACGGACACACCGCGGTGATGCGCTTTGCCGACGCCCGCTTCGCGGCGTCGATCATGATCATCTGCTCCCAGATGCGGTCGTTGATCGGCTCGCAGTGGGTCTGGATCACGAACACGTCGGCACCACGGATACTCTCGCCGTAGCGGCAGTAGATCTCGCCGTTCGCGAACGTCGACAGCACCACCTCGCCCAACGGCATCTTGAGACATTCGGCGATCTCGTTCGCGAGCGAGGCGTTGCCCCGCCCGCTGCAGAGCATGAGCCGCTTCTTGGTGACCAGCTCCATTACATGCGCTCCCTCGCTGCGGGCCGGGATACCCGGCCCGCGGGCGCTCGCTCGCCGGCGAGCTTCCTCCGCTCGCTCCGGTCGCCGCGCGGGTCCAACGTTTCGTGTGTCCTCATGACATCCCTTTGCTCGCTCCGCTCGCTTCTCCAAGAACGAAGGGCCGACCTGCTATTCCCCGCCTTCGTCGCGGGCTTCGGGTTCATCCTCGCGCTCGGGGGTCCAGTCTTTGTCGATCTCCGCCGGCACGCCCTTGGCCAGCGCGCCCGGCGGCACGTCGCTGATGACCACCGCGCCCGCGCCCGTGTACGCGCCGTCGCCCACATCGACGGGAGCGACGAGCACCGTGTTGGAACCGGTCTTCGCGCCCTTGCCGATCCTGGTGCGATGCTTGCGAGTGCCGTCGTAGTTCGCCGTGATCGTGCCCGCGCCGAGGTTGGCGTCCTCGCCAACCTCCGCGTCGCCCACGTACGCCAAATGGGGGATCTTCGCACCCTCATGCACGTCGGCGTTCTTGGTCTCGACGAAGCTGCCGATGTGCACGCCATTGGCAAGACACGTGCCCGGCCGCAGGTGCGAGTACGGGCCAACGCTCACGTCGTCACCCAGCTCGGCTTCGGTGGCGACGCTTTGACGGACCACGCACCGCGCGCCGACGATCGTGTCGACGAGCCGTGAATCGGGCCCGATGACGGATCCGGCACCAATCACCGTGCGGCCCTCGAGCATCGTGCCCGGCAGCAGGCGCGCGTCGGGCTCCAGCTCGACCGAAGCGTCGATGTACGTGCAGGCGGGATCGGATATCGACACGCCCTCGAGCATCCAACGATCGTTGATGCGCGCTCGGAGCTCCGCCTCGGCGAGGGCAAGCTGCGCGCGGTCGTTGACGTGGAGCGCGGCTGCGGGATCACCGGCCGGCACCGCGAGCACGAGGTGACCCGCTTGGCGCAACACCTCGACCGCGTCGGTCAGGTAGTACTCGCCCTGCGCGTTCTCAGGGCTGAGCCGGCGGAGCGCGGGTGCGAGCAGGCTGCGGCGGAAGCAGTAGATCGACGTATTGACCTCGGGCAGATCGAGCTCGTCGTCGGTGGCGTCGGTGCGCTCGACGATCCGGGTGACCCGTCCACTGTCGTCGCGTACGACGCGGCCGAATCCGTACGTGGACGCGCTCAGCGCAGCGGTGAGGATCGTCGCGGCGGCCTCGCCGGCGCGGTGCTCCCGGGCGAGGTGGGCGAGCGTCTCGGGCCGCACGAGTGGTGCGTCGCCCGGCATCACCAGTAGATCGTCTTCACCGTCGATGTCGAACGCGCTCACGGTGAGCCCGACGCTCACTGCATCGCCGGTACCGCGTTGCACGCGCTGCTCGACGAACTCGATGGGCGTCTCCGTCGCGATCTGCTCTTGCAGGGTTTTCGTGACAGGTTCCGCGCCGTGACCGACGACCACGACGATGCGCTCGAGTGGGAGGGCGAGGAGCGAGTCGATGACATGCAGGACCATCGGCCGGCCGCACAGACGGTGCAGCACCTTCGGAGTGCTCGAGCGCATCCGAGTGCCCTCGCCGGCTGCGAGCACGACGGCCGACAATGGTCGGTACCCGGGGCTGCCGTTACCCATGGTCGTGCTCGCTCGACTGCATTGTCCTTCCTCCGTCAGTTGAGGCACGCAGCTCGGGGGCGAGGTTTCGAACCTCGACTTGGGACTCCAAAGGACCCCGTGCTGCCGTTACACCACCCCCGACTGACTCAACCGAGGGTACCGCCGGACGCGCTCGCGACGCGACCTCGATACGCGTTCGCAATGTGACAAGACGGGACACCCCGGCTACCGTCATTCGCAGTCATGGGCTCCCTGATCAAAAAGCGCCGCAAGCGCATGCGCAAGAAGAAGCACAAGAAGCTGTTGAAGAAGACCCGCTGGCAGCGTCGTCAGCAGGGTCGCTAGCTCGACTGGCCGCCCCTCCGAGGGCGGCCGGTTCGCGTTCACGCTTCCGGGCGTTCGACGCGGACACCACGCGACACGGTCGCCGCCGGCACGACCGGCCACCCGAGGCTGGTGGTCACCTGATCGGCGAGAGCCGGCAAGGCACGCGCGTCGTCGACCGGCACCACGAGACTCGAGCCGCTCCCGGCCAGGAGTGCAGGACGGCCCGCGGCCCGCTCGACCCGTTCCCGAAACTCGCGGAGGTCCGGCTCCAGGCGCTCCGCCGCGGGCTCCAGGTCGTTGGCCAACTCGGCCTGCACCCTTGCAATCGGCGGCGGCGCCGGCACTGGGCGGTCGGAGCGTGGGCCGCCGAGCTCGTCCCAAGCCTCGTACACCGCGGGCGTCGACAGCCGAAACGGCGGTACCGCGAGGAGCATCGGGATGCCGCGGGCCAGCTCGACGGGTTCGACGAGCTCGCCTCGACCTCGCATCCATGCCGCGCCGCCGTACAAGCAGAACGGCACGTCCGAACCCAACGTCGCCGCGAGCTCGACCATCGACGCGTCGTCGACGTCGAGGTCGAGCAGTTGGCGGGTGACGACCAACGCGGCGGCCGCGTCGGCGGAGCCACCACCGAGACCGGCGCCCGCGGGGATCCGCTTGCGGAGCATCAGGTCGACCCCCGCGTCGCCACGATCGGCCGCGGCGAGGATCGCCTCCACGGCCCGGACGGCCAAATTGGCGTGGGTATCGGGGACGTCGGAATCGTCGGCCTCGAGCTCGAGGTGCACGCCGGGTCGATCACTGGCGCGGACGACCAGCGTGTCGTGCGGCTGCCCGATCGACACGGTGAGGGCTTCGATGTCGTGGAAGCCGTCAGCCCGCCGGCCGAACACTCGCAGCGACAGCGTCAGTTTCGCGAACGCGGTCGCGCGCACAACCGTCATGGTGCGCTCGCGGCACGTGCGAGCGTCGCCCAGTCGTCGAGCGCCAGCGTCTCGGCGCGCGCCTTGGGATCGATGCCGGCTCGCGCGAGCACGTCGACGGTTGCGTCGCCGAGCGCGGCGCGCATCGACTGCCGCAACATCTTGCGCCGGTGCGCGAAGCCGGCCTGGATGAGCGCGAACAACTCGTCGCGAGAGGGCACGTCCACTGAAGGCGCGTCGCGTCGCACGAGCTCGACCAGCACAGACTCAACTTTAGGTTTCGGCACGAACACGGTTGGCGGCACCGCGCCGACGACGCGCGAGGTCGCGAAGTACGCGAGCTTGACCGATACCGCACCATACGCGCGCGATCCCGGGGAAGCCGCAAGGCGTTCGCCGACTTCGCGTTGCACCATCACCAGAATGGTCTCCACCATCGGGGCGTGTTCGAGCAGCGTCATCACCACCGGTGTCGCGACGTTGTAGGGCAGATTTGAGACGCACCGCCAACGGCCAGCGCCCAGGAGCGCTCGATAGTCGGTATGGAGCGCGTCCTCGACAACCACGAGCGCGTCGCCGTCCGCGGCGGAGAGCACGTGCTCGAGGACCGGCGCGAGGTGGCGATCCAACTCGAGTGCGATGACGCGCGCGCCGCTCTCGAGCAGCGCAAGGGTGAGCGAGCCGAGCCCCGGACCGATCTCGAGCACACGGTCACCGGGACCCACTCCGGCCAGGCGGACAACGCGGCGTGCGGTATTGGGATCGGCGAGAAAGTGCTGGCCCAGCGCCCGGCTCGGACGCAGCCCGTGCTCGCTGAGCAGCGATCGGACGGTGGCCGGCGTGAGCAGCGCCATCGGCGACGACGCTACTGCGCGCCGTCGATCAATAGTCGAGACGGACGTTGATGCGGCCGGTACCGAGGGGTGCGAGCTGTCGGAACACGTCGGGGCTGAGATCGATGAGGTTGCCGGTCCACGCCTGGGGACCGCGGTCGGTCACGGTGCACGATGCAGTCGCGCCGTTCGCAGTGTTGGTGATCCTGACCGTGGTGCCCATCGGGAGGACCAAGTGCGCGCACGTGCCGGCGGCGTGGCTGTACCACGTGGCGGTGCCGGAATGCGCGTCGTCAGGGGGCGGCGCCGTAACGGCGGGCTTCGGCGCGGGAACAGGTTTCGGCGGCGGTGCCGGTGCGGGAACCGCAGGCGTCGCGTCGGCAGGGGCGATCGCGGGTGGCGGAGTCGATGGCACCGCGGATGCGGGAGCTCCTTCCTGTGGCGATGCGACGGCGGTTGTGAACAACTGCCGCAGGCTCCCCAGTCGCGCGGGCGTGATCGACGCCTTGCCGCGAGCATGCGTCGTTGCGTCGCTTCCCGTGAGGTTGGCAGTCGCGCCGAGCTGCGGCGCAGCGAGAGCACCGACGCCGGCCACGGTTGTCGCGACCGCCGCTACGAGCAGACGACGGCGAGCGCGCGCTCGACGGATCGCGATGTGTTCGCGTCGCGTGGGTCGCGGCGCAGCGCGCAACGGAGCGGGCGAAGGCAACGCGGCCGGCGCGACTTGCGGCACCGGCACGATCTCGGGTTCCGGGGCGATGAGAGGTTCTGGCGCGCAGAGCGGCTCCGGCACGCTGAGGGGTTCCGGCGCGATGAGGGGTTCCGGTGCGATGAGGGGTTCCGGTGCGAGCTCGGGGTCGGCGACGGGCTGTAACTCCCAGAGCTGCTCCAGATCGACAACAGCGACCACATCGGGCGAATCGACGCCGTCGAGCAGCGCATCGGCGGCAATGAGCTCCACGGCCGGAGCCTCGAGTGCCGCCTCGCTCTCGGCCGCCGCCACAGCACAGGTCTGGCCCGAGTCGACGAGACGGTCGGGGGCGAGCAGCTCTTCGAGCGCCAGGAGCGGAAACCATGAGTCGGGATCGTGTGGTCTCGCTCGGGCGGGCGAGGGGTGCACATCGGGCAGTGAACGTCCCGCTGGTGCGGTGCCGACGTCGTGAGCGGAACGCAAGGTCGTGTGCGTGCGCGCGTTCGGCGCGACGTTGCGCTCCAGCAGCTCGTCGAGCGCGGGCAGCGTCGCAAGACCGTCGAGCGGCAGCCATGCCGACGCGTGGGGTGACTCGGCGCGCGCGGGCGACGGTCTGACCGACGACAGCGCGTTGCGACGGACCGCGTCGCGACGAACGTAATGGCGCGCCCGCGCGTCATGTCGCTGATGCGACGCGTGTCGCGCCGCGGTCTTCTGCTCGGACATCGGCTCCGCCCTTTGTCGAGCTCGGACCCGCCCGGACGCGCGAGCAAACGACAAAGAAACGACGAATCCGAGGGGTGAGCAGAAGCTATCGACGGCGTTCGCGGCGTTGCAAGCCGACTCTCCCACCTGCCCGAACAGGCTCCCCAACCAGTGGTTAGTCGGTCACACTCCGCTCAGGCGGGGAATTCGAACAGTCGCCGCGCATTGGTCGTGGTCGCCTCGGCAACGTCGTCGACCGCACGACTTGTCGCGCGCGCGAGCGCCTCGCCGACGAGCGCAACGTACGCGGGCTCGTTGTCCTTGCCGCGGTGCGGCATCGGCGCGAGATACGGCGCGTCGGTTTCCACGAGCATGCGATCAAGTGGTGTGAGCGCGGCCGCGGCGCGCACGTCGTCCGCGTTCTTGAACGACACGATGCCGCTGAACGAAAGCTGCGCGCCGAGATCAAGCGCCTGCCGCGCTTCGTCGGGCCCGCCGGTGAAGCAATGGAAGATGGTGCGTGCCGGTACCCCTTCGTCGCGCAAGACGCGAAACGTGTCGTTCCACGCTTCACGGGTGTGAATCACCAGCGCGCGCTCGAGTCGGTGCGCGAGCCGGATCTGCCGGCGAAAGGCGGTTTCCTGCTCGTCGGGCGGCGAGTGGTTGTAGTGGAAGTCGAACCCGGTCTCGCCGATGGCGACGACCACGTCGCTGCGGGCGAGCGGCTCGAGCTGATCCCATTCGGCCGCCAGCTTCGAGGCGTCGTGGGGGTGAAGACCGACGGTCGCGGCGACGTCGGGATGGCGATCGGCCAGCTCACAGGCCTGCCGCGACGTCTCCAAATCGGTACCGACGCAGATGAACGCGTCGACCCCCTCCGCCCGCCCCCGTGAGAGCGCCCCCTCGGCCCCACCGGCCACCATCTGCAGATGGCAGTGACTGTCCACCCACCTCACAGCCAACTCCCGTTTGTGCAGAAGTGGTTCCTATAGGCACCCCTTTTGCACAAACGCTGTGGTGGTCTGCGCTCGGCGTCACGTGGAGTCATGCCGGTTTACTCGGTGTCACGCGGGGTCGATGCGGGGGAAGAGGGGGGCGCCCTTCTCGAGCGGCACGCCCGACGGCATCGCGTCCCACGCCGTCGCGGCCGGCAGCCGTTGGTCGTCGGGACGACCGTCGAGTCCGAGCCGGCGCCACAGCTCTGTGCTCGCGCGCGGGATGAGCGGTGACGCGAGGAGCGCGACAACACGCAACGCCGCGAGACAGTCGCCGATCACCGCGGCTGTCGAGGTCGCGTCACCCGCCTTGTGCAACTTCCACGGTTCCCGATCCTCGATGTATGCGTTGGTCGCGCCAATCAATTCCCACACCGCGCCGAAGCCGCCGCTGAAGTCGAGTTTCGCGAACCCGTCGCATAGCCCGTCGAACGCGCGCGCGACAGCATCAACCAACGGGCCGTCTTCGCGCGCGTCGGGTGCGACGCCGCCGCAGTAGTTGACGGCCATGTTGAGCACGCGGCTCGCGAGATTGCCGAAGTTGTTGGCCAGATCGGCGTTGTAGCGCGCCACCATCGCCTCGTAGCTGAAATCGCCGTCGGGACCGAATCGTTGGTCGGCGAGAAAGTGGTACCGCACGCCGTCGACGCCGAAGTCGGCCACCAGGTCGGCCGGCGCGATCTGGTTGAGCCGGCTCTTTGACATCTTCTCGCCGCTCACGAGCAGATAGCCGTGCGCGAACACGCACTTCGGAGGGGCCTCCCCCGCCGCCATGAGCATCGCCGGCCAGTACACGGCGTGCTGGCGGAGGATGTCCTTGCCGACGAGGTGGTAATCGGCGGGCCAGTAGCGCTCGAACCGTTTGGCGTCATCGCCGTAGCCGACCGCGGTGCAGTAGTTGATCAGTGCGTCGAACCAGACGTAGGCGACGTGCTTGGGGTCCCACGGCAGCGGGATGCCCCATGAGATCGAGGTGCGGCTCACCGAAAAATCGTGCAGCCCCTGCTTGATGAGACCGAGCACCTCGCTGCGCTTCCCCGCCGGCTGCACCGCCTCGGGGTGCTCGGTGTAGTGCGCGAGCAGGCGGTCCTCGTACCGAGACAGCTTGAAGAAGTAGTTCTCCTCGGTGACGCGCTCCACGGGGGTGCCGTGGATGGGGCACATCCCGTCGACCAGATCGTCCTCGGTGTAATAGAGCTCACACCCGACGCAGTACAGCCCTTCGTACGTGCCGAGCTCGATATCGCCGCCGTCGTAGACCGCCTGCAGGAATCGTTCGACGGCGCGGTAGTGCCGCGGTTCGGTTGTACGGATGTAGTCGTCATTCGAGATGTCGAGAGTCCGCCAGGCCTCCTGGAATCGCTCACTGGTGCGGTCGGCCCACTCCTTGGGGCTGACGCCCTGCGCCTCGGCGGCACGCTGGATCTTCAGGCCGTGTTCGTCGGTACCGGTGAGAAACACCACGTCGTCGCCCCACAAGCGCCGCCAGCGCGCCAGCACGTCGGCCGCCACTGTGGTGTATGCGTGACCGATATGGGGCACGTCGTTGACGTAATAGATCGGTGTCGTCACGTAGAACGGCTGCGACATGCGGCCTACGATACCGAGCGCTCACAAATCCCTCGGTCACGATTCCCGGCGGTTGCCCTTCATGGCTCGCAAGATGGACCAGCTCGGACGCATCGTGGTGCCGGCAGAGCTGCGTCGGGCGTTCGGTATCCGCGAGGGCGACTACCTCGACATCACCGTCGCCGACGGACGGATCGTGCTCACGAAAGTCGAAGAGCGCTGCGTGTTCTGCGGCAGCGCGGTCGACTTGCAGGAGTTCTCGGCCAAGCTCGTGTGCCGATCGTGTGTCGCGGCGCTCAAGGCGAACGATCTGAGCGCCGGCTGACGGCCGCCGCGTAGGCGCGCCGCTTCGACACGCCCAGCGCGCTGGCCACGTCGGCGGCGGCGTCGCGTGCGGAGGATCCGCCGTCCAGTGCCAGTTGCACCGCGTCGCCGACCTCGTCGTCAGTGGGCTCGCTCGTGTCGTCAGGCGCGCCGCCGATGACGAGCACGTACTCCCCTCGGGCCGGCGCGGTGTCGACGTGCGCGGCGGCGTCGCGTAACGAGCCGCGCCACACTTCCTCGTGCAGCTTGGTCAGTTCGCGCGCGATGGCAACCGGCCGTTCAGCGCCACATGTGGCTGCGAGATCGGCGACGGTGGTCCCCACTCGGTTCGGCGCCTCGAACACCACGACCGTGCGCGGTTCGGCCGCGATCGTCGCGAGCCGGACGCGCCGTTCCTTGCCCTTGCGGGGCAGGAAGCCCTCGAAGACGAACCGGTCGGTCGGCAGTCCCGACAGCACAAGCGCGGTCAGCACCGCGCTCGGACCGGGGACGACCTCGACATCGAGTCCGGCGGCCAGACATGCCTGCACGAGCAGCGCGCCCGGGTCGCTCACGCCGGGCATGCCCGCGTCGGTGACATACGCGACGCGCGCGCCACCGGACACCTCTTCGACGACGCGACGCGCCGCCGTCTGTTCGTTGTGCGCATGGATCGCGCGCACGCGGTTGCCGCCGGGCACGCCGGCGTGTGACAGCAGGTTTCGAGTGCGGCGAGTGTCTTCCGCCGCGATCACATCGGCGTCGCGCAACGCCTCGACGGCCCTTGGTGATAAGTCGCCCAAGTTGCCGATGGGCGTGGCGACGAGCACGAGCGCGCCGCGGCGACTCACTCTCTCACCTCGATCGCGTCTCCGAGCCGCAGGCCCCACCGTTCGAAGGCGCCCGACTGGGCTTCGATGGCGAACGCCGCTCTCGGCACGAGCAGCGAGACCCGCCACGGCCGCAGGCAGCACGTCTTCAGCACCACGCCGTCGTGATCGCAGAACGCCACATCGATCGGGAACCGCATGCCGATCGTGTGCACGTTGCGACACGGACGCAGCACGAGCGCGCCTTCGGTCGCGTCGCGGCCGAGGAGCCCGCGTCGACGCTCACGTCGCGTGCGCGCGACCTCCGCTGCAGCCAGCACGTCGCCCTCGCGGATCAGCCAGGGCATCGCCTCGACCTCACACGTTGAACCGGATCTCGAGCACGTCGCCGTCGGCGACCTCGTAGTCCTTACCCTCCACCCTGATCTTTCCCAGCTCCTTGGCCTTTGCCCATGACCCGATGTCGAGGAGCTCGTCCCAGCGGATGATCTCGGCCCGGATGAAGCCCCGTTCCAAATCGGAGTGGATGACACCCGCACATTCCGGCGCTTTGGCACCGGCGCGGAACGTCCAGGCCCGGCTCTCTTTATCGCCCGTGGTGAGGAACGTGCGCCGGCCCAAGCGGTGATACGCGGCGCGGGCGAGCCGCGGCACCACGCTCTCGGTCACGCCGAGGTCGGCAAGAAGCTCGGCCCGTTCCGCACCAAGGGCGGCGACGACGTCAGGGTCACCTTCGAGCTCGAGGCACACCGCGAGTGCATCGTCGCCGAACGGCGCGGCGAGCGCGTCACCGTCGTCGAGCTGATCCAAGCCGACGTTGACGACGATCAGGATCGGCTTGTTGGTGAACAAGAAGATCGGGCCGAGCAATCTGCGGTCGTCGGCGTCGAGATCGCCGCGAAACACCGGCGTGCCGTCGCCGAGGACGGCCTCCGCCCGCTCGAGCGCTGCGATCTCCGGCGCGAGGCTCTTGTCGCCTTTGGCGGCGCGGCGCTGCTTGTACAGCCGCTGCTCCACCGACGCCAGATCGGCGAGGATCAGCTCCTCCTCGAGGGCGGTCAGGTCGAGGGCCGGATCATTGCCGTCGGTCGCGCGAAGCACGAAGCAGATCGCGTCGCAGTCACGCAGCGAACCGAGGTGGCGGCTGCCAAGGCCCTTGCCCGGCTCGGTCGACAGGCCCGGGAGATACGCGACCTCGAACGTGGCCGGCACCACCTTCTTCGACTCCGACATCTGCGCCAATCGATCGAGCCGTTCGTCGGGCAGTTGCACCACTCCCAACATGCGCTCCGCCGCGGTGGCGGCATCGAGGCCGGTCAGGGCGGCGAACAACGCCGCATGCGACGAGTCGGCGAGGCCGATGAGACCCAGGTGCTCCACCGACGGTCAGGGTACCGGTCGGCGACTTCGGGCCGTCCGCCGCTACCCTCCTCACACCGACGCAGGGAGCCACGATGAGCAAGAAGACGAAGAAGCGCCGCCTGAAGGCGAAGCGCAACAAAGCCAACCACGGCAAACGCCCCAACGTCGGCCGCCGCTAACTCGTCGTACGCTCGCTCGGCGCGTCCTCGCTCCTAGTCCCTCGCGGTTCGTTCCATCCGAACCATCCGGTGGTCACGGGTGAACAGGCGGCGCTGCACACCGAGGGCCACGACCACCGTCGTCGTGGCCGCCGAGCCGAGCACCAGAAACATCACCGCGGCCTGCACACGCACCGCGTCGATCGGATCGACGCCGGCGAGGATCAGGCCGGTCATCGCACCCGGGAGGAAGACGAGCCCGACGGCTTTCGTCGTCTCGATCTGCGGGATCAGCGCGGTCCGCAGCGCATGGCGCACGTACGGACGCGCCGCCTCTGACGAGACCTGACCGAGCGCGAGGCGCGCCTCGACCTCGGCCCGCTTGTCGCGCAGCTCCTCGAACAGCCGTCGCGCCAACAGGATCGTCGCGGTCATCGAGTTGCCGATCATCATTCCCGCCAACGGAATCAGCGTGCGCGCGTTCAAGTCGAACACGCCGAGCCCGAAGAGCACGCCCAGGCTCACGGCGCCCGCGGCCGCGAACGCCGCCAACGCGAGTGGGAAGAGGTCGGGCACTTCGCGGGCGCGACGCCGCACGGTTTCGGCGGCGAACAGCACCATCACGATCACCCACAGCCACGACCACCCGAGCGACTGGTTCGACTCGAAGAGAATCTGCAGCACCCCGCCGATCGCGACCAGTTGGACGACGGCGCGTACGGATGCCCACGCGATGCTGCGCTCGAGGTCGAGGCGGCGCCAGAACGACAAGCCGATCGCGACGACGACGAGCACGAGTGATGTCGCGAGGCCGCTCCAACCGATGTCACCGTTCATCGTCGTCGTCCTGACCCGGGTCGCGCAGAAACGCCACGACCTCCGGCGCCGCGGCGCGGTCGAGATCGTGGAGGGGGCACTGCTGCACGATGCGCCCGACGGACATCACGGTCACGTGCTCGGCGATGCGGCGCATCTGGCCGAGATCGTGACTCACCCACACGATGGGCACGCCGTCGGCCACGAGCGAACGCGTGAGAGTCTCGAGCACGTGGGTAGCCCGCGGGTCGAGCGACGACGTGGGCTCGTCCATCACCAGTACCTCGGGCTCGGTGACGAGCGTGCGGGCCAGGCACACCCGCTGCGCCTCCCCACCCGACAACTCGGTTGCAGGGCGGTCGAGGAACGCCCCGGTGAGATCGACCCGCTCGAGCACCGCCTTCGCATCGGTGTCATCGAGCTCGGGCTCCGCGACGTGAAGGTTGTCGCGCACCGTGCCGGCGAACGGCGTGGGCTTCTGGAACACCATCCCGACGCGCCGGCGCAGCAGCAGCGGATCGAGGGTCGCGACATCGTCGCCGCGGAACAGCACCCGACCCGCCGACGGCGCGTCCAGTCGGTTGCAGAGCCGGAGCAGCGTCGACTTTCCCGCGCCCGACGGACCGATCACCACCGTCACGCCACGGCCCGGGATCGCGCCGTCGACGTCACTGACCAGCGGGCCGTGAGGGCCCGCCACGGCTACGTGCTCGAAGCGGAAGAGCGAGTTGTCGGCGTCGATGTCTCCATCTTCGCACTGCTCGCCCGGCGCGGCCGCTCGAGGACCAGCGCGACAAGTGCGAGCGCGATTGGGATCACCAGGGCGCCGGACAGGAGCACCTTGTTACTCGAGCCGTACGGGTGCAGGTGACGGAGGTGATACACGAGGTGCGGCACGCTGTAGACGAGCCAGGCGGCCGCAGCGGTGCGCACGATGACCGGGGCGAGCGTGACGACCGCGACGATTGTCACGACAGCCAGCGCGAGGTTGAGCTCGCCCACATCACGCACGAGGTGCTCGTTGTAGAGGCCGTCGGCCGCGACCCAGTGCCGGCCTCCACCGGGGAAGTCGTTGTAGAACGATCGGGGCGCAAACGCCGCCCAACATCCGACCTCGGTCGCAGTCAGCGCGAGGACGAGGAGCACAACCCGTTGCCAGTAGTCACGCACGTTCCGCCTCCTGTGCTCGCATGTCTTCGATGACCGCCGGCCAGCCCTCACGCGCGCTCGGATAGTCGGGGGTCCAACCGGTCGCGTCCTTGAACCGGCGGTTCGAAACCCGCTCGGAGCGGCGGAGTGCTGCCGCCTTCGATCCCCCGAGCTTGGCCAGCGCGGCCGTCGACCACCGCGGCCGCGCCACGCCGAGCGCGTCGGCCAGTGCATCGAAATATTCGCGGCACCGGAGCGGCTCGTCCTCGACGACGTTGTAGACCCCCGTCGGCGCGCGCAGCGCAGCGGCGACCGCGCGCCCGGCGTCATGTGTCGTAATCGAAGACGTGTACGCATCGGGGGGCGCGACTGCCATTGCGATCCGCCGGCGCGCCATGCGTACGAAGTCGATCGTGTGGGTGCTGTCGGGACCGTAGAACATGCCGAATCGCAACGCGACACCGGTGCGACCGGCGTCAGTGAAACGCTGCGCCTGCGCTTCCGCATCGACGAGGGTACGCGAATACGACACGACGTCAAGCGGTGTCGACTCATCGATCCACGCGTCGCCACGATCGGGATACATGAATGCGATCGACTCCTGCACGTAGCGCTGCACATCAGTCGCGAGCGCGGCGTCGACGAGGTTGCGGGACGCCTCGCTCCGGATGCGATCGTTGTCGGACCACGCCCCCGGCAACAAGGCGCGACTCGCGGGGGGAATGCGTGTGGCGAGGTTGCACACCACCTCATGGCCGCGCACCACTTCGGTGAGGGCAGCCCGATCAAAGAGATCCACCACGATCGGCGTGGCACCCAGCGCCTCGACTCGAGCAGCCTTCTCGGGGCCCCGCGCGACACCAGTCACAGCGTGTCCCGCCGCAACGAGCTGCTCGGCGGCGCGCCACCCGAGCACGCCGGTCGCGCCGGTGACGAACACCTTCATCGGACGACCTCCTGTGAACGGGGGCACCTCGCCAGGTGCCCGAGATGCTCGCGCGCCGTCGCCGAGCAAGCCGGACCGGAGTGCGTTACCGTCCGCTACGGCCAGAACGAACCGGAGGGGGCGACATGGAGACGTGGGACTTGGTTGCCGGCGAGCGCAACGATCTTGCCGATCTGCTCGAGACACTCAGCGAGCAACAGTGGAACACCGAGACCCTATGCGAGGGATGGAAGGTGCGTGACGTCACCGGTCACCTCGTCGAGGGAGCCGAGAAGCTCAAGGTGGGCAAGATGATCGGCGGAATGGCGAAGTCGGGTTTCCGCATCAACGTGATGCTCGATCGCGGCGCGCGGGAGATGGGCGCATTGCCGACGCCCGATCTCTTGAAGCGCATGCGCGAGTCGGCGGGCTATCGGTTCACGCCACCGGGTGTGAAGACCGACGGCATGCTGGCCGAGACCGTGACGCACAGCCAAGACATCCGTCGCCCGCTCGGCAATGCCCGTCAGATTCCCGAGGACCGCCTGCGCATCACGCTCGACTTCATGGCCGGCCAGGAAAAGAGCTACATGCCGGCCAAGAAACGCATCGCGGGCCTGAAGCTCTGCGCGACGGATCTCGACTGGACACACGGCGACGGGCCGGTGGTCACCGGCTCGGGCGAAGCGCTCCTCATGGCGATCGGCGGACGCAAGGCCGCACTCGCCGATCTAGGCGGCGAAGGAAAGGACACCCTCGCGTCGCGCATGTAGCCGCATGGAGCCGCATGGAGCCGCATGGAGCCGCACACCGCACGCGCGTGGCGGCCGTGTCACTTTGACGCCTTCGCCGGGGTGACCGTAGCGTCGCCAGTCGTGGCAAGCGAGCGGCTCCTCGAGGGCAAGGTGGCGCTGATCACAGGAGCCGCATCGGGCCAGGGCCGCGCTGCGTCGACACTGTTCGCGGAGCACGGCGCGCGGATCGTCATCGCGGATCTCAATGACGACGGCGCAACCGAGACCGTCGACCTCGTCGAAGAGGCGGGCGGCAAGGCACTCGCGGTGCACGCCGACGTGTCACGCCGCGCCGACAACGACGCGATGGTGGCGGCGTCGATCGAAGCGTTCGGACGCCTCGACGTGCTGTACAACAACGCCGCGATCCAGATGTCGGGGCGCCTCGTCGACACCACGGAGCAACAGTGGGACGCCGCCATCGCTACCAACCTCAGCGCGATCTTCTGGGCGTGCCGGGCCGCGATGCCGCATCTTCGTGACGACGGCGGCGGCAGCATCATCAACACCGCGTCGGTGCTCGGCCTGATCGGCTCGGAGGGCTACGCCGCGTACGGAGCAGCCAAGGCGGGCCTGGTCGCGCTCACGCGCCAGCTCGCGACCGAGCACGGGCCCGAGGTGCGGGCCAATGTGATCGCGCCAGGGTCCATCGACACGCCCCGGTTTCGCAAAGTGGCGGCCGAGATGCTCGAGGGCGACGAGTTCGTCGCCGGCCTGCTCGACGCGATCCCGATGCACCGGTTGGGAGTCGCGCCCGATATCGCCGGCGCGGCGCTGTTTCTCGCGAGTGATCTCTCGGCCTACACGTCGGGGGCGGTCATCCCGTGCGACGGCGGCTTGGCGGCCTTGCGGTGAGCACGAGATTCATCGGCAAGACCGCGGTCGTGACGGGCGGCGCGTCGGGACTCGGCGAGGCCATCGCGGTCCGGCTCGCGCACGAGGGGGCCTGCGTCGTCGTCGCCGACATCGACGAGATCGGGGCGCGCCGCGTCGGCGACTCGATTGCCGCCGATGGTGGCGCGATCGAGGCCATGACCGTCGACGTGACCAGTGAGGGTGAGGTCGCCGCACTGTTCGATTCGGTGCTCGAACGCCATGGCCGCCTCGACGTGCTGGTGTGCAGCGCGGCGGTCGAGATCCGCGCCGATCTCGACGCGACGACCGATGACGACTGGCAGCGCATCCTCGACGTGAACCTCAAGGGACCGTTCCTGTGCCTGAAGCACGCCATTCCCGGGATGGTCGCGACCGGCGGCGGGTCGGCGGTGCTGCTCGGGTCGGTGCTCGGATCGATCGGGTCACCCGGCTACGCGGCGTACTGCGCGTCGAAAGGCGCGCTCGTCAACCTGGCCAAGCAGGCCGCGATCGAGCACGCACCCGACGGCGTGCGCGTCAACGTGGTCTCACCGACCGCGTGCGAAGCCGGACTGTTCCTGAAGATGGTCGAGCAGGCGCCCGATCCCGACAAGATCAAACGCTTCGTCGCCGACCGCACGCCGATGAAGCGACTCGGCCGGTCCGAAGACGTGACCGAAGCGGTGCTGTTCCTCGCCGGCGACGAGTCGAGCTACATCAGCGGCTCCGTGATCCCGCTCGACGGAGGCCTCGCGGCGAGGCGGATGTAGCGCGATGCGAGACGGGCGGCGGATTCTCGATGCCGACGCGCACGTGATCGAGCCGGCCGGCGTCTTCGGCGCCGCGCAGTACCCAGGCTCGGAGCCGATGGACTTGCCGTCGACGACGCCGCGCGTGCCCGTCGGCGACCTGAGCAAGCTCGACGAGTTCTTCGCGTCCGGTGCCTCGGCCGCGGAATACCTGCGCTGCCTCGACAAGGAAGGCATCGACGCGGTCGTGCTCTACCCGTCGATCGGGCTCTTTGTGCCGTTCCAGCCCGAGCTCGATCCGCAGGTGTCGGCCGAGTCGTGTCGCGCGTACAACGAATGGCTGGCGCAGTACTGCGCGACCGACCCGACACGCCTCGCCGGCGCGGCCCTGGTACCCGTGGTGGACATCGACCTCGCGGTGGCCGAGGCCCGACACGCCGCGACCCTCGATCTCCCCGCAGTCATGGTGCGTCCCAACCCGCTCTACGGTCGCACGCTCGGCGCGTCCGACTTCGACCCGCTGTACTCCGCATTGGAGGAGACGGGGCTCGCGCTGGCGGTGCACGAGGGGCTGGGCGTGCGCGGACCAACCATCGGCCGCGATCGAAGCGACACGTTCGCGATCCGCCACGCGATGTCGCACCCGATGGAGCAGATGTCGGCGATGGCGGCGCTGATTCTGGAGGGCTCGCTCGAACGCCATCCCGACCTGCGGGTCGCGTTCCTCGAATCGGGCACCGGCTGGCTTCCCTACTGGCTGGCCCGCCTCGACGGGCATTGCGAGTGGCTCCACGACACCGAGACCGCGGCACTGACGCTCACGCCGTCGGAGTACTTCGCCCGTCAGTGTGTGATCTGCACCGACCCCGACGACCCCCTGGCGGCATGGGTCGCAGGCCGGGTTGGCGCCGATCACGTGATGTGGGCCAGCGACTTCCCGCATCCCGACGCGCTCTATCCCGACGCGGTGACGTCGTTCCTCAAGGAGTCAGCCGAGCACGGCCTCGCCGGCACGCACCTCGACGCGGTGTTGTGGGACGCACCCGTGCGCTTCTATCGCCTCGAGCAGCGGTTCGCGCCGAAGTCCTGACACCGCGGGAACCAGACGTTTCCTTCGCGACGTCCAACGGGCGAACGGGTCACCAAAGGGGTACCCACCGCGAAGGGACTTCCAATGTCGAGACGGACCATCACCACGATCGGCGCGGCCGCCGTATTGGCCCTGACGCTCGTCGCATTTCACGAGAGCGGTACAGGCGCGAATGATGGCGCGAGCTCGCGACGCCCGACGCCACTGATCGCCGCGCCTGCAGCCGCGAACAGCGCGGTCCGCACAGTGACCGGCAGCGGCACCGGACGCGTGCAGGGCCGGCCCGACACGCTCACCATCAACATCGGCGTCGAGAGCCACGCCCGCAGCGCCGGTGAAGCGCTGAGCCGCAACAACGACAACGCGAACAAGGTCATCGGCGTATTGAAAGACGCCGGCGTCGACGCCAAGGACATCCAGACCAGCCAGCTGTCGATTCAGCCCAATTTCGACAACAACAACCAACAGCTCAATGGGTACAGCGTCAGCAACACCGTGACCGCCACGCTGCACAACCTCGACAACGCGGGCAAGATCATCGACGCGGCGACGAACGCGGCCGGCGACGACATTCGGGTCAACGGCGTCTCGTTCTCGATCGACGACACCAGCAAGCTCGTGGAGGCGGCCCGCGCCGATGCCGTGAAGCGGGCGACCGCTCAGGCCGGCCAGCTGGCGACCGCCGCCGGGGTGGCGCTGGGCGACATCCAGTCGATCCAGGAGAGCAGCAGCCCGGTCCGTCCGTACGTCACGGATGGCGCCGGCGCGAAGTCGGATGCGAGCGCAACACCGATCCAGCCCGGCACGCAGGACTTGACCGTCGACGTCACAGTGATCTTCGACCTCAAGTGACCTGAGCAACGTCGCGGCGCGTACGATCCCGTTCGGGCGCGAGCAGTGGAAAGGCGGGACCGCGGCGGCGTCACCCGCCGCGTGACTCGGCCCGACGGCCGGTAATAGGTGACAATGGTGGCGATGCCAGCGCCGACAACGACGACTGCTTCACCGCGCGCGCACGCACGTGAAGGCCTCGGCTACCTCCCCGGTCTCGACGGCGTGCGAGCGATCGCGGTCGCGGCAGTGATCGTGTATCACGGCAACCTCGGGTTCAACACCGCGGTTGATTGGCTGCCGGCGGGGTTCCTCGGCGTGGACATGTTCTTCGTCCTGTCGGGCTATCTGATCACGACGTTGCTCCTCGCCGAGTGGAAGAACGACGGTCACATCCGCTTCAAGCGGTTCTACATTCATCGTGCCCGTCGCCTGCTCCCCGCGCTGTTCCTGATGCTCGCGGGCACCACGCTCTTGGCGGCCATGTTCGGCAGTGATGCCGTGCCGGGAATCCGCCGCGATCTGCCCGGCGCGCTGTTCTACGTCGCCAATTGGTGGCAGCTCGGACATCACCAGTCGTACTTCGAGCTCATCGGCCGGCCACCCTTGCTCCAGCACCTCTGGTCGCTCGGGATCGAAGAGCAGTTCTATTTGCTGTGGCCCCTGCTGTTCGTCTTCGGTCTCAAGCGTTGGGGTTCACGCAACCCAAGGCTTCTGGCGACGGTGTTCGGCGGCGCGGTGCTGTCGGCAGTGTTGATGGCCGCGTTCTCTCATCAGACCGTGAACAACAACTACGACGCGTCCAACGTGTATCTCGCGACGCACACGCACATGATGGGTTTGCTGACAGGAGCGACGCTCGCGCTGGTGTGGCGCCCGTGGCAGCTTTCGCGCCACACCGGTCGTCGCGCTCCGATCCTGCTCGACCTCGCGGGACTCGGCGCGCTTGCGTGGGCGCTCTACATCATGGCGAACACCGACATCTTCGCCACGTGGCCGTACGCGCGGGGCGGCTTCCTGTTCTTCTCCATCATCACGGCCGTCCTCATTGCGAGCGTCGTGCATCCAGCCGGGCACATGAACCGGCTGCTCGGCCTGCGGCCGCTGCGGTGGCTCGGAGAACGCTCCTACGGCATCTATCTGTGGCATTGGCCGATCATGATGCTCACCCGCCAGCAGCTCGACGTCACCTGGGTACACGGCATCGCACTGTTCGTGCTGCAGGTCATGCTCACGCTCCTTGTCGCCGCGCTCTCGTACACGTACGTGGAGTATCCGATCCGCCACGGCGCGCTCGGCCGGTACTTCGCACAGCTCCGCCGCACACATGGGCCCGATCGTCGCCGCCTCACTGGCAGTGCGCTTCGCGCCACGACCGCCGGTCTGGTCGCGCTCGTGCTCGTTACCATCGCGCTGTTCGCGGTGCACGGGAGCCGGCGGATCCCGGGACTCACGAACGCGAGCGCGGCGACCACCCACGTGCACACCACCCGCCCCAGCGTCGCGGCCTCGACGCCCGCGACAACCCTGCCCGCTCGCCCCGGCGTGCCGGCTCCGACCACCGGGCCGCCCGCGCCGCCGCCGCCGAACGTTGCGCACGTCACTGCACTGGGTGATTCAGTGATGCTCGGCGCGGCCCACGCACTCCAACGCACCGTCGGCGACATCACTGTCGACGCAACGGTGAGTCGCCACACGCAGGAGCTCGTCGACATCGCGCATCAGTTGCACGACGCCAACCAGCTCGGCCCGATCGTCGTCATCCACATAGGTACCAACGGCGTCGTCCTGCCGGAGCAACTCGACGACCTCTTCACGACGCTGAAGGACGTCCCGCGCGTCGTGATCCTCAACCTCAAGGTGCCGCGCACATGGGAACAGCGCGACAACGACGCGATTGCCAGCGTGGCGCCGGGCCATCCCAACGTGCGCGTCGTCGACTGGTACGACCAGGGCAACGCGCACCCCGAGTGGTTCGTCAGCGACGGCGTTCACCTCACCGACGTGGGCCAGGACGAGTACGCGAGGCTCATCAACGAGGCGGCCACTGCACCCTGACGCTCATGTCGGCCCGCGATCGGCTTCGGTTCTTCAGCCCCTCGGAGCTACCGTGGCCGCATGGACCTCACGCCGCTGATCCAGCCCGCCGACACCAAGATCCTGCTGGTCGTGATGGACGGGCTCGGCGGCTATGCCGACGGTGACCATGGCACCGAGCTGGAGGAAGCCGCGACCCCACATCTCGATCAGCTCGCGGCCCAGGGCGTCAGCGGCCTGGTCGAACCCGTCGGTCCCGGAATCACGCCCGGATCGGGGCCCGGCCACCTCGGGCTCTTCGGCTATCACCCCGAGCAGTTCGAGCTCGGCCGCGGCGCGCTCAGCGCGGCGGGTCTCGACTTCGAGCTGCGCCCCGGCGACGTCGCCGCCCGAGGCAACCTCTGCACGCTCGACGCCAAGGGTCGCATCACCGACCGTCGCGCCGGACGAGTTCCCGACGACACCGCACGCGCGATCGTCGACAGGCTCCAAGCCGGCGTGCACCTCGACAGCGCCGACGTGCTCTTCCGGCACGAACGCGAGCACCGGGTGCTCGTGGTACTCCGCGGCGATGGGCTCGATCCCCGGCTCGGCGACACCGATCCGCAACACACGGGTGAACCACCGCTCGAGGCGTCGCCCCTCGATCCCGAAGCGAAGCACACCACGGACCTGGTCAACGAGCTCACCGCCCAGGTGCGCACGATGCTCGCCGGCGAGCCGAAGGCGAACGGCATTCTGTTGCGCGGTTTCGACACCCACCGCGAGCTGCCGGGCTTCGCGGAGCGGTACGGGCTGCACGCCGCTGCCGTCGCGATCTATCCGATGTACCGCGGCATCGCGCGTCTGCTCGGCATGGACGTGATCGGCCACCCGACCGATCTCGACGAGCAGCTCGAGATCCTGCGCGCCGCGTGGTCCACCTACGACTACTTCTTTCTCCACCACAAATACACCGACTCGGCCGGCGAGGACGGCGACCGCGCCCGCAAGATCACCGCGATCGAGACGCTCGACGCGGTCGTCCCCCAACTGCGCGACCTCGGACCGGATGTGATCGTGGTCAGCGGCGACCATTCCACGCCGAGCCAGATGGCGGCCCACTCGTGGCACCCGGTACCGGCGCTGCTGTGGAGCGAACGGTGCGGGCGCGACGAAGTCGAGCAGTTCGGCGAACGATGGTGCCTGCGAGGTGGCCTCGGCATCCGGCCGACTCGTGACCTCATGGCGTTCATGCTCGCCAACGCCGGCCGGCTCCAGAAATACGGCGCCTGAGCCGCCCGAGGACCGCGATTCCCCATTTCATGCCATCTCGTCGCGTGCTGGAATGGTGTTGACCGGCGATCGAGGGCACTGCGAGCGGCCATGAGCACCGACGGTTTCGACCACCACATGAGCGATGCCGACGCGCTGATGTGGAACATCGAGAAGGACCCGCTGCTGCGATCGACGATCGTCACCGTCGGTGTGCTCGACCGCAGTCCCGATTGGGACCGCATGGTCGACAAGATCGAGCGGGGCAGCCGTCTGATTCCTCGGCTCCGCCAGCGGGTGGTCACGCCGCCGCTTCGTCTCGGGCCGCCGCACTGGTCGGCCGACGAGCACTTCGATCTCAGCTATCACTTGCGCCGCGTGCGCGCGCCGGAGCCCGCGACCTTCGACACGGTGCTCGACTTGGCGCGCAACGCGGCCATGGAATCCTTCGATCGGGCGCGTCCGCTGTGGGAGTACACGCTCGTCGACGGGCTCGCCGATGGCAGCGCGGCCGTCATCATGAGAGTGCACCACTCGATGACCGACGGTGTCGGCGGCATGCGCCTCGCGATGATGATCTTCGACCTCGACCGTGACGGCGGCGATCCCGGTCCGCTACCCGAGCCGACCAACCTGCAGGTCATCAGTCGCACCGACGTCGTGCGACGCTCGTTTTTGCACCGGATACGCCGCGCGGAGGGAATCGCGATTCGGGGCGCGCGCAACTCGGTGTCACTCACGCAGCGGTTCGCGCGTCGTCCGGTCAAGGTGGTGGAAGAGGGTGCCGTCGCGGCCCGGTCGATCGCCAAGTTGCTGGCGCCCGCGACAACGCCGCTCTCACCAATCATGCGCGCCCGCACGCTGACGCGGCGGCTGGCGACCATCGAGGTGCCACTCGACGACTTGAAACGGGCGGCCAAGGCGGCGGGCGGCACGCTCAACGACGCGTACGTGGCCGCGGTGATCGGCGGCCTGCAGCGCTACCACGAGTTCCACGGCGCGCTGGTCGACAACCTTCGCATGACGATGCCGATCAACGTGCGCGGTTCCGACGCGCCGATGGGTGGCAACCACTTCACGCCGGCGCGCTTTCTGGTGCCGCTCGGCATCAGCGACCCGGCCGACCGCATCAGGGGCATCGGCGCGCTCTCGCGTCAGGTGAGAGACGAGCCCGCGGTGCAACTGACCGATGCGCTCGCCAGCGTGCTCAACCTGCTGCCGACGTCGGTCACGACGGCACTGTTCGGCGCGATGCTCAAGGGCGCGGACTTCGTGACGAGCAACGTGCCCGGCCCCCCGTTCTCGGTGTACGTCGCCGGCTCCGAGATGACACACATGTACGCGTTCGCCCCACTGGCAGGTGCGGCCGCCAACATCACGCTCCTCTCGAACGCGGGCACGTGCTGTATCGGCGTCAACACCGACGCGATCGCGATCCCCGACCGCGAGTCGTTCGTGAAGTCACTCGAAGCCGGCTTCGGCGAGATCCTCGCCCTCGCCTGACCTCCGCGCCGGCCCCGGCGCGCCCCGATCTTGCGGCAAGACGGCGAGTGATCATCCGCCGCGACAAGCTGAATCTCGCAGCATCAGCGGCCGTCACCAGTCCGTCTTGGCCCGACGCAAGCTCGAGGAGACCCTTTTCATCCACAACGTGAGCCGACCACGCGCATGTGACAGCAACTCTCCGGACCCGCCTCCTGCTTCCGGGCAGAGTTTTCGACCGTAGGGGTCGAAAACTCTTCCGAGAACGAGCGGGCTCGGGACAAGCGAGTGGGCGGCGGCCGCGATCTGGGGCGGGGGTTTGGTCCGTATCCTGGTTGTCATGGATGGAGCCGAGCCGAAGCCGCGAGGTACGCCGGTCGGACGGCGGGTCTTCATCGGACTGCTCGGCGCCGGGGCGGCGGGCGTCCTCTGGGGCGCCAAGGCGCAGGACTGGCTCGAGCGCAGCGTGGGTCCGTACCTCTCGAAGGACGGCACCGGCATCGCGGGGTTCCTGCCGATCGGGCGGTTCCGCATCTACGACGTGAGCGGATCGCTGCCGAGTCGCAGCAAGAAGGAGTACCAGCTCACGGTGCGCGGCCTCGTCGATCAGCCGTTGCAGCTCTCGTATTCGGACTTGCGTGCGATGACGCCGACGCACGTCACCCGCGACTTTCAATGCGTGACCGGGTGGCGCGTACACGACGTCGGCTGGACCGGTGTGCGCCTCGCTGATCTGCTCACGCAAGCCGGCGTGCAAAGCCACGCCAAGGCGCTGCGTTTCAAATCGTTCGACGGCGTCTACACCGAGAGCCTGAGCCTCGACCAGGCCCGCCGTCATGACGTGCTGGTCGCGTACCAGCTCGACGGGAGCGACCTCTCCGACGCGCACGGCGGTCCGGTCCGCATGTACATCGCGCCGATGTACGGCTACAAGTCGCTGAAGTGGCTCGAGTCGATCGAGGTGACCGACAAGGTCGTGCCCGGCTATTGGGAAGAGCGGGGCTACGACGTGGACGGGTGGGTCGGCCGGTCCAACGGCCGCAGGGACGATGCAACCTCCTAACCCGGTGAGCGTCATCGAAGCCCCTGCCCTGCGGCCCGACACGCACGGGATGCTGCCCCGCTTCGATCGCGTCGAGCGCGTCATGCATTGGGTCAACGCCTCACTGTTCGGCATCCTCATGGCCACCGGCGCGGTGCTCTACATCGGTCAGCTCTCGGCGCTCGTCGGCCGGCGCGAGCTCATGCGCACGATTCACGTCTACGCAGGGCTCGCGCTCCCCATCCCGCTGCTCATCGGGTTGCTCGGCCGCCGCGGGACCGCCCTTCGACTCGATCTCGGGCGCCTCAACCGCTGGAGTCGGGGCGACTTCCGCTGGTTCCGCCGCCGCACGCGCGACTCCGTGCGGCTGGGAAAATTCAACCCCGGCCAGAAGCTCAACGCGACGTTCCTCGCCGCCGCCGGGCTGGTCATGCTGGGCACCGGGTCGATCATGAAGTGGTTCGGACCGTTCAGCAACGACACCCGCACGGGCGCGACGTTCGTGCACGACTGGTTCGCGTTCGGCATTTGGATCGCGGTGCTGGGTCACATCGCGCTGGCAACCGCAGACCCGATCGCGCTCAGGGGGATGACGCGAGGCGTTGTCACCGACACGTGGGCGCGGCTCCGGCGCCCGCGCTGGTACGAGGAGATCACCGGCCTGCCCGCGGAAACCCCTCGCAAGCCGCGCCGGGTCGGTCGCTAGGCTCGCCTTTCGTGACCACATCCGAGCGCCGCGACGATCCGTCAACGCTGCGACTGCCGCCCGAACTGATCCCGAGCGACGGCCGGTTCGGCTCCGGACCCACGAAAGTGCGTCCGGCGACACTCGACACGCTCGCCGCGACGGGCACAGCGTACATGGGTACGAGTCACCGGCGCGAGCCGGTGCGCGCGGTCGTCCGCTCGATCCGCGAACGCCTGGCCGAGCTCTTCTTCCTCCCCGAGGGGTACGAGGTTCTGCTCGGCAACGGCGGGAGCACCGCGTTCTGGGACGCCGCCGCACTCGGCCTCATCGAGCAGCGCAGCCAACATCTGGCATGCGGCGAGTTCTCGGCCAAGTTCGCCGCGGTCGTGAGGGGCGCGCCGCATCTCGACGAGCCCGACGTGATCGAGTCCGCTCCCGGCACGCATCCCGAGCCGCGCGCCGATGCGTCGATCGACACGTATGCCTTGATCCACAACGAGACGTCAACCGGCGTGATGATGGAGATCTCGCGGCCTGATGGCGTCGACGGGCTCGTGCTCGTCGATGCCACGTCGGCTGCAGGCGGCCTGCGCATCGATCCAGCCCAGTTCGACGCCTACTACTTCGCGCCCCAGAAGTGCTTCGCGGGTGACGGCGGACTCTGGCTCGCGCTGTGCTCGCCCGCCGCGATCGAGCGAATCGAGCGCATCGCCGCCCGCGATCGCTGGATCCCCCCGTCCGTCAGCCTCGCGATCGCGCTGGAAAACTCCCGCCTGGATCAGACGTACAACACTCCCGCCCTCGCGACCCTGTTCATGCTCGCGGACCAACTCGAGTGGATGCTCGACCACGGCGGCCTCGAGTGGAGCGCGTCGCGGTGTGATCGATCTGCGGAAATCCTGTACGGGTGGGCCGAAGACCGGCCGTTCGCGGCGCCGTTCGTCGCGAAGCCCTCGGCGCGCAGTCGCGTGAGCGCGACGATCGATTTTGACAAGTCGGTCGACGCGGCCGCGCTGGCGAGCGCGCTGCGCGCCAACGGGATCGTCGACACCGAGCCGTACCGCAAGCTCGGCCGCAACCAGCTTCGCATCGGGCTGTTCCCCGCGATTGAGCCCCACGACGTCGCCACGGTTACGCGCGCGATCGACTTCCTCGTCGACGCGCTGCACTGAGCCGGCAGCAACGGGATAGGGTCACGACCGGAGGAACGCATGCTGCTCTTGCATGAAGTGCACCGCGTGCTCGGCGCGCGTGAGGAAGAGTTCGAGGCGGCGTACCGCGACCGGTGGATGCCCGCGCTGGGGGAGGGTGACGACGCGCGGCTCCTCTATTACCTCCACCTCGCGCATGGCACGGGACGCGCGTACACCGTCGTCACGATCACGGCTATACGCGATGGCAGCGCGTGGGAGTCGTTGACGCGTCGACTCCAAACCGGGGATCTCCACGACTGGTTGCACGACATCGAAACGCTCCGCCACGACGCGGCCGGCAAAATGCTCCTGCCGGTGACATGGGCCCCGTTTGACATCGACCTCAACGAAATTCCCGTCGATGACACGCACCATCCGCTCACGCTGTTCATGGAAGACACGGCGTGGCCGCGCGAAGGCATGCTCGACGACTATCTCAAGGCCGCACGCAGCCAGTACGCACCCAGCCTCGCTGAAGCGCGACACGGACGACAGTCGCTGCTGGAACTGCAGGCAGTGCTGCAAACGGCGTGGGGTTCGGGCCGGCTGCGTGAGGTCGTGCTGTGGCAGAAAGTGCGCCACCCCGAGCGGATCACCAACCTCATCACGACGGAGATTCCCGCCGAGTACCGAGCGCCGGGCACGTGGATGCACGACGCGCTGCGGGTACGCGACGACTGGGAGAGCCGGTTGCTGCGCACCACCAGCTGGTCGCCGATTTACTAGGTGTACGAGGTGTACGAACGCGCGAGTGCGATCAGCCTTGGTGACGGTGCGCGGCGCTGGCGCGCACCCAACCCACGCGGCCGTACTCGTCGGTGCCTTTCACCCACCCGGCTTCCTCGCGTGACGCGCGGTACCACTGGCCTGGCCGCAGTCCCCCGACGGCCTGACTGCCCTGGCCGCCCGACATGAGCTGCTGCTCGGAGTCGACGTAAAACCAGAACTCGCCCGAGGCGGCGACTGCCGCCGCGACCGGCTGCGTCGGTTCATTGGTCGTCGGCGAAACCGCGGGATCACTCGTGGCCCCCGTCGCCCAGGGCGCGTCAGTGGCCGCTGCCGCGGGTTGCGCGGCGCTGACCGACGGCTCGACCGCGCCGCTCGAGACGGGCTCGCTCGAGGCCGCGTACGCACCGGCTGCATCGGTCGCCCCCGCGGCCGACGCACCCGCGCCGCCCATACGCAACCCGATGCGCGCACCGATCTTGGCCAGCTCGAACACCGCGTCGTAGACCGCGGCAACGTCGGTGGTGGCCAAATGGCGCGTCAACCGCGCGGTGCCGCTCGTAACGTCGACACCCGTGTCGCCCGCGGCGAGCAACGCCGCGTCGACGCGTGGCGTGTTGCCGGCCCAGCCGTCAACCGGCCCCTCGACGAGCAGGCCGACGCCGGCGCTGTGCGACGTGTCGATCGTGACTCGCAGCGTCACGCCGTCGACCGTGACCGTCGCCGTGTCCCCAGTGATGTCGAGCCCGTGGCTCCGCAGAACCTCGACCACGCCCATGCACGTTCCTTCCGTCGGATCAGCGGCGAAGTTAGCCGAATTCGCACACCGATTACCCAGCGTCGTTCAGCCGCTCCCAGCCGGGCGGTGGCGGTGCGAGACGCCAGTACTGCTCGGGCGCCGGCGCGGCCAATTTGCGGCCGAGCTCCCAATCCGCGTCGAGCGCCTTCATCTGCGATTCGTAATGTGCCAGGGCCGCTTGCTTGCGCGCCGGGGACGGGTCGACGGGCGGCGCAGCGGGCGTCGGCCACAGCCCGGCTCGGAACAACTGCGTGACGCGCCAGGCGAGCAGGCCGGGGATGTGCTTGTAGCCAGTGTCCTCGTAGCAAAACCAGGCCGGCTCGTCGTAGCCCTCGCGTACTCGCATGGCCGCGTCGTGGGTGCAGGCATGGTCGGGGTTGCCGAGACCGAACGGCACGAGCACCGCCGTCGGGTCCACCGCGCGCAGCGCGTTGTCGAGCGTCTCGACAATCGCGTCAGGCTGTACCCGGTCGGCGCGGTCGAGGAGGTACTGATGCTCCACGAAGTCGAGCCACACCGCCGACGCGTCGAGCGTCGCAAGCGCACGCGTGTCTTCTTGGCGACGCGTCGCAAGCGGCTTGTCGTCCGTCGAGAAGCCGGCGAGCGCATCCCAACGCGTGACCGGATCGGGGTACTCCGCGGGCGCGCCCGCAAACACGGTCAGGACTGTCGATCCCGGCCATCGGGCCAGGAGATGCGTGCAACCGAGCACGGCGTCGTCGAGATGGGGCGAGATCACCACCATGCGTTGCAACTCCGCAGGATCGACAAGGCCCCAGTCACGCATGTCGGTCATACGAACAGCGTGCCATGTGGCCTCATTGTGTGCGACCGGCCCCGCTTTGGGCACGAGCCGTCCAGTTCTCTAGCCTGGGCGCCGCATGTTCCCGGACCGGTGCCGATGACGCGTCGCGGCGCGATCGCCTTCTTCGTCGTCGCGCTCCTGGTCGGCGCAACCCTCGCCGGCGCGGCTATCTACGACAAGCCATCTGCCCGCGCCCATGCGAACGCCCGCGGTCCGAGCAATCTCCAGATCAGCCGGGATGATCTCGTGCCGCCGCACGCGACGCAGGCGCCGCTCAACGAGCCGGCACAACCCGTGGCGACCGTGCCGCCGAACGTCGCCGCGCACGCGCTCGGCCCCGTACCGATCGCGATTCCGGACGGCCCCCTCGCACCGGTGTACAGCCGGCTCGCGACCACTGATCCCGTCGTGTTCTTCACCATCGACGACGGGCTGGTGCGCGACCCGGCGGTGGTCGACTTCATCAAGAGCCACCGGCTGCCGGTGACGCTGTTCCCCGTCAAAGTGCCCGTGCACCACGACCAGGCGTACTTCGACCAGTTTCGAGCGCTCGGCGCGTCGATCCAGGACCACACCGTCACGCACCCCGATCTCCGCAAGCTCGGAGAGTCTGCCCTCCGCAAGGAGATCTGCACGCCGGCCGACGACGACGCGGCGCGCTTCGGACAACGGCCGTGGCTGTTCCGACCGCCGTTCGGGTTCATGGACAACCGGGTGAAGTACATGGCGCGCGCCTGTGGGTTGCGTGCCATCGTGCTGTGGGCCGGAACGATGAACGACGGGCGCCTCGACGTCACCGGCGGGAAGCTGAAGGCCGGCGACATCATCCTGATGCATTTCCGCACGGACCTGCTGCAGAACCTCCAAGTGCTGACTGACGCGGCGAAAGCCGCCGGCCTGAAGCCGGCGCCACTCGAGTCGTACCTCCCGCCGGTCTAGCGCTGCGCAGCCCCTCGACGTGCGGGGGAATAGTTCGCTACACTAAATAGTTAGACGAACTATGAGCCCTGCATCGCTGAACACCCGCGTGAACCTCGCCACTCGACTCCGACTCGCTGTCACGCGCCTCGCGCGCCGTCTGCGCCAGCAGACCGAATCACCGATCTCGCCGACGCAGCAGTCCGCCCTCGCGACCATCGAGCACCGAGGTCCACTCACACTGGGCGAGTTGGCCGCGGTGGAGCAGGTGCAGCCGCCGACAATCACCGCGGCAGTGGGACGACTCCAGGAGCAGGGCCTCGTTACGCGCACCGGCGACACGGTCGACAGGCGGGTGGCACGGGTCGAGATCACGCCGGCCGGCAGTCGCCTCCTCGAACAGAGCCGATCCCGCAAGAACGCCTACCTCGAGCGACGGCTGCGTGGCCTCTCCGCGAGCGACAGCGCCACGCTCGAGGCCGCAGCAGACATCCTCGAACGCCTGCTGGAGGACGCCCCATGACGCGGCTCCGCATCGCGACCAGCCGCACGTTCCGTTCGATGCATACCCGAAACTTCCGGTTGTACTTCTTCGGGCAAGTCGTGTCGGGCACCGGCAGCTGGATGCAAACGATCGCGCAAGCGTGGCTCGTGCTGCGCCTCACCCACAGCGGCGTCGCCCTCGGCATCACGCTGGCGTTGCAGTTCACGCCCATTCTTCTGGCCGGCGCGTGGGGCGGCGTGCTCGCGGATCGATTCGACAAGCGGCGCATGCTCGTCGCGACTGCCACCGCGGCCGGCCTGCTGGCGCTCGTGCTCGGGGCCCTCGTCGCGCTCGGCGTCGTGCAGGTGTGGATGGTCTACGTGCTCGCGCTGCTCCTCGGTTGTGTCACCGCGGTCGACAATCCGGCGCGCCGCGCGTTCGTGGCCGAATTGGTGCCACCCGAACACGTTGCCAACGCGGTGAGCCTCAACAGCGCGGTCTTCACGGCGGCACGAGTAATCGGGCCCGCGGCTGCGGGCTTCCTCATCGCGGGCGTCGGCGTAGCCTGGTGTTTCTTCGCCAACGCGCTGTCGTTCGGCGCGGTCATCATCGCGTTCTTTATGATGGAGCAGGATCACCTCTGGTCCTCGGCGCCAGTAACGCGCGCCAAGGGCCAACTGCGTGCCGGCTTTCACTACTCGTGGAACAATCCGGCGTTACGGCTGCCGCTGATCATGACCGCGGTGATCAGCACGTTCTCGTTCAACCTCCAGGTTGTGCTGCCCCTCATGGCCGAACGGGTCTTCCATGCGGGAGCCGCGGAATACGGCACGCTGTTCGCGGTCACGGGATTCGGCTCGCTGGTCGGTGCGCTCACCGCCGCGCATCGCGCCCGGGGAAGCCGCACCGTGATGATCGGCTCGGCGTTCGCGCTGGGCGTCTCGATGCTGGCTGCCGCGCTCGCGCCGACGCTCGCGCTGGAGCTCGTCGTGCTGGTGCCGATGGGAGCGAGCTCGATGGTCTTCATGTCGATGGCCACCGCGGTGCTGCACGAGCACACCGACCCCGCGATGCGGGGACGTGTCATGGCGCTGTTCGCGGTGGCATTCCTCGGGAGCACGCCGATCGGCGGCCCGATCGTCGGCTGGGTGTCGCAGGTGTACGGCGCGCGCGCCGGCATCGGACTCGGCGCCCTCGTCGCGTTGGCCACCGCCACCCTGGCACTGCACGGGCGTCACGCGAGACGTTCAACTCTCGCGGAGGCACCCGCGATGCCCGTAGCGGCAACCTGACCATCGCCTCCTAGGCTCACGCGATGGTCGACTTCGCCGACGACACGAGCACCGAGCTGGAACGCAAGGCGCGCGCCCTGCAATGGGTCGCGGTCGCCGAGACCCTGAGCTACGCCGTGCTGCTCGTGTTCTGGATCGCGGCCATGCCTGCCGGAATCGCCGTCACCGGCTCGGTGCACGGCATGATCTTCCTCGCGTTCGCGGCGATGGTGATCATGATCACACCGGCCGTCCACTGGAGCTGGTGGTTCACGGCACTCGTGCTCGTGACCGGCCCGGTCGGCGCGGTCATCGTCTTCGAGCGCCTCCGCCGCGACGGCGTACCCGAGCCCGAGCTGCGCTGAGCCGAACGGATCAGCTGTAGTGGCGCACCAACGTGTCGCCGAAGTGATACTCGTGATCGAGGTGGAGACCGCGGGCCTTCGCCTCTTTGTCGACGACCGCCATGTCCGTGCCGGGTGCGGTTCTGCCCGCGTAGCCGACAACCCACAGGCGCGTCACCTTCGCGAGCGCCTTGCGCACACGCGCCGGCCCGCGCTGCAGATCGAGCCGGTTGAGCCGGTCGAGGTCGTAGGGACCAAACGTGCCCCAACCGGCCGACGGGAGCACGGGACGACCGGCGAACCCGACTTTGCCGTCGTGGCGGCTGTAGAGCTCAACCGGAATGCGCGTGTAGCTGTTGGGGAACGCGATCGCCTCGTCGGGTCGTGAATCGCGACGCAGCAGCGTCGCGGCTTCCTTCCAGCCCTGGGCCGCGTAACCGGGTTCGGGCACCACCGACCGGACGAGCGTCACGCCGTAGGCGAGGATGAGCACGCCGAGCACCACCAGGCTCGTAACGCGGCGAAAGCGAAGCACGACCGTGGCGAGGACACCAGCCAGCGGAAGCAGGAACAACGTCAGATACAGGTCGACGTCGACCAGAGGTTGAATCGGTGTCACGGCCAGTATGCAGACCGCGGGAACAGCCAACGCGACAATCGGGAACGCCCGATCGTCGTTGCTTACCCGCATCAGTGAGCGAAGGAGCGGGCGCGCCGCGCCGGCGATCAGAATCGCGCTGAGAACGAATGCGATCGAGCCACCGGCAGCAGTGCTCGCAGCAGTCCATGCACCGCGAATTGACGGGCCGCCGATCCAGTCGAGCGTGTCGGATGGTGCGAGCCACAACACGGTGGGGACTCCACCGATCCCGATGATCGACGCGGTCAGCAGAAGGTTGCTGTCGATACGACGCTTGCGGAGCAACGCGAACGCGCCCTGACCGGCGAGCACAAAGACCATCGTGAGATGTGTGTAGAGCCCGATGAGAGCCACGATGGCGTAGGCAACCCACCGCCACCGCGAGCTCGACTCGAGCGCGCGCAGCAGGAGCAGGCTCGAGAGTGCAGCGATGAACAGCAACATCCCGTACGGTCGCACGGTGAGGGCAATGACAACCGTGAAGGGGTTCATGGCCAACAACGCGGTGGCCAGGGTGGCGGTCTTCGCGTCATAGATCCGAGAGAACAGCCGGTACGCGACGGGGAACGTCGCGACGACGAAGGCGATCGACAGGGAGCGCAGCGCGATTTCACCAGTGCCGAACAGCGCGACCCACAACTTGGCCACGATGTCGTAGGCGGCCATGTTGGTATCGATCCTCGTGAGGTCACGCAGAAGGTCGCTCCACGGTTGGCGCACGAACGCGGCGGTGAAACCCTCGTCGACCCAGAGTCCCAGCCGGCCCGCGAGCGCGAAAGCGAGGAGCGTGAACGCGGCCGAGATCGCGATGAGCGCCCGCGTCGGCGTCAAGCGCCATTGCGACAATGTCTTGCCGAGCGGCGCGTCGATTCGAGGCGTCGCCTCGTCGAACCGCGCGTCGGAGCGCTGGGCCAGGCTCATCGCTGATTTGCTCACGTAGACTCTCTCTGCCCGGAACCTGTCGAGCACGTCTGCACCCCTTATGCATATTTTAACCGGTATTGCGTGCAGCATTTACCGTGGAATGGGCGCCTTCTAGCCGCAGGCCGATACGCGGGCACATCGGGAGGCCCGCCCAGCGTCCGCACCGATCGCGGCGGGCACACTCACCGCATGGCTGCCGATCCCGTCGCCGACGCTGCGAGCCACGGCGTCGCTCGGTGGCGGCGGCGGTTGTTCCAGCCGGCCGCGGAGGGCGACTTCCGGCGCAGGACGCGCGACTGGGTTCAGCTCGCGGTGGTCATCGTCGCCTTGGTGCTCGCCGCACGCCACGCGAACGACGTCACTGCGAGCGAGCGGGCGCTGTTCGACCTGTTCAACACGTTGCCGAACGGCCTCGAGCCGGTGTTCCGCGGCCTGTACCGGCTCGGCGCGCTGTGGGCCGTCGGTCTCGTCGTGGTCGCGGCGCTGGTCGCGAGGCGCTGGCGGCTCGCTCGGGACTTGTCGATCGCCGGGCTTTTGGGATGGGGCACGGCGCGGGCGATCGGCCAGATCGTCGTCGCGCACGAGGCACTCGCGCACAGCGTGCGCATAGCGACGAGCTTCGAGGGCTCACCGGCGTTTCCGGCGGTCCGGCTCGCGGTCACGGTGGCAGTGATCAGCGCGGCGAGTCCGTACGTGACGCGACCGACTCGAGTGTTCGGCTGGACGCTCGTGCTCGGGCTCGGTGTTGCTGTGATGTACCTCGGCGTCGCCTTTCCGAACGACTTGTTCGCGGGCGTGCTGCTCGGATTGGCTGTCGGCGCATTCGTCCATCTCGTGTTCGGCTCTCCGGGTGCCCGGCCGACGATCGCGCAAGTCACTGCGGCGCTCGACCAACTCGGCATCGAAGCGCGCGATGTGCGCCTCGCTGATCGTCAGCCGCGGGGCTCGACGGTAATGCTCGCAGTTGACGATGACGGGCCGCTGCGCGTGAAGGTGATCGGACGCGACGAAGCACAGTCGCAGTTGCTGGTGAAACTATGGCTCGCGCTCCTGTACAAGTACTCAGGACCGCCGCTTGCACTGACTCGCGTCCAACAGGTCGAACACGAGGCGTACCTCATGCTCGCGGCACGCCAGGCGGGCGCGCGCGTTCCACCGGTCGTCGTTGCCGGAAGCGCCGGTCCCCATGCGGCCCTACTCGTTCAGCGGCCGGCGCGCGGCACGCTGCTTTCGGAGCTCAGTCCGGACGAGGTGAGCGACGATCTGCTGGTGCAGATCTGGGAGAACGTCGCCGCGTTGCAGCGGGCGCGCATCGCTCACAGTGATCTGGATGCCGATCACGTGATCGTCGACGCCGACGGGCCGTGGATCGTCGGTTTCGACGCCGCGGCCTCGACCGGAAGCACCGAACGAATGACCAGGGATGTCGCGGAGCTGCTCGCGGTAACGGCCGCACTCGTCGGCGAGGAGCGCGCTGTGCGCGCGGCGACGGGCGTGCTCGGCCGGCCACAGATTGCGGCCGCGCTCCCTTTCCTGCAACCCGCCGCATTGAGCCCCGGCACTCGACAACTCGTAGGCGACGGTCGGCGCGAGGTCGTAGCGGGGCTCGAGCGCTTGCGCACAGCCGGCGCCGAAGCGGCCGGAATCGAACCCCCCGAGCTCACGCAGCTTCACCGGATCAGCCCCACTGGCGCAGTGATGGCGATCGGCGCACTGCTTGCGATCGCCGCGCTCTTGGCCGATGTCGGTGACCCGAGCGACGTGTGGGCAACAGTCCGCAACGCGCAGTGGTCCTGGCTCGCGCTCGCTTTCGCGCTGTCGCTGGTGGCGAACGTGGCCTACGCGATTGGTCTCCAGGGCACCGTGCCGGTGCGCCTGCCGTTGTGGCCGACCACCGAAGTCGAGCTCGGCATGTCGTTTTCGAACCTGGCGATCCCGGCGATCGGCGGCCAGGGAATGCAAGTGCGCTTCCTGCAGAAAATGGGGGTCGACCTCAGCTCCGCGGTCGCCGCAGGCGGCATCCTGAGCACCGTTGGCGAGCTCATCGCCTCGGTCGGTCTGTTCGCGCTCGCGCTGGCGATCGAACCAACCCGAGTGGATCTCTCCCTCATACCGACCAACGGTCTCGTGACGCTCGTTATCGGTGTCGTGTGCGTCGTCGCCCTCGCCAGCGGAATCCTCGCGGCGGTGCCGAAGCTGCGCGACATCGTCATGCCACCCGTCGCTCGGGCCGCGTCGACGATGTGGAAGGCGATGCGTTCGCCGCAGCACCTCGCGCTGCTCGTCGGCGGCAACGTGCTCGCGATTCTCTTGTCAACCTGGTGCTTGCAGGCATGTCTGATCGCGTTCGACGGTCACACCTCGTTCTGGGCGCTGCTCGCCGCCAACATCGGCGTCGTCACCATCGCCCAGAGCGTGCCGATCCCGGGAGGAGGCACCGCCGTGGGCACGGTCGGCCTCTCCGCCGTGTTGGTGTCGTTCGGAGTGCCTCGCGACATCGCAGTCGCGACAGTGCTCGCGAACCAACTCGCCTTCTACTACCTGCCCGCCATCCCCGGCTGGTTCGCCACCCGCCACCTCATTGCGCACGACTACCTGTGACCCCAGCGGTGTTCGCCGCCGCGTCAAACCCGGTTCGGCCGCATTAACGGAGGAGCTTGGCCTTCTGCACGGCGAACTCTGCTTCGGTGAGGATTCCGTCGTTGCGGAGTCCTGCGAGTTTCCGGAGTTGGTCTGCGAGGTCAGGCGCGGCAGCGGCGCGCGGCGTAACGGGCGCGCGTTTCGCTGGCACCGCATGTGCAGTGTGGATGCCGGTGTGGTGGCCGGTCGTCGACGTGTAGAAGAGCCCGGTTCCCGGAACCCCGACGGTGCGACGCACCCCGCGCCGACCGACCGTGAGATGCGCACCGCGCATCCCGAAGGACAAGCTCGGCCCCGAGCGACTCAGATTGAGTCGAACGCCGGGCATGATCGTCGAACGCCGAAAGAACCTGAAGCTCCCTGCCACGGCACACCCCCTGGCACACAGACCGTAACGGTCGTGAGTCGAGAACTATCCGCTCGGTGCGGTCGAGGCTGTGGCACCCGAAGCGGTCCCGACGGTCTCCTTGATGTCGAGGAGCGTGCTGCCGCGCCGGACCAACACGATCGAGGCAATCAACACCCACAGCGGGAACAGCACGAACGGGAAGAAAAACGAGCCCGCCAATTGCAGCACCGCGACGACGTATCCCGCTCCCGTCACCCATCCCGGCAGGGCCCCGCTCCCGCGCGCCAGATACGACGCGACCCCGACGAACATGCCGGCTGCCAACGACCCCGCGACCAGCAGCAGGCCGAACCCGATCCCGTCGAACTGCCGCGAGAACGCTCCCGCCGGCACCGGGACGTCGCCGAATAATTTCCCTCCTGGGATCGACGCCCTCACCAACGCCGAAACCATTGCAATCGCGGCAAAGACCGACCCGAACGTGAACATCAGCCCGGCGCCTTGGCCGAGGCGCTCCCGAAGGCTCCACGCGAACCAGATGAACGCGAGCACGCCGAGCACCATGAGATAGGCACCGATGACTGCGCCAGTGCGGTGCCCACTGTCGAGCCACAAGCGCTCCCACTGCCGCGCGTTGTTGTTGTCCTTCGGGCTCGGAAAGACGATGAACCCGGCAACGAAGAGCACAAAGAACGCGATTCCCATCCATGGCCCCAGCCGAGCGAGTCGAGTGTTCTTGCTCCCGGCTACTGCATTCATCCTGAAGCCCTCCTGGTGTCAGCGGGATCCCGAACTCCCTGGTTGTGACCCTCAAGACGGAGTTTCGGGTGCGGCAAGGGTCCCGTCAAGCGCGGGCAATTCGATAGCAGCTCCAAGTCCTGCAGGTATTCCCCGGACGCTGCCGCGATACACCAAGGCTCTGTCGAACTCGACGGCAACCGCCGACGCGCCGGGACCTGCGCTACACCCCGGATGAGAGCAGGTCGAGCGTGAGCGCGGCGGTCCAGGAGAACTCGTCGGCGCCGAAGCCGTCTCCATCGAGCGCGGAGAAGTACTCCGCGAACCCCGCGTGTTCGATCAGATCGAGTGTGCGCCGCGTCAGCTCGTCGGCGGCGTCGGTTTCGCCGCACGCACCGAGTCCCTGGATGACCGCCCAGTTCATGTTGATCCACGTGGGGCCCATCCAGTAGCGATCGGCCTCGAACTCGGGCGCATCTGTGGGCACACTCGGCACCGGGAAGCGCGGCCAGAAGCCGGGCTCGTGCAGAAGCGCGACGAGCCGTGCGGCCCGCGCGGTCGGGATCCCCGCCCACAACGGCAGGAACGTCGCGACGGTCGGGACCTTGATCAACTCGCCCGTCACCGCGTTGCGTGAGTAGTACTGGCACGTCGACTCGTCCCACAGTTGCTCGAGCGCCGCTTCGGTTGCCCGGAAGCAGTGCTGCAGTTCCGGATCGATCGTGACGTCAAGGTCGCGCGCGATCCGCTCGAGCGACTGGTTGGCGACGGCCAGCAGCGCGTTGAACGCCACGTCCTCGATGAGCACCGACTTCCGCGGCGGCATGCGGCGGAGGTCGAAGCCTTGGCGCCGAGCCCGGTGCGCGAGCACGAGCATGCGCAGCCCGTCGTCGTCGCTCGGACGTTGAGCTGCAGGCACGAATTGTGTGTCGCGACGCAGGAACCGCGCGATCCGCGCCAGGCGCAGCCACAGCGCGATCCGCATCCACCATGGTTCGTGCATGTGGGCCAGCTCCCCCATCCACGGCGGCGTCGTGTCGAGGCCGCACTCCCACGGGTGAATGAGTGTCACCAGGCCACCGTGCCGCAGGTCGCGCTCGCGGTAGAGCCAGCGGTGATAGAGCAGGATCCGGGGGAAGACCTCCGCGAGGAACGCACGGTGATCGGCCTGCGGAAGCGCCTGCGACACGCGCCAGGCGGCGACCGCCGGCAGCGGGGGCTGCGTGATGCACGACGTCTCCACGTCACGAGGCGCGTCCGGGTGCTTTTGTGACCGCCAGATCCGCCGGCTGCCTACGTCACGAGAACCTGCCGCAAAGATCATGTGCGGCAACATGCCGTTCGTCCACTGCGCACGAAAGAGCGCGCGCAACTCGCCGGCCGCGCGCTCCGGGTCGTAGCGGGGCGAGGCCAATCGCGACAAAGCACGAGTCCCACAGCCATTGGTGCGGATAGATCCCGCGCGCTGGACAGGTCCACGCGCCGCGGCGGTTGCGCTCGAGGACGTCCTTCGCGCGACGGGCGAGACTCGCACCGGACGCGTCGGACATCGGCGCGATGCTACGCATGCCGCCCCTCGCCCGGTCGCTGCCCACACGCCCGCGTCGCCGGTTAATCTCACGCCGCACACCAGGAGGAGGGCGATGGCCGAGACGCTTGTGCTCGTCGGAACAGCCAAAGGGCTGTTCTCGTTGCGGTCGACCGACGGCCGCCGCCACTTCGAGCTCGACGGCCCCGACCTGGCAGGCGAGGAGGTCTACGCGACCTGCATCGACGGCCGAGGCTCGTCTCCCCGGCTCCTCGCGGGCTCGGTGAGCATGCACTGGGGACCGGTCGTCCGCCGCTCCGACGACCTCGGGGGGTCGTGGACCGAGCAGGACGAGACCGCCGTCGCGTTCCCTACCGACACCGGCGCGGCCCTGGCCCGGATCTGGCAGCTGGCCCCCGGCGGTGTCGATCAGCCCGACGTCGTGTATGCCGGCGTCGAGCCCGCGGCCCTGTTCCGCAGCGACGACGGCGGTCGCAGCTTCGCCCTCGTGCGAGAACTGTGGGACCACCCGCACCGGAGCCAGTGGAACCCCGGTGGCGGCGGCCTGTGCCTGCACACGGTGCTCGTCCACCCCGCCGACCCGGCCCGGCTGCTCGTGGCGATCTCGGCCGGCGGCGTCTACCTCAGCGACGACGCCGGCGGTACGTGGCGGGCCAGCAACGCCGGGATCGTCGCCGGCTTCCTCCCCGGCGCGACGACGCCCGAGTTCGGCCAATGCGTCCACAAGGTGGCACGCGACGCCCGCGACCCCGAACGCCTCTACCTCCAGCACCATGACGGCATCTACCGCAGCGATGACGGCGGGGCCTCGTGGGTGCCGATGCACTCCATCGGCGGCGTCGACTTCGGGTTTCCGGTGGTCGCGCATCCCACCCTGCCGGATGCTGCCTACCTCCTGCCGTTGGAGGGTGCGGAGTACCGCTGCACCCCGGACGGGCGGTGCACGGTCTGGCGGACGAGCGACGCCGGTGCCTCGTGGTCGCCGCTGACCACCGGCCTGCCGCAGGCCGATGCCCACATGACCATCCTGCGGGACGCCTTCACGACCGACGGGGACGCGCCGGCCGGGCTCTACTTCGGGACCCGCAGCGGTGAGCTCTACGGTTCGGCCGACGACGGCGACTCCTGGCAGCTGCTCGCCGCTCATCTGCCACCCGTTCTGTCGGTGCGCGCTGCCACGATCGCCTGACCGCAGACGACATGGAGGTACGAGTGCGCGTCCCCGCCGCACTGCGCGAGGTTGGCGGCGGTCAATCGACGCTCGCCGTCGACCTTCGAGAGGCTGGCACCGTCGCCGATCTTCTCGACGCCATCGGCGCGACGCATCCCGCGTTGGAACGCCGGATCCGCGACGAACAGGGCGCGCTGCGGATCCACGTCAACCTGTTCGTCGGCGAGGAGAACATACGCGGCCTGGCCGGGGCAGGCACCGTGCTCCGGGCCGGCGACGAGGTCTCGATCGTGCCCGCAATCTCCGGCGGCTGACTCCGGGTCAGCGGATACTGAAGCGCGGTGACGCGAGCGCGAGCATGAGGACAATCCTTGCCTGAGCGCGGGGAGATCGAAGCCGAACGTGCGTGCCGAGAGGGGATTTGCCATGACAGGTGCACCTGAACATCTTGGGTCCACGAGCGAAGATGACCGCACCTGGCTGGAAGAACTTCAGAACCTCACGCCGCGCGAGTGTCTCGAGCTCCTACGGACCCGGGAACTTGGTCGGGTGGGCTTCCAAGTCGCTGACCGGCCCGTGATTCTTCCTGTGAATTACCGAGTTGTGGCGAACGCCGTCGTGTTTCGCACCGCGCCGGGCACGAAGCTCGACGCCGCGTTGATGCGCGCCCCCGTGGCATTCGAAGTAGACGACGTCGAGATGAATGGGCGAAGCGGATGGAGCGTTCTGCTCGTCGGCCACGCCACGGAACTCAGTGACCAAGCAAGCCTGCAGGAAGCAAAGCGCCTGGATGTCTCGCCATGGGCACCTGGATCCCGCGAGCACTTCGTCGTTATCACTGCGGAGGAAGTCTCGGGACGCCGCTTTGGTCGCTCCTAGTCGAGGATTACCGACACCGCTCCTCGATAGAGCAGGCGCTCCTTGAGCCCAAGCAGCGCGATCGGACGTGCTCCTCGCCCGAGCTTGCGCGCAAACAGCACTTCCTCAGCGTCGAGCTCAAGCTCTCGTCGTGCCAGCGATCCGAACCAGGAGACAACTTCCGATTCACTCCCGACGAGCGCCCTATCAGCCCAACGCGGCGGCGTGAGCTTGTTCCAGGTCACGAGCTCCGCCGCCACTACCTCATCAAGGTCGGCATGTTGCATTACGGCTGCGCGGCACGTTCCAGGCCGTCGCGCGATGCCGGATGGCTGATTTGTCTGGCGTGGAATAGAAGCCAGTGGTTTGTTTGCCTACCCGGCGAGCCTCACGGAGAGCCGGCGTCGTGTCCCATTTGCGTCCAACGCAACAGTGCCTCAAGGGGGTTGTTCGCGGTCGCGTTTGGGCGCGCGGGTTCGGCCCCGTGATATGGCGGGGTTTCGCGTTCTAGCGTTGCGGGTTGGGTCCGCCGTATCGACTGACGCTCGTCGCGACCGCAGCGAATGACGGCGCACTCCCGCTTCTCCCCACCTCGCTACTACAGTCCATCGGAGTAGCCGGCTCACCATTGAGAGATCCCGATGCCGAGCATGTCGGCCTTCGAGCAGAGCATCTGCCGAAGCGCACCGTGGCGGGCTTTCACGAGTCGTGTTGTTCTTTCTTGGGCACTCCAAGGAATCGAACTTGACGGTGCAGTGCTGGAGATCGGGGGTGGAAGCGGCGCGATGGCCGTCCACGTTCTCGATGCGTTCCCGCGCGCGCGTTTGACGGTCACTGATGTCGACCCGGCGATGGTCACGGTCGCCCGAGAGCGGCTCGCACGTTTCGGAGACCGCGCCACTGTTCAGTTGGCGAATGCAACAGCACTGCCCTTCGAAGGCGAGTCGTTCGACACCGTTCTGAGCTTCATCATGTTGCATCACGTCGTGGACTGGGAAGCGGCGCTCAGCGAGACACTTCGCGTGCTCCGACCGACTGGCGTGCTGGTCGGCTACGACCTGCTCTCCACGCTGCCCATGCGACTGTTGCATCGCGCCGAGGGCCACCCATTCGAATTCATGTCCATGGACGCATTCCGCGGCGGGGCGGCGAAGCTCAGCGTCGAGGAAGCCTCGCTGCGTTCGGACTTCCTCGGCTTCGCCGTGCGATTCGTGCTCGTCAAGAGCCTTCCCGACTCGTGATTCGGTGAGTCGAGAGGAGCACACCTTCGCGTTCGTGGATCTCGCGGGATTCACTGCGCTGACAGAAGCACACGGCGACAACGAGGCCGCCGATCTCGTCGATCGCTTCGAAGCGCTCACCCGTACCGCACTGGACGACGGTGATCGGCTGGTCAAGACGATCGGTGACGCCGTCATGCTCATCAGCCCCGAGCCTCGCAGCGGACTACGTCTGGTTCGGCGCATCGCCGGCGCCTGCGCTGCCGAGCCGCGCTTTCCGGATCCTCGAGCCGGACTCCACCACGGGGCTGCCGTCGAGCGACGAGGTGACTTCGTGGGGGCAGCGGTCAATCTCGCAGCGCGGGTAGCGGCGCAGGCGATCGAGGGAACCGCAGTGGTTACCGAGCGCGTGGCGCGCGAAGCTCAGCGCCTCGGAATCGCCGCCGTCCCGCTCGGGGTGCGCCGGCTGCGCAATGTCCAAAGAGACGTAGAACTGTGGACGATCGAGCTTCTCGAGTCGTCAGTTATCACCTCCATAGACCCTGTCTGTCGCATGCGGATCCGCAAGGACCAGGTCACCGGCCGCATCCGCTGGGGCGACGCGGAGTTCTGGTTCTGCTCCCTGAAATGCCTCCGCGCCTTTGCCGATGCACCGGAACGTTATTCAGAGCCGTCGGCGTGAGGTCGCCCAACGGCAAAGCAATGCCACCTCGCGTGACGATCATCCTGCGCGTTCCGTGGAGCAGCGAGCATTGCGGCCGGCCGTCGCCAGCTTCGGCGCAGCCGTTGGATGCTCGGTAGGTCGAACTCGCCATGCGTGTCGGACTCGGCGTCAGGGTCGGGCGATCGCGCGCACTCGTGCGACAAGCTCTTCGCAGTCGAAGGGCTTCGGGAGGGAGCCGTCTGCTCCGACGCAGACCTGCGCCGCGACCGCTTCGGTTGTCTCGGAAGCAGTCACGATGAGAATCGCCGCCTTACAGCGTTCTCGGAGTTGTCGGCAGAGAGTAGTGCCGTGGACGTGCGGAAGATCTTGGTCGAAGACGATCACGTCGTAGTCCGTGGTGGCACTGAGCGCGAGCGCCATGGCTTCGTTGGCGGCAACATCGACCGTCATGTCGCGACGGCGTAGACAACGAGCCATGCCGGCCGCGAGCTGCTGCGGATCCATGGCGACGAGAACATGCATCAGCAGCCTTCCGGCTCGCGTGGCCAGAGACGACAATCTGTAGTACGAGAGAGGCCAGAGTATTGGCACTCGGGGGTCAACTTTGAGGTCTGGGTTGTTCGACGCCACAACACGAGCTGACCTGTCAGGCCCTCTCCCACAGCACCGGCGTAAGGCTGAAGAGCGAGGTACTCGACGGAGACCCTGGTGACTGCCCATGCCAGCTTGACACCGACCTACTCGTGGTCGGTGCCCGAGGACAACGCGGAGTCGCGTGCCTACTCCTCGGCTCGGTGAGCTACTACCTCGCTCGTCACCTTCACGCGCCGCTGGTCATCGTCCCGTCGCTCGGTCGCACGCTCGACAAGCCCCCGAAGACGCCCAACAGTGCGGGATGCGCTTAGCGACTCCATTAGCAAGGCATTACCGGCGGCTTGTAGGTGGCGACGGTTGTACCGAGACTCTGTCGAAGTAAACACGCCGCTCTTCGGACGTGCGCCGACGCGGCAAGTAAGACTTTGACCTGCGAAAACACTGCTCGGTAGTTCGCGTCGCCTTCCGCCGTCTTTCGAAGTCCCGCGGACTTTTCGCGGACCGACGCACGGAGACTCAGTCGACGAGCTACGCGGCGGATTGGACGGCGGGCGCGAGCGTGGCGGGATCAATCGTGACCCGCTCGGGGATCGTGATGACGATCGGCTTGGCGCCGTCGAGTAGCTGCTTGGCGTTCACGATCGTGATTCCGACGAGCTGGCCATCGCCGTCGTACCGAAGGGCATGTCCTTCGGGGGACTCGTCGAAGTCGACGGCATGACTCGGGTCCCCGACATGCAGGTACAGCACATCGGCACCCGCGTCGTAGTGGACGCGGTCAAAGGTCCTGTGGCCAACCGTGATGCTCATGGCACGGATCTCCGGGCGAACGCGGTCACGATCCATCCTCGTTCGATCGTCTCATAGCGTACGACAACCTTGAGCCACCGACTGGGCCCAACGTTCTCCAGGTAGAACCACTCCTCGCCCAACGTGCCCCCTGGCCGACGCCGCGACGGAGTCCGGACGGCTCTGTTGCATTGGCGCATGGTCGCGGTGGGCGGTGAGGGTGGCGGGATGATGCCTCGCCGTTGTCGTCCGGTACCCGCGGTCCCGAGTTCGGCGTTCAAGGGCTACCGGTTCCCACCCGAGATCATCGTCCTTGCCGTGCGCTGGTACCTACGGTTCGGGCTCTCCTATCGCGATGTCGAAGAGCTCCTGGCCGAGCGTGGGATCGAGGTCGACCACGTCACCGTCTACCGGTGGGTGCAGCGCTTCACTCCGCTTCTCGCGGAGGCGGCCCGGCCGTGCCGACACGCGGTGGGTGACCGTTGGTACGTGGACGAGACCTATGTGAAGGTCGCCGGCCGGTGGCGCTACGTCTACCGAGCGATCGACCAGTACGGCCAGATCATCGACGTCTACGTCTCCCCAAGGCGGGACACCCGGGCCGCGCGACGGTTCTTCGCCACTGCGCTCGGCGCTCACGACGAACCGGCTGAGGTCGTGACCGACCGGGCCTGGACCCTGCTGGCGGTCGTTGACGAGCTCATGCCGGCCGTGTTCCACAACACGGCGCGGTACGCGAACAATCGGATCGAGGCCGACCACGGGCGACTCAAAGCCCGGCTCCGCCCGATGCGTGGACTCAAACGCGACGACTCGGCGCGAGTGATCGTGCGCGGTCACGCGTTGATGCAGAACATTCGGCGCGGCCACTACGAACTCGGGGTTGATGCGCGCGCCAATCGGCGCGTCGCGCACGCGTTCGGCGAACTCGCCCGAACGATCTGAATGGACGCGGACAGCAAGTCCGGGTCCGGCGCGGCACGGTCCGAGACAACGCAACAGAGCCCCACAAACACCGTCATCGACACGATCGAAGTCGCCGACGAGACCGGCAACGTCGTCTACGCCTCGTCCTCACGGACGGTGAGCATTGCCGCTGCGCTCGGTGCCGAGGGCCCGTCGTTAGCGAGCTACGTGGATCCCTGTCGGGTGGGTCTCGTACATGCGAACGGCGACGACGACGCCGGAGCATGCGGTGAGCGCGGCGACGCTCCAGATGGCGGTGGTGATGCCAAGGGTGTCGGCGAGGACACCGGCGAGGATTGCCCCGACGGCGAAACCGCCGTCGCGCCAGAGGCGGTAGATACCGACCGCGGACGCGCGCCAGCGGGGGTGGGCGACGTCGCCGATCGCGGCGAGCAGGGTCGGGTACACCATCGCGGTGCCGGCCCCGAGCCCGACGGCCCCGAGCGCCCAGGACGCGAAGCCCGACGTCGCGGCGATCCAGCCGATCGCGGCGGCCTGAGTGAGCAACCCTGCGGTGATGAGCGCCTTGCGGCCGACGCGATCGGACAGGCCACCGGTGACGAGCTGTCCGAGTCCCCACACGGCCGGGTAGAGGGCGGCGAGTATCCCGATGCGGCCGATGGAGAGGCCGGCGCGCGCGAAATAGATCGGGAAGATCCCCCACGCGAGGCCGTCGTTGAGGTTGTTGACCATCCCGGCCTGGCAGCACGACGACAGCGCGCGCTCGCGAAAGCTGGTGAGCAAGAACACTTGACGGGTCGACAGCGCGCCACTCGCCGCCTCATGACTTTCCTCCTCGTGGCGCGCGTGGTCGCGGGTCTCGCGCACGAACAACGTCGACAGAGTCAGACCGAAGCCGGCATACGCGAGACCGAGGAAGAACGGCTCCGGTCGCAGGCCCGCATGCTGCGCGATGAACCCAGTCGCGAGCGCGGTGACGGCTACCGCGCCGTAGCCGGCGGCTTCGTTGAGCCCCATCGCGAAACCGCGCCGTTTCGGTCCGACGAGGTCGATCTTCATGATGACCGTCATCGACCAGGTGAGGCCCTGGTTCACGCCGAGCAACACGTTGGCGAACACGATCCAACCCCAACTCGGAGCCCAGATCAACAGCAGCGGCACCGGAAGACCGATGATCCAACCGGCGACGAGCACGGGCTTGCGTCCGACGTGGTCGGAGAGCGTGCCCGCGAAGAAGTTCGTGACAGCCTTCACCGCGCCGAACGCGACGATGAACGTCAGCGTTGCGGTGAACGCGGTCAGATGAAACGTGCGGGTCGCGAGCAGCGGCAGCACGGTACGTTCCTGGCCGATCATCCCGCCGACGAGCGCGTTCACGCCTACCAGGAGTGAGAACTGCGCGATGTTCTCGCGCAAGCCGAGACGAACAGGCCGCGCGGTTTTGCTCGCGCTGAGGCTCATTCGAGTGCGCGGCCCGTAACGGTCGCCCAGTCATCCGGACCGCCCGCGAGCACCGACAGATCCTCGCGTCCGCGCGCGGCGAGCAGCGACGCTGCGGTCATAGCCCGTTCGCCGTGCCCACACATCACCGTGAGATGACCCGCAGGCAGCTCGTCGACCGCATCGAGGAGGCCACCGAGCTCGACGTGGAGCGCGCCGGGAAAATGCCCGCCGACGAATTCGTTTCGTTGCCGGATGTCGACGACCGCCAGTCGCACCGCGTCAGGTCCGACGAGCTCGATGTTTGCCTGTGGTAGCCCTGCCGCGCGCCACGCGCGCATCCCGCCGTGCAGCTCACCGACGAGGTGCTCGTAGCCGACGGTCAGGCACTGACGCACGAGCTCGGCGCGATCCTGGTCGTCGTCGAGCACGAACACGAGCGGCGGGTTGGATTCGACCAGCCAGCCCAACCAGCTCGCGAACACCGGCCGGAGCTCGATCGACAACGCGCCGGGGATGTGACCGCGCCCGAACGCACCGATGGGGCGAACATCGACCAGCACCGCGCCCTCGCCCAAGAGCCGCTGGAACTCCATGACGCCGACACGGTCGAGCGCGGGCACGGTCCCATACAGCCGGGGCCCGCGCCGGTTCACCTCGGGCAGACGCGAAAAGTAAGTAGGGAACGAGCCGAAACCGGCGAGCAGTGTCTCGACGAACGCGTCCTCGTCGGGGGCGGCGAGCATCGGGTTAGTCGCGCGTTCGCGTCCGATCGTCGTCGTGCGATCGGCAGCGCCCGGCGCGGAGCAGAACGACCCCGCGCCGTGCGTCGGGTACACGGGCAGGTCGTCGGGCAGCGTGAGGATCTCGTCGCGCAACGCGCGGTAGAGCTGGCGCGCGAGACCCTCGCGCAGATCGGGGCCGAGCAAGTCGGTGCGTCCGACGGTGCCGACCATGAGCGAACCGCCGCTGAACAGCGCGATCGGACGTCCGTCCTCGTACAGCAGGTACGCGAGATGTTCGGGCGTGTGCCCAGGCGTCGCGATCGCCCGTAGAACGAGACCGGCGCGCAGCTCGATCTCGTCGCCGGCCGCGAGTCCGTGATGCGCGACCTCGAGATGCGCGTCCTTCGGCGCGAGGAACAGCGCGCCCTGCGCTGCGAGCTCCGGGCTGCCCGATACGTAGTCGGCGTGGGAGTGGGTGTCGGCGGTGAACGCGACCGCGAGCCCGCGCGAGCGGGCTTCATCGACGTGACGGTCTGGGATGCGGGGCGGGTCGACGACCAGGGCACGGCCATCGCCGAGATCCACGACGTACGACGAGTGACCGAGACCCTCGTCGACCAACATCACGATCTCGGTCATTGATCGTGAGCGGTCGTCGCAAACGATGCCAGGGCCCAGAGGGACTGCGGCACCTCTCGCCGTCGGAGCTGACGGGCGCGGACCTTCACCAGCAGCACGCGTCGCCAGAACGTGCGCGGATGCAGCGCGAACGACACGGCAACCTCGCACCCACCGGGCGCGCCGTTCACACGCCACGACCATTCGGCGTACGACGCGTTTCCGTCGTCGGTCTGCGACCGGTACGCGAAACGTCGCGCCTCGCGGTCGAGCTCGAGAAGCGTCGAGCGGCTCTGCCACCGCTGCCCGAGTGCCGAGAGCTCGACGACCCATACCGCGCCCGGTCCGAGCTCCTCGGGCGCGTCCACGACTCGGACGATCGCGCGGTTCCACTCCGGCAGTCGCTCGGGCGTCGTGATGAGCCGGAAGACGTCGTCGGCGTCAGCGAGCACGACTTGACTCAGGGTCTGCAGGCGCATGTGGGCCTCCTCGTGGTCAGCATTCAGACTCGCCGCTACGCGACGTCCGCGTCCTTGGCGTTGTCGCGAACGATGGCGCGAATGAATTCATCAGGGATGTTCTGATCGGCGTGATGTTCGTCGGCGTGCTGGCGGCCGAGCGTGTACAAGGCCTCGTCGTCGGCAGCGGTCAAGGTCAGTCCGCAAGGACAGTCGAGCGTGCGCATACTCGGCTCCTTTTTCGGTGCCTCGACATCTTCCTCGCGGACCCCCGTCATGTCAAGTTATCATTTGAATACTTGACAACTGCCAGTCCGAGGTCGCACTATGAGACCCGATGAGCGATCGAGAATCCAAAGACGCCCTGTTCGACGCCTTCGCCGAGGTGGCCAAGGCGCTCGCGAGCGGGCGGCGAGCGGAGATCGTCGATGTGCTCGCGCAGGGCGAGCGGTCGGTCGACGAGCTCGCGGGCGAGATCGACCAGAGCGTGGCGAACACCTCGCATCACTTGCAGACGCTCACTCGGGCGGGGTTGTTGTCGAGTCGGCGCGAGGGGACGCGCGTGTTCTACGCGCTGGCGAGCGACCGTGTCGGCGAGCTCTGGGCCGCGTTGCGGGACGTCGCCGCGGAGCACGTGGCAGGGATCGAGCGCCTCGCGACCGCATACCTGGGTGATCGCAGCGGTGTTGATGCAATCACGCGCGACGAGCTGGCCTCCCGACTCCGCGGCGGTGGTGTCGTGGTGCTCGACGTGCGCCCGGCGGCCGAGTACGCGGCCGGCCACATTCCCGGCGCGCGGTCGGTGCCTCCGGCCGAGGTGCGACGACGCCTCCGCGCGATTCCCAAAGACGGCGACATCGTGGCGTATTGCCGCGGACCGTTCTGCGTGTACGCCGACGAGGTCGTGAGGAACCTCCGGCGACGCGGTGTCCGAGCTCGCCGCCTCGAGGAAGGGTTCCCGGAGTGGAAGCGCGCCGGTCTCGCGGTCGCGGTCGGCGATGGGGGAGAAGCATGAGAACCGGAGGATCATCATGGAGCGGATAGACGTCGACGAGCTCAGGGACAAGGTCAAGGTCATGTACCGGGCGGTCGCGAACGCGCCCCACGGCACGTTCCACTTCGAGATGGGACGGAACCTGGCGGAGCGGCTCGGCTACCCGCCCGGTGAGCTGGACTGCGTACCCGCCGAAGCGATCGAGTCGTTCGCGGGCGTGGGGTACCACCTCGGTTTGGCGGGGATCGCGGCCCGTGAACGGGTGGTCGACCTGGGCAGCGGCTCCGGGATGGACGCGTTTCTCGCGGCTCACCATGCCGGGCCGGAGGGCGAGGTCGTCGGTGTCGACATGACCGACGAGCAACTCACCAAGGCGCGGCGGCTTGCCGCCCGAGACCGCTACGACAGCGTGCGCTTCGAGAAGGGCTTCATCGAGGAAGCGCTCGTCGCCGACGCCTCGGTTGACGTCGTGATCAGCAACGGCGTCATCAACCTCTGTGTCGACAAAGCGGCTGCGTTCCGCGAGATCGCACGAATGCTCAAGCCCGGTGGTCGCATGGCGATCTCCGACATCGTGACCGAGCGTCAGCTCACCGAGGCGATCGTTTGTGACGTCAATCTGTGGGCGTCGTGCATCGGCGGCGCGATGCAGCGGGACGACTACCGGCATGCGATCGAGGCCGGCGGCCTCGAGCTGCGCACGGTGCAAGAGAACCCGCAGTACAACTTCATCTCGGACTCCGCGCAGGGCGCGACCGAGACCTTCGGCGTGAAGAGCATCTCAGTACTGGCGACGAACCCGACCGCCAAGACGTAGATTCCGCGAACAAACAGAAAAGAGCGTGAGATGGCAGCAGACGACAAGGTCGTGATCGGCCAAACCCACGGATCCGACGATCCCGAAGCAGTGTTGATCGGTTACCTACTCGGGGTCGAGGCGCTACGCGCCGGCAAACAGGTCCTCATGTGGCTCACCAAAGACGGCATCCACGTCGCCACCGAGGGCTATTCCGACGGACTCTCGGTGCCCGGAGCGCCGTCTATCAAAGACCTCCACGCCGAATACGTGGAGAAAGGCGGCCGCTTCTTCGCCTGTCCCGTGTGTGTCAAGACCCGCAATCTTGAATCGGCCGCGTGGGTGCAGGGCGCCGAAGTCAAAGGCGCGCCGGCGCTCTATGAGTTCACACAAGGTGGGGCGCTGACCTTCAACTACTGACCCACCTCTGCTTTCGGCTTCGCGGCCCTGCCGACGTTCGGGCTGCCAAGCCGGTCGTTCCAGCCTCGCCCAAAGGCGCCGCGAGGGGACACCCGCCAATCTTCTGAACGTTGACTGGGGTGGCACTAGATGAAGCTGCCGCCGGTAGAGCGCGGCAGTGCGAACTCCATGATCCCGGGGAACCAACGGGCCGCTGTTCGACGCAACGATGCACGCGTCGGGTGTGATCACGGGAGTGATTCCGGGAGTGATTCCCGGAGTGATCCCGGGACTGATCTGCCGGCGAAACGACTACTCCGTCACGCACGCTCCGCCTCCGCAGGGAACGCCCTCGAGTCGCGCACGTACCGGTCGCACGACCGGCTGCAAAGACAGGGGACCGTTGGCACTTGTTACTGATGAACGCGCGCACGCGCGAACTGCCGACATGGAGGTCTTCCCCAGATGACAACTTCACACGAGCCTGCAGCACGACGCGAACCCAAACCCGCGGATCGACTGCTCGGGCCGGACGAAGTGGCCGCTTTCCTCGGTGTGCCGCTGCGCACGATCTACCGGTGGCGGTCACGGCGTGAGGGGCCACGCGGCTTCCGCGCCGGGCGCCATGTTCGCTATCGACTTGACGACGTCGAACGCTGGCTGGAGGATCGCAGTGACGCGTCCTGACCGACACACCGAGCCCGGTCCGGCAAGGCGGCGCTCACGCACGTACTGGTCCCCGCACCAGTAGACGATGCCGCAGGCACGGCTTCCCCTCGTGCGACTTCAAGGAGGTACACCATGGCAAGCGTCAAGAAGCGCCCCGATGGGAGCTGGCGGGCCAGGTATCGCGATCCGAATGGGCGCGAGCACGCGCAGCACTTCCCGACACGTCGTGACGCGGAGAACTGGCTCGACGGTGTACGCGGCGACATGTCACGGGGGATCCACGTCGACCCCCGCGCCGGGAAGATCACCTACGAGAAATGGCCAGAGCGCTACTTCGCCGGCGCCTTGCACAAGCGCGCAACGACGCTCGCCCGAGACAAGGTCGTGAACGAGAAGCACTTCATTCCGACCATCGGCAAGCGCGCGCTCTCGAGCCTGACTCCACTCGACATTCGGCAACTCGTCGAAGGCATGGCCGAGCACCTCGCGCCCACGACGGTGCAGACGGACTACGGGGTCCTGCGCGCCATCCTCTCAGCAGCCGTCGAGGCGGACCTGCTCGCGGTCAGCCCGTGCCGCGGCGTCCGCCTGCCCGCACACGCTCGGAGAGAGATCCGGTTCCTGAGCGCCGACGAGCTCGAGCGGCTGGCCGCCGCCGTACCCGAGCAGTACCGGCCAATGGCCTATCTCGCCGGCGTGCTCGGCCTGCGCTGGTCCGAGATCGCCGGGCTGCGCGTCGGTCGGATCGACTTCCTTCGCAGAACCTTGGAGATCATCGAGACCTGCGCCGAAGTCGACGGCAAGATCGTCTTCGCTGACGTGAAAACGAGGGCGTCCCGACGAACACTGAACGTGCCCGCGTTTGTCATCGACATGCTGTCGGAGCACTTGGCGCGCCGCGGCAAGCCCGCCCCCGACGCGCTCGTCTTCGTGGCGCCCGAGGGTGGCCCGCTTCGCCGATCGACGTTTCGGACGCGAGTCTTCGATCCTGCGGCGAAGCGAGCCGAGCTCGACGGGCTCACGTTCCACGGCCTCCGCCACACGGCAGCGGGTCTGCTCATCGAGGCGGGGGCGCACATCGAGACGATCAAGCAGCGCCTCGGCCACTCATCGATCCGAGTTACGAGCGATGTCTATGGCTCACTGCTGCCAAGTGTCGACGAGGGCGTAACGACCGCCCTTGAGCAACGCTTCGCGAAATTCTCGCGGACTAATCGCGGACTTTCGCCTGAAGGAGGTGCCGGTCCTGAGCTGGCGCATGGCGCCTGATCTGCGGCTTTGCTAGTGGAGGTGAGCGGACTCGAACCGCCGACTTCTACGTTGCGAACGTAGCGCTCTACCAG
>JBBRZM010000004.1:0-124125 GCA_038236695.1 Acidimicrobiia bacterium
CGTCGGCCCGGAGCTGAAGCTCCACCAATGCGGCCTGCCGAAGAAGATGGCCCTCGAGCTGTTCAAGCCGTTCGTGATGAAGCGTCTCGTCGACCTCGAGTTCGCCCAGAACATCAAGTCGGCGAAGCGGATGGTCGAGCGTTCGCGTCCGCAGGTGTGGGACGTGCTCGAAGAGGTCATCAAGGAACACCCGGTGTTCCTCAACCGCGCGCCGACGCTGCACCGTCTCGGTATCCAGGCGTTCGAGCCGGTGCTGGTCGAGGGCAAGGCGATCCAGATTCACCCGTTGGTGTGCGCGGCGTTCAACGCCGACTTCGACGGTGACCAGATGGCGGTGCATCTGCCGCTGTCGTCGGAAGCGCAGGCCGAAGCCCGCATCCTCATGCTGTCGGCGCACAACATCCTGTCGCCGGCGCACGGTCGTCCGATCACCGTGCCCACCCAGGACATGGTCATCGGCGCCTACTACCTCACCGAAGTCGTCGAAAATGGCAACGGCGCGGGCCGCGCGTTCTCCTCACTCGAAGAGGCCGTGCTCGCCCACGATGAGCGGCTTTCATCCGACGGCGTCGAGACGGTCTCGCTGCACGCGCCGATCAAGGTGCGCATGCCGGGCGGCCGGTTCCCCGCGGATCAGTTCCCCGCGCGTTTCGATGACGACGGCAACGAGGTCAACCCCGGCGCGATCGTCATCCGTCGCACGGGCACGAACGGCGACGGCCGCGTCCTCGTCGAGACGACGCTCGGGCGCCTGATCCTCAACGAGGCGTTCCCGCCCAACTTCCCGTTCAAGGACCAGGTCGTCAAGAAGCGCGACATCACCGAGATCGTCAGCGAGCTCGTGGAGCTCTACAACCGGGCGGAAGTGGCGCTGAGTCTCGACCGCATGAAGGACCTCGGGTTCGAGTACGCGACCCGGGCCGGATTGACGATCGCGATCGCCGACGTCAAGACGCCGGTCGCCAAGCGGAGCATCCTCGACGGCTTCGAGGCTGAGGCCGACAAGGTGGAGCAGCAGTACGACCGCGGCATCATCACTGACGACGAGCGCACACAGAAAGAGATCGAGATCTGGACCGAAGCCACCGACAAGGTGCGCGACGCGATGACGGCCGAGCTGGCGTCGGAGAAGTTCAACCCGATCGATATGATGGTGGGCTCAGGCGCGCGCGGCAACGTCATGCAGGTGCGTCAGATCGCCGGCATGCGTGGCCTTGTGGCCAACCCGCGGGGCCAGATCATCCGCCGGCCGATCAAGTCCAACTTCCGTGAGGGTCTCTCCGTGCTCGAATACTTCATCTCGACGCACGGCGCCCGCAAGGGACTGGCCGACACCGCCTTGCGTACCGCCGACTCCGGCTACCTGACCCGCCGGCTCGTCGACGTTGCGCAAGAGCTCATCGTGCGCCACGTCGACTGCGAGAGCCCGCGTGGCATCTGGGTCGAAGACGTGCGCGACGACGTCGAGCAGCTGCGTCTCCTCGAGACGAGGTTGCTGGGCCGATGCCTCGCCGACGACATCAAATTGGCCGACGGCACCACGATGCCCCGCAACACCGAGGTCAGCGAAGACGAGCTGCTGGTGCTCGCCCGGGATCCCGGCATCGAGCGGGTCCGGGTGCGCTCGGTGCTCACGTGTGAATCGGTCGCGTCGGTCTGCGCACTGTGTTACGGCAAGATGCTCGCCACCGGCAAGCTCGTCGACATCGGCGAGGCCGTCGGCATCATCGCCGCGCAGTCGATCGGTGAGCCGGGCACGCAGCTCACGATGCGTACGTTCCACACCGGTGGTGTCGCCGGTGAGGACATCACCCACGGCCTGCCGCGCGTCGTCGAGCTATTCGAAGCCCGCACGCCGAAGGGCGCGGCAACGCTCGCCGAGAGCTCCGGTGTTGCTCGGCTCGGTGAAAACGAGAAGGGCGAGCGGGTTATCACGATCGTCTCCGACGATGGCAACGAGGAAGAGCACGTCGTGTCTCGTCGTGCGCACGTCGTGGTAACCGACGGACAGGAAGTCACCGCCGGGCAGCGACTCGTCGGTGACGAGAAGACGCCGCTCGACCCGAAGAAGATCCTCGAGATCAAGGGCATCCGCGAGACACAGCAGTACCTCAGCGACGAAGTGCAGAAGGTGTACCGCGAGCAGGGTGTGTCGATCCACGACAAGCACGTCGAGGTGATCGTGCGCCAGATGCTCCGACGGGTCGGTGTCTCGGAGCCCGGTGACAGCGACTTCCTGCCTGGCTCGAAGGAAGATGCCCGCCGCTACGCCGACACCAACCGACGGTTGGTGGAGGAAGGCAAGCAGCCCGCCGAGGGCCGGCCCGAGCTCATGGGTATCACCAAGGCGTCGCTCGCGACGGAGTCGTGGCTGTCGGCCGCGTCGTTCCAAGAGACCACACGCGTGCTCACCGAGGCGGCCATCGAAGGCAAGTTCGACGGTCTCGCGGGCCTGAAGGAGAACGTGATCATCGGCAAGCTGATCCCGGCCGGTACCGGCATGCTGAGGTACCGCGAAATCGCGACCGACGCCCCGGATTACGAGCCGCTGCCGTTCTACACGTCCGACACTGACGCGGACATGGACCTCGCGAGCTGGCTGCGCGACACGAGCGCGGGACCGGTCGAGGCAACGGGCGACGGCGAGACCGCGGCACCCGCGGCCGTCGGCGAGGAGCCGGCGAGCGTCGACCTGACCGCGGTCGCCGACGAGTCAGTGGAGCTCCCGGTCGGAGCCGCGCCGAGCCTCGACGAGACCGGCACCGGCGAGTGACCGGGGGGACCCCCTCGCGGGGTGGTTTGACCAGCCGCGGGGGCGTTCCTATTCTGGAAACTTCGCGCGCCACTCCGGTGGCGTCGCGCTGACGGCGTAGCTCATCGTCCCGGTCGTTTGAAGCCCCGGCTCCCTCGGCTTCGATGCGCCGCGCAACGTAGAGGTTCAGGAGCAACATGCCCACGATCCAACAGCTCGTCCGCAAGGGTCGCGAGACCAAAGTGGAGAAGTCGAAGACCCCCGCGCTCAAGGGCTCACCGCAGCGCCGGGGCGTGTGCACGCGCGTCTTCACCCATACGCCGAAGAAGCCCAACTCGGCGCTGCGCAAGGTCGCCCGCGTGCGCCTCACCACCGGCATCGAGGTGACCGCGTACATCCCGGGGATCGGGCACAACCTCCAGGAGCACTCGATCGTCTTGGTACGAGGTGGTCGCGTCAAAGACCTTCCCGGCGTGCGTTACAAGATCGTGCGGGGCGCACTCGACGCCAGTGGCGTCAGCAATCGCAAGCAGGCGCGCAGCCGTTACGGCGCGAAGAAGGACCGCTGATGCCGCGCAAAGGTCCCGCAACCCGACGCGACTTGATGCCCGACCCGGTTTACCGGTCGGTCGTCGTCACCCAGGTCGTCAACAAGGTGTTGCAGCGCGGGAAACGCTCCATTGCCGAGAAGATCGTGTACGACGCGCTCTCCGACATCGAGGAAAAGACCGGCTCCGATCCGGTCCCGACGCTGAAGCGCGCGGTCGAAAACGTTCGTCCGGCGCTCGAGGTGCGCAGCCGCCGAGTTGGTGGCGCGACCTACCAGGTGCCGGTCGAAGTGCGTCCGCGGCGCGCGACGACGCTCGCGATCCGCTGGATCGTCGGGTACGCGCGGCAGCGGCGAGAGAAGACGATGGCGGAACGCGTCTCGGCCGAGCTGATGGATGCCAGTAACGGGTTGGGCGCGGCGATCAAACGCAAGGACGACCTGCAGAAGATGGCAGAGTCGAACAAAGCCTTCGCCCACTACCGGTGGTGATCGCGTTGTGGTGGTGATCGCGTTGCGTGGGTGGGCGGCGAAGCAGACCGGCACCGAACAGCCCCGCTAATCATTCGGAGCCCCTGCAAGTCTCCGCCGTCGGCGGAAACTTGGCCCTTTGGCCGGTCTCCTCCGGGCGGGGTTACGTTCGGCGCCGTGTCCGCTACCCCTTTCAGGGCGCCGATTCGGCGGCGGATCCGGCTCCTGCGTCTTCGGGCGGGCGACCATGGAGGCGGGGACGAGCGCCGACGACCGAGGCGCTCGCGCGAAGTGATGACAACGCCGAGGCTCGGCGGCGACGCGAAGTTGAAGAAGAAGAAGAGAAGAAGAAGAAGAAGAGATGGCTGCAGAGGCGAAGGAAGTCAAGGGGAAGGGTGGTCCCGTTATTCGGGAGGTTCCGCTGTCGCGGGTGCGCAACATTGGGATCATGGCGCATATTGATGCCGGGAAGACGACGACGACGGAGCGCATCCTTTATTACACGGGGCGTACGTACAAGATCGGTGAGGTGCACGAAGGCGCGGCCGTCATGGACTGGATGGTCCAGGAGCAGGAGCGCGGCATCACGATCACGAGTGCCGCGACGACGTGCAAGTGGCGTGACACGTGGATCAACATCATCGATACGCCCGGTCACGTCGACTTCACCGTCGAGGTCGAGCGGTCGCTGCGCGTGCTCGACGGCGCGGTCGCGGTGTTCGACGCCGTCGCCGGGGTGGAGCCGCAGACCGAGACCGTGTGGCGCCAGGCCAACAAGTACAACGTGCCGCGCATGTGTTTCATCAACAAGATGGACCGAATCGGCGCCGATTTCTTCCGCTCCGTCGACATGATCAAGGACCGCCTCGACGCAACGGTCGCGCTCACGCAGCTGCCCGTCGGCGCCGAGAGCGCCTTCCGTGGCGTCATCGACCTGCTTCAGATGAAGGCGCTCATGTGGGACGAGGGGATGGGCGAGACGTTCTCGACCGTCGAGATCCCCGCCGAGCTGGCCGACGAGGCCGCGCACTGGCGTCACGAGCTCGTCGACGTCGTCTCGCAGTTCGCCGAGAAAATCCTCGAGAAGTACGTCGGCGAGGAGGAGATCACCGCCGACGACCTGCGCACCGCACTTCGGGCCGCCACGGTCGCCGGTGACGTCGTACCGGTGTTGTGCGGAAGCGCGTTCAAGAACAAAGGCGTGCAGCCACTGCTCGACGCCGTGGTCGACTACCTCCCGAGCCCGGTCGACGTCCCGCCGATCGAAGGCACCGACCTCAAAGGCGACGAGACGCTGGCCCGCAAGCCCGACGACGGCGAGCCGTTCGCCGCGCTCGCGTTCAAGATCATGAGCGACCCGTATGTCGGCAAGCTCACCTACTTCCGCGTGTACTCGGGCAAGCTCTCGGCCGGCAGCGCGGTGCTCAACGCGACCAAGGACAAGAAGGAGCGGGTCGGACGCATCCTGCAGATGCACGCCAACCACCGGGAGGACAAAGAGGCGGTATTCGCGGGTGACATCGTCGCGGTCGTCGGGCTGAAGAACACGACGACCGGCGACACGCTCTGCGATCCGCAGAAGCCGATCATTCTCGAGCGCATGGAGTTCCCCGAGCCGGTGATCTCGGTCGCGATCGAGCCCAAGACCAAGGTCGACCAGGACAAGCTCGGTCGTGCGCTGGCGGCGCTCTCCGAGGAAGATCCCACCTTCCGCGTACGTACCGACGACGAGACCGGCCAGACGATCATCTCCGGCATGGGTGAGCTGCACCTCGACGTGCTCGTCGACCGGATGATGCGTGAGTTCAGTGTGGGCGCGAACGTCGGTAAGCCGCAGGTCGCGTACCGCGAGACGATCACCAAGACGGTCGAGAAGGTGGAGGAGCGCTACATCCGCCAGACCGGCGGCCGGGGCCAGTACGGCCACGTGGTCATCACGCTCGAGCCCACGGGCCCCGGCGGTGGCTACGAGTTCGTCGACAAGATCGTCGGTGGCGTGATCCCGCGCGAGTACATCTCGTCGGTTGACGCCGGCATCCAGGAGGCGCTCGTCGGTGGCGTGATCGCCGGCTACCCGATGGTCGACGTGCGGATCATCCTCACCTACGGCTCGTACCACGACGTCGACTCGAGCGAGATGGCGTTCAAGATCGCGGGATCGCTGGCGTTCAAGAAGGCGGCCCGCCAGGCCAAGCCGGTGCTCCTCGAGCCGATCATGCGAGTCGAGGTCGTGACGCCCGAGGACTACATGGGCGACGTCATCGGCGACCTGTCGTCACGGCGGGGCAAGGTCGAAGGCATGGAGCAGCGGGGCACGTCCCACGTCGTCGACGCTCAGGTGCCTCTCGCCGAGATGTTCGGCTACGCTACCGACCTCCGTTCGCGCACGCAGGGTCGCGCGACGTACACCATGCAATTCGACTCGTACCAGCAGGTACCGATGTCGATCGCAGAAGAGATCACCGCACGCGTTCGCGGCGAGTAACCGCGCGAAGAAGGAGCAACACAACCTCATGGCGAAGGCGAAGTTCGAGCGGACGAAGCCGCATCTGAATATTGGGACGATTGGTCATATTGATCATGGGAAGACGACGTTGACGGCGGCGATTACGAAGGTGTTGGCGGCGGGGAATCCGAATGTGACGGTGACGGCGTTTGATGAGATTGATAAGGCGCCGGAGGAGAAGGCGCGGGGGATCACGATCTCGATTGCGCATGTGGAGTACGAGACCGCGAATCGGCATTACGCGCATGTGGATTGTCCGGGGCATGCGGATTACATCAAGAACATGATTACGGGTGCGGCGCAGATGGACGGCGCGATTTTGGTGGTGGCGGCGACGGATGGGCCGATGCCCCAGACCCGTGAGCATGTCTTGTTGGCCCGTCAGGTGGGTGTGCCGTCCATTGTGGTGGCGTTGAACAAGACGGACATGGTTGATGACGAGGAGATCCTCGAGTTGGTGGAGCTCGAGGTGCGCGAGTTGTTGAACGAGTACGAGTTTCCTGGTGATGAGATCCCGATCGTGCGGGTCAGCGCGTTGAAGGCGTTGGAGGGCGACGCGACCTGGTCGGAGAAGATCGTCGAGTTGATGGACGCGGTCGATGCGTCGATTCCGGAGCCGGTGCGTGATGTGGAGAAACCGTTTTTGATGCCGATCGAGGATGTGTTCACGATTACGGGTCGTGGGACGGTGGTGACGGGCCGGGTGGAGCGCGGGATCGTCAAGGTGGGTGAAGAGATCGAGATTGTGGGTCTTCGCGATACCTCCAAGACGGTGTGTACGGGTGTGGAGATGTTCCGCAAGCTGTTGGATGAGGGTCGCGCTGGCGACAACATTGGTGCCTTGTTGCGGGGCACGAAGAAAGAAGAGGTGGAGCGCGGTCAGGTGCTCTCCAAGCCGGGGAGTATCACGCCCCATATCGAGTTCACCTCCCAGGTGTACATCTTGACCAAGGAGGAGGGTGGGCGTCACACCCCGTTCTTCAGTAATTACCATCCGCAGTTCTATTTCCGGACGACGGATGTGACGGGCACGATCGTGTTGCTCGAAGGTACCGAGATGGTCATGCCGGGCGACAACACCGAGATGACCATCTCGTTGCAGAAACCGATCGCGATGGAAGAAGGCCTCCGGTTCGCGATCCGCGAGGGTGGCCGTACCGTCGGCGCCGGCCGCGTCATCAAGATCCTCAAGTAGTAACAGTCAGGCGCGCGAAGCGAGCACCGGCAGGGCCGGAGCGCAGCGCAGCACGCGGAGCGAGCGACCGCGAGGCAGGTGCCCTGCCTCGCAGCGAGCGGAGCAATAGACATGGCGGACGCGAAGGGTCAGAAGATCCGGATCCGATTGAAGGCTTACGACCACGAGATCATCGACCAATCGACGAAGAAGATCGTCGAGACCGTCGTGCGCACCCAAGCCAAGGTGCGCGGTCCCGTGCCGCTGCCAACCGAGATTCGCCGCTTCTGCGTGATCCGTTCCCCGCACGTCGACAAGGACTCGCGCGAGCACTTCGAGATGCGCATCCACAAGCGCCTGATCGACATCGTCGAGCCGACGTCGAAGACCGTCGAATCACTCCAGCGCCTCGACCTCCCGGCCGGCGTCGACATCGAGATCAAGATCCAGCAGGTCTGACGTCCCAGCGACTGGGCGGCGGGCTTACGCCAAGCGCGCGGTGACGAGCCAGAGGCCCGCCGGAAGCTTGATGCCGTCGCCGCTGTCGTAGGGAGCGAGTGCGGCCATTACCGCGTCGACGGTTGCCGCTTGCACTCCGGACGCGGCGTCGTCGAATGCGCGGCGGGTTGGTCCCATGTCGAGGATGAAACGGGCGCCGGTCTCGAGGTCGCCGCTATTGCCGAACTTCACCTCCGTGCCAGTCGCCGCGACCTCGATGTCGGTGAAGCCGCCTTGGGCCAGCGTCGTGCCCAGCCGCTCTCCGTCAGCGAACGCGAACGGCCCCGGCTCGCCCGGACCGGGCAGCGGCGGCAGTGTCAAATGGCCACCGGCGGCCATCATCGGCACGAAGAGCCATGGGTTCTCGCTGACATCGCGGAAACAGACGAATGCGAGACGCCTTTTCGGCCGGAGCGCGCCGGCGATGTTTGCGAACGCCGCCGTCGGATCGTCGAAGAACATCACACCAAAGCGGGAGAAGGCCGCGTCGAACTCGTCGAACGTCGCCGTCTGGGCATCCGCCTGCTCGAACGCGACCTGCGTCAACCCCGCCGCTACGGCGCGATCGCGCGCGCGGGCGAGCATCGGAGCGGAGATGTCGACCCCGAGTACATGCCCGCGCGTGCCCACCAGCTCGGCGAGCTCGAACGTGGAGCCGCCGCAGCCGCAGCCGACGTCGAGGACTCGCTGGCCGGACCGCAGCTCCAGGCGGGTCATCGCGAGCCGGCCGAGCGGCCCCATCAACCGATCTTGCTGATCGGCACGGCGGACCCAGCCCGGCCCGGCCTCCTCGTTCCAGTAGCGCACTTGGTCGGCATTGGGGCTCATGCGGCGCAGGCTACCGATTCGCACGGGCGCCGTTGGCGGTCCGGCTCGCGAAACCGCTAGTCTTTTCAAGCTTCGCCTCGGGCCTTCCATCGCTCGAGCGGCACCCGTTTCGGAACGTTCCTCGACCAATCGACGTCTGCGCAGGCTGCCTTCGTGCAGGACCACGCAGCACAACCGAGACCGCTCCGCCGGCTTCCTGGGCCGGGGGAGCGTTCGCGTGCTAGGGAAACACACGCGCGTCACGCGCAGGAAAGTAGACAAGAGGCATGGCATCCAAGGGGATTCTCGGGCGCAAGCTCGGCATGACGCAGGTCTGGGACGACCAAAACCGGATCGTGCCGGTCACGGTCATCCAGGCCGGGCCCTGTCGCGTCGTGCAGCTGAAGACCCCTGAGCGCGACGGATATAGCGCGGTCCAGCTCGCGTTCGGCGATACCAAGGCCAGCCGGCTCTCGAAGCCGGAGCTCGGGCATCTCAAGGTCGCCAACGTCGAGCCGGTCAAGCATCTCGCCGAGCTACGCGTCGACAACGTCGCCGGCTTCCAAATCGGCCAGACCATCGCCGCCGACGTGTTCGGCGCAGGTGAGCGCGTCGACGTCACCGGCATCAGCAAGGGCAAGGGCTTCAGCGGGGCCATGAAGCGCCACAACTTCAAGGGCCAGGGCGCGAGCCACGGCAACCACAAGAGCCACCGTTCGCCCGGCGCGATTGGCGCATGCGCGACACCGTCGAGGGTGTTCAAAGGCATGAAGATGGCCGGCCGACACGGCAAGGCGCGCGTCACCACCCTCAACCTCGAGGTGGTGGAGGGCGACGCCGAGCGCGGCCTGCTGCTCGTCAGAGGTTCGGTACCGGGCGCGAACGGCAGCCTCGTGTTCATCCGCAACGCGGTGAAGGCACCGGAGCACGCGGCATGAAAGTCGACCTGACGACCGTGCTCGGCGGGAAGTCGGGCAGCGTGGATCTTGCCGACGACCTGTTCGGTATCGAGCCCAACGTGCCGTGCATGCACCAGGTCGTCACCGCGCAGCTCGCCGCGCGGCGCGCAGGCACGCACTCCACGAAGACGCGCGCCGAAGTCCGCGGCGGCGGCGCGAAGCCCTGGCGCCAGAAGGGCACCGGGCGGGCCCGCCAAGGCTCGATCCGTTCGCCGCAGTGGCGCGGTGGCGGCATCGCCCATGGCCCCAAGCCCCGCGACTACAGCCAGCGCACACCCAAGAAGATGGTGCGGCTCGCGCTGCGTTCGGCGCTCTCCGATCGAGCAGCCTCGAAGCGCGTGGTCGTTGTCGACGACTGGGGCATCGACGAGCCGAAGACCAGGCGCGGCATCGAAGTGCTCGAGGGCCTCGGCCTACGCACCGCGGGTGAACGTGCTCCGCGCGTGCTCTTGGTGCTCGCACGCACCGAGGAAGCCACGTGGAAGTCGTTTCGAAATCTCGGAGAACGCGTGCAGATCGTGCTCCCCGAAGAGCTCAACGCGTACGACGTGCTCGTCAACGACTGGCTGGTGTTCAGTGCTGCCAGTCTCGAAGCCGCAACCGCGCGTTACTCCACAACCGCGCAAACTGGCGGGGACGACACCGAATGAGCGGCCGGGGTCCTCGCGACATCATCATCCGGCCAGTTGTGTCGGAGAAGTCGTACGCCGCGTACGACAGCGACGTTTACACGTTCATCGTCGCGGCCGACGCCAACAAGATCGAGATCAAGCAGGCGATCGAGACGATCTTCAGCGTTAAGGTCACCAACGTCAACACGTTGAACCGCCACGGCAAGCGCAAGCGCAATCGCCGCACCGGCAACTGGGGCTCTCGTGCCGACCAGAAGCGGGCCGTTGTCTCCCTTGCCGAGGGCGACCGCATCGAGATCTTCGGGAGCTGACGATGCCCGTACGCAAGCGCAAGCCCACCAGTCCCGGCCGCCGGTTCCAGAGCGTCTCCGACTTCAAGGAGATCACCACCGACAAGCCGGAGAAGTCGCTCACCCGGCACAAGCCGCGTACGGGTGGCCGCAACGCGTATGGCCGCATGACGTCGCGGCATCGGGGAGGCGGGCACAAGCGCAAGTACCGCGTCATCGACTTCAAGCGCGACAAAGACGGCGTGCCGGCGAAGGTGGCGTCGATCGAGTACGACCCCAACCGCAACGCGCGCATCGCGCTGCTGCACTACCTCGACGGCGAGAAGCGCTACATCATCGCTCCCGCGCAACTCGTGGTCGGCGACATGCTGCAGAGTGGCCAGGGTTCAGAGATCCGGGTGGGCAACGCGCTCGCGTTGCGCTACATCCCGGTCGGCACCACCGTGCACAACGTGGAGCTCAAGCCCGGCGCGGGCGCGAAGCTCGGCCGCGGCGCGGGCGCCTCGATTCAGCTCGTCGCGAAAGAGGGGCAGTTCGCGACCATCCGGCTTCCGTCGACGGAGATGCGGCGTGTGCCGATCGACTGTCGCGGCACGATCGGCGCGGTCGGGAACGCGGAAGCGGGCCTGGTGTCGATCGGCAAGGCGGGACGCTCGCGCTGGCAGGGCAAGCGCCCGAAGGTGCGCGGTGTCGCCATGAACCCCGTCGACCATCCCCTCGGTGGCGGCGAGGGCAAGAGCTCCGGCGGCCGGCACCCAGTGTCGCCCTGGGGTAAGCCCGAAGGCCGCACCCGCAAGAAGGGCAAGCCTTCCGACAAGCTCATCGTCCGCCGCCGCCGCAAGCGCGGCAACCGGAGGTAATCGGCATGCCGCGCAGTCTGAAGAAGGGTCCGTTCGTCGACGAGCACCTGCGGGTGAAGGTCGAGCGTATGAACGCGGCCGGCGACAAGAAGGTCATCAAGACCTGGTCGCGTCGCTCCACGGTCACGCCCGACATGGTCGGCCACACCCTCGCGGTGCACGACGGCCGCAAGCACGTGCCGATCTACATCAGCGAGGCGATGGTCGGTCACAAGCTCGGTGAGTTCGCGCCCACCCGCACGTTCCGCTACCACGCCGGTCAAGAAAGGTCGACACGTCGATAGTCATGCCCGAGACCCGCGCCACCCTCCGTCATCTGCGCACTGCGCCCAACAAGGTCCGTCAGGTCCTGGGGTTGATTCGCGGCCTCGAGGTCGACGACGCGCGCGAGACGTTGCGGTTCTGCGAGCGGGGCGCGGCCGACGAGGTCCTCAAGCTCCTCGACTCCGCGGTCGCGAATGCCGAAAACAACCAGAGCCTGCCGGCCGACGAGTTGTTCGTGCAGCGGGCATACGCCGACGAAGGGCCCACGATGAAGCGCTGGCGCCCACGTGCCCGCGGACGGGGCACGCGCATTCGCAAGCGCACGAGTCACATCACGATCGTGGTGGCCCGGTTCAGCGACGAGGAGCTCGAACGCCGGCGCCGTCGCGACGCTGCTGCGGGCGGGGCGCGTCGCCGCCCGAGCCGTCATCCGACGCGCCGCCGCGAGCCGGGCGAGGAACACGATCACGAGCACGACCACGACGAAGCGGCTGAGCCCGACGAGTCGGTCGAGGCGGCGGAAGAGGCGACGAGCGAGACCGCGAAGCCGCGCAAGAAGGCGACGGCGAAGAAGAAGACGCCAACCAAGAAGAAGGCACCGGCGAAGCAAGCCGCACCCGAGGCTGACCCCGCCGCTGCCGATGTGTCAGAAACCGAGACGAGCGCTGGAGACACCGCCGACGAGCCGTCCGCGGAAGATTCCAGCGATCGCACCGAGCCGGAGGGTTCCGAGTAATGGGTCAGAAGGTCAACCCCTACGGGTTCCGTCTTGGCATCACCACCGACTGGAAGTCGCGTTGGTTCGCGGAGAAGCAGGACTACAAGGACAGCCTGATCGAAGACTGGAAGATCCGCGACTACCTGCGCAAGCAGCTGCCGCACGCGGCGGTGAGTCGGGTGGAGATCGAGCGGACGCGTGACCGGCTCCGGGTCGACGTCTATACCGCGCGTCCGGGCATCGTGATCGGCCGGCGCGGCGCGGAGGCCGACCGTCTGCGCGCCGGATTGCTCAAGATCACGGGCAACCCCAAGATCCACTTCAACATCCAGGAGATCAAGCAGCCCGAGCTCGACGCCACTCTGATCGCGCAAGGTGTCGCCGACCAGCTCGCCGGGCGTGTCTCCTTCCGGCGCGCGATGAAGCGCGCGGTGCAAACCGCGATGAAGGCTGGCGCGCTCGGTATTCGCGTGCAGTGCGGCGGCCGGCTCGGTGGCGCGGAGATGTCACGCAAGGAGTGGTACCGCGAGGGCCGCGTACCGCTGCACACGCTGCGAGCCGACATCGACTACGGCCAGGCGGAGGCTCGCACCACTTTCGGTCGCATCGGCGTGAAGGTGTGGATCTACAAGGGCGACATCCTGCCGTACAAGTCAGCGGGCGCAGACAAGATCTCCAAGGAGGCCGCGATGGCGGTAGGCGAGACATCCGGCCAGGGTTCGGGACGCCGCGTGATCAGCGCGGGCGGCGGTCGCCGTCGTCCGGAAGGCGTGCCGGTCGAGGAAGGCGCGGAAGGCACGACCGACGAGGCAGCCGCCGAGTCGGCCCCGCTCGTCAAGGAGGCCGATCCTGAGCTGGAGCGCCTGCTTGCCGAGGAAGAAGAGATCGAGCGCCGCACCCGTGAACACCACGAGGCGCCGAAGTTCCATGGCGACGAAGACTGAGGATTGCAGCCAGCGATGTTGATGCCGAAGAAAGTTCGTCACCGCAAGATGCAGCGAGGCCGCATGAGCGGCATCGCGAAGGGTGGCACGCGGGTGACGTTCGGCGACTACGGGATCCAGGCGCTCGAGCCGGGATGGATCACCAACCGCCAGATCGAAGCTGCCCGTATCGCGATGACCCGTTACATCAAGCGCGGCGGGAAAGTGTGGATCAGCATCTTCCCCGACAAGCCGGTCACGCAGAAGCCGGCCGAGACGCGGATGGGCTCGGGCAAGGGCAACCCGGAGCATTGGGTCGCGGTGGTGAAGCCGGGGCGCGTGATGTTCGAGCTGTCGGGTGTGCCCGAGGCGACCGCCCGCGAAGCAATGCGACTCGCGATGCACAAGCTGCCGATCAAGAGTCGTTTCATTCTCCGTCAGGAGGAAGCGTGATGACGCGCGCGACCGAGCTTCGAGAGCTCAACGACGGCGAGCTGACGCACCGGCTGGCCGAGTCGAAGGAAGAGCTCTTCAACCTGCGCTTCCAGAACGCGACCGGTCAGCTCGACAACACATCGCGGATGAATTACGTCCGCAAGGAAATCGCTCGGCTCGAGACGCTGCTGCGCGAACGCGAGATCGCGGCGCACGAGACCGCAACCAACGAGGGTGGTCACTGATGGCTGACGAAGCCGCCGACAAGAGGTCCAACCCGCGCAAGGTGCGGGAGGGCATGGTCGTATCGACGAAGATGGACAAGACGATCGTGGTCGCCGTCACCGACCGCGTGCGCCACCGCCGCTACGGCAAGACGATGCAGCGCACCAGCCGTTTCTACGCGCACGACGACACCAATGACGCGCACGAAGGCGACCGCGTGCGCATCACCGAGACCCGCCCGCTCTCGAAGCTCAAGCGCTGGCGCGTCGTGGAAGTCCTCGAGCGCGCCAAATGATCCAGCAGGAGAGCCGGCTCAAAGTCGCCGACAACTCGGGTGCCCGCGAGGTCTTGTGCATCAAGGTCCTCGGTGGCACGCGGCGGCGGTACGCGCGGATCGGCGATGTATTCGTGGCGACAGTGAAAGACGCCGTCCCGGGCGCGAGCGTGAAGAAGGGTGAAGTCGTGAAGTGCGTGGTCGTGCGCACCAAGAAGGAGAAGCGGCGTCCCGACGGCAGCTACATCCGTTTCGACGAGAACGCCGCCGTGCTCATCAACGATCAGATGCAGCCACGCGGCACGCGCATCTTCGGGCCCGTCGGCCGTGAGCTCCGCGAGCGCCGCTTCATGCGCATCGTCTCCTTGGCACCGGAGGTCTTGTGATGAAGATTCGGAAGGGCGACATGGTTCGCGTGCTGGCCGGCAAAGACATCGGCAAAGACGGTGAGGTCACGCGTGTCATCCCCGAGAAGTCGCGGGTGATCGTCGACGGCATCAACGTCGCCAAGAAGCACCAACGCCAGCAGCGCCAGACGATGCAGGCCGGGATCATCGACAAGGACATGCCCATCCACGTGTCCAACCTGGCGATCCTGTGCACCAAGTGCGGCCCGACCCGCATCGGCTACGAGTTCGACGACGAGGGCAACAAGTACCGCGTCTGTCGCAAGTGCGGAGAGAAGCTCTGATGGCGACCGCCGCCCGGACGGCGCGCGAACGACCGCGCCTCAAGCAGCGTTACGAGACCGAGCTTCGGGCCCAGCTCCAGCAGGAGCTCGGGCTGGCCAACATCATGCAGGTGCCGCGCCTCGAGAAGATCGTGCTCAACTGCGGCGTCGGCGCGGCGGTGACCCAGCAGTCGCTGCTCGACGGCGCCGTCGCTGACCTCACGGTCATCACCGGCCAGAAGCCGCTCGTCACCCGGGCGAAGAAGTCGATCGCCAACTTCAAGTTGCGCGAGGGTAACGCGATCGGCGCCAAGGTCACACTGCGCGGTGACCGCATGTGGGAGTTCTACGACCGGCTCGTGAGCCTCGCGATCCCCCGTATCCGCGACTTCCGCGGCATGAACCCCAACTCGTTCGACCGACGCGGCAACTACACGTTCGGCGTCACGGAGCAACTGATCTTCCCCGAGATCGACTACGACAAGATCGACACCGTACGCGGCATGGACATCACGCTCGTGACCACCGCAACGACCGACGACGACGGGCGGGCGCTCCTCAAGGCGCTCGGTTTCCCGTTCCGACGCACCGACCAGAACCAATAGACCCGAGACAAGAAGGACGCATGGCAAAGAAGACATTGGTCCAGAAGCAGCAGCGCAAGCCGAAGTTCAAGGTGCGGGGCTATACCCGCTGCCTTCGATGCGGACGGTCGCGTGCCGTCTATCGCCGCTTCGGACTCTGCCGCATCTGCTTCCGTGAGATGTCGCATGCCGGTGAAGTACCCGGCGTGACGAAGGCGTCGTGGTGAGGGGGGCCGGGCTGTGACGATGACCGACCCCATTGCCGACATGCTGACCCGCGTGCGCAACGCCAACACGGCGATGCACGACGACGTCGTGATGCCCTCGTCGAAGGTGAAGGAAGCGTTGGCGCAGATCCTCGAGCGTGAGGGCTACATCGAAGGCTTCGTGATCGACAACGACGTCACGCGCCCCGGCCGGAAGCTCAAGATCACGCTCAAGTACACGCCCGATCGTCGGCGCACCATCTCGGGCATCCGCCGCGTCTCGAAGCCCGGTCTTCGGGTCTATTCCAAGGCCGGCGGTGTGCCACGCGTGTTGGGTGGCATGGGCATCGCCATCTTGTCCACCAATCAAGGACTCATGACCGACCGCGAAGCGCGCCAGCGCCGAGTCGGCGGCGAAGTCCTCTGTCAGGTCTGGTAGCTGCAGCCATGTCACGCATCGGGAAGCAGCCCATCACCGTGCCGTCAGGCGTCGAGGTGACGATCAACGGCTCACACGTCGTGGTGAAAGGGCCCAAGGGCACGCTCGAGCACGACGCGCCCGAGACGATCACGGTCACCCGCGACGGCGATGACGTCGTCGTGACGCGACCCGACGACGAGCGAGAGAGCCGCGCCCTCCACGGCCTGACCCGTTCGCTGATCAACAACATGGTGCTCGGCGTGTCGGAGGGATTCGCCAAGAATCTCGAGATCGTCGGGGTCGGTTACCGCGCGACCGCGCAGGGGCCCTCGAAGATCGAGCTGCAGATCGGTTTCTCGCACGGCATTTCCTTTGACGCACCCGAAGGCATCACCTTCGAGGTGCCCGCCTCGACGCGCATCACCGTGCGCGGTGCCGACAAACAGCTTGTCGGTCAAGTGGCCGCCAATATCCGCAAGATCCGCAAGCCCGAGCCGTACAAGGGCAAGGGTATTCGTTATGCCGACGAGCACGTGTTGCGCAAGGCCGGCAAGTCGGCGAAGTAGTACAACCGGGATTGATCATGACTCTGACCAAGCACGAAGCACGCCACCGCCGGCATCGGCGCGTGCGCAAGAAGGTGCGCGGCACGCCGGAGCGCGCGCGGCTGTCGGTGTTCCGTTCCAACGGTCACATCTACGCCCAGGTGATCGACGACGTCAACGGACGCACCGTCGCGGCAGCCTCGACGATGGAGAAAGAGTTCGCGTCCGGCGCGAAGGCGACGGTCGACACGGCGAAGACGATCGGCAAGCTCGTCGGCGAGCGTGCCAAGGCCGCGGGCGTGAGTGGTGTGGTGTTCGACCGGGGCGGGTTCAAGTTCCACGGCCGCGTCGCCGGCGTCGCCGAAGGTGCCCGCGCCGCGGGCCTCGAGTTCTAGCGCACAAGGAAGGCACTTGATATGGCCGAAGGCCAGTACGAAGAACGAGTGATCGCAATCAATCGGGTGGCGAAAGTCGTCAAGGGCGGACGCCGCTTCTCGTTCACCGCGCTCGTGGTCGTGGGCGACGGCTCGGGCAATGTCGGTCTCGGCTACGGCAAGGCGAAAGAGGTGCCGGCGGCGATCCAGAAAGGCATGGAGGAGGCGCGCAAGAACCTCTTCCCGGTCGCGCTCGCGGGTTCCACGATCACCCACCAGGTGCTCGGAGTCCATGACGCGGCGCGCGTGTTGTTGAAGCCGGCCGCGCCCGGTACCGGCGTGATCGCCGGGGGTGCGGCGCGGGCAATCCTCGAGGCTGCCGGTGTGCACGACGTGCTCGCGAAGTCGCTCGGCTCGTCCAACGCGATCAACGTGTCGCGCGCGACGATCTCTGGGCTGCAGTCGCTGCGCCGGCCCGACGAAGTGGCCAAGATGCGCGGCAAGTCGGCCGAAGAGGTCTCGACGGTCGGGATGCTGCGTGCGTACCGCGAGCGCAACCTGCCCAAGGCCGAGCCGACCGAGGTCAAGTGATGGCCAAGGCCAAAGTGCTGAAGATCACCCAGCTACGGTCGGGGATCGGTGCGAAGCCGAAGCACCGTGGCACGCTGCGGGCCCTCGGCCTGCGTCGCATCAACCACACCGTCGAGCAGCCCGATCGTCCCGAGATTCGCGGCATGCTCGACAGCATCCCGCATCTCGTGCGCGTCGAGGAGCAGTAGGCAAATGACGATCAAGATTCATGACCTCAAGCCCGCGGTGGGCGCGAACAAGAAGCGCAAGCGGGTGGCGCGCGGGATTGCGGGCAAGGGCGGCAAGACTGCCGGCCGCGGCTCCAAGGGCCAGGGCGCCCGCGGCTCCATCAAGCCGGGCTTCGAAGGTGGTCAGACGCCACTCGCGCGGCGCACACCCAAGGCCAAAGGCTTCAAGAACCCGTTCCGCGTCGAGTACGTAGCCGTAAACCTCGACGCGCTCGAGTTGTTCGACGCGGGTACCGACATCGACCCCGGTGTCTTGCGCGCCAAGGGGCTGGTGGCCAAGCAAGGGCTGGTCAAGGTGCTCGCACGCGGCGAGCTCACCAAGAAGCTCACGGTGAAGGCGCACGCGTTCTCAAAGGCCGCGGCGCAAGCCATCGAGGCCGCCGGCGGCCGGGTCGAGACCCTCCCGCCGCCCTACGGTGACCGGCGTCCGCCGGCCCGAGGGAACGCTCTCACCAACCGGTAAGCTCAGCCCCTCTCAAACGTCTCGGAAGGAGGTCGCCACCCGCCATGCTGTCCCGCCTGCGGAACATGTTCCGGGTGCCCGATCTTCGCAACAAGATCCTGTTCACGATGATCATCATCGGGGTCTACCGGGTCGGCGCCCACCTTCCCGTTCCCTACGTCGACTTCGCGCAGATCAAGAATCTGCAGCACCAGGCCAACAACAGCGGCGTGGTCGGCTTCCTCGACCTCTTCTCGGGCGGCGCGATCACCAACGTCGCGATCTTCTTCCTCGGGATCATGCCGTACATCACGGCATCGATCATCATGCAACTCCTCGGCGTCGTGATCCCGAAGCTCGAGGAGTGGCAGAACGAAGGTCAGGTCGGCCAGAAGAAGATCACGCAGTGGACCCGGTACCTCACCGTGGGCCTCGCGCTCGTGCAGTCGACCGGATTCGTGTTCGCACTCCACCAGGGCAACAGCCGGCTGTTCGGCTCGGGAGCGTTCCAAGGCAAAGACCTCATCCCGAGTTTCGACGCGCCACGAGCAGCGCTCATCGTGCTCACGTGGACGGCCGGTACTGCCATGGTCATGTGGCTCGGCGAGCTGATCACCCAGCGGGGGATCGGCAACGGCATGTCGATCCTGATCTTCGCGTCGGTCGTGTCACGGCTGCCGGCGCAGGGCAGCGCCGTCTACAGCGAGGGCAGCAAGTTCCAGTTTGCCGCGATCATCGCGATCGGGATCGCCATGATCGTCGGGATCGTGTTCGTCGAGTCGGGGCAGAGACGCATCCCAGTCCAATTCGCGAAACGGGTCGTCGGCCGCCGCATGTACGGCGGCCAGAGCACCTATATCCCACTGAAGGTCAACCAATCGGGTGTGATCCCGGTCATCTTCGCGAGTTCGATCTTGTCGTTCTTCGGCCTGCTCGCGACGACGTTGCCGTGGAACGAGGTCAAGAACTTCATCAACGACAACATAGTCAACAACCAAGGCTGGTTCTACATCTCCGCGTACACCATCCTCATCATCTTCTTCGCGTACTTCTATACGGCGATCGCGTTCAACCCGGCGCAACAGGCCGACATCATCCGCAAGCAGGGCGGTTTCATTCCCGGCATCCGGCCCGGGCCGCCGACCGAGCGTTACCTCGCGAAGGTGCTCAACCGCATCACGTTGCCGGGATCGCTGTTCCTGGCGACGATCGCGCTCGTGCCGCTCCTGGTGTTCGCGCTGTGGGACATCAAACAGTTTCCCTTCGGCGGCACCGCGCTGCTGATTACGGTTGGCGTCGCTTTGGAAACGATGAAGCAGATCGACAGCCAGCTGATGATGCGCAACTACGAGGGTTTCCTGACGTGAGTCGATGAGCCGCGGACCCAGACTCGTGCTACTCGGCAAGCAAGGCGCCGGGAAGGGGACCCAGGCTGAGCGCCTGGGACAGCACTTCGACGTGGAGCACGTCTCGACCGGCGAGCTGTTCCGGGCCGCGGCAAAGGCGGGTACGGCCTTCGGGCTCGAAGCCCAGCGGTACATGGACGCCGGCGAGCTCGTTCCCGACGACATCGTGATCGGGGTCGTGGAGGAGCGCTTCGCCGAGGGCGGCCCACTCGAACGGGGTTTCGTGCTCGACGGGTTTCCGCGCACTTTGCCCCAGGCAGTCGAGCTCGACCGCGTCTTGCAGTCGCATCCGCTCGACGTGGTCATCAACCTCGAGGTCTCGACCGACATCGTGCTCGACCGAATTGCCGGCCGGCGCGTGTGCGAAAACTGCGGGCGCACGTACCACGTCAGCATGCCGCCCGAGAAGCCGTGGATCTGCGACGCGTGCGGCGGCAAGGTCGTGCAGCGCGACGATGATACCGAAGACGCGATCCTCCGTCGCCTCGAACTCTACGACGAGGAAACCGTGCCGATCATCGAGTTCTACCGCAAGCTGGGCAAGCTCGTGACCGTCGACGGCGTGGGTGAAGGCGACGAAGTCTTCGAGCGCCTCCTCGCCGTCGTCGACGCGCACTGCGAGCCGTGCGCGTCATAGGCGGTCCGGCGCGATGATCACCCGCAAGAACAAGGAACAGATCGCGCTCATGCGGCGCGCCGGCAAAGTCGTCGCGGAGATGCACGAGGTCTGCACCCGCGCTTCGAAGCCTGGCGTGACCACGCTCGACGTCGATGCCGTCGCGCGTGAGGTGATCGATCGCCGCGGCGCGCGTTCTAACTTCCTCAACTACCACGGGTTTCCGGCTGTCGTGTGCACGTCGCCCAACGACGTGATCGTGCACGGCATCCCGAGCGACACTGTCGCGCTCGAAGAGGGCGACATCCTCTCCATCGACTGCGGCGCCATCATCGAGGGCTGGCACGCCGATGCCGCGATCACGATCCCGATCGGCGACATCGACGACGAATCGAAGCAGCTGCTCGAGGTCACCCGCGCGTCACTCGAGGCCGCGATCGAAGAAGTCGTTGAGGATCACCGGCTCGGTGACGTCGGCGCCGCTGTCGAGGGCGTCGCGGAGCGGGCCGGGTTCTCCGTCGTGCGTGAGTACGTCGGTCACGGCATCGGCACCGCGATGCACGAGGAGCCGCAGGTGCCCAACTACGGGCCGCCGGGGCGCGGGATGAAGCTCAAGGTGGGCCACGTGCTCGCGATCGAGCCGATGATCAATGCCGGCGGCCCCGAGACGCTGCTCCTCGACGACGGCTGGACCGTCGTGACCCGAGACCGGCGCCGCTCGGCGCACTTCGAGCACACGATCGCGGTCACCGACCACGGGCCCGAGGTACTGACCCTGCCCTGGTGACCTCGCGCGGCGCGGCCGATAGCTCGCTTCTAGGCAGACTTATCGACCCACGCGGTAGAAAACTCTGCCAAGAACGGGACCTTGAGCGAACGGGACATTGAGCGCTGATTTCCGTTGGAATCGCACGCCGTGTAGCCTGGTTTGTCGGCCCTGGTGCTTCCGGTAGGTTGTTTCGTGCCGACCAGTTCCGCTCGATTTTCGCACGTCCCGCATTCGCAATTTGCAGGTGGTGGAAACGCTGGCCAAGCCCAAAGACGACACGATCCTGGTCGAAGGCACCGTTGTCGAGCCGTTGCCCAACGCCATGTTCCGTGTCGAGCTCGAGAACGGGCACAAGGTGCTGGCGCACATCTCCGGCAAGATGCGCATGCACTACATACGCATCCTTCCCGGTGACCGGGTCCAGGTGGAGCTCACCCCCTACGACCTCAGCCGGGGTCGCATCACGTACCGCTACAAGTAATGGCGCGTCACGTCGGAGTGCGCGCGCAGGAAGAGCAGCGATGAAGGTTCGTCCTTCGGTCAAGAAGATCTGCGAGAAGTGCAAGGTGATCCGTCGGCACGGGTCGGTGCGCGTCATCTGTACCAACCCGCGTCACAAGCAACGTCAGGGCTAGAGGAGCAGCACGTTGGCACGCATTGCCGGAGTCGACATCCCCAGGGAGAAGCGGTTGGAGGTCTCCCTCACGTACATCTTCGGCGTGGGTCGCACCACCGCGCGCACAGTGTGTGACGCGAGCGGCATCTTGGCCGACACGCGGGTGCGTGACCTCACCGACGAAGAGGTCGCGAAGCTTCGCACGTTCATCGACCAGAACCTCAAAGTCGAGGGTGACCTGCGACGCGAAGTCGCGGGCGACATCAAACGCAAGATCGAGATCGGCAGCTATCAAGGCCTGCGCCACCGTCGCGGCCTGCCCGTGCGCGGCCAGCGCACCCGCACCAACGCCCGCACCCGTAAGGGCCCGAAGAAGACCGTCGCCGGCAAGAAGCGCGCGAAGAAGTGATGAGGACCATCGTGCAGCGCAATATCTCAGTGAGCGAATTTTATGGCTAAGCCTGCCGCGGGGGGACGACGCCCGAAGCGACGTGAACGCAAGAACATTGCGTACGGCGTCGCGCACATCAAGTCGTCGTTCAACAACACGATCGTCACGATTGCCGACCAGCAGGGCAATGTCCTCGCGTGGGCGTCGTCGGGCAACGTCGGCTTCAAGGGTTCGCGGAAGTCGACCCCGTTCGCGGCGCAACTCGCAGCGGAGACGGCGGCGCGGCGGGCGATGGAGCACGGCGTGCGCAAGGTTGACGTCGTCGTCAAGGGCCCGGGGTCGGGTCGTGAGACTGCGATCCGCTCGATTCAGAACGCAGGCATCGAGGTGGTGGGCATCAAAGACGTCACGCCGATCCCGCACAACGGTTGCCGTCCACCCAAGCGGCGGAGGGTCTGATGGCACGCGCCCTCGTCGGTCCCGTTTGCCGACTGTGTCGCCGCGAGCGGATGAAGCTGTTCCTCAAGGGTCCCAAATGCGAGACGATGAAGTGTCCGGTCGAGCGCAAGCCGTACCCGCCGGGCCAGCACGGCCGCGGTCGCATCCGTGAGAGCGAGTACTTGCTCCAGCTGCGCGAGAAGCAGAAGGCCCGCCGCATCTACGGCCTGCTCGAAAAGCAGTTCCGCAATCTCTACGGCAAGGCCGCGAGCGAGAAGGGCATCACGGGCGAGAACTTGCTGCGGATGCTCGAGCAACGGCTCGACAACGTGGTGTGCCGCGCCAACTTCGCGTCGAGCCGCAACCAGGCTCGTCAGTTCGTCCGTCACGGACACATCAACGTCAACGGCAAGCGCGTGACGATTCCGTCGTACCAGCTCCGCAAAGGCGACGTGGTCGAGATCGCCCCGAAAGCGCAGGCGATGATCGTGCTCCGCCACAACCTCGACACGCTCGATCGGGCTGTGCCCGCATGGCTCGACGCGAGCCCGAGCGATTTCAAAGTGACGGTGCGCGAGCTACCGGTTCGGGAGCAGATCGACGTTCCGGTCCGTGAGCAGCTCATCGTCGAGCTCTACTCGAAGTAACGCCCGCAGAGGCAGCCACGCCGATCCCGGCCCGATCACAAGAAGCGAGACCAGCATGCTGATCATCCAACGACCCGAAGTCGAGGCCAACGAGCCCGAAGGCCACACGCAGAGCTTCACCGTGTCGCCACTCGAGCCCGGCTTCGGCCATACGCTCGGCAACAGCCTCCGGCGCACGATGCTGTCGTCGATCCCCGGCGCGGCTGTCTCGCAGGTGCGTTTTGACGACGCGCTGCACGAGTTCGACGTGATCCCCGGGGTCAAGGAAGACGTCACCGACATCATCCTCAACCTCAAAGACCTCGTGTTGCGTTGCGAGTCGGAAGAACCGGTCACGCTGCGGCTCGACAAGCGCGGACCGGGCGACGTCACCGCGGGCGACATTCAAACCACGTCCGACGTCGAGGTCCTCAACCCTGAGCTGCACCTCGCGACGGTCAACGCCAAGGGCCGCGTCGCGATCGACCTCACGGTCGAGCAGGGCCGCGGGTACTTGTCGGCCGAGCGCAACAAGCGCACCGCGACCATCGGTGTGATTCCTGTCGACGCGATCTTCTCGCCGGTGCGCAGGGTGTCGTTCTCCGTCGAGCCGACACGCGTCGAGCAGGCCACCAACTACGACAAGCTCACGCTCGAGGTCGAGACCGACGGTTCGATCTCACCGCGCGACGCGCTCGCGTCGGCCGGCGATACGCTGGGCAACCTCGTCGCGTTGGTCGCCGAGCTGTCGGCCGAGCCGAAGGGCCTGGAGCTGGGCGAGGTGTCGCCGGCGACGTCGACATCGCCCGACCTCGAGTTGCCGATCGAAGAGCTCGACCTCTCGGAGCGCCCGCGCAACTGCCTGAAGCGAGCCCGCGTCGACACCATCGGCCAGTTGGTGCAGAAGTCGGAAGACGACCTGCTCGCAATCACCAACTTCGGTTCGAAATCGCTCGAAGAAGTGCTCCAGAAGCTCGACGAGCGTGGCCTCGCCCTCAGGGTGAAGGAGTAGCCGGTCATGCCCAGGCCGCTGAAGGGTGCCCGGCTCGGTTCGGGACCCGCGCACCACAAGCTGATGATCGCCAACTTGGCCGCGCACCTGTTCGAAGCCGAGGCGATCACGACCACCGAGCACAAGGCCAAGGCCCTGCGCCCGTACGCCGAGCGGCTCATCACCAAGGCCAAGAAGGGTGGCGTGCACCAGCATCGTCAGGTGGTCGCGCGCCTCCACGACAAGGCTGTCACCCACAAGCTCTTCAGCGAGATCGCGCCGCGTTACGCCGAGCGCAACGGCGGCTACCTGCGCATCCTGAAGCTCGGGCCGCGACCCGGCGACAACGCGCCGATGGCGCGCATCGAGCTGGTCTGACGCGTCCCCGGCGGGTCGCGTGAGCCTCTTCGACGCCGATAGCGGGCCCGCTCGTTGCAAGCTGGTCCTGGCCTACGACGGCACCGGCTTTCGCGGTTCCGCCGCAACACCGAACATGCGTACCGTCGAAGCCGTGCTGGTGAAGACCATCGAGCGGGTGCTGCGTCATCCCGTCGACCTCACCTTTGCGGGCCGCACCGACGCCGGCGTGCACGCGTGGGGCCAGGTGCTCAACTTTGACGCTGATCCCGGCCTCGACCCATGGCGGTTGCAGGGCTCGCTCAACAGCATGCTCGGTCCGGAGATCGTGGTGCGCTCCGTCGAGTTGGTCGATGCGCGCTTCGACGCGCGCCGCAGCGCGCAGTGGCGCGCGTATCGCTACACGATCGTGAATCGACCGGTCGTCGACCCGTTTCTCGCCCGGTATGCGTGGTGGATGCCGCAAACGCTCGACCTCGCCGCGCTGCGATTGGGTGCCGACCCGTTCGTCGGCCAGCACGATTTCGCGGCGTTCTGCCGGCAACGGCCGGAAGGCAAGACGACGGTGCGAAGGGTCATGCAGTCGAAGTGGGTCGAGCTTCCCGACAACGTGCTGCGCTACGAGATCACCGCGAGCGCCTTCTGCTGGCAGATGGTGCGCTCCATCGTGGGCACGCTCGTCGACGTCGGCTTGGGCAAGCTCCGGCCCGGCGATCTCATGGGAATCGTGCGCGGACGCGACCGTGGGGCGGCCGGTCAGTTGGCGCCGCCCCACGGACTCTGTCTCTGGGAAGTCGGGTACTGAGCCCGAGTCGATGTTGTGCGTTATGGGCCTGTGCTCGACATGCGCGAACCGCCGGATGATCCCGAGTCGCCGGATGAGCTCGAGTGGGTTGTGGACGTGGTCGACGACGCTTTGGCCTTCGTCACGGTGATGACGAGCGTGGCCTGGCCCTTGGTGTCGGTGGCGCCGATCACGTTGACGTCATATTTCCCGTCGCTGAGCGAGTAATACGACGAGGAGCCCGAAGAGCCGGAACCCGAGCTGTAGGAGCTGTCCGCCTTGAAACCGGCATCCTCCAGCTTCGACTTGTAGGCCTTCGCGCCGTCCTTGGTGGCCTTATACGCGATGGTCCACGTGTCGTTGCCGGACGCGGTGACCGAGCCACTGCTCACGATGTCGCTCGTGCTGTTGCTCGGGAGCGGGACGTCCGACTTCGGGAAGCCGTCGGGAAGTGAACCGCCGCCGATTGTGATGTTGCCGTTCTTGCCGTCACCGATAGTGATCTTCTTGCCGTTCTTGCTGACGCCGATCTTGTCGCTCCCACCGCCGCCGCAGGCTGCGACGCCAACCACAAGAGCACCCACGAAGAGTGCGGTCGCGAACTTTCGCATTTTCCTTGCCCCTTTTCCCCGGTGCAGACGCGGTCGCCGCGTCCGATCGGACAACGTTACGGCCGCCCCGGGTACGGGCGTACACCCGTTGCGGTCACTGGGTTCGATGCCCGAAACGCGGGATGACCGGCTCAGGCCGCCGCAGTTGTGGCCGTCGTCGCCGCGTTCGCTCCGACGGTGATGAGCAGCGTGGGCGGGCTCGTGTCGCGGTCGATCAGACTCACGGCGTACTTCGCGCTCTCGAACTTGTAGATGACATCGGAGCCGTTTTCGGCGCTCGGGTCGGCCCTGACCGCCTTGAACCGGCCGGCCTCCAGCTTGGCCTCGTAGGCCGCCGTCCCGTCGCTGGACACCTTGTATTGGACGACCCAGGTCTGAAGGCTGTTCGCCTCGCTGACGCCGCCGGCGATGATGTCGCTCGTCTTGTCGCTCGGGAGGGGAACGTCCGCCACCGGGAAGCCCTTGGGAAGTTCACCGCCGCCGCCGATCGGGGCGCTGCTGGTGCCGTGAGAGTAGCCGCGTTCCTTGTTGTCTTTGTTGAGCTGGTCTTTCACGTTCCCGCCGCTTCCGCACGCTGCGGCCCCCAACACAACGGCACCCACGAGGACTGCGGTCGCGAGCTTTCGCATCACTCTTACCCCTCTCGATGGCGCGGGCCTTTCGGGCGCGTGCGCTCCCGGGCCGCGTCAGCGGCTCGAGAAGGTTTCGTCGCCTGTTCCGAGCGACTTGAGCGGCGGTTCTTCCGGCCGCGACACACGGCGGGCGGGTAGGTTCGGACCATGAGTCTGCGTCGCTCGGCCGATCCCCAGGTCGCACGGTTCCACGAGCTGTGGAGCTCCGAGCTCGCCGGTGCCGCCCTGTACCGTGCGCTGGCGGAGCATGCCGACGAACACCGCAAACCGATCTTCTTGTCGCTCGCGGAAGCCGAGGAGCGCCACGCCGCGCACTGGGCCCGGCTGCTGCAGGAGCACGGGGTCACCAACCTCGAGCCGCCGCGCCTGCCGTTCCGCGTGCGGGCGCTCAAGATGCTCGCGAAACGACTCGGCACGGAGTCGGTGTTGCCGATCGTGCTCCGCTCCGAAGCGGCCGACGCCGACAAGTACCGCGGCATCGCCGAAGCACCCGCGTCGATGGCGGCCCAAGAAGCGGGCCACGGGAGGGTCGTGGCCGCGATGCGCGGCGGCGACACTGCCGGCGGCCGGATCGCCGCGTCGGAGGGTCGTCACCACGCCAACGTCGGTGGCGCGCTCCGGCCAACGGTGTTCGGCGTCAACGATGGACTGGTCTCAAACTTCTCGCTCGTGATGGGCGTCGCCGGCGGCACATCGTCCAAGAGCTTTGTGCTCCTTGCCGGGATCGCGGGCGTCGTGGCCGGCGCGTTCTCGATGGCCTCGGGCGAGTGGGTCTCGGTGCGTTCGCAGCAAGAGCTGTACGAGAACGAGCTGCGCATCGAGGAAGACGAGCTCGCCGCGTTTCCCGACGAGGAGCGCGAGGAGCTCGAGCTCATTTACCAAGCCAAGGGCATCCACCCCGTCGAAGCGAAGGCGCTCGTCGACAACATCATGGAGCGACCCGACGTCGCGCTCGACACGCTCGCGCGTGAAGAGCTCGGCCTCGACCCGGGTGCTCTGGGTTCGCCGTGGGTGGCGGCCGGCGCGTCGTTCGCCGCCTTCGCGGTGGGAGCGTCGCTGCCCGTCATCCCGTTCTTCTTCGCCGGCGGCGCCGCGCCGATCGTGGCGGCCGTGGTGGTCTCGGTACTGGCCCTCTTCGGCGTCGGCGCGGCGATCTCGGTGTTCACAGGCCGCTCCGCCGGACGTTCGGGCTTGCGGATGGCCGTCATCGGCGCGCTGGTGGCGAGCACCACCTTCCTCATCGGCAAGGGTGTCGGCGCCGGCGTGGGCTGACCCGACGTGCAGGCGAGGCGGTCGGGCCGTGGCCCCAATTGCCGCAGGGGCCCTGCTCGGGCTAGATTTTTAGTTCGTGCTCGCCGCAATTGCGGCGGTTCGAGCGCTCGCAGCACCGCCTCGCGAGGAGCACTGTGCGGACCTTCAGCCCCAAGCCTTCCGACATCGAGCGCGCCTGGCACGTCATCGACGCCGATGGCGCGGTCCTGGGCCGGGTCGCGACCGAGGTCGCCACGCTGCTGCGCGGGAAGCACAAGCCGACGTTTGCTCCGCATGTCGACAGTGGCGATCACGTGATCATCGTCAACGCGGCGAAGCTCGACATCGGACCACGCAAGGCCGCCGACAAGCGCTACTACCGCCACTCGGGATACCCGGGCGGGTTGCGCAGCGAGTCGCTCGAGCACCTGCTCGCGCGGTCCCCGGAGAAGGTCGTGCGGCTCGCGGTGAAAGGCATGTTGCCGAAAGGCCCGCTCGGTCGCCGGCTCATCAAGAAGCTGCGCGTCTACGCCGGCCCCACCCATCCCCACGCCGCCCAAATGCCCCAGCCCCGGCCGCTCACGTCGGCTCGGCGCGCCGGCTGAGCACCAGGAGATCTTTCGTGTCGAAGCCGCTCATCCAAACCACCGGTCGTCGCAAGGAAGCAGTCGCGCGGGTGCGGCTGCGTCCGGGGAGCGGCATCATCACCGTCAACGGGCGCACTTTCGAGGCCCACTTTCCGATTCTCACGCATCGTGTGATCGCGACCGAGCCACTGCGGCTCACGCAGACCGCCGACGTGTACGACGTCGACGCGACGATGGGCGGCGGCGGTGTGAGCGGGCAAGCGGGTGCATTGCGGCTCGGGATCGCGCGTGCGCTCGTCGCGCTCGACGACGAGCTGCGTCCACCGTTGAAGAAGGCCGGCCTCCTCACACGTGACGCGCGTGAGAAGGAGCGCCGGAAGTACGGGCTCAAGAAGGCTCGCAAGGCGCCGCAGTACTCCAAGCGGTAGCGCACGCGGTGCTGCGCTGTCGGGCTGCCGTACGCGGCCGGGCGCGGCCAACTGGCGCCCGCACTGCACGAGAGATTGGCTCATGACGCTGCGCTTCGGTACCGACGGTGTGCGCGGCGTCGCGAACGTGGAGCTCACGACGGAACTGGTGCTCGGACTCGGGCGCGCCGCGGCGCGAGTGCTCGGTACCGACGCTCCGTTCATCGTGGGTCGTGACACTCGGCGCTCCGGACCCATGGTCGAGGCCGCGCTCGTTGCCGGGTTGTGCGCCGAAGGCGCGGACGTCGAGCTCGTCGGGATCCTGCCGACACCCGGCGTCGCCGCGCTCGCGGCGGCGCGGCGAGCGCCCGCGGCAATGATCTCGGCCAGCCACAACCCGTTCCCTGACAACGGCGTCAAGCTCTTCGCGGCGGGGGGCCGAAAGCTCACTGCAGACGCGGAAGAGCGCGTCGAGATGGAGTTGGGGGCGCTGATCGGTTCGGGGCCGAAGCCCGGGGACTCCGGCACGGCCGTCGGCACGGCACGACTTCTCCCCGGCGCGCGTGACGAGTACGTCACCAGCCTCGTCGGCGCGCTTGCCGGTCGAACGCTCGACGGGCTCCGCGTGGTACTCGACTGCGGTCACGGCGCGGCGTTCGAAGCTGCGCCGGAGGCCCTCCGCCGGCTCGGCGCCGACGTCGAGGTGCATAACGTGGAGCCCGACGGCACCAACATCAATGCCGGCTGCGGGTCGACCGACCCGTTATCACTCCAGGCCGCGGTGGTCGCATCCGGTGCCCATGCCGGTCTTGCGTTCGATGGCGACGCTGATCGCGTGATCGCGATCGACGAGCACGGCGACATCGTCGACGGCGACCACATGCTGTGTATCGCTGCCATTGATCTTGCGTCGCGTGACGCGCTGCGCGGCAATGCCGTCGTCGTCACGGTCATGTCCAACCTCGGGCTGCGACACGCGCTCACCGACCGGGGTATCGAAGTGGTGGAGACACCCGTCGGTGACCGCCACGTCATCAGCGCGCTCGACGAGCGCAAGCTCGCGCTCGGCGGTGAGCAGTCGGGCCACATCATCTTCGCCGACCACGCCACCACGGGTGACGGCACGTTGACCGGGATCATGCTGCTCGATGCCATGGCCCGCACCGGCCGTCCGCTCTCGGCGCTCGCGGCCGTGATGACGTCGTTTCCCCAAGTGCTGCGAAACGTGCGGGTTGCCGATCGAGCGACGCTCGATGCCGCGGCACTCGACACCGCGGTCGCCGCCAGCATCGCCGAGCTCGGTGACGGCGGTCGTGTACTCGTGCGGCCGTCGGGCACCGAACCGGTGGTGCGAGTGATGGTCGAAGCCGCGTCTACGGGGCAGGCGGATCTGGTCGCGGCCCGCCTGGTTGACGCCGTCGAGCAGGCCTACGGCCGGCCGGCAACGTCGTAATCTTCCATTTGTATGTGCGGAATCGTGGCTGTCCTCACGCGGCGAAGCCGCCGAGAGCCGCCGGCGCTCGCCGAGCTCGTCACCCGGCTCGATGCTGCGGCGACGACGCTCGCGGGTGGCACGCCCCTCGTCGACGCGCTCACCGAGGCCGGCGATCACGTGGGCGCAGTCGACGCCGCACTGCACGGCCCCCCGGGTGTGCGCGCGCTACTTTCCGATCCCGAACGCTTCGCCGCTATCGAGTCGCGACTCGACAATCTCATGCGCACCACCGAGCAGATCGAGGTCCGCCTCGACGCCGACCCCGCTGCGATGCCGCCGGCAGAGCTGGAAGCGGTCAACGCGGCACTGCTCCGGGTGAAGGATGCCCTGTGGTCGGCGCGCCGAGATCGCCTGCGCACCGCGGCCGCGGTCGCTGAGCTCGGCGGCGGCGACACGAGTCCGGCTGCGCTCGAAGCGTTCACGGCAGTGCATATCGCGTTGTCGGCGCTCGACCGTCTCGAAGTGCGGGGTCGAGACTCCGCGGGTCTTCATCTGCTCGTGCACGACCATGACCTCGACCTCGCCGACTCCGAGGTCGACACGCTCGTGCACGCGCGCGCGGCTGATCCACTGTTCGGCTCCGGTTCGGTCCGCACGCCGGGCGGCGCGCTGAGCTTCGTCTACAAAGCGGCGGCCGAGATCGGCGAGCTGGGCGACAACACGGCGGTGCTGCGCGCCGCGATCATGAACGACGCGCTGTTGCACCGCGCGATAGCCGCCGATTCGGCGCACGTGTCGGTGTTGGGCCACACGCGGTGGGCGAGCGTCGGCATCATCTCGGAAGCCAACGCGCATCCGCTCAACGGTGAGGAGATCGACAACACCGACGGTCCCTATGTCGTGGGTGCGGTCAACGGTGACGTCGACAACTACGCCGGTCTGCTCGCGGCCGACCAACTCCGGGTGGCACCGGAGATCACGACCGACGCGAAGGTCATTCCCACACTGGTGTCGCGGCGGCTCGCGGGTCGACTCGATGTCGCCGAGGCGTTTCGTGCGACCGTCGCGTCTCTCGAGGGATCGGTCGCAGTGGCTGCAAGCGTGGGCGCCAATCCGGACGAGCTGCTGCTCGCGCTGCGGGGCAGCGGGCAGGCACTGTACGTCGGGCTCGCGCCCGACGCGTTCGTCGTGGCGAGCGAGCCGTACGGGCTCATCGAGGAGACGTCGTCGTACCTGCGCCTCGACGGCGAGACCCCGAGCGATCCCGAACGTGCGAGCGCGACCCGCGGTCAGATCGTCGTGCTCGACGCCGCGCGCGCCGGCGAGCTGGCCGGCATCCGTCGCCTCGCATACGACGGCTCGCCGCTCCCGGTCCTCGAGACTGAGCTGCAGCAGGCGCAGATCACGACACGCGATATCGATCGCGGCGATGCTCCGCACTTCCTGTTGAAGGAGATCACCGAGGCGCCCGCGTCGTTCCGCAAGACGTTGCGAGGCAAGATCGTCGAACGGGACGGGCGACTCGCGGTCGGTCTGGCCGGCGAAACGCTGCCGGAGTCGCTGCGGGCGCGGTTGCGTGCGGGCGAGATCACGCGCGTGTTCGTGATCGGCCAGGGCACCGCGGCCATCGCCGGCCAGAGCCTCGCGGCCGCACTCTCGACCGCGGCCAGCAATCGATTCGCGGTCGAAGCACTGCCTGCGACGGAGCTGTCGGGCTTCCGGCTTCGAGACGACATGTCCGACGCGCTCGTCGTTGCCATCAGCCAGAGTGGCACCACCACCGACACCAACCGCACGGTCGACCTGGCGCGTGCGCGCGGCGCGGCGGTTGTCGGCATCGTCAACCGTCGCAACAGTGACCTGGTCGACAAAGCCGACGGCGTGCTGTTCACCTCCGACGGACGCGACGTGGAGATGAGCGTCGCGTCGACCAAGGCGTTCTACGCGCAGATCGCGGCCGGTCTGCTGCTCGCGCTGGCGCTGGCCGACGAGGCCGGCGCGCTCGACGCTGCGTGGGCGCACGAGGTGCTCACCGCGATGCGCGAGCTCCCGGACGCGATGGCGCTCGTGGTGGACCACCGCGAAGAGATCGCGGCCATCGCCGCCCGCCACGCGCCGTCGCGGCGCTACTGGGCCGTCGTCGGTAACGGCAGCAACCGCATCGCGGCGCAGGAGCTTCGCATCAAACTTTCCGAGCTCTGCTACAAGTCGATCGCGTGCGACATCACCGAAGACAAGAAGCACATCGACCTGTCGTCCGAGCCGCTCATCCTGGTGTGCGCGGCCGGGCTGACCGGCTCCAACGCCGATGACGTCGCCAAAGAGGTCGCGATCTTCCGGGCGCACCAAGCTGCGCCGCTCGTGATCGCGACCGAGGGCGATGATCGCTTCGCCGCCGCGCTGGAGACAATCGCAGTGCCACCGGTGCACCCGATGCTCGCGTTCGTGTTGGCGGCGATGGCCGGACACCTCTTTGGCTACGAGGCCGCGCTCGCGATCGACGCCTCTGCGCGCCCGCTGCTCGAAGCGCGCGCCGCGATCGAAGACGCGATCTCCGAGAATGCGTGGCCCGACGACGCCCTCGCAGAACTGGCCGTCGAGCTCGAAGGTCCAATGACCCGTTTTCTCGACGAGCTGCGTGACGGCACGTATAACGGACACCTGGAGGCCAGCACGGCCGTGCGAATGACCTCGTTGCTGCGCTACGCGCTGGGTGTCGCGCCACTCGACCTGTATCAGCTCGAGCACGGCAAGATCGGCACGCCGAGCGCGGTGCTGCAGGATCTGACCGCCGCGCTCAGCGCGGGTATCGACGAGCTCACGCGTCCCATCGACGCGATCAAGCATCAGGCGAAGACAGTGACCGTCGGTATTTCCCGCTCCGACGAGACCCTGCTGCAGGTGCCGCTCGTGCACCAGCTCATGGAGACGGGAATCGGGCGCGACAGTCTGAGCTACCGCTCGCTGCGCACGCTCGTTGATCTCGATCCGGCGGTCGACGCGATTACGGGTTTCACGCGATATCACATCGAGGGCGACGTCGAGGGCGATACCGCGACGATCCACGTGGTCGACCGGGGCGGCATCGCGCGTGATCTGCCGTCGCGCACCGAGAGCGACCCGGCACTTCGGGGCACCAAGCACCGCGCCGCGGTCGAGCGCGAGATCACCGTCGTGCGCGGCGCGCACGACGGACGCACGCTGATCATCGTGCCCGAGGTCAAGGGCAACCAGACGATCGGGATGACGCTGCTCCACGTGTCCTTCCGCGACCAGCTCGCGCCCGACGTGTTCCGGGCCGTGCTCCAGGGCTACAGAGGTCGGTACGCGGCGCTGAAGGACGCCGTCACCGAGACCGAGCCCGAGTTCGATGACGCGGTCCTGGGGCGGCTCGGCGTCGTCGACGTGCTCACACTGCCCGTACACGTCCTCGCGCAACGGTGGCGCGCGAGCCAATGATCGTGGGCGTGGGCACCGACGTCGTCGAGATCGATCGCTTCCACCTCGCGATGCAGCGCCGTTCGCAGCTCGGGGAACGTTTGTTCAGTCCCGAGGAACGTGAGTACGCGGCGCGTCATCGCGATCCCACGCCTCGCCTGGCGGCGCGCTTTGCCGCGAAGGAAGCGGTGATGAAGGCGCTGGGTGTGGGGCTGGGTGCATTCAAGCTGCGTGATGTGGAGGTCGTACGCCAGTCGAATGGAGCACCCGTGATCGTGCTGCACGGCCGCGCCTCGACGCTTGCCGACGACCGGGGCGTCGATTGCTGGCATCTGTCGCTGACGCACACCGGGTCGATGGCGATGGCCGTCGCTATCGCCTCGTCGACGAGGACCTGACGTGCGCCCGGTGCTCACCCCCGAAGAGATGAGCGAGTCCGACCGCCGCACGATCGAGGCCGGCACGCCGCAAGCAGTGCTGATGGAGCGAGCCGGTCACGCGGTCGCGCGAGCCGTCCGGCGACTCACTGGTGGCGCGTACGGTGCCCGGGCGCTGATCGTCTGCGGCAAGGGCAACAACGGCGGCGACGGACTGGTCGCGGCGCGGGTGCTGACCGAGTGGGGCGTACGGGTCGACGTGATGAAGCTGTCCGACGGTATCGACCGCTTCTCGTTCACCCGCGCCCTGCGGCGCGAACCCGTGTTCGTCGACGCCATGTTCGGCACCGGCTTTCACGGCGAGCTCGACGACGACGCAGCGTGGGTGACGACGGCGCTCGGCGCGCCCGGCGTGAAGGTCGTCGCCGTCGACATTCCATCCGGAGTCGATGGGAGCACCGGCGCGGTCGTCGCTGACGCCGTGCGCGCCGACGTCACCGTCACGTTCGCCGCGCTGAAGCCCGGTCTCGTGTGTCAGCCGGGACGCAGTCACGCGGGACGCGTCGAGGTCGTCGACATCGGTATCGAGCTCGCCGTCGAGTCCGGCGCGGTCGCACTCGGTGAGACCGAAGCGGCCGACGTGGAAGCCTGGCTGCCGAAACGCGACGTCGACACCCACAAGTGGGCCGTCGGTGGTGTCATGGTGGTCGGCGGCTCGGGCGGGATGATCGGCGCGCCCACACTCGTGAGCCACGCGGCGTTGCGTGCCGGCGCCGGCATCGTCTGGTGCGGCCTCCCGGGTACCGACGCGGCGGCGCGTGCATCGGGCACCGAGGTGATCACCAAGGCGTTGCCGGAGACGTCCGAAGGCTCGCTCGACGAGGCGGCGGCCGGGGTCGTGCTGCAAGGCCTCGACCGTTTCGGCGCGCTCGTCGTCGGTCCCGGCCTGGGCGGCGACGACCACACGCGCCGTGCGGTGGCCGACCTCGTTGCCGCGGCGCCCGTTCCGCTCGTGCTCGATGCCGACGGGCTCAACGCGCTGCACGGTGACCTCGGTCCACTCCACAAGCGGCACACGGCACAGAGCGAGGCCACCGTGCTCACGCCCCACGCGGCGGAGTTCGAGCGGCTGTTCGGGCGCCCCGTCGGCGACGACCGCGTCGAGACTGCACGCATAGCGGCGCAAGACTCCGACTGCGTTGTACTGCTGAAGGGCTCCACCACGGTCATCGCCGCGCCTGACGGCCGCGCTGCGCTCAATCCCACTGGCGGCCCGTGGCTCGCGACCGCGGGCACGGGTGACGTGCTCTCCGGCATCGTTGGGGCGTTCATCGCTCGCGGCATGCCGGCTTTCGAAGGCGCGGTCGCCGCCGCCTGGGTACACGGACGCGCTGCCGATTTCGCCGAACCGGCCGGGGTGACGGGGATGATCGCGAGTGACCTCGTCGCGGCGATTCCCCGTACGCTTATGGCCATCGACCGAGGCGAATTGAGGGAGACCTGATGCCGGCGACGACCCAGGTGAGCGCGGTGATGACGAGTGATGTCATCACTCTCCGCCCCGACCAGACGGTCGAGGCCGCGGCCGACGCGCTGGCCGAGCGCCACATCGGCGCCGCACCGGTCGTCGCTGATGACGGCACGCTCGTCGGCCTCCTGCGCGACGAGGATCTCATCGTCTCCGAGGCGAGGCTTCACGTACCGACGGTCATCTCGTTCCTCAACGCCGAGATCGTGCTGCCGAGCGCGATGCACAAGTTCAAAGAGGAGCTGTCGAAAGCCGTCGGCGCGACGGTCGCCGAGGTGATGACCACCGAGTTCAAGTCGGTGATGGCCACCGACTCGCTGGAAATGCTCGCGACGCTCATGCACGAGAGTGACGTCACCCACGTGCCGGTCGTGGGCGATGACGGCAAGCTCGTCGGCATCGTGTCGCGCGGTGATCTCGTCCGCTTCCTCGCTGAGACCACCTAGGCCGATGGCCGAGATATTCCGGCCGGTGTGGAGCGAGATCGATCTCGACGCCGTTCGGGCCAACGTCGCCGCGCTGCGCGCCGCGGCCGAGCCCGCCGCACTCCTCGCGGTCGTGAAGGCCGACGGCTACGGGCACGGCGCGGTACCCGTTGCACGCGCTGCGCTCGACGCCGGTGCGGCCTGGCTCGGCGTCGCGTTGGTCGAAGAAGGCGTGATGCTCCGCGACGCCGGGATCGACGCGCCGATCCTGCTCTTATCCGAGCCGCCACCCGTGGCCGCGGCGGCCGTGATTGCCGCGGCGCTGACGCCCGTCGTGTACACACCCGCCGGTATCGAGGCGCTGGCGAAAGCAGTGGTCGCGGCCGGACGCGAATCGGCGCTGCCCGTCCATCTGAAGGTCGATACCGGGATGCATCGCGTCGGGTGTCACGTCGAGGAGGCACTCGGCCTGGTCGAGGCGATCGGTCAGCGTGGCGAGCTCCAGCTCGAAGGGATCTGCACCCATTTCGCGGTGGCCGACGAGCCTGACGACACGCACACCGTCGAGCAGCTGGCCCGATTCGACGCGCTGCTGGCGACGCTCGACGCCCGCGGTTTGCGCCCGCCGTTGGTGCACGCCGCCAATTCGGCCGCGTTGCTCGCGTTTCCCCCGGCGCGCTACGACCTCGTGCGCGCCGGCATCGCCATCTACGGCGTGGCGCCCGCGCCCGGCTTTTCGTCATCGGTCGCGCTCGAGCCTGCACTCGCGTTCACGGCGCGTGTGTCTCACGTCAAGCGGCTTCCCGCCGGGGCGCGCGTCTCCTACGGGCTGCGCTACGAGCTCGCACACGACGCATGGATCGCGACGGTGCCGGCCGGATACGCCGATGGTGTGCCGCGCAATCTCGCGTCGGTAGGCGGCGAAGTGCTGCTGCGCGGTCGCCGGTATCCGATCGCCGGCACGGTCACGATGGACCAGCTCATGGTCGATACCGGCGACGACCCGGTCGACATCGGTGACGAGGTCGCGCTGATCGGCCGCCAGGGCGACGAGGAGATCACCGCGAACGAGTGGGCCGAGCGACTCGGCACGATCGGCTACGAGATCGTGTGCGGGATCGGTGCTCGCGTGCCGAGACGGTACGTGCCGTGAGAAACCCGAAGCTCCGCACGGTGCTCACGCTCGCGGGCGTTGCCGGCGGCGCGGTCGGTGCCCTGTACGGCGCACAGCGCCTCGCCGCGACACGCTTGCGCCACCGCCCCGATCTCGACGGAGGGCGCACGTTCGAGCCGACCTTTGACGAAGCCCGTCGCATCGACACGCACGACGGCGGCAGCCTGTACACCATCAGCCGCGGTGAGGGACCGCCGATCGTGCTGTCGCACGGGGTCACGCTGTCGACCCGTATCTGGACGCCGCAGTTCGACGCGTTGCCCGAAGCCGGCCTGCAAGTGATCGGCTTCGACCACCGCGGCCACGGCACGTCGCTCGCGGGCACGAGCGGACACTCGATCGACAATCTTGCCGACGACGTGCGCTCGATCATCGAGGCGCTCGACTTGCACGACACGGTGCTCGTCGGGCATTCGATGGGTGGGATCGGAGTCCAGGCGTTCGCAATCCGGCATCCCGAGCTCGCCGCGGCGCGTGTGCGTGGCATCGTGCTGCTGTCGACGCTCGCCAAGACGCACCTCAGCGGTTCGCGAAAGCTGCGTTGCGCGGTCGAGCAACTGTCCGACAAGGCGTTCTCGCTTCCCGACGTGATGGCCACTCCCAACTTGGGTCTGGTGCTCGCGCGCTTCGGGCACGGCCGCCATCCGCAGCTCAGCCACGTCGAGCTCAACCGGCAGCTCATCGCCGATTGCGACCGCGAGACGCGCCGGATCGCGACCAGGGCACTGTTCGGCCTCGACCTCACCGCCGGCCTCCCGAGCATCCGGATCCCGACGCTGGTGATCTGTGGCACCGCGGACCTCATCACGCCGGCGCCGGAATCGCGGCGCATCGCCGAGCTGATCCCCGGTGCCCGCCTCGAGCTGTTCAAGGGCGGAGGCCACATGCTGATGCTCGAGCGGGCCGACGAGCTCAACCGGCTGCTCATCGATTTCGCCCGCGAGGTCGGCGCGCTGCCGTCGGTCCCGGCCTCCGCGGCTGGCCGGTGACCCGGCAAGTTTCTGGATCTTTCCCGCGTTAGCGGCGAAAGGGACAGTCGGGTAGCCTCGCCACTATGCGCCGCTTCACACAACTTGTCGTACTCAGCGCGTGCGGTGCGGCGCTCGCGGCGGGCTGCAGCGGCGGCGGTTCGGGGAGCGCGCGGCGAAGCACTCCGAATGGGCGACCCCCAGTCTCGTCGAGCACGACGACGACCGCGCCCAAGGTCGTGCGCATCGACTTGAGCAAGCCCATTCCCGGCGGATCGCTGCACGGCACCCCGCGCCCCAGGTTGGAGAACACTGGAACGGACTACGTCGCGATCTTCAAGTCGCTCACAGCCCAGTGGCGGTGGTGGGGCGAGAATCCCGACACCGCCACCCTCGACGCGATCTACGTACCGGGCACCGCCGTCCACGACGCCAAGGTCGCCGACGCGCACAAGCTAATCGACACCAACCACCGGTGGGCCGATGACAACTACCGGCTCATCTCGGTCGACGTCCGCGCGGTGCAGCCCCAGGCCGTCTCGCTGCGGGTCGTGGACAACCGGGACAACGACAAGATCGTCGACGCGGCCGGTGTGCAGTTCGGCCCGCTTCTGCCCCACGGCACGCCGTTGTCGTACGACATCGTGTTGCAGCCCGACAACGACGGACGGTGGCGGACATACGCCGTGCATCTTGTCGTGGACGATCCGACAGTGCAGTTGTGAAGGCCAAGCTCCTGGTGGCGCTCACGATCGGCGTCCTCGCGATGCCGTTCGGTGTCGCACACGCGGACGGAACAGATCCGGCCGTCGGCGGCGGGAGCGTGAGCGACGATGGCGGTGTCACCGTTGGCATCGGACTGGCGGGCGCCGAGGGCCACGACGGCAAGCCCGGCGCGGGGAACGCGGCGACGGTGTCGCCGTATCGCTACCAGTGGGTGCGGGCGACCGCGGTCGGCAACCAGGGCGTGGGCGGGTTGTGTGCGATCCCCGGCGATCCGTTCGGGGGCTTGCCTTGGGTCCGCAACACCTATGACCTGGCGGGCAACCTCGTCACGTGGGACATCGTGTGCCTGCCGGCCCAGACCACGCAGGCAACGCTGCCGGCGTTGCCGCCGGTACCGACGATCGCCGACATCTGGGCGGTCGCGCTGAAGCAGATCCCACGGCCGGTGCTCGGCGCCGACCCGGCAACTGGTCTCACGGGCCTCGACACGCACCTCTGGTACGACGGGCCGGAGACGGTCTCGATCGGCGCCACGATCGGCGAGTGGACAGTCATCGGCACCGCGCATCTCGTGAGCGCGACGTTCGACACCGGCGACGGCACCAGGACTGCGGCCGCGCCCCGTCCTCAGACCGATGTGACCTACGAACGCAAAGGTGACCGCACCCTCGTGATCACGGCGCGCTGGGAAGCCGATGTCGTCATGACCGGACCCGGCGTCACGGCCCGACCGACGGCGATCGGCGCCGCGCTCTTGCGCAGCACCCAGCCGTACCACGTGCGAGAGGTCCGCAGCGTGCTCGTGCCGTGATCGCGGCGCTGTTCCCAGGCGCGTCGAGGCAGGTCACCGGTACCATGCCGCTGAGCAAGCAGCATCCGTGCCGACTCGGAGCCGCCGTGCCCGTCGATCTCGAGCCCCGTTCGTTCGCATCCTTCGCCGAGCTCGAGCGTGAAGCGCTCGGCTGTCTGCGCTGCCCACTTTCTGAGGGTCGTACCCAGGTCGTCTTCGGCGTCGGTGACCCGAACGCCGACTTGATGTTCGTGGGTGAGGGGCCGGGCGAGCAGGAAGATCTGCAGGGGGAGCCGTTCGTCGGCCGGGCCGGTCAGCTGCTCACGCAGCTCATCGAGGGCATCGGGCTCACCCGGGCCGACGTCTACATCGCCAACGTCGTCAAATGCCGGCCGCCCGGCAACCGTGACCCGCTGCCGTTCGAGATCGCGCAGTGCAGCCCGTTCCTCGAAGCGCAGCTTGGCTTCATCGCGCCGAAAGTCGTCGTCACGCTCGGCAACTTCGCCACCAAGCTGCTGCTCGACACGAAAGAGGGGATCACGAAGCTGCGGGGGCGAGAGTTCCCGTTCCGAGACGGCGCGGTCCTCATTCCCGCGCTGCACCCGTCCGCCGTGTTACGCAACGGCGGGCAGGCATTGGCCCAAGCGCGCGCCGACTTCGTGATCATGAAGCGCGCGCTCGCGGCGGGGGCTGAGTCGCAATGAACGAGCTGCGCGCAGTCACTGAGTCTGCGCTCGAGACGCTCGAGATCGCAGCGCGCGTGGGCGCGGTGCTCCGAGCCGGCGACCTGGTCGTGCTCGAGGGCGGCCTCGGCGCAGGCAAGACGGTGTTCGCGAAGGGTGTCGCACGCGCACTGGGCGTCACCGACACCGTGGTGAGCCCGACGTTCACGATCGTGCGTGAGTACCGCGGCCGCATGCCGCTCGTGCACGTCGACGTCTACCGGCTCGACACGATTCAAGAGGTCGAGGACCTCGGCATCGACGAGATCATCGCCGACGACCGGGTGACGCTCGTCGAGTGGGGCGATGTGATCGCGTTTGTGCTTCCCGCGGAACGGCTCATCATCCGGCTCGAACTGGGCGAGCGTGACGACTCCCGCCGCATCACCGCGCTCCCGATCGGCGCACGCTGGGCCGACCGCGCCGACGCGCTCGCTGCCGCACTGCAAGCCACGGCGCGCGTGGGGGGTGCGTAGTCGATGCTGTTGCTCGCGCTCGACACCTCCACGGCTCGAGTCAGCGTCGCGGTCGGCTCCGACGGCGACGTGATCGGCGACGTGCAGCTCTCGGGCCGCCAACGCCACACCGAACGGCTCGCGCCGGCCATCGCCTACCTGTGCGCGGAGCTCGACATCGAGATGCGTCAGCTCTCGGCCATTGCCGTCGGCATCGGTCCCGGGCTCTTCACCGGGCTGCGGGTCGGTGTCACCACCGCGAAGGTGATGGCCCAGGCGCTGCGCATCCCGATCGTCGGGATTCCGAGCTTGGATCTCGTCGCGTACCCACTTCGGCACACGCGCCGGCTCGTCGTCGCGATCCTTGACGCGCGGCGCCACGAAGTGTTCCACGCTCGGTATTGGACCGTTCCCGGCGGCGTGCAACGCGCGTCCGAATACGAGGTCGGTGCGCCCGGCGACTTGGTGGTCGAGCTCGAGGCCGAGGGCGCGGAGACGTTGCTCGCCGGTGATGGCGCGCTGCGTTACCGTCACGAGTTCGAAAAGCTCGAACGCGCCGAGTTGGCCGGCACTGCGTTCGCGTCGCCCAGCGCAGCCGCCCTTGTGGAGCTCGCGACTGCGCGCATGGAGCGGGAGGAGTTCGCGGCGCCATGGGACATCCACCCGCTCTATCTCCGCAAGAGCGACGCAGAGATCGAATGGAACCGGCAGGTGTCATGACCCGGCGATCGCGGTAACACGTACCAATGGCTGCGGAACGAGTGCCCCAACCGCTGATGGTCGACGTGGTCCCGATGCGGCGCCGTCACGTGCGATCGGTGCTGCGAATCGAGGCGCAGGTCTACCCCCAGCCGTGGAGCATGTCGCTGTTCATGAGCGAGCTCGCGTTGCGTTCGACACGGGCATACTTCGTCGCGCGTATCGGTCGCGAGGTCGTGGGGTACGCGGGACTGATGATGACGATGGAAGACGGCCACGTCACCACGATCGCCGTCGATCCGAAGTGGCACCGACAGCAGGTCGGCACCCGGCTGATGCTCGGGCTCGCCCGTGAGGTCCGGGCCCGTGACGCCGAGAACCTCACCTTGGAAGTGCGCCTGTCCAACAAGGCCGCCCAGGACATGTACCGCAAGTTCGGCTTCGCGCCCGTGGGGATCCGCAAGAACTACTACGCCGAGACCAGCGAGGACGCGCTCGTGATGTGGTCACGCGAGATCGGCACGCCGGCGTACGGCGAGCTGCTCGACGGGCTCGAGCGCCAGCTCCGCGGTCACACGCACTACGAAGAGCCCAAGCGCTGGTGAAGATCCTCGGCATCGAGACGTCATGCGACGAGACGGCCGCCGCGGTGGTGGAGGACGGCCGGCATCTGCGTTCCTCGGTGGTGTCGAGCCAGATCGACCTGCACGCTCCGTACGGCGGCGTCGTGCCCGAGATCGCGAGTCGGGCGCACGTCGAGCTCATCAACCCGGTGATTGCCGAGGCGCTCGTGGAAGCAGGCGTCGAGCTCGGTGACCTCGACGCGGTGGCCGCGTGCCACGGCCCGGGGCTTGCGGGCGCGCTGCTCGTCGGTGTGAGCGCGGCCAAGGCGATTGCGCTGAGCACCGGGCTGCCCTACGTCGAGGTCAACCATCTCGAGGCGCACCTCTACGCCGCGTGGCTCGAGGAGCCCGACCTCGAACCGCCGCTGGCCGTGCTGATCGTGTCCGGCGGCCACACGATGCTGGTGATCATGGAGGGCCACGGGCGCTACCGAGTGCTCGGCCAGACGGTCGACGACGCCGCGGGGGAGGCGTTCGACAAGGTCGCGCGCTATCTCGGGCTCGGCTATCCCGGCGGTCCTGCGATCGACCGGCTCGCGGCGACGGGCGACGCCGAAGCGATCCGGTTCCCGCGCCCGATGCTCGACGACAGCTTCGACTTCTCGTTCTCGGGGCTGAAGACCGCGGTCGTGAACCATGTGCGGCGCCACCCCGACGCGGAAGTGCGCGATGTGGCCGCGTCGTTTCAGGAAGCGGTCGTCGACGTGCTGGTCGAGAAACTCGTTGCCGCGGCGGACGAGGCCGGCGCGCGCACCCTTGTGCTCGGAGGTGGCGTGGCCGCGAACTCGCGGCTGCGCGAGCGCGTCCTCGACGCGGCCGACGCCGGCGGCCGGCGCGCCTTCGTGCCGCCGCTGTCGTTGTGTACCGACAACGGGGCGATGATCGCGGCGACCGCGTGGTGGCGGTTCCGTGCCGACGGGCCGTCGCCGCTCTCGGCCGGCGCGACCCCCGATCTGCGCTTGCCCAGCGTCTGAGGACCCCATCGAACGCCCCCACGGCCGGGCTTGCCGGGTCGGGAGGCGGCTGATACCTTGGGCTGGCACTCCACACCTGCGAGTGCTAACCGTTCGAGTCCCAGCGTGACACCCGTTTCGACACACGAGCGGCTCCCGCCCCACCCGCCCGCCCAGGAGGCCTATCCATGAATCTGCAGCCGCTGGAAGACCGGATCGTCGTTCGTGCCGCGGAGGCCGAAGAGACGACCGTGAGCGGCCTGGTCATCCCCGACACGGCCAAAGAGAAGCCCCAGCAGGGCGAGGTGCTGGCCGCCGGCCCGGGCCGTCGCTCCGACCAGACCGGTGAGCTGATCCCTGTCGATGTTGCCGTCGGCGACACCATCGTGTACTCGAAGTACGGCGGCACCGAGATCACGGTCGACGGCGAAGACCTGTTGATCCTCACCAGCCGTGACGTGCTCGCCAGAGTCGTCGGTGACAAGAAAAAGAAGAAGTAGTCCACCACCACCACAAAATCGACTCGAAGCGGCAATCGATGGGCGCCGCTTCGGCGCGTCCGGCGCGTCCGGCGCGTCCGGCACGACACGCGTCGGTACGCTCGGTCGGATGACCGAGCCGCCGGTGACCGGCCGGGGCGGAGAGCAGCGCATCCCGCGTCCTGTGGGAGCGCAGGCCGGTGGTGCACCGCCATGGTCCGGGCTCGCCGCGGCGAGCCGTCAGCTCTCGCTGGCTTCGGTGCGGGCGCGCCTCGAGACGCTGCCGCCGCCGCAGCCGCCCGAGCTGGTGGCGCCGGGCAGCCGCGGTGCCGCGGTGCTGGTGCCGCTGTTCGAGGCCGACGGTGAGGCGCGGGTCATCCTGACGAAACGGCCCGAGACCATGCCGTCACACCGAGGCGAGATCGCGTTCCCCGGCGGCAAGTTCGAGCCTGCGGTCGATACGTCGCTGCGTGATACCGCCCTGCGGGAAGCCGAGGAAGAGGTCGGGCTTCGGCGCGAGCACGTCGAGGTGATCGCCCAGCTCGACTCCTTCGCGACGGTGGCGTCCCGCTTTCACATCACGCCGTTCGTCGGCGCGCTTCGAGACCGGCCGGCGCTGACCGCCGACCCTCGGGAGGTCGTCAGCGTCTTCGATGTTGTGCTCGCCGACCTTCTCGACGACGACGCGTACCGGGAGGAGCGTTGGGACCTGTTCGGCGCCGAACGCTCGATCTACTTCTATGAGCTGCCGGGCGAGACGATCTGGGGCGCGACCGCCCGAATCCTCACCGCGCTCCTCACGCATCTGACCGCGGACCTCTGAAGCACCCTCGGCGCTCCCCGGCGAGCGCCATGCGGGCGGTATCCTCGACTCTTCGGCGCAACGACGGGAGACCGGTGTGGAGATCGAGATCGGGATCGGCAAGTCGGGCCGGCGTGCCTACGGGTTCGACGAGATCGCGATCGTGCCCAGCCGCCGCACCCGAGATCCCGAGGACGTCGACATCTCCTGGGACCTCGACGCGTTCCATTTCGAGCTGCCCCTGATCGCCTCGGCGATGGACGGTGTCGTGTCACCCCGGGTGGCGATCGAGACCGGTGAGCTCGGGGGCCTCGCGTGTCTCAATCTCGAAGGGCTCTGGACGCGTTACGAGGACCCCGATGTGCTGTTCGAGGAGATCGCCGAGCTGTCGGTCGAGAAGGCAACGCGCCGGATGCAGGAGATCTACGCCGAGCCGATCAACGAAGAACTGATCGGCAAGCGCATCCGGGAGATCAAGGAGGCCGGCGTCACCGCGTGTGCGTCGCTCACGCCGCAGCGGGTCGAGCGCTACTCGAAGCTCGTGCTCGAAGCGGAGCTCGACGTGCTGGTGATCCAAGGCACGGTCGTGTCGGCCGAGCACGTGTCGAAAACCGTCGAGCCGCTCAACTTGAAGAAGTTCATCCGCGAGTTCGACGTGCCGATCATTGTCGGTGGCTGCGCGTCGTACTCCACGGCTCTGCATCTCATGCGCACCGGCGCGGTCGGCATCCTCGTCGGCGTCGGTCCGGGTCACGCGTGCACGAGCCGCGGCGTGCTCGGGATCGGCGTGCCCCAGGCAACTGCCATCGCGGACGCGGCCGGCGCACGGATCCGGCATCTCGACGAGACCGGCGTGTACGTACACGTGATTGCCGACGGTGGCATGCGCACGGGTGGCGATGTGGCCAAGGCGATCGCGTGCGGTGCCGACGCAGTGATGATCGGCTCGCCGCTCGCGAGCGCATACGAGGCGCCGGGACGCGGCTTTCACTGGGGCATGGCCACGTTCCATCCCACGCTGCCGCGCGGCGCGCGCGTCGACGCGGGTCGCAAGGCGTCGCTGGAGGAGATCCTCATCGGCCCGGCCCACGAAAACGACGGCTCGCTCAACCTGTTCGGCGCGTTGCGCACGTCGATGGCCACCACCGGCTACGAGACGGTGAAGGAATTCCAAAAGGCCGAAGTGATGGTGGCGCCGTCGCTGCTCACCGAAGGCAAATCGCTCCAGCGTTCACAAGGCATCGGCATGGGGCGCTAGCGAGTTGCGTCAACCCCTACCGTTTGTGCAGAAGTGGTTCCTATGACGTCCGCTGGTGCACAAACGCAGCATGACACCGTGCTCGTCGTCGACTTCGGTGCGCAATACGCGCAGCTGATCGCGCGGCGGGTGCGCGAGGCCCACGTGTACTCCGAGATCGTGTCGCGGTCGATGCCGATCGAAGAAATGCTCGCGAAGCGTCCGGCCGGCATCATCTTCTCGGGCGGTCCCGCATCCGTGCATGTCCCCGGCGCCCCGTCGATCGATCCCGCCATCTATGAGGCCGGCGTTCCCGTCCTCGGGATCTGTTACGGCTCGCAGCTCGTGGCACAGCAGCTCGGCGGCGAGGTGCGCGAGACGGGCGGCGGCGAATATGGACGCACCGCGCTCAAGCTCGAACCGCGCGCCGGCTCACCCCTGTTCGCCGATCTCGCCGCGCAACAAGACGTGTGGATGAGCCACGGCGACGCGATCGTCGCCGCGCCACCCGGCTTCGTCATCACCGCGTCGAGCGCAGCCGCGCCCGTCGCCGCGCTCGAAGACCGTGACCGCGCGATCTACGGCGTGCAGTTCCACCCCGAGGTCGCCCACACCGCGCACGGTCAGGACATGCTCAAGCGGTTCCTGTTCCAGGTGTGCGGTTGCCGGCCGTCGTGGACGCACAGTTCGATCATCGAGCAGGCGGTCGACGAGATCCGCGCGCAAGTGCGCGACGAGCGAGTGATCTGCGGGCTGTCGGGCGGTGTCGACTCCGCCGTCGCGGCCGCGCTCGTGCACAAGGCGATCGGCGACCAGCTCACGTGCGTGTTCGTCGACACCGGCTTGTTGCGACTCGGCGAAGCCGAACAGGTGGAAGAGACATTCCTGCGCCAGTTCCACGTCGACCTGGTGCACGTCAAGGCGGCCGACCGTTTTCTCGACGCACTCAATGACATTCTCGAACCCGAACGCAAGCGCAAGATCATCGGCGAGACGTTCATCCGGGTGTTCGAGGAGGTGGCGCGCGACCTCGAAGACGCGCGCTTCTTGGTGCAGGGCACGCTGTACCCCGACATCGTCGAGTCGGGCGGCAGCGACAACGCCATCATCAAGTCGCACCACAACGTCGGTGGCCTTCCCGCCGACATGGATCTCGAGCTCGTGGAGCCGCTGCGGCACCTGTTCAAGGACGAGGTGCGTGCCATCGGCGAGGAGCTCGGGCTCCCCGAGGAGATCGTCTGGCGCCAGCCGTTCCCCGGCCCCGGTCTCGCGGTGCGCATCATCGGCACGATTACGCCCGAACGACTCGACACGCTCCGACGGGCCGACGCGATCGTCATCGAGGAGATCAAGCGGGCCGGGCTCTACCGGGAGATCTGGCAGAGCTTCGCGGTGTTGCCTGCGGTGCGCACGGTGGGCGTGATGGGCGACGACCGCACCTACGAGTACCCGATCGTGATCCGGGCGGTCTCGAGCGACGACGCGATGACTGCCGACTGGGTCCGCCTGCCCTACGACGTGCTCGAGCGGATCGCCTCCCGGGTGATCAACGAGGTGCCCGGGGTCAACCGGGTCGCCTACGACGTCACCAGCAAGCCGCCGGGCACGATCGAGTGGGAGTGAGCCCCTGCGCATGATCGAGCGGGAGTGAGCCGCTGATCGCGCGAGACTCGGCCGCAGATGATCGAGGGGGAGTAGGAGCCGACATGGACGATCTGGAGCAGACCGCGCGGGCGCTGGTGGCGCCGGGCAAAGGCATCCTGGCGGCCGACGAGAGCAGCGGCACGATCAAGAAGCGTTTCGACGTCATCAACGTGGACTCCACCGAGGAGCACCGCCGCAACTACCGCGAGATGCTGTTCACCGCCGAGGGCGCGGGCGACTACATCAGCGGCGTGATCCTGTACGACGAGACCATTCGCCAGGACGCGGCCGACGGCACTCCGCTCGTGCAGCTCCTCGAGCGTGAGGGCATCATCCCCGGGATCAAAGTCGATCTCGGCGCGAAGCCGCTCGCGAAATCGCCGGGCGAGACCGTCACCGAAGGTCTCGACGGTCTGCGTGAGCGCCTCGTCGAGTACCGGGGCCTCGGCGCCCGGTTCGCCAAGTGGCGGGCGGTGATCAACATCGGCGACGGGATCCCGACGCGCTACTGCCTCGACGTCAACGCCCACGCGCTGGCGCGCTACGCGGCGTTGTGCCAGGAGGAGGGCATCGTCCCGATCGTGGAGCCCGAAGTGTTCATGGACGGCGATCACACGATCGAGCGCTGCTATCAGGTCACCTGCGACACGTTGCACCACGTCTTCGACGACCTCTTTGACCAACGGGTCGAGCTCGAGGGCATGCTGCTCAAGCCCAACATGGTGCTCTCCGGCAGCGACGCTTCGACGCAGGCGAGCGTCGACGAAGTCGCCGACGCGACGCTGCGCTGCTTCAAGATCGTCGTGCCCGCGGCGGTGCCGGGAATCGTGTTCCTCTCCGGTGGGCAGAGCGACGAGATCGCCACCGCGCACCTCAACGCGATCAATCAACGCGGTCCGCACCCGTGGCAGGTCAGCTTCTCGTACGGTCGCGCGTTGCAGGCGCCCGCGCTCAAGGCCTGGAAGGGCGAGCCGAGCAATCTCGATGCCGGCCGGCGGGCCTTCTTGCACCGGGCCCGTTTGAACAGCGCGGCCCGTTCGGGAAGCTACACACCCGAGATGGAGCAACAGATCGCGAGCTGATCGGTCGCGAGCCTGCAGGGGGTGGCAAGGTGCGAGCGCTGGTGCAGCGGGTCACCGAGGCGCGCGTTTCGGTCGACGACAAGGTGGTCGGCGAGATCGGCGCGGGGCTCTGCGTACTGGTTGGCGTGACCCACGACGACGGCGACGCGACCGCGTTCAACCTCGCGGCCAAGATCTGGAACCTGCGAGTGTTCGACGATGACCGCGGGAAGATGAACGTGCCGGTCGGCGAGCGCGGTGGGGAAGTGTTGGTGGTGAGTCAGTTCACCCTCTACGGCGCCACGACGCGCGGGCGGCGACCGTCGTGGTACGCAGCGGCGCCGCCGGAGCAAGCCGACCGCCTGATCGGCGTGCTCGCAACCGAGCTCGAAGCCCTCGGCGCGAAGGTCGCCCGCGGGATCTTCCAGACCGAAATGCAGGTCGCGCTGGTCAATGACGGCCCCGTCACCTTGATGCTCGAAGTGTGACGCCACCTCCCTGGGCGCCGCAATTACGCCATACGGCAACCGATAGCCCCCCTCGGGCGTCTTACCGTTGGGCTGCGGCACAGCAGCCATGCGACGACTACCCTTTGCCGTCTCCCAGCTTCGAGGTCCCAAGGGGCCCGGCTGAGGACCTGATCGGGCCGGAGCGTGATGGAACGGATCGAGTCGACGCACAGCGTCTGGATGTTCGACACGGAGCGCATGCGCTTCCGTCGAGTGCCGCGCGGTGCTGACCCGTCATCCCCGTCGCTCGAGAGCGATTGGGAGCCGTACTTCGGGCTCGAGGTCGATCAGGAGAGCGGCGCGTTCACCGTCGCGCTCAACGAGGACCGCACGCGGCTGTTGCGTGCGTGGCGGGATGTCGGCGCGAGCGACGGCACCGCCGAGCTCGCGCTCGAGCCGTCGGCTGAAGGTTCGCTCGACGGCTGAGCCCGACTCCGCGCTCGCTCAGACCACGACGACCGAACACGCGTACGGGTTGTCACAGCGCGCCGGTACGATGAGTGTTGATGACCGACCCCGCGCTCGCTGAACCCGCGCGCTCACCCGCCGACTCGTCGCCGCCCGACCCCTCAGCGTCCACCCCCGCGCAACCGGCCGCGCATCGAGCGGCAGTCGACTTCCTGGCCGGGCTCAACCCGGTGCAGCGGGAAGCCGCGACAGCGCCCGACGGCCCGCTGCTCGTGATCGCCGGCGCCGGATCGGGCAAGACGCGCGTCCTCACCCACCGGGTCGCGTACCTCGTCGGCGAACGGCAGGTCTCGCCGTTCGGCCTGCTCGCGATCACGTTCACCAACAAAGCGGCGGGCGAGATGAAAGAGCGCGTCGCATCGTTGGTCGGTCCGGTCGCCCGCAAGATGTGGGTCTCCACGTTCCACTCCGCGTGTGCGCGGATCCTGCGGCGCGAGGCTCCGCGCCTCGGCTACCGGTCGTCGTTCACCATCTACGACCAGTCCGATGCCGTGCGCCTGGTCGACTACGTGCGCCGCGACCTCAACCTCGATCCGAAGCGCTTTCAGCCTCGCCGGATCCATGCCGCGATCTCGGCCATGAAGAACGAGCTCATCGGACCGGAGCAGGCAGTTGCCAACGCGTTCACGCCGCCCGAGAAGCGCATCGCGGAGGTGTACGTCGAGTATCAACGGCGCCTGCTCGAAGCGTCGGCGGCCGACTTCGACGATCTGCTGACGCTCGCGGTCAAGCTGCTGCGGGAGCACCCCGACGCGCTGGCGCGATGGCGCCATCGATTCGGGCACGTGCTCGTCGACGAGTTCCAAGACACCAACCTTGCGCAGTGGGAGCTGATCAAGCTCCTGAGCGAGGAGCACCGCAACGTCATGGTCGTGGGCGACGCCGACCAGTCCGTCTACCGCTTCCGGGGCGCCGACTACCGCAACCTGTTGCGGTTCGAGGAGACGTTCCCCGAGGCGACCGTCATCGTGTTGGAGCAGAACTACCGCTCGACCCAGCGGATTCTCGACGCCGCCAACGCGGTGATCGCCAACAACGCCGCGCGGCGCCCGAAGCACCTGTGGACGGAGCAGGTCGGCGGCGAGCTGATCACCCGCTATCACGCCGAAGACGAGCACGACGAGGCCACCTTCCTCACGCATGAGATCAACCGGCTCACCGACACGGAGGGGCATCGCTTCGGCGACCTCGCCGTCTTCTACCGCACCAACGCGCAGAGCCGCGTCATCGAGGAATCGCTCGTGCGTTCCGGGATTCCATACCGGGTCGTCGGCGGGGTGAAGTTCTACGACCGGCGCGAAGTCAAAGACGCGCTCGCGTACCTTCGGGCCCTCGTCAACCCCGACGACGAAGTGAGCTGGAAGCGAATCGTCAATACGCCGAAACGCGGCGTCGGCGATACGTCGGTGGCGAAGATCGACTCGTACGCGCACGGCGCCGGGCTCACGTTCCGCGACGCGATGCATGAGGCCGCGGCCGCTGGTGTCACCGGCAAGGCGCTCGGTGGCATCCGCGACCTCCTCGAGATGATGACCCGCCTCGAGGGCGAGGCCGACCACGGCGTCGTGTCGATTGTCGAAGGCGTGCTCCATCGCACCGGTTACCTCGCCGAGCTCGAAGCCGAGCGGTCGATCGAGTCTCAGGGGCGCATCGAGAACCTGCAGGAGCTCATCGGCGTCACGCGCGAGTTCGACGCCGCGCTCGACGCCGGTGACTTGACCGGTTTGCCGGGCATCGCCGGCGTCGGCGCGGAGCCGGGTGAGGGGGAGCCGCCCATCCCGACCGGCCTGGCGCGTGTGCAGGCGTTCCTGGAAGCGGTGTCGCTCGTCACCGACCTCGACGATCTCGAAGGTGAGCAGAGCGCGGTCACGCTCATGACGCTGCATGCGGCGAAAGGACTCGAGTTCGACGTCGTGTTCCTCACCGGCCTCGAAGACGGCATTTTCCCGCACCTCCGGAGCCTCGGCGATCCCGACGAGCTCGAGGAAGAACGCCGGCTCTGTTACGTGGGCATCACCCGGGCGCGCGAGCGGCTCTATCTCTGCCACGCCTGGAGCCGCACACTCTTCGGCGCGACCGACTACTACCCGCCGAGCCGCTTCCTCACCGAGATTCCCGAAGAGCTGGTGCATTCACTCGGCGAAGAACGCACACGCCGCGGCGTCGGCGGGCACCGCGACGCGGTGGTCTCTGCCGCCGCGCGGGGATCGGAGCCCGGGCTCGGTCCGGCGCCGGCGCCAACCGGGGCCCGCGGCGCGGAGCAACTCGGCCTGCGCGTCGGCGACGACGTCGCCCACGAGAAGTTCGGCGAGGGTGTGATCCTCGATCTCGTCGGCAACGGCGACAAGACCGAAGCGGTGATCCGCTTTCGAGAGGCCGGCGAGAAGCGCCTGCTGCTCGCCTGGGCGCCCCTCCAGAAGCTCTAGAACTTGGGCTGCGTGACGCCGGCGCGCGCGGGGTAGGGAGCCTCCGAGGTGTCCGGAGTCCCGATGCAGCACGTGCTGGCCGTCGATCACGTCAACCGCATTCTCGCCCTCGACAACGGCGAGATGGTCCTGCGCGTGCTCCTGGCGTTGGTGCTCGGCGCCGCCGTGGGCATCGACCGCGAGATTGACGCCCAGCCGGCCGGCTTTCGCACCCACATCCTCATCTGTCTCGGCGCGGCGCTGTTCGGGCTGATCTCCACGCACGCGTTCTCGCCGTTCCAGTCGATCCGTACGACGAGCAACGTGCAGATCGACGTCACGCGCGTCGCGTCACAAGTCGTCGTCGGTGTGGGCTTCCTCGGCGGCGGCGCGATTCTCAAGTACGGATCGAACGTGCGCGGCCTCACCACAGCCGCGTCGATCTGGGTAACCGCCGCGATCGGGCTCGCAGTCGGTCTCGGTTACTACTGGCCTGCGGTCGCTGTCACCGTCGCCGTGCTGACCGCCCTGATCGGGCTGCGCGGGTTCCGGCGTTTGATCCGGCAGCGGTTCGCGCGCCAACAGGAGGTGGTCACGTTCACGCTGGCGGCGGGCGCGGCCCCGGGCCCCCTGCTCACCGCGCTCCACGACCGGAGCGACCTGGCTGTCCGGGGCTTGCGGATCGACACCGAAGACGGCCACACGGAAGTCGTGGTCACGTTGAAGACTGCCGCGGGTATTGGGCTCGAACCGTTGCTGTCGGAGATGGCACAGCGGGATGACGTCGACGAGTTCGCGATCGAGGACCGCTGATCAGCCCGCAGGTGGCTGCTCACGATGTCGGAGATCGACCAGCACTACACCCTGCTGATCGCCGGCCTTCGGAATGTCGGTGTGGAAACGAGCGAGCCGGGTGCTGCTCACTTTGTGATCGTGGCAGTCGACGAAGCTGTTGATGGAGCCTTTCCAGCGCACCCGACACTTGGCTTCGGCCGGGAGATCGGGCACGAGCGCAACCAACTCGCCGCGCTCGAGCGCGAGTAGGAAGCCGGTACCGCCGAACGGGTTCGCGAAGTAGACCGGTCCGCCCTTGGCGGTACTGCGCTGCAACGTACCGGCGTCGCCGAGCGCGAGCGGCTTCCGCGCGTTTGGCTTCCCGCTGTTGGTGGCGACGAGGATCCCCGCGGCGACGAGCAGCCCCGCGACGATCACGGCCGCGCCGGTGATCAGCAGAAGCCGCAGGTCGTTGCGCTTCGACGCCATGCCCGGGTGTAACCGTCGTCGGTCCGTCCAGTCCAGTCGGCCGCGGACGCCCGCTTGGGCGATCTCGAGGCCGTGCAAGTATCGTTTGCGCAGGTCCGGCGGTACGTCGGCAGCGCCGGTCGCCTCCCGGAGGGTGCTCATGAAGCGGCGGTATCGCGTGGTCATCGCCAAGCCGGGCCTCGACGGCCACGACCGGGGCGCCAAGGTGATCGCCCGTGCACTACGCGACGCCGGCTTCGAGGTCATCTACACCGGCCTGTTCCAGACTCCCGAGCAGGTGGCGGAGACGACGCTGCAAGAAGATGCCGATGCCGTGGGGCTCTCGGTGCTCTCGGGGGCGCACTTGGCGCTGTTCAGCCGAGTGCTGGCACTGCTGCGCGAGAAGGGCGTGGGTGACGTCGTGGTGTTCGGCGGCGGCATCATCCCCGATGACGACGTCGTCGCGTTGCGTGACGTCGGTGTCTCGGCGCTGTTCACGCCGGGCACATCGTTGCAGACGATCGTCGGCTGGCTCGAGGAGACGCTCGACGCCCGGGAGGCACAACTCGCATCCTGACGAGGTGAATTCCGGTCGCGCCATTGTTCGCAATCTTTTCGAGTGGGAGTAATCGTTGGATCTCTTCGAGTATCAAGGCAAGCAACTGTTCGCGCGTTTCGGCATCCCGGTATCACCCGGCGAAGCGGTCACCACGGTCGACGGCGCGGTCGAAGCGGCGGAACGCATCGGCTTCCCGGTCGTGGTCAAGGCCCAGGTGCAAGTCGGTGGTCGGGGCAAGGCCGGCGGCATCAAGCTCGCCGCGGACGCCACGGAGGTTCGCCGCCACGCGAGCAACATCCTCGAGATGGACATCAAGGGCCACCTCGTCCACACCGTCTGGATCGAGCAGGCCAGCGACATCGCCGACGAGTACTACGCGTCGTTCACGCTCGACCGGGCTGCGAAGCTGCATCTCGGTCTGCTGTCGTCACAAGGCGGCGTCGACATCGAGCAGGTCGCGGTGACTGCACCCGAAGCAATCGCGCGGCTGCATGTTGACCCGTTCGCCGGGCTGACCGAGGCGCAGTGCCACAGCTGGGTCGATGCCGCGTCGCTCGCGACCGAAGCGCGCGACGGCGCCGTCGACATCCTCATGAAGCTCTACACGTGTTACGTCGAGGGCGACTGCGACCTGGTCGAGATCAACCCGCTGATCCTCACGCCCGATGGGCGCGTGCACGCGCTCGACGCCAAGGTGACACTCGACGACAACGCGTCGTTCCGGCATCCCGAGTGGAGCGAGTACGAGAAGACGCAAGTGCTCGACGATCGGGAGCGGGAGGCGAAGAGCAAGGGTCTCAACTACATCGGCCTCGATGGCACGGTCGGGATCATCGGCAACGGCGCCGGCCTCGTGATGAGCACCCTCGACGTCGTGAACCAGGTCGGCGGCACCGCGGCGAACTTCCTGGATGTCGGCGGCGGCGCGGGCGCCGACCTGCTCGCGAACGCGGTCGAGCTCATCAACCACGACGCCAACGTGCGCTCGATCTTCATCAACATCTTCGGCGGCATCACAAAGTGTGACGAGGTCGCCAACGGGATCGTCGAGGCACTCAGGCGGGTCGATCTGCGTTCGCCGATCGTCGTGCGTCTCGACGGCACCAACGCGGCCGAGGGCCGCGAGATCTTGTCGAGTCACGAGTCCGACATGTTGATCGCTTCGCCGACGATGCTCGGCGCCGCCCGCACAGCAGTGGAGCTGGCGACCCGATGAGCATCTTCATCGACGAGACCACCAAAGTCGTCTACCAGGGACTGACCGGCAGTCAGGGGCGTTTCCACGGGCTGCGCAACAAGGTCTACGGCACCCAGGTCGTCGCGGGCACCAACCCGAAGAAGGCCGGCACCGACGTCGAAGGCGTTCCCATCTTCGCGACTGTTGCCGACGCCAAAGCCGCGACCGGCGCCAACGCGTCGTGCATCTTCATTCCCGCGCCTGGTGTGGAGGGCGCGGTGATCGAAGCAGCCGAAGCGGGCATGGAGCTCGTCGTGGTGATCACCGAGGGTGTGCCCGCGCAGGACGAGGCGCGTTTCTACAACCGGCTGCGGGCCAAGTTTCCCGACGTGCAGCTGCTCGGTCCCAACTGTCCCGGCATCATCAGCCCCGGCAAGTGCAACATCGGCATCACGCCGGGCGAGATCGCGTTGCCCGACGGACCGGTCGGCATCGTGAGCCGTTCCGGCACGCTCACGTACCAGGCGCTGTACGAGATGACCCAGCACGGTCTCGGCCAGACGACGTGTGTGGGTATCGGCGGTGACCCGGTGCCCGGCACGAGCTTTATCGACTGCTTGGGCCGCTTCGAGGACGACGACGACACGCGCGCCGTGATCATGATCGGCGAGATCGGCGGCTCGGCGGAAGAGGAAGCGGCCGAGTTCATTGCCAGCAAGATGAGCAAGCCGGTGGTGTCGTACATCGCCGGCGTTACCGCGCCCGCCGGCAAGAAGATGGGCCACGCCGGCGCGATCATCTCCGGCTCGAAAGGCACTGCCGCGGCGAAGATCGCCGCGCTCGAGGCTGCCGGCTGCCGCGTCGCCCAGAACCCCACGGAGATCGGCACCCTCATGGTCGAGGTTGTCGGTAATCTCGCCGGGTGACATACCCACCGGCCGGATACCCGCCCTCGTCGCAGCCTGCTGCGCCCGGGTGGGGCACGCCGGGTGGCTACGCCGTGCGCCGTCCGAGCGTCAGCGGGCTCGCGATCGCGTCGCTTATCACCGGCCTCCTGTTCTGCTTCATCGTGACCGCGCCGGCAGCCGTCGGGTTGGGTTACGCCGCGCTCGACCAGATCAAAGCGTCGAACGGCTGGAAGACAGGCCGAGGCATGGCGATCGCCGGGATCGTGCTCGGCTATCTGACAATCGGCGGGCTGGGCGTCGCCGGCCTCGTCTGGCTGGGCAACATCCTCGCAACCTGAGCGGGCCACGCCGCACGCGAACGGCCGCGCCCGAAGGCGGGGCCGTCGTGCGTACGACCGACCGATGGATCAGACGGTCGGCGGCGGACCACCGGCAGGCGGACCGGGCGGCGGACCGCCAGGCCCGGGGCCCGCGGGACCACGCGTGCCGGCCGGATCCTTCGACGTCAAGAACGCGCCGTAGGTCATCGCAGCGGCCAGGACGAGGCCGACGTAGATGCCGTAGGCGCGGTCGAGGGTGACGATGCTGACCTTCTTGCCGATGAGCAGCTGCAGGACGATGAGCGCGAGGGAAACAGCCGCAGCGATCAGCTGTACCTGGCCCCAGCCCATGTTGCCGAGCTTGTCGGGCAAGTTGACGTCGGCCAAGGCTCGCACCAAGACGAACGCCACGAGCGCAATGGCGATCAGGATCGCGAGAAGGCTGACGAATGATCCCCAACCGTTCTTGGTGTACGTCCCGGCGAACGAACCGGCCCCGTAGTCCTTCTTGAACCAGGGCAGGAATGAGTCGATCAACAAGAGGATCCCGGCGCCACCGATGATCTTCTGGCCCAAGCTGAGTTCATTGATCTTGTCCACTGAAATGAAACCTCCGTCGCAGGCAAGGTGCCCGCGCAGGGCACAGCACGAAGCTGAGCACGGACGCCTTTCAATTGCAAGGATCATGGCGCAATGCGGCGCAAAGGTATACGTGGGACCGCCGCAAATTGCCTCGGCTAGGTTGAGCCCCGTGCGGCGGATCGCGATGCTCGCGTCGGGAGGCGGGACCATCTTGGAAGCGATCCTCGGGTCCCGGTTGCCGGTGGCGCTCGTGGTGGTCGACCGACCCTGCGGCGCGACCGAGATCGCCCGAGCCGCCGGTGTACCGGTCGAGATCGTCGAGCGCGACAGCTATGGCGACGACTTCGACCGCGTCGCCTACACGCACCGGGTAGTGGACACGCTCGAGCGGCACCAGATCGATCTCGTCGCGATGGCGGGGTTCGGCACGATCCTGGAGAAACCCATTCACGATGCGTTCCCGGGAACAATCGTCAATACCCATCCTGCGCTGCTGCCTGCGTTCAAGGGCTGGCACGCGGTGCGAGACACCATGGCGGCGGGCGTCAAGGTGACCGGCTGCACCGTGCACATCGCCACGCTCGAGGTCGATGACGGTCCGATCCTGGCGCGGGAGGAAGTGCCGGTGCTGCCCGACGACACGGTCGAGACGTTGCACGAACGGATCAAAGAAGTGGAACGTCGCCTCTACCCGCGCGTGTTGCGCGAGCTCGCCACGCAAGGAGACGCGAAGTGAGCCCGACGCGCGTCCGTCGGGCGCTGCTCTCCGTCTACGACAAGAGCGGGCTGGTTGAGTTCGCGCGCGGCTTGCAAGAACTGGGCGTGGAGCTTGTCTCGTCGGGCGGCACCGCGACCGCGCTCGCCGACGCCGCGATTCCAGTGACGCGCGTGGAAGATCTCACCGGCGCACCGGAGATGCTCGACGGGCGGGTCAAGACGTTGCACCCGATCGTGCACGGCGGCATCCTCGCCGACCTCGGCAAGGAACAACACCGCGCCGATCTCGACGCGCACGGTATCGAGCCGTTCGAGCTCGTCGTCGTCAATCTCTATCCGTTTCTCGACCGGCCCGACATCGAGACGATCGACGTCGGCGGCCCCACGATGGTGCGCGCCGCGGCGAAGAACCACGCGTGGGTCGGCGTCGTCACCAGCCCGGCGCAGTACGAGCGTGTGCTCGAGGAATTGCGCGGGAACGACGCGACGCTCGGCCCTGACACGCGCCGCGCGCTGGCGCTCGACGCGTTCGCCGCAACTGCGGCGTTCGATGCCGCGATCGTGCGGTGGCTCCAGCGCGACGAAAAACTGCCGCGCTACCTCGTACTGCCGCTCCAACGCACCCACGAGACGCTGCGCTACGGCGAGAACCCGCACCAGCAGGCGGCTCGCTATCGCGCGATCGGCACCACCAGCTGGTGGGACGGCGTCGAGCAGCACGGCGGGCTCGCGCTCTCGTACCTGAACCTCTACGACACCGAGGCGGCGTGGCAACTGGTGCACGACCTCGGAGACGAGCCCGCGTGCGCAATCATCAAACACGCGAATCCCTGCGGCGTCGCGGTCGCCGATGACCTCACGACGGCGTACCGCCTGGCGCTCGAGTGCGACGAGCGCTCCGCGTTCGGCGGCATCGTCGCGTTGAACCGTACACTCGACGAGGCAACGGCGGCAGCCATGGTCGCCGGTCCGCAGGCTGATGTCGTCATCGCGCCGTCGTATGACGCGATCACGATCGACGCGCTGGCGAAGAAGCGCAAGAACACCCGCGTGTTGCGCGCGCCGCCACCCGAGCCGCCCACGATCGACGTCCGGCAGATCTCGGGCAGCTTCCTCGTTCAGGAGCCGCACCATTTCGCCGCGGACCGCAGCAGCTGGAAAGTCGTCACCAAACGGGCGCCCACCGACGAGGAGTGGCGCGACGCGGAGCTCGCGTGGCGCATCTGCGGACACGTGAAGTCGAATTCGATCGTCCTGGTGAAAGACCGTCAGGCGGTCGGGATCGGCGCCGGCCAGCAGAACCGCGTCGAGGCGGGCGAGATCGCGGCGAAGAAGGCGGCCGGCCGCGCCCGAGGCGGCGCGTGCGCGAGCGACGCCTTCTACCCGTTCCCCGACGGCATCGAAGCCGCGGCCGGCGCCGGTGTGGCCGTGATCGTGCAACCGGGCGGCGCGATGCGCGACGAGGAGAACATCACCCGCGCCGACGAGCTCGGCGTCGCGATGGTGTTCACGGGCGAAAGGCACTTCCTCCACTGATGACGGCCAGGCTGCTCGACGGCAACGCATTCCTCGAGGCGATGAAAGAAGAGCTCCGCGCGCGAGTGAAAGACCTCGGCGCGCAGGGCGTCACGCCTGGTCTCGGCACGATCCTGGTCGGCGATGATCCCAACAACGCGTCGTATGTGCGCCGGAAGCACGCCAACTGCGCCGAGGTGGGCATCGCGTCGTTCAATCAGGAGCTGCCGGCGCAGGCCACGCAAGCCGAGGTGTTCGACGCGATCGCCACGTTCAACGCCAACCCGTCGATCGACGGGTTCATCGTGCAACTTCCGCTTCCACCCCAGTGCGACGAGGAAGCCACGCTCCGAGCGGTCGACCCCGACAAGGATGCCGACGGACTCCACCCGATCAACCTCGGGCGGCTGATGATGGGTGTCGACGCCCCGATTCCGTGCACGCCCGCAGGCATCCAGGCACTCCTCGTGCACGCAGGCGTGCCGATCGAAGGGCGCCACGTGGTGATCGTGGGACGGGGCCTCACGATCGGCCGCCCCCTGGCCAACCTGCTGAGCTTGAAGCGGCCCAACGCCAACGCGGCCGTGACCGTCGTGCACACCGGCGTCGCCGACCTCGCGGCCTATACGCGCCAGGCCGACATCCTCGTGGCGGCGGCGGGCAGCCCGGCGATCATCACCGTCGACATGGTCAAGCCGGGCGCCGCCGTGGTGAGCGGCGGTATCACCTGGGGTCCTGACAAGAAGCTCATCCCCGATGTCGACGAGGCCGTCGGCGAAGTCGCCGGGTGGATCACGCCGCGTCTCGGGGGCGTGGGGCCCACGACGATTGCGATGCTGATGCGCAACGCGGTTGACGCCGCCGCCCGCCGCGCCTCGTGATCCCCACGTCGCATCCGGAGCGAAGCGGCCCATGACCGCATCGAGCGAGTTCGAGCAACCACCCGCACACGCCACGTGTCCGCTGTGCGACCAACCGGTCTCACCGGCCGACCAGCGTTGCGCCGCGTGCGGTTACGACCTCGCGGGGCTGGGCGGGCGGCCCGGTCCGTTCTCGCGCGCCGCGCTGTGGTGGACTGCAGCCGGGTTTGTCGTCGTGTACCTCGTCACGTTGCTCATCGTGGCGCTCACGAACTGATCGCCCGCAGCCCGACGTAAAGGAGTCGCATGGCCGAGAAGATCACGTTCGTCGACGGCGAGCTCCGCGTGCCCGACGATCCCATCATCCCGTTCATCAGAGGCGACGGCACGGGTGTCGACATCTGGCCCGCGGCGCAGCTCGTGATGGACGCCGCGGCGGCCAAGAGCGGCCGGTCCATTGCGTGGACCGAGGTGCTCGCCGGACAGAAGGCGTTCGACGCGACCGGCGAGTGGCTACCCGAAGCAACCGTCGAAGCATTTCGCGACCACCTGATCGGCATGAAGGGCCCGCTCACCACACCGATCGGCGGCGGCATCCGTTCGCTCAACGTGGCGCTGCGTCAGATCCTCGACCTGTACGTGTGCCTGCGTCCCGTGCGCTGGTTCCAGGGTGTGCCCTCACCGGTGAAGCACCCCGAGAAAGTCAACATGGTGATCTTCCGGGAGAACACCGAAGACATCTACGCCGGCCTCGAGGTCGAAGAAGGCACGCCCGAGGCGCGCAAGCTGATCGAGCTGTTGCACGACGCGTTCGGGTGGAACATCCGCGCCGATTCCGGCATCGGCGTCAAGCCTGTCTCCGAGACCGGTTCCAAGCGCTTGGTGCGCGCCGCGATCAACTACGCGGTGCGGCGGAACCGCTCGTCGGTCACGCTGGTGCACAAGGGCAACATCATGAAGTTCACCGAGGGTGCGTTCCGCAACTGGGGCTACGAAGTCACACGTGACGAGTTCAGCGACATCGCGGTGGGCTGGGACGATTGCGGCGGCGATCCCGGCGACAAGATCCTCGTGAAGGACGCCATCGCCGACATCACGCTGCAACAAGTGCTGACGCGACCCGATGAGTTCGACGTGATCGCGACGCTGAACCTCAACGGCGACTACTTGTCCGACGCGCTCGCGGCGCAGGTCGGCGGCATCGGCATCGCGCCGGGCGGCAACATCAACTACGTCACCGGTCACGGTGTGTTCGAAGCCACCCACGGCACCGCCCCGAAATACGCGGGGCTCGACAAGGTCAACCCCGGTTCGCTGTTGCTCTCGGGTGTGCTGATGTTCGAGCACCTCGGCTGGCAGGACGCCGCCGACGACGTGGTGCGCGCGCTCGAGGCGACCATCTCGGAGAAGATCGTCACCTACGACTTCGCCCGGCTGATGGAGGGCGCCACCGAGGTCAAGACCTCGGAGTTCGCCGCCGCCATCGTCGACCGCCTCTAACCCACCGTTTGTGCAGAAGTGGTTCCCTGAGCGTCCGCTGGTGCACAAACGCCGGGGTTACGGCCCGAGCCGGGCGGGCCCGATCGGCGCAGCCGGCGAGAATCCGCGATCCTGGTCGGTACCGAACTCCGGTTGGAGGCTTCAGGGCACATGGTGCTCGCCGAGCTGAACGTTCGCCACACGCGGCGCCACATGCCGACGCGCCGGGTCGCGCTCGGCGACGCCTATCTCCCCACCAGCGGGCCCGCGTACGGCGCGGTGCTGCTCGGCGCAATCGTGGCCGCGCACTTCGATCAGCTCGAAGAGGAGCAACAGGAGCTCTTCCCGCAGTTTCTGCGCGACGCACGCGGCGGGCTGGGCGTGCCCCGCATCGCGTTGCGGTACCGGCTGCAGACCGACACGCACGGGCTCGACCGATCGCGGCACCGCATCGTCAACGAAGATGCGAATGGCCCCGGGTACTGGGTGCTCGAGCTCGACGTCCATGGACGCGCCGCACCGCAAGTGCTGGGCGCGGTCATGGCGGCGGCGTCACTGCCGCCGAGCGCCCGTGACATCGTCTTCCGTGCGATCGAGACGGCCGCGGCGCGGCCCGGGCAGCTGCCCGAAGGCTTCGTCGTGCACCGGCTGTATGAGGGCGTACCCGGCGCCCGGCCCACCGCGCCCGGCACCACCTGGCGGCCCTACGGCAACGGCGACGACGCGAACCCGTGGCGCGGCGTCACTGCGGAGCGGCGCTGGGCGATGGAGGTGCTCGGCCTCCGAGCGGGCATGGATCTGCAGCGTGACGACGTGCAGCAGCGCTTTCGACGGCTGCTGCGCTTGGCCCATCCCGACCAGGGCGCGCAGTCGACCGGCGCCGCGGAGCGGATCGCCGAGCTCGCCGACGCCCGGGAGCTGCTGCTCTCCGTGATCGCCACCTCGTCGACGAGGGCGGCGCGCGGGTAGCTTCAGGCAGTTCACACCCCCGAGCGTCCGAGGTCGTGTCATGAGCTCGCCCGTCCACGTCACCGTCACCGGCGCGGCCGGCCAGATCGGCTATGCCTTGGTGCACCGCATCGCGTCGGGTCAGCTGCTCGGTCCCGATCAGCCCATCGTGCTGCGCCTCCTCGAGATCGAGCCCGCCCTCCAAGCGCTCGAAGGCGTCGTCATGGAGCTGGAGGACGGCGCCCACCCGCTGCTCGAGGGGATCGAGGCTACGGCCGACCTGAAGCACGCCTTCGACGGTGCGTCATGGTGCCTGCTGGTGGGTTCGGTGCCCCGCAAGGCGGGCATGGAGCGCTCCGACCTGCTCAACATCAATGGCGGGATCTTCAAGCCGCAGGGACAGGCCATCAACGATCACGCCGCGAGCGACGTGCGCGTGCTCGTCGTCGGCAATCCGTGCAACACCAATTGTCTGATCGCGCGCAGCAACGCCCCCGACGTCCCCGCCGACCGCTGGTTCGCAATGATGCGTCTCGACGAGAACCGGGCCAAGTCCCAGCTTGCGCACAAGGCCGGCGTCCGCGTGCGCCAGGTCACGAACATGGCGACTTGGGGCAATCACAGCGCCACGCAGTTCCCCGACTACGCACACGCACAGATCGACGGCATACCGGTGCCCGAAGTGATCACCGATACCGCATGGTTGCACGGGCCGTTCATCGAGACCGTGCAGAAGCGCGGTGCGGCAGTTATCGACGCGCGCGGCGCGTCATCTGCGGCGTCGGCCGCGCACGCCGCCATCGACTCGGTCAACAGCGTCTGGCAGGCGACGCCCGAAGGCGACTGGCATTCACTGGCAGTCATGAGCCGCGGCGAGTACGGCGTGCCCGAGGGATTGCAGTTCGGGTTTCCCGTTCGCAGCGATGGCAAAAGCTGGAAGATCATTGAAGGTTTGGCGCACGACGGATTCGCCCGCGGGAAGCTCGCCGTCACGACCAACGAGCTCATCGCGGAGCGTGACGAGGTGCAAGCACTCCTCGGTTGACGCGAGTGCGCGCGCAGTGCGCGCGATCACCACCGCTCACCAGCGGAGCTGCGCGCGGCGGGTCGCACGTGGCAGCATGCGTGCTGCACCTGGCGGAGGGAGCTCCATGGCGGACCTACGGTGGTGGCGACACGAGTCGCCGGTTGGTGATCTGGTTGTCGTAATGGGGGACAGCGGGTTGCGCAAACTGATCGTCGGCGGCGCTGTCGACGTCGACACGATCGACGGCGTCGCGTACCCCGAACGTGACAACGAGGTCGCGACCGAGCTTGACGAGTACTTCGCCGGCCGTCGTCGTCGCTTCACCATGCCGGTCGATCTCTCGTCAGTCGCAGCGCCGTTTCGCCGCACCGTCCTCGAGACGTTGTACCGCGAGGTCGGATTCGGCGAGACCATCACGTACGGCGAGCTCGCCGCGCTCGCGAGACGGCCCGGTGCGGCGCGTGCCGTGGGTTCCGCGATGGCGACCAATCCCATTCCGATCGTCGTGCCGTGCCACCGCGTGCTCGCTGCCGGCGGACATCTGGGCGGGTACGGCGGCGGCCTCGGCATGAAGCGAGGCCTGCTCGGCCTCGAAGGGGTCGGCATCGAGGGCTGAGCCGGGGTCACGCGATTGAATGGTGGCGTGAGCGACGAGCTTCCGCCTGCGACCCGCCGGGAACGCACCCTCGAGCTCGACCGGGTCGTCAACTTCAGTGACGGGGTCTTCGCAATCGCGATGACGCTGCTCGTGCTCAGTCTGCACGTGCCGCTCACGCTCGACACCAAGTACTCCGGTCATGCCCTGGACGAGCATCTGTGGCGAGAGTTCCACGATATGTTGCCGAACCTGTTCGGCTACGGGCTCAGCTTCTTCGTGATCAGCCGCACCTGGCTTGCGCACCACCGCGCGTTCCGGGTAATCGAACGCATCGACCACACGTTCATCACGCTCAATCTCACGCTGCTCGCATTCGTCGCGCTCGCGCCGTTCCCGACCGAGGTGTTCGGCACGTATCCGCAGTCCCGCACGGCGACTGTCGTGTACGCGGCGAGCATCAGCGCGGTCAGTCTCATGTTCACAGCCCTCTGGCTGTACGCGGCGTACGGCGGTCGTCTCATCGTGCCCGGTACGCCGCGCGAGTTCATCGTGCACTCGACGCTGCGAGGTCTCAGCCTCCCCATCGTCTTCCTCGTCTCGATCCCGATCGCGTTGGGTGTCGGCCCGCCATGGGCCCAGTGGTCATGGACGCTGGTCGTGCCCGCGCGCATCGCGCTCGGGCGTCGGTACGGTCGGATCACGCGTCTGGCCGAACGTTTGGGGTGACTTGCGCCATTAACCGGCTGCGCGCGGCGGGGCGCGTTGGCAGCGCGTCCGCAGAGGGCGCATGATGGAGTGTGACCGCCGAAGGCAGGAGCGCCATGATCGTCAGTACACCCGCCGACGAAAACCGCCACCGGGCGTCGGGCGAGACCTGGTTCAACGAGTCGTGGTACTTCGATTTCTCCCGGGCGGACGGCACCGGCGGCTACGTGCGGCTCGGCTTGTACCCCAACCAGCGGGTGGCGTGGTTCTGGGCCTACCTCGTGACGCCCGACGAGGGATTCATCGTCGTACGCGACCACGAGGTGCCGCTCCCCAAGGGCGATGCACTCGAAGTGCGGGCCGACTCGCTGTGGGCCGAGCTCGTGTGCGAGACGCCGATGGAGCACTGGGGCCTCGGGATGGAAGCGTTTGGTGTCCGCCTCGAAGAGCCGGCCGACGCGTACCGCGGCGAGATCGGCGAGCGGCTCCCGGTCGGACTCGACCTCGAATGGGAAGCCGTCACGCCCGTCTACGACTATCCCTATCCCGACGGTCATCTCGGCGCGCACTACGAGCACGCCGGGATCGTGCACGGAGAGCTCCTGATCGGCTCCGACCGCATCCCGTTCGAAGGGCGGGGCGAGCGCGACCATTCGTGGGGCGAGCGCGACTGGTGGCAATACGGCTGGCACTGGACGGCGTTCCAAGTCGGTCAGGCGCTCGCGGTCAACTTCGTGCAACCCGACGGCGTCGATCTCGCGTTGGGCGCGGTGTGGCGCGTCGGCGACGAGGTCGAGCCAGTGACCGCCGCGCGCGTCGAGACGCACTTCGGGGCCCACGGCATTCCGACCGCGGCCCGTTACGTGATCAACCACGAGCTCGAAGTCGATGTCGAAGTGATCGCCGCCGCGCCGGTGCCGTTGACGGCACCCGACGGCCGAACCGGCGCGTTCCCGCGTGCGCTGTGCCGGTACACCACCGTGGAAGGCACCGGCACCGGCTGGGGTGAGTGGCTGCAGGTGGGTGAGCAGGCCGGAAAGTAATCAATGCGGCGCAGGCCGGGCCGGCTGCAAAGATGGCGTGATGTTCAGCGGTCGAATCGTCGGTATCTATACCGCACCGGCGGCGGGCACGCCCATGGTCGGTCACGACGAGGTGCGCGCCATCGCCGGCGTCGGACTCGACGGCGATCGCTACGCCGCGGGTACCGGAAAATACTCCGATCGCGGTGACCGTCGGGATGTCACGCTCATCGAACGTGAAGCGATCGCGGGCGCGGGCATCGAATACGAACTCGAGTTGGCCGAGCACGAGACGCGTCGCAACCTGATCACCGAAGGTGTGCCGCTCAACCACCTCGTCGGCAACACGTTCCGTGTCGGCGACGTGGTGTTACGCGGGATCCGGCTCGCGGAGCCGTGCTCATACCTCGCCGGCCTGGTCGAGCGCCCCGGCATCTCGCGCGCACTGCTGCATCGTGGAGGCTTGCGAGCGGAAGTGGTGAACGACGGTGTGATCAACGTGGGTGACACCGTGGAACCAACGCCGAGGGTCTAGACCTGCGGGTTCACGGGTTGAGGTGACAGATGGACCGAAGCGCCGCGCGGCCCGCGTATCGCGCCGCGGCGAGACGTACACGTCAATGATCTGCCCGAACTGGTCGATGGCGCGGTACACGTAGCGCCACCGTCCGGCGACCTTCACGTAGGTTTCGTCCACGAACCAACGATCGGCAACCCCGGAGCGAGCCGATGAGACGCCGGATACCGCGACGGCGACCCGGGCGGGCGACCCGACCCGGCCGGCTCGGCGCGGTCCGCCGCCGCGACGGCGTGGAAGCCCCGCTCCGGCTCGACGGCGCCCGCGGGAGGCTCGATTGCGGCACCGACCGTCGTCGGGCCGGCGGCCGGCGACGCCGACGCCGACGCAGCCACCAGTACATGGCCAGCGCGATGGGCACGCACACGGCCACGATTACCCACGGGCTGATGACGAGCATCCGCTTCGTGAGCACGATCTCCTTGGTCGCGCTCTCGGTCTTGCCGGGATAAACGATGTGGACTCGCAACGTGACGAATCCGACCGGCCACGCCGGCTCGCCGACGACCTCGAAGGAGCGGGCTCGGCCAACGGGCAGCAGCGACTTCTCGATGCGCTGCTGCGTCGGTATCTTGCCACCGGGCCACGCGGTCGTGTCGTTCTCGCCCCAGAACCGCACCTGGGCGTGGCCGATGTTGCGGACCCGCAGCGTGCCGTCGATTTCGTTCCCGACCACGACGCTCGAGAGGTGGACGGGGCCAAGGCCGAAGCGCGGGACGCGAAGGCGGGCCGAGATCTTCCGCACGCGCGGCCCGGGGACGTCGATGGTGAAGAAGCCGCCGATCTGGTTGATGAGAGTAACGCTGCCGCTGCCCGACTTCACCGGGCTGACCACGAACCCGATGAAGTAGAGGTCGGGGTCGATCCGGTCCGGCATCCTGACCGTGACAAAGACATCGTCGAAGCCCTGGGCCGGGACGGTCAGGTCGCCGGCCGGGAAGTCGACCCGCCCCTGCCACTTCGGGTCGGGCTTGGAGGTGACGTTGACCCGCCCGTCGTCACCGAAGTTGAGCCCGCGACCGATCATGGTGACGGTGACGGGTGCGTCGCCGGGATTGACGACCCGCACATGCACCTTCGACGTCTCTCCCGGGGCGATCGACACCGGCTCGGGCGGGACCGAGACCGCGAGCGGGCGGGGAGTCTTCGTGCCACTCGTCACGGGCGTAGGCGACGAAGCCGCGAGAGCGGACAGCGGCGTGCCCAGCAGCGCGCCGACGACTGTGAACGTGACGGCGAGAGCGGCCGCTCCCGAGACGAGCCGCGGCCGCCGCGAGCTTCTCCGCCTCCCCACCGCCCGCACAGTCAGGTGTAGTTGGGGGTCGCGGTGTAGGTGACGGTGTCGGTAAACACCGCCGCCGGCACCGAGTAGTCGATCGCCACGCGGTTTGAGACCGTGATCGTGTCGGGAGTACCGCCGGTCGCGTTGGCCCGGCTGGCGACCTGCTCACCGACGCCGCTCACGTAGCCCGCGTACTTCGAGCCCGAGAACGCCGCGTCGGCCGTCGCGCCGGTCGCCGTGACCGCGTAGCCAAACTTGGGCGCGCCCGGCCATGTCACCGAGGCGGCCTTGTTGGCGGACACATCGGCGATGGTCGGCGTACCCGACGCCGTGCTCTGAAGGCCGGTGGCGAGGTCGTTCACCACCAGCGTGTAGCCCGAGTTGGCGTTGGTCGCCACGGTGAGGCCCACAGCCTGGCTCTGGTCCGCGAGTGCGGGCAGGCTCGGGTCCATGTCGAGCTCGAACGAGGTCGTGTCGATCGTGAAAGTCAAGCTCTTGGCGATCGTCACGGTGATCGCGGTGTTGGTGGCCGCCATGACGACCGCGTTCGAGTTCGTCGGGCCGTCGATCACCGCCGCCGCCGCCGTCTTGGTCGTGATCGCGGTTGTGTAGCTGGCGGCAGCCGGGTTGGTGAGCCCCGAGAACTCGAGGTAGATCGGGATACCGATCGGGATGCTGACCGGGGCCGTCACGGTGTACGTGATGGTGTTCCCGGCTCGAGCCACCGTCCCAGAGCCGATCCCGTAGTTCCTCACGATGACGGGCGTGCCGCCGAGCGTGCCGGCGGAGACAGTCATGGTGATGAGACCGATTATGCCAGCCGTCGCGGTCTTGAACGAGTAGCTGTAGCTGACAGGGGTCGCGTTGGCCTGGTTGTTCGACACCGACCAGTTGACGGTGGTCAGCGCGGCCGCGTGGGCCGAGGGAGCGCTCAAGACAAGCCAGGACGACACGAGCGCGACCAGTACGAGCAGCGTGAGCCGCCGCCGACCGACCGGGCGTACCGGACTGACCTGAGTGGCGTGAGTGGCGTGATTCATCTCCGCTTCCCTTCCGCGGCTCTGTTCACCGCGCCTTATGGCACGGGGCTTCCCTTTACATGGCAGGGAGCCTTAACTCTTTATCGGCCGGCCCCCGGGTGGACTGAAGCCGATTTGCGAGAAATCAACCGTGTGGTCCAGGTCGGCCAGCCCTCTAGCGCTTCGGGTTCACGGGTTGAGGTGACAGATGGACCGTGGTCATGCTGCTCGCTTGGGCCGGTGGGTGTCGAGGACTTGGCGGGGGGTGCGGACACGCATGAAGTCGCGGTGATTCTTGCGGTGATTCTTGCGGTGATTCTTGCGGCGGGTGATGTAGGTGATGAGCTGGTGACGGTTGAGGAGCTTCTGCACGCCACTCGCCGAGATTTGGAAGCCGACGACCCAGGTCGGCGTCGCGTTCGGCATCGCCGGAAACCTGCGGCCCTTGGGTATCAACGCGTCGAGCCTGTAGGCCGAAACCCGGGACCGTCACCGGTAGAACGTCGTACGCGACACACCGAACACTCGGCATGCTTCCGATACGGTCGTCGCCCTGGCATGTTCCAAGACGCGGACACGCCGGTGGTAGATGATCTCTGTGGGCGTCACGGTGATGGACTCCTTTGGGTCTGTGGAAGGAACCACAGGGTCCATCACCGGGCCCCCGAACTCGGGGACCTGCAACCTCAACTCGTAAACAGCAAGTACTAGACCGCCGCGTCGAAGCGCGGCCGAAGCGGCAGGCCACTGCGACCGCCATCCGGCTTCACTGCCAGCACCTGATGCACCTGATTGTCCCCGCCCTCGAAGTTGACCGCGGACGCGGCCATGTAGAGCCGCCAGACGCGAGCCCGCGCCGCGCCGACCTCGGCGACCGCCTCGGACCACTGCGACTCGAGATTGCGTACCCATGCCCGCAAGGTAAGTGCGTAGTGCTCGCGGAGGCTCTCGAGATGACGGGCCTCGAGGCCGGTGCGCTGGATCGCCGTCACCACGGACCCGACTTCGTGGAGCTCGCCGTCGGGGAAGACGTAACTGTCGATGAACCCACGGCGGGCGAAGCGTGCCCTGCCCCTACGGTTGCCGTTCCACGGACGCGAGATGGCGTGATTGAGGAGCCGTCCGCCGGGTGCAAGTAACGCGTGGCACCGGTTGAAGTAGACCTCGAGTTGCTGGAGACCGACGTGCTCGAACATGCCGATCGAGCTGATCGCATCGAACGGGCCGTCGCCAACGTCGCGGTAGTCCTGGAGCCGCACCTCGACCCGGTCGGAAAGGCCGACTTCGGCGATGCGCTTCTCGGCCAGCTCGGCTTGGCGGCGCGACAGCGTGACCCCGACGGCTTCGACGCCGTGATGCTTGGCTGCGTGGAGCAGCATCCCGCCCCAGCCGCAGCCGATGTCGAGCAGGCGCATGCCCGGCTGTAGATCGAGCTTGCGGCTGATCAGCTCGTGCTTGTTGGCATGCGCGGCGGCGAGCGTGTCGGTGTCGTCGGTCCACACTGCGCAGGAGTAAGTGAGCGACGGACCGAGGACGATCCGGTAGAAGTCGTTGGACACGTCGTAGTGATGGGCGATCGCGGCGGCGTCTCGTTCTTTGCTGTGACGGCGACCGTGCAGCCGCGCCTCTTCCGGTGGTGCCGGAAGAGGCCGCAGACCACCGACACCGACGAGCTTGCACGCGGCCAACCACTGGTCTTTCGACAGCTTGAAGGAGGACAGCTGGTCACGCAGCCGGAGGGCGGCGAAGATGTCGCCTTCCACGTCGAGGTCGCCGGCAACGTACGCGCGCCCGAAGCCGAGCTCTCCGGGGGAGGTGACGATGCGTCGCATCGCGTCGGGAGATCTGACGACGATCGCGACCGGCGCGTGTTCGGGGCCGCTGCGGCTGCCGTCGTAGGCACGGAACTCCACTGGGAGGTCAGGACCCAGAATCTCTTCGATTAATGACGCGATCGGTTGCCGGTTCAGCCGCACGACCGCGTCTCTACCCCATGCCAGAGCAGTTGACGCAGTGTGCGCACGAAGCTCAGAAGTCGACCGCGGAAAGCTCCGGAATCCAGTCCTCCGCGCGCGCGACCGCTGCCCTCCAACGGTCCCGGTCGAGGGTGCGCGCCGGTTCGACGCGCGACCGTGGCCGCCACGTGGCCGCGAGCTCGTCGTCGCCTGACCAGGTGCCGACGGCCAGGCCGGCGAGGAACGCAGCGCCCAGCGTCGTCGCCTCGACGACCGGTGAGACTTCGACCGGACGCTGCGCGGCGTCAGCGAGCGCGTGCACGAATGTGGGGTTCGCGCTCATGCCACCGTCGATCCGCAAGGTCGGCACCTGCAACTGGGCGTCGGCTTCGGCTGCTTCCAAGAGGTCGGCGCCGCGATGCGCAATGCCCTCGAGTACGGCCCGCACGAGCCGAGGACGGTCGGTGCCGCGGGTGAGCCCGAGCACGGTGCCGCGTGCGCCGAAGTCCCAGTAGGGCGTACCCAGGCCGAGCAGGGCGGGCACGTACCAAACGTCGCCGGTGTCATTGCACTGCGACGCGATCTCGTGCGAGTCGGCCGCACTCGTGATGATGCCGAGGTCGTCGCGCAGCCACTCGACGTTGGTGCCGGCCGACAACATGATCGCCTCGAGACCCCACAGGTCGACGCGCCCGGCGCGCCGCACGATGATCGGGAAGGTGCCGGCCGGCCCGCGTGTGTCGAAGGACGGGCGGGTGTCGCCGACGACGACGTCGAGCATGCCGCCGGTGCCGAACGTGATCTTCGCGTTGCCGGGCCGCACGCAGCCTTGACCGATCAGCGATGCCTGCTGGTCGCCCGCGAGCCCATCGATCGGCGGCGCGCCGGGCAGGGCGCTCGCGCCGCCGAGCTCGCCGGTGGAGTCGACGATCCGGGGGAGCGCGTCGGGCGCGATACCCAACGCGTCGAGGACGTGCGGTGCCCACTCGGCGCGACCCGATTCGACCAACCCGCTGATCGCGGCGTTGGTGGCGTCGGTGACGTGCAGTGCGCCTTCGGAGAGGGTCCACGCGATCCAGCTGTCGACCGTGCCGACACACAAGTCGCGGGTCCGTTGCGGGTCGACGGCATCGAGGAGGTACTCGATCTTGGTCGCGGCCTGGTTGGGTGCCAAGCGGAGTCCGTCGGCACGCAGTTCGAGGCAGCGGCCGACTGTGCGCAGGTCTTGCCATCCGAGCCCGGGCCCGGTGGGCTCGCCCGTGGCGCGGTCCCACACGACCGCGGAGCCGCGCTGGTTCGCGATCCCGACCGCATCGACGGGTCCGCCGGCATCGAGCGCAGCGCGGGCGAGGTCGAGGGCCGCGCGAGCCATCACCGTCGCGTCGAACTCGACCAGGCCGGGCGCGGGCGACTCAGGCAGCACGGCGCGCGTGTGTTCCGCGGTGATGGTCGCGTCGGGCCGCACGACCGCGGCGCGCACGGACGATGTGCCGATGTCAACGACGAGGATCCCACCCGCTTCGCTCATGTCCCCCATTTCATCGGGCGCGGCGCTCAGGGCCAGACAGGGTCGCCCCAGGGGCTGGCGAGCCCGAGCTTGCCGGGATTGAGAATGCCGCGCGGATCGAGCACCTGCTTGACCGCGACGAGCACGTCGAACGCGTCGCCGAGCGCTTCGTGCACGAAGCGGGCCCGATTGAGCCCGACACCATGGTGATGACTGAGCGCACCGCCGTGCTCGAGCACCGCGCGGGTGCCGGCATCCCACGCGGCCCGGTAATACTCCTCGCGCGCATCGGGAGGTGGCTGGCCGGCGAACGTGAAGTAGAGGCACGCACCGTCGGAGTAGGCGTGTGATTCGTGCGCCGAGGCGACGAGCGTGTGGTCAACGCCCTGAATCGCGGCCACGGCGTCGTGGTAGATGGCCGGGAGGGCCGACCACCGGGCCGCGATCTCCATCGTGTCGACCACGAGCCCGCGTGTGATCAGCGCCTCGAGCGCCGACACGTCGTTGCGGTGTGCCATCCACTGCTCGACCAGACCGACGTCGAGTGCGGTGCCGCCGCTCGTCGTTGCTTCTTCCTCGACGATCTGCATCACGGGGTCGATCAACGCGCCGTCGCCCTCGTCGAGCGCGAGCAGGACATGACGGTCGCCGGTCTTGAAGCTGCGGTCGGCCTCGATCGCGTCGTACAAGCGCAGCACCGCGGGAGTCGCGCCGCGGTGCAACACGCGCCGGCACGTCTCGAGGCCCGCCTCGAACGTGTCAAAGCCGTACGCGGTGCGCCGCTCCTGCGCCGGCGCGGCGTGCAGCCGGAGCCGGGCGCCGGTGATGACCCCGAGCGTTCCCTCGCTGCCGACGAACAGCTGGGTCAAGTCGGGCCCGACCGCGGCACGGGGCGCGCCGCCGGTGTGGATGATGCGACCGTCGGCGAGCGCGACGTCGAGACCGATGACGATGTCTTCGATCTTTCCGTAACGCGTTGACATCTGCCCGGCGCCGCGGCACGCGAGCCAGCCGCCCACGGTCGACAGGTCGATCGATTGCGGCCAGTGGCCGACGGTCACCTGATGTTCGGCCCGGACCGTCTGCTCCAACCAGGTGCCGAACGTGCCGGCGCGCACGTCGAGGATCATCGATTGTCGGTCGACGGCGATGATCCCGTCGAGGCCACACAGGTCGAGGAGCACACCGCCGTGCACGGGCACGCTCGCGCCGCAGACGCCGCTGCGACCGGCGGCCGGCGTCACGGGCACTCGCGCTTCGTTGCACACCTCGAGCACCGCCGCGACCTCGGCTGCCGACGAGGGACGGGCGACGGCCGCGGCGCGGGCGGCGACCTGGTTGTCGAGCGCCCAGATCATTGCCAGCGGCCACCAGTCGCGGCTGGCCTCGGCGAGCTCCGAGGCCTCGACGGTCACGGCCGCGCATGCGCTCCGAAGCCGGGTGAGCAGGGCGTCGTCGACGGTGACCGCCGGCGCCCGGAGGTGTGAGGTCGTCTCCGACGGATGGCCACCGAGCGAGATCGGAGGTGTGGGCGCGCCGCTCGCGCTCACGGGCCGAGTCTCGCGTCGAGCGCGATCTCCGGCAGATCGGCCGAGACACGCTCGTGCGTGACCGAGGCCCGGTACGCGTCGACTGCAGCCGCCTGCGCGGAGGCGTCCCACCCGAGATCCGGTCCGATCAACGCCGCGACCTCGTCGGCGACGGCCGCCGATGCGTCGCGCGCGAGCAGCCGCGCGCGCGTGCGGCGCGCGAGCACGTCGTCGAGGGTGCGTGCCATCTCGGCGCGCACCGCGTACACGGCCTCGGCCCGCAGGTAGGGCAGTCCCGGCACGAGCGTGTCGCCGAGCGTGGCGTCCTCGGCAATAAGAAGGCGAAGCTCGTCGGCGAGCGTCCCGTAGCGAAGGCCGAGGTGTTCGTGGCGGCTGGGTTCGTTGGTGGACGGCGGGGCGGTGAACGACTCGCCACCGAGCAGCCGGAGCCGCTTGGTGCGGCACTTCAACCCGCGCCGGCCGAGGTCGCGCGCCACGAGATCGACGGTGTCGGCGGACATGCGGCGGTAGGTCGTGAGCTTGCCGCCCGTGATCGTGATGACGCCGCTCTCGGAGCGCCGCACGGCGTGGCGACGCGAGAGGTCGGCGGTGCGAGAGCTGGCCGCCGTGCGCAGCAGTGGCCGGAGCCCGGCCCAGGTGCCGACGATGTCGTCTTCGGTCACCTTCTCCGTCGTGGCACCGTTGAGCGCGCCCAGGAGATACGACACGTCCTCGGCCGTGCACTGCGGATCGTCGATCGAGCCGTCGTAATCGGTATCGGTCGTGCCCACATACGTGAGATCACCCCATGGGACAACGAACACCGACCGCCGGTCGCGCGGGACTGGCACGATCGCGGCGATGTCGTTGCGGACCTTCGTCCACGGCACCGTGATGTGCACTCCCTTCGCGGGGCGGATCGACTGTGGATGCGCACCCTCGTCGAGCGCCCGCACCTCGTCGGCCCACACGCCCGCGGCGTTGACGACGCTCGCGGCCCGCACGTCGAGCTGCGTGCCGTCGGCTTCGACCCGCGCACCGTTCACATGGCCCCGTTCGTCCTTCAGGAGCGACACGGCCGACGTGTGGTTCGCAAGCACCGCGCTGTTCGCGGCAGCCGTGCGGGCCAGTGTCAGCGTCAGCCGGGCATCGTCAGTCTGCGCGTCGTAGTAGATGTATGCGCCGGCGATACGTTCACGCGCCAGCGTGGGCATGTGGGTGAGGGCCTCTTCGGTGTTGATCTTGCGGTGAAGCTTGCCGACCCGGAGCCCGCCCGTGAGGTCGTACATCCACATCGCGCTGCCGAGAGCGCGAGCGAGCTTGCGGTTGATCAGGCCGCCCTTGGTGAAGATCGGGATGAGGAACGGCAGCACGCGCACGAGGTGGGGAGCGTTGCGCAGCGCGACTTGACGCTCGGCGAGCGCTTCGTAGACAAGGCGCACTTCGCCCTGCTGCAGGTAGCGGATGCCACCGTGCACGAGCTTCGATGATTTCGACGAGGTGCCCGACGCGAAATCGTCGCGTTCCACCAGGGCCGTGCGCAGGCCTCGCGAGGCCGCATCGAGCGCGACACCCGCGCCGGTGATGCCGCCGCCGATCACGAGCAGGTCGAACTGCTCATCGGCGAGCCGGCGGAGCGCGTCGGCGCGCTGGAACAACGACGACGTGGCAGCCATTGCGCGCAGGTTACCGCCCGGTAGATGCTGGTCGCCGTGCCGGAGCGGCAACCGGCCCTGCCGGCGTCACCCGTGACCGCCGCCGGCTGTTCGCCGGCCGCACCGAAGTCGGTCAAGGCCTCTACGAGATCGACCCGGCCGGAACACGACCGCCACGGCTGGTCACCGCGCCCTGGGATAGCAATGCCTTTGCGTTCGGTCCCGACGGGCTGCTCTACGGGCCGAAGAAGGGTTTCAACGGCGCCGGTGCGGTCGAAGAGGCCGACGTGAAGACCGGCGTGATCAAAGAAGTCAAGGTCGGGTTCAACTATCCGGTCGCGGTGAAGTTCGACGCCAAAGGCCGGTGCAATGTGTTGTCGACCGCGCCCGCGGCTCCAGCGCCTTGACATGAAGACGGGCGTCCTCACCGACGTCGCCAAGCCGCTCACGCCGATCGTCGACAACTTCGCGTTCGACGGGCACGGCCGGATCTTCATCTCGAGTTTCACCGAGCCGGTACTCACCGTCGTTGCGGCTGACGGTACGACGTCGATGCTGAATATCGGGAGCTGACGCGTCCCGCGCACGCGCTCAGATCACTTCGCCTGCTGTGTCGTCGTCGGTGACGATTGGGAGCCCGGCCGCGACCCACGCCTGCAACCCGCCGGAGATGTTGACCGCGTCGTGGCCCCAGGCCAGCAGCGCTGCGGTCACCTTGGCCGAGCGGGCACCCGAACGGCAGACGACGACGATCTCCTTGTGGACAGGAAGCTCGGCGCGGCGCATCTGCATCTCGCGCAGCGGTATCCACACCGCGCCCGCGACATGGCCGGCGCTCCACTCGTCGTCCTCGCGCACGTCGAGCAGCAACGCGCCGGCGTCGATCCGGCGCTTGCTCTCCTCGGCGTCGGCCGCCGGCACCGGCGTGCCGCGCTGCACGTTCACCTTCGAGCCCTCTCGAGCGCACTCCAGGCCTCGTAACCACCGAGCAAGTCGCTCACGTCGTCGAAGCCACGCGCGGCAAGCACACTCGCGGCGATCGCCGACCGGTAGCCGCTCGCGCAATAGACGACCGTGGGCCGCGTCGGGTCCAACCGCTCCAGCTCGGCAGTGAGCCGGGGAAGCGGTGCGCTGTGCGCGCCCGCCAGCGCGCCAGCGCTGAGCTCAGCGGGGTTGCGTACGTCGAGCACCTGGACCGCGTCGAGACGGGCCAGCCGATCGGCGAGCTCGTTCGCAGTGAGACGCGAGCTGCGCACGACCTGATCGGGCCGTGCCAGGAACGCGGAAACGGACTCGTCGAGCACGCCGACGATCCGGTCGAAGCCGATGCGCGCGAGCCGCACCTTCGCTTCGAGCCCGGCGCCAGGTTCGGCGACGAGCACGATCGTCTGCTCGGCGCGCAGCACATCGCCCACGTACTCGGCGAAGCGGCCCCGGAGGCCGACGTTGATCGCGCCGCGGAGGTGGCCCGCGGCGAACTCCGCCGGCTCGCGCGCGTCGAGCACGACCGCGCCCTCCCGCTGCGCGGCGAGCACGTCGTCGATCGTCATCGGCGCGGGCGGTGTCTCCTCCTCGAGCAGCGAATGCGTTTCGCGGTTGCGCTGCGCGTCGAAAGAGAAGTAACCGGGCTGCAAGGGCTGCCCCTCGGTCACGAGCGTCACGAACTCGTCTTCGTTCATCGGCTGCAACGCGTAGTTGTGCGCTCGCTGTTCGCCGATCGTCGACTGCGTCTCGGTCGACAGTTGCTTGCCGCACGCGGAACCGGCGCCATGCGCAGGGAACACCCGCGTGGCGTCGGGCAGGGGGAGCAACTGGTCGCGCAGCGAGTGGTAGAGCTCGTGAGCGAGCCCGTCGACGGAGAGGCCGGCCGAAACGAGAAGGTCGGGTCGCCCGACGTCGCCGATGAACAGCGTGTCGCCCGTCAGTACGCCGTACGGAATGTGATCGTCGCGGTGTTCGTAAACGACGAGGCTGATCGACTCGGGGGTGTGCCCGGGTGTCGCGAGCACCCGGAGCGTCACATCGCCGAGGAGCAATGTGTCACCGTCCGCAAGTCGTTCGATCGGGAAGTCGACGCGGACGGCCTCGCCGTACGAGATCACGGCGCCGGTTCGCGACGCGAGCTCGAGATGGCCACTGAGGAAGTCGGCGTGCACGTGCGTCTCGATGACCCGTTCGATGGCGAGTCCCTGCGCGTCGGCGTCGCTGACGTATCCCGAGATGTCTCGCTGCGGGTCGACCACGACGGCACGACCCGTGGTCTCATCGCCCACGAGGTACGACGCGTGCGACAAGCAATCGAGGTAGTACTGGGTGAAGATCACGATTCGAGCTGAGCGAACAAGTTGGCGTACTGCTCGAGGTGGCGGTCGCCGAGGAACTCGTTGATCGCGCGCTGGTGGCCGCTCTCCGCCAGTTGCTTGGCGTACGCGCCGTCGTCGAGCAATCGGTTGAGTGCCTCGCCGAACGAGCCGAGGTCGTGGGGATCGTCGATGAGGATGCCGTGCACACCGCTCACGATCTGGTCGGAGATCCCGCCGACGGCCGACGCGACAACGGGTCGCGTTTTCCACATGGCCTCGGCGACAGTGAGCCCGAAACCCTCCGCGATCGATTTTTGGGTCACGATCGTCGAATGGCGCTGCAGCGCGTTGACGATCGTCGCGGCTTCATCGGAGTCGGTCATCGGCACGCACGCGAGGTGGATGCGACGGCGGGAACGCGCGGGCAGCTTCCGCCACGTGTCCATGCAGTCGTGCAGGATCATTGCGCCCTCGGGATCATCGGTCACGCCGGCGACGCTGGGCCCTGCGAGCACGAGATGCACCTCCTGTGCCGTGACGTACTCGCTGAACGCGGTCATCACCCCGGCCATGTCCTTCATGGAGTCCCAGCGCGACGCCTGCATCACGAGCGGCGCGTCGGCTGGGGGCGCGGGACCGGTCTGCAGGATGTCGACGTGGCGGTCGATGCGGCCGGGCGAACCGTCGCGTCGGGTGAAGGTTGCGAGGGGCTGATGGCCGCCACCGTCGATGATGCCGACGTACTGGAGCGCGACCACCACGTCGTCGGGCGTCATCGGCTCGTTCTTCGCCGAAAACGGGTCGATCGACGGTGGAATCACGTGGAGGCGAGTGCGGTCGAGCCACGGCGGCGCGAACTGGGCCCGCGAGAACACGAACGCGTCGACCGGCTCGAGATACGGCCGGAGGAACTCCCACCCGAGCTCCGCATGCTCGTTCATGTAGTCGACACCAATGTGACAACGCCACACGACGGTCGCGCCGGCCTCCTTGACCCGTGCCGCAAGGCCGGCCGTCTGCGGATCATGCAGCAGCACGATGTCGCGCGGGCGCACGTCTTCCAGCAGCGCGGGCACGTTGTCGGCCAACGTCGCCTCGTAATGGGCGCGTTCACTCGAGGAGAGCGCACCGCCGTCGCCGGGTGAGTTGTACAGGTGGTTGTGCAGACGCTTCGTGATCTTGAAGAACTCGGGATTGCCCTCGATCACGTCCCACTGGGTGTCGATCCCCGCCCCTCGCACGTAGGCGAGCAGACTCGTGAGCATCTCGGCGACACCGCCGCCGGTCGCGGTGGAATTGACGTTGAGCACGGTACGGCCCGCGAGCAGTCCGCGTCCGACGGCCGCGACGGCCTCGAATCTGGCGGAGCGCTCGGCACCGATGACCGGCGTGAGGCGTGCGGGGCTGAGCGCCTGCACATCGACCCGCTCCAATGTCGCCATGCGGTCAGCCTTTCAGGGACTCCTGCCCGGACGTAGATGTTGGCACGATCACAGGCTCAGTTTCCCGGGGCGACGAGCAGCTTGCGCACTTCCTCGTCGGTCGTCGGTGAGAAATCGTCGTACCAGGCACCGACGGCGCCGAAGCCGGCCGGGCGCACCGGGCAGACGAGGGCGTCGACCTGCGACTCGAGCGACCGGCACGTCTCGGGCGCGCCCACTGGCACGGCCACGACGATGCGGGACGGATCGCGGCGGCGTAACGCTGCGACCGCGGCAGTCATCGACGCGCCGGTTGCCAGGCCGTCGTCGACGAGGATCGCCGTGTGGCCGGTGACGAGCGGTGGGGGGCGGTCGTCGCGATACTCGCGCTCGCGACGGTGCAGCTCGCGCTCCTCGATGGCGGCAACGCGTTCGATCTCGTCCGGCGGTACGCGTGCCTTCGCGATCACGTCGTTGTTGAGCACGCGCACGCCGCCGGAGGCGATGGCGCCCATCGCGAGCTCCTCGAATCCCGGCACGCCGAGCTTGCGCACGAGGAACACGTCAAGCGGCGCGTGCAACGCACGGGCAACCTCTGCAGCCACCGGTACGCCACCACGCGCCAGGCCCAGGACAATCGTGCGCGGTTGGTCGGCGTAGCGCTCGAGGAGCCGGGCCAACGCGCGGCCGGCCTCACTCCGATTCGCGAACTTGGTCATACCACCATGATCCCCTTGGGCGGCCCGGCGTCAACAAACGATGCGACGTCACGCGGGACGGGTTGTGGATCCGGGAGCGGTTCAGCGGCGGCGAGCGGTTGCGGCCCCCGCCTTCCGCTTGGCCGCCTTCTTCTTGACCGCCGCCTGCTTGGCGGGCTTCTTGGCGCCCGCCTTCTTCTTGGCCGCCGGCTTGGCGCCCATCTCCTTGACCGCTCGGCTCTTCGCTCGCTTCTTCGCCGCTGATGCCTTCTTGGCGGCAGGCTTGCGTGCCGGCGACGCGGTCTTCGCGACCGTACGCCCTTTCTTGGCCGGGCGTCGCTTCGCCACGACCGGTGCGAGCGCGAGGTCGATGCCCCGGCGAGGCGCGTCGACCGCTTGCACGACGAACTGACGCGTCTCACCCTTTTTCAGCACCGACTTGACGCTGGTCGGAGGCGGATCGCCGAGCCCCGCGAGCGGCGCGTAACAGCGCACACCATCGACCGTCACATGGCCGCCGTGCGACGAGAACTCCACCACCTCACCGGTCACCTCCGAGCCGATCGGATGGTCGATGACGAACTTGAGGAACCGCTTGGGCTCATTGACCGCTGCCGGTTGTGCCGTGGACGGCTCCGCCGGTGACTTTCGGCCGCCGCGCTTGCGCGGCCGCTTCTTGGGCTTTGCCTCTGGAGCGAGCGCGCTCTTCGTCGCCTCCTCGATCGCGGCCTTGACCTCCTTCTTGCTCTTGCCGTCGCTCTTCGCATCGCGCATCGCCTTGTCGCTCTTCGCCCCCCGCACGGGCGACCGAAGCGAGAAGATCCAACCGACTGCGGGTACCGGCTTGCCGCCGATCAGCCGTCCCGGGTCGAAGAGCCAGGCGTACTGGCCGTGGAACTCCTGGAACGAGTCGTTGGACAGCACGGCGGCGCCGGTGCGGTCGGCGATCTGGAGCAGGAAGCCGTCGCCACGCCCGATTGCACCGGCCGGTGGCGAGACCAGCACGCCCTTCTCCTCGGCCTTGTCGTAGCGCTTGCGTTCCGCGGAATCGATGCGGTGCTCGAACGACGCGTCGACCACAACGGTGATGTCAGCGGCCGGGTACTCCTCGCGAAAAGCCGTGACTGCGTCGTCGAGCTGCTTGAGGCTCGGCGTGCTCCGGCCCTCGGTCGCGATGTTGGAGCCGTCGATGACGACATGGTGGGTGGTCATCGCCGTAGTTCAGCCGCGATGTCGCGCACGCGCCAGCGCGGCGGGTTGCACACCGGCCGCGACACCCCACCCTCCGGCGCCCACTACGTGACGCCCAACCGGTCGGCGGCGAGCTCACGAAGGACCCGGTAGTTGGCCTTTCCGGCCGCGGAGCGGTCGAGCGAATCGACGAACAGAAAACGCTTCGGCTTCTTGTACCCCGCGAGCTTCGAGCGGCAGAACGCCTCCAGCTCGGCCTCGTCGAGGTAGTGGTTTTCGGTCACTTGGACGAGCGCGACGACCATCTCGCCGAAACGCGCGTCGGGTACGCCGACGACCACGCAGTCGAACACGCCCTTGTGCTTGCGGAGCATCAGCTCGATCTCCTCGGGATACACCTTCTCGCCGCCGCTGTTGATGCACGCCGAACCGCGACCGAGGAGCTTGATGGTGCCGTCGGCATCGACCGTCGCGTAGTCACCCGGAATCGAGTAGCGCACCCCGTCGACCAGCTTGAACGTCTCGCGGGTCTTCTCCGGATCGTTGTAGTAGCCGAGCGGGATGTGTCCCGTCACCGCGACGAGGCCGATCTCCTCGGAGCCGGGCGCAACTTCACGGCCGGTGTGCTCGTCGAGCACCTTCACGCGCGCGTTGACGGCGAAGCGCGCCGGTTTGATCACCAGGTCGTCAGACGTGGCCTCGCTGCGGGTCATCATCCCTTCCGACGCGCCGAGCGAGTCGAGGAGCGTGGTGTGGGGGAGATGCTTCAGCAGCCCCACCTTCGTCTCCGGGCTCCACGTGACGCCCGACGAGGTGATCGCGCGCAGCGATGTGAGATCCCAGCGGTCAGGATCGCGATCGAGTGCCACGAGCAACGGACGCGCAAACACGTCGCCGACGATCGTGAGCACCTGCACGGCCTCGCGCTCCACTGCATCCCACACCGCGCGGGGGTCGAGACCCGGCTCGTCGAGCAGCACGACGGTGCCGCCGCCGCTCAGGGTGGAGAGCGCGATGAAGAGGCCGGTGCCGTGCATGAGCGGACATGCGGGCAGGCACGTGCCCGCGCGCTTTCCGGCCCGCGCCGCGGCGATCGGGTCGGGCGGCTCCGTGCCCGGCCGGCCCAGGCTCCATAACGCGGCGTAGAGGTCGTCGTTGCGCCACATCACGCCTTTCGGCATGCCGGTGGTGCCGCCGGTGTAGAGAAAAATGAGGTCGTCGGCGCTCGGCACGCGCTCGCGCCAGTCGCTCGTCGGCTCGTTGCTCGCGATCGCGGTCTCGTAGGGCGCACCCGTCTCGAGCGTGACCGGCCGCCACTTCTTGCCGATGCGCTTCACCGCCTGCTTCACCGTCGCCGCGAACGCAGGGCCGTGGATCACGGCCTTCGAGTCGGAGTTGTCGATGACGTAGTGCGTTTCGTCGACGAGGTAGCGGTAGTTGATGTTGACCGGCGTGGCCCCGAGCTTGAGTGCGGCGAAGAACGTCTCGAGGTACTCGGGGCGGTTGGTCATGTCGATCGCCACCTTGTCGCCGGCGGCGACCCCGTGGTCGTACAAGTAGGTGGCGAGGCGCGCTGAGCGATCGTCGAACGCGCCGAAGGTGACCCGGCGATCGCCGCAGACGAGGGCGTCACGGTCGGGGACGGCCAGCGCGATGCCGTGCCACACGTGCGCGAAATTCCAGTCGGACATCGGGTCGGAGGTTACGCGGCACCACGGCAAGGCAGGCGAAGACAGACGAGCTGACGAATGACAGGCGTGTAACCACCCTCGGGCCCGATCGGGGTCCGTTGTGTGGCGCCGGTTCGCTACAGCCCCAGCGTTTGGTACTGAGCGTGGCCTCTGGGAACCACTTTTGAACAAACGGTCGTTGCGTGGAGCTCCGTGCGCTTCGTCCATCCATCGGGTAAGCAATCGGCATGACTGACCGATATCTCTCTCGTCGCGACCTCCTCAAGACCTCGGCCGCCCTCGGCCTCGGGCTCGCGGCGGCGCCGTATCTCCACCTCGACGGCCTCAACGGGCTCGACGGGATCGCGGGCGCCGCGCTGAACGGAAAGAAGAAGCCGCCGTTACGCAAGCCGGGGTCTCGGCCCGACCCGAAGCGTCGCGAAGGCACCGACCTGTTGCCGAAGATCGATCACATCGTCGTCGTGATGATGGAAAACCACTCATTCGACAACTACTTCGGCATGCTGCGCCGCGGTGACGGGCTGTCGCTCGACAAGCACGGGAAGCCGAAAAACACCAACCCCGACGGGGGGGGCAACCTCGTCCGTTCGTTTCACATGCCGAGCGCATGCCAGATCACCAAGAACCCGAATCAAGATTGGAACGCGAGCCACCTGTCCCTCGAGAATCACAACCAGGGATTCGTCAAGGCGTGCACGCCGGTGGCAATGGGTTACTGGACGGGCGACGATCTGCCCTTCTATTACGGGCTCGGCAAGACGTTTGCGTTGTGCGACCGCTGGTTCGGCTCGTGCCTCGCGCAGACGTATCCCAACCGTCGGTACCTGATGGCCGGAACGTCCTACGGCACGTTGACTACTAGCGTTCCGGAGCTGACGACGTTGGGCCCTCCGCCCAACGGCACGATCTTCGACCGGCTCGACGCGCACCACATCAGCTGGAAGAACTACGCGTCCGACCTCGCGTCGATCGCGATCATTCCGCAAGCATTCTTGAAGAGTCAGAAGAACGTCTCGACCATTCCGCAGTACTACAAGGATTGCGCGGCCGGCACCCTTCCGCAGTTCTCGCTCGTCGACCCGAAGTTCGTCACCCCGGAGACGAGCGAGGAGAATCCCCAAGACATCCGCCTCGGCGAAGACTTCGCCGCCCGGGCCATCAACGCGGCGATGACGGGAAAGGCGTGGAAGAACACGGTGCTCATCTGGACGTACGACGAGCACGGCGGCTACTACGACCACGTCACACCACCCAGCGCGGTGAAACCCGACAGCATCGCGCCCAACATCCCAATGCCGCCCGGTGCGAGTGGTGGCTTCGACCGTTACGGCTTCCGGGTACCGGCCGTCATCGTGTCGCCGTACGCGAAGAAGAAGTACGTGTCGCACGTGACCCACGACCACACGTCGATTCTGAAGCTGGTCGAGACCAAGTGGAACCTCGGCGCGCTGACGTACCGCGATGCCAACGCCGACAACCTGCTCGACGCACTCGATTTCAAGAAGAAGCCCGCGTTCCTCCATCCGCCCAAGCTTCCGAAGTCGGCACTCGAGCGCGACGGCGCGTCGGCCAAGGCGTGCACGGCAGGCGATCCGAGCAACGCGATCCCGCCGGCCGACGCAGTGACCGCCGCGAAGACCTGACCGTCGGCGGATGGCGGATGGCGACCGAAACCGTCTCGCCTGCGTTCAGACCGCCGGGGGCGGGCCGGCCTCGCCGGTCTCGTAGCAGCGCAGCAAGCTCTGGAGCCACGCGCAGCTGTTGTCGAGACCACCGGGCCGATTCCGCGCCTGCCACAACCGGCGATGCTCGGCGATGACCGGGCCGAGCTCGCCGGCAAGCGCCCGTCGGTGCTCGGGCGAGATCGACTCGAGGCTGCCGTTGCCTTCGAGTCGGGCGATGCCGTCGTGCACGAGCACGCGCACGAGCGCGATCGCGTTGCGGAGCTCGTCGCGCACGAGGACGCCGTCGTCACTGGGCGGACGGGAGCGGGCGATTCGGGCCTCGACGGCGTCGAGCTGTTCTGCGACGCGGTGCAGCTCGTCGACCGTGAGGCCCTTGGTGGGCCCGCGATCGAGGTGTAACTGCGGGAAGTAGAGATGCATGACGAGCGCGGAGACGTTCGGCACCTGCGGGCGGATCGCGAGATACAAGTCGCCGAGCTCGATGAGCGCGGCGCCGAGCTCGCCGCTCTCGTCATCGAACCGGTGCGCGTTGAGCGCAGCCGCGAGGTCGAGGTCGCGGTTGGTGTCGACGCACCATGACACGGCGGCGCCGTACGCGAAGCCGGGCTCACTGATCGGCAGGTACTGCAGATGGCCGAAGTCGCCCCAGTCGGTATTGAGGAAGCCGCTCGCTCCGTGTGAGAGGGCTGCGTCCATCGCGTTCGCGCAGTTGTCCCGCATGTTGGTGACGCGCCCGAGGATCGTGAGCCAGCTCGACGTGCCCGGACACACCCAGAAGCGCCGGCGGGCGGCCGCGAACGCCGCGGCCCGTTCGTCGAACGGATACCAATCGTCGTAGCCCCATTCGCAGACGGTCACCGTGTCGGGAAGCGCCCTGATGAGCTCCCCGCGGCCGGCGAGGATGTCGCCCCACACGAGCACTTCGTATCCATCGAGCTCGGGGAGCGCGCTCACGGTGCGGGTCCAAGCGATGTAGTCGTCGATGCGCTCGGCGCCCAGCTCCCACGGCTCGTCGAGGCCGACGTGGACGCGCCGGCTCGTGAAGTTGGCCAGCAACTCGTGGAGGAGTCCGCGCACGAGGTCGATCGAGCCGGGGTTCGTCGGCTCGATCGTGGTGGGCTCGCGGCGGCGACCGAAATCATCGGTGAACCCCTCGGGTGTCATCGCGAGCGCGCGGTACCGGTCGTGGGCCAACCAGCGCTCCATATGGCCCATGCAGTTCTGGTTCGGTACCAGCTCGACATGCCGTTCGCGGCAGAACGAGTCGAGCGCCCGGACCTCGTCGGGCGTGAACGGGCTCGCTGTGCGCCACACGTCCTCATGGTCGTGGTACGCGAACGTGTGCTCCATGTACAGCTGGACCTGGTTGACCTTCCAGGACGCCAGCCGGTCGATCAGCGCGTAGAGCGTGTCCATCGTCGGCACTTTGTCGCGCGAGACGTCCAGCATCACGCCGCGTACCGGAAGGTCGGGCCAGTCACGGATCGTGACGACCGGCAGTGCGTCGCCGGGATGCTGTTTCAGCAGCTGCGCGAGCGTTGCGCGGGCGTAGAACTCGCCCGGCGTGTCGGCGGCAACGATCGTGATCGCGTCGGGTGTGATGTGCAGCTCGTAGCCCTCAGCGGGAAGCGACGGGTTGCGAGTGACGATCGGTTCGCGCACCGTCGCTGCCGGCCCGTCGCCGACCTCGAGGTGACGCGGCGCGGGCAGCAGATCGAACGTCGAGGTCACCACCGGCCGAAGCGCGCGGCGTAGTGCTCGTCGGGCCAGTACACGATGTCGCGCGCCTTCAGGTCGTCGAGTTGCGCGTCGTCGTAGCCGAGCCACTCGAGGATGTCGCGCGTGTGCTGTCCGACGAGCGGTGGGGGACCGTGCACGACTCCCGGTGTCTCCGAGAAGTTGATCAGCTCGCCGAACTGGCGCATGAGGCCCATCGTCGGGTGCTCGTACTCCGCGGCGAGCCCGAGCGCGACGTTGTCGGCGTCGAAGAGCGCGAGGTCGCCTTGGTGCGAGTCGAGCGGGATCTCGTTGGGCACACCCGCGTCGTCGAGCGCGAGCGACCACGAGATCGCGGTCTTGGCGAGGAACCGGGGCGCGAGCAACGCCTCGAGCTGTTTGCGATGCTCTCCCCGCGCGGTTCGCGTCGCGAACCGCGCATCGCCGGCAAGCTCGGGTACACCGAGCGCGCCACAGAGCGCGATCCACTCTGGTTCTCGTACCGCTGCGACCTGCAGCCATCCGTCCTGCGTTTCGTACAGGCGATAACACGCGTCCACGCCGTACAAACCCACATCGAGTCGAGGCCGCGGCACGGGTGCGCCGTCGACGAGCAGCGCGTCCGACGAAAATACCGCGCCACCGTCGAGCAATGACGTCCACACCTCCTGGCCTTCGCCGGTCAGCCGCTGGTGATACAGCGCGGTGAGCACGCCGACGACCGAGAGCATCGCGTTGGCCGCGTCGCACATCCCGAAGCGGTAGTAGAGCGGCTGGTTCCCTTCGTGCGTCGCGCCGGCTTCGTACTCGAGCCCGGCCGCGGCCTGGTACAGGGGATCAAGGCCGCCGAAATGCGAGAGCGGACCCTCCCGTCCGTAGGCGTAGGTGTTGCAGTAGACGATGTCGGGCTTGATCCCCTTGCACGCGTCGTAGTCGATGCCGAGCCGCGTCGCGACACCCTGGGTCATGTTGTGGTGCACGATGTCGGCTCGCTCGATCAGCTGGTGCGCGATCACGAGTCCCTCGGACGTCTTGATATTGAGCGCGAGATCACGTTTGCCGCGCTGGCAACCGAAGAACGGCTTGCCGGCCATGCGCATGGCGTCGCCGGTGACGGGCTCGACCTTGATCACGTCGGCACCGAGGTCGCCGATGATCATCGGTCCGAACGGGCCCGCGAGGTACTGGCCGAAGTCGATGAGCCGCACGCCCTCGAGCGCGTACACCTAGCTGGCTCCTGTCACTGCGGTGAGCGCGTCGGCGCTGTAGCCGAGCTCGGTCCAGATCTCGTGGTTGTGCGCGCCGACCGGGGGAAGCGGCCCCTTGATCGCGCCCGCTGTGCCGAGCAGGTTGATCGGCACACCGATCTGTGTCGTGGACCCGAGCTCCGGATCGTCGACTTGCGCGACCATCCCGTTCGCCGCGAGCTGCGGATGCGGATCCGAGAGCGCTTCCTCCATCGTGATGACGGGCTCGACGGCGTAGTTGTTGGCCCGCAGCTCGGCGACCAACGTGTCGCGGTCGTGCTGTTTGTACGCGTCGCGCTGGCGCTGCGCGAGGTCGGCGCGCTGCGCAGGAGTCCAGTCCTGCATCTCGAGCGGAATGGGCGACGGAGGCGCACCGACGATCTCGTCGAGGCTCTTCAGCGGCGCAAGGCCGCTCATCACCGACAAGTGGAGGTACTCGCGATTCGCGCACTCGTAGATCAGCTGCTGGTGCACACCCGGCGGGTACGTCTTGCCCATGAGGTCGTGAAACGGGGCGTCGGCGTGCTCGACGTGCTGCCAGATCTGCGTCGTATAGAGGAACGCTCCCTGGAGCAGCGAGGTGGAGACGTGCTGGCCGTGTCCCGTTGCTTCCCGCGCCACCAGCGCGGTGACGATGCCGGTCGGCACCAGGAACATCGCGCCCATGCTCGGCATCGGCATGTGCAAGAAGATCGGGCCCATGCGCCAGCCCGGCTGCTCCCACTGCTGACCCGACGCCGCCTGTACCAGCGCGTCGTAGCCGGGCCGGTCCGCGAGCCGGTGTCCCGGTGGGTAGCCGGGCACGGAGCAGTAGATCAGCCGCGGGTGCTGCGCGTGCAGCGCCTCATAACCGACGCCGAGCCGCTCCATCACGGCCGGGCGGAAACTCTCCACGAGCACGTCGGCGGTCCCGGCCAGCTTCGTGAACGCGTCGATGCCTGCACCCGACTTCAGGTCGACGGTCACCGACCGGCGGCTGCGTCCCCACACGTGCGTGCCCGTGTAGTCGCGGAACGGATCTCCGCCGGGCGGCTCGACCTTGATCACGTCGGCGCCCTGTTCTGCGAGCAGCAGCACACCGAGCGGACCCGCGACGCCCCACGACAGATCGAGGATCCGAACTCCGTCGAGCGCTCCCGCCATGACGCGCTTCCTCCGTTCGGACCGGGTCGGTGAGGTTGGTGAGGTTGGTGAGGCAGCGTCGCACATCGCTGACGCGGGTGTCATTCGTCGCGCGTTTGACGCGACGAACACATGTTCGTTAGTGTCATAATCGCCTCGTGAGTCGGCGTCGAACGACTCTCCTGCGATTGCGGTGCGAATTCTCGGAGGGAATCATGTCGGTCGATGAACGGCGACGACACGAGATGTATCGCAAGCTCGAGCAAGTACTCGGGTCCCACGACGCGACGACGCTGATGGAACACCGCCCGCCCACCGGATGGGCCGACCTGGTCACGAACCAATCACTCGACCTCCGCATCGAGTCGCTCGACCTCCGCCTCGCGGCGCTGGAGCAGCGCATCCGGGCCGACATTCGCGACCAAGTGCAACGGATCGTGTTCTGGTTCGCGCCCACGATGCTCACCGGCGTCGGGCTCGCGTTCGCGGCAGCCCGTCTCGGCTGAGCGACGCATGGACGAACCCACGTTCACCATCAACGAGCTCAACACCGTGATCCGCGGCGCACTCACCGACGCGTTCCCGCACGAAGTCTGGGTGCGCGGCGAAGTGCAGCGCATCACAACCTCGCGCACCGGCCACACCTACTTCGAGCTGGTCGAGAAGGACAGCCGCAGCGAGCGGGTCGCGGCGCGCATCGACGTCGCGCTCTTCAAGGGCAACACGCCGACCATCAACACCCGGCTCCGTGAAGTCCCCGGCGTGAAGCTCGCGGCCGACATCGAGGTGCGCATCCGCGGCCGCATCGACTATTACCCGACCGGCGGCCGGCTCCAGCTGGTGATGACCGACATCGACCCGGTCTTCACGGTCGGTGGCATGGCCGCCAACCGGGAACGGGTGCTGCGGGCGCTGGCCGCGGAAGACCTGCTCGAACGGAACGGCAGGCTCCCGCTTGCGCCGGTACCGCTTCGCGTCGGCCTCATCACCAGCAAGGGCAGCGCGGCGTACCACGACTTCGTGCACGAGTTGGAGCGCAGCGGTTTCGACTGGCAGGTCGTGCTCACCGACGTGCGGGTGCAGGGCGGCGGCGCGCCGCGACGCGTCACCTGGGCGCTGCGCACCTTCGCCTCGCTCGACGTCGACGTCGTGGTCGTCGTGCGCGGCGGCGGCGCACGCAGCGACCTTGCCGCGTTCGACAGCGAGCCGGTGGCGCGCGCTATCGCGCTGATGCCGGTGCCCGTCTTCACCGGCATCGGCCACGAAATCGACCGTGCGGTCGCCGACCAGGTCGCGCACTCCTGTTTCAAGACCCCCACGGCGTGCGCGCAAGCGCTCGTCGAGCAGGTCTGCACATACCTCGACCGGATGACCGAGCTCTCCAACGACGTGGTCACGAGCGCGCAGCGGCGGCTGGCCTCGAATCGCCGCACGGTCGTGAACGCGGGTCACCAGGTGTCGCGCACCGCCCGATCTCGGTGTTCGCTCGCATCCGCCGACCTCGCCCGTGGCCTCCAGCGCGTGCGGCGCGGCGCGCCCGCCGCCCTCGCGCGCGAGCGGGGCGCGCTGGAGCGGCGCCGTGGTCGCGCCGAAGAGATCGCCGGCCGCGGCATGCGAGAAGCCGATGCCAGGCTCCGAAGCCACGAGCGGACGCTCACGGCAGCCGGCACGCGCTCGTCGCGCGACGCTGCCCGTCATTTCGACGGCATCGAAGCCCGTCTCCGCGCGCTCGATCCTGTACGGGTCCTCGAGCGTGGCTATTCGATCACGCGCATCAACGGTCGGGTTGTGAAGCGAGTCGGAGATCTCCTGCCCGATGCGCGTATCGTCACGGAGCTCGCCGACGGGCAGGCGACCAGCCGGGTCGAGGCCGTCGAACCCGCGGCGCCGGCCACGCCACCCGGTCAACCCGACGACCGGACCACGCAACAGCAACAGGGGGGCGACGCATGAGTGCCGACGGCGACGACATCGGCTACGCCGACGCGGTCGAGGAGCTCGAGGCGATCCTCGACGAGCTCGAGGGTGATCAGCTCGACGTCGACGTGCTCGCCGAACGTGTGCGCCGCGCGAGCGAGCTGATCAAGGTCTGTCGCACCCGCATCGCCCACGCCCAGACCGACGTCGACCGCATCGTCACCGACCTCGAGACGTTCGAGCGCGAGCTCGACGGCGACGCGCCTCTCGCGTCCGACGACGAGTCGGGTGCCGAGCTGTTCTGATCAGCCGGCGGGATTGATTGCCGGGACGGAGGCGACGAGCGCGTCTTCCCAGGCCCAGTTCGTCTGCAAGTGGCGGTTGCCCTCGTCCATCATGTTGTACAGCCACCAGAAGTGGTAGATGCCGCAGGACGCGATCATGGCGATGACGCGGCCGACGTAGTTGTGCGGCTGCTCCACCCGTGACGGGTCCCCGCCCGGCACCGACATGCCGAGACGGTTGAAGATCACGGCGAGGTCGCTCTCGATCGCCACCTCAGCCCCGTCGTGCTTCACGAGGTCGCCGTCGATGAAGATGAAGCCGACGATTTGCGCGATCCCACTGGCGACGATCGAGATCACGAGCCAGATCGCCGGATCGCGGAACTCACTGGCGAGTGCCCGCAGCACGCCGAGTTGTGAAGTGATGCGTTCGAAATTCGGCCGCAACTCGTCGGCCGCGCCTTGTGTGTTCGCTCGCTCCCACGCCAGCGCGGTCGTCGCGTCGAGCAGCTCGAGTTGCCGGCGATTGTGATCGCGGCTGCGGCGCATGAGTTGGTAGAAGAGGTACAGGGCCCAGATGCCGCACGTGAGGACGGAAAGCAAGATGTCGACGCCGGGACCGGAAAAGTAGTAGTCGCTCTGCGCACGCGCCGCGTAGGCGTTGCGCACCCGTTCGGTCGGCGACAGCGTGGGCCCGCCCTGCGGGAACTGCGCACCGCCCGACGTCGGGACGGGCGGTGGTTCGGGTGGCGGCGGCGTCGATGTCATGGGCGGGGACCCTAGCGTTCAGAAGCCGAGGAAGCTCCCGCCGTCGACCACGAGCGTCTGCCCAGTGATGTAGGACGCCCCGTCGCTCGCCAGGAACACGGTCGCGGCGCCCGTGTCGCGCTCGGGGTCGCCCAGTCGTCGCATCGGCGTGCGCGCGATGATCCGCTCCTCGGCGACCGGGTTCTTGGAGAAGTAGTGCTCCATTGCGGGCGTCAGGGCCAGCGGCGCCACGCAGTTGACCGTGATGCCGAGCGGTCCCCATTCGCGCGCCAGGCTCTTGGCCAGGCCCCGCTGCGCTGCCTTCACCGCCGCATACGGCGGCAGAAACTGGCTTCCCATCACCCCCGACGTCGACGTGAGGAAGATCAACCGCCCGCGTCGTTCCCGGAGCAGCGGATACGCCAGTTGGGCGCAGTCGAACGACGCGCGGACCGACACCAGTGCGATCGCGTCCCAGCGTTGCTCGTCGATGTCCTCCAACGCGACTGGTTCGTTCGCGAGCCCGCTCACGGCGTTGTGGACGAGCACGTCGAGGCCGCCCAGGTCGCGGGCGACCGACACGGCGCGTTCGATGTCGGCGCGGACCGTGACGTCGCAGACCACACTCACGGCGTGGCCTCCGCGCGATTCGACGAGGTCGACTGTTTCCTCGCCGGTCGTCGCACGCCGCGCCGTCACGATCACCGTGGCGCCCGCGAGCGCCAACGCAGCCGCGATGCCGCGACCGACGCCGCCGCCCGCGCCCGTGACGAGCGCGATCTTCCCCTCGAGTAGGGGCGGCGACATCGCCGCGCTCACCCGGTCATCCAGACGCCGCCGTCGACGACGAGCGTCTGTCCGGTGACGAAGCGCGCGCTGTCGCTCGCGAGGAACGAGACCACCGGCCCGAGATCGGCGCCGGCGCCGTCCGCCGAGGCGAGTGCACGATCGGCCGTGGTCAGTACTTCGTCGCCGCCGACCGAGGGCGCGAGGAAGTTGACCGTGATGCCGAGTTTTCCCCATTGCCGTGCTGCCGATTTGCCGAGCCCGCGCTGGCCCTCGGCCGCAGCGGAATAGGCGGCGAGCCCGGCCGCGCCCGTCAGGGCGAGTGTCGGCGTCACGAGCACGATGTGACCGCCTCGATGGCGCAAGTGGGTGTGCGCCGCCTGCAGGACGAACAGCGTCGTGCGCAGGAGCTGCTCGCACGCGAGCTCCCACTGTTGCGACGAGAGCTCGGCGAACGGCACCGGTTCCAGTGCCGACTGCGGGATGGCCGCGTGGACGACCGCGTCGATCGGCCCGAGCGCGGCGCGAACCGTCGCCATCGCGGCCTCCGTCTCGCCTCGGCTGCCCAGCTCGGTTCGCACCGCCAGCGCCGCTGGGCTGTCGCCAACGAGCTGGTCAGCCCCTGTAGGGGCGTCATCGTGATCGAGCAGACCGACCGCGGCACCCGCGTGGGCCAGGGCCGAGACCAGCCCCGCACCGGGCCGGCCGGTGGTGGCGACGACGACCTTGTCTTCGAGGGGACGAGCCGCGGGAGCCACGGGCGAGGAGTGTACGGGTGGCGCTCTCGCCGGGAACCCGCGCGACCGCCCGGGCGTTGCGGCGGCCCTCCCGCGACGAGGAGCAGGACGATGACCGATTGCGGTGGGCTGGCGAATTTTCTGAAGAATTTCGTCGAACGGCTCATCGTTTCGGCCCGATCGGTCGATCACCTCAGAAAGCCGTCAAGACAAAGCCGCCAGGCAATGGGGGAAGCACTCGAGTGCCGCTCGTTCTGGGTGTCCACTCGTCGGTCGACGCCACCACGGTGCAGATCCGTGACGCCGATGACGGGTACCACGTCGGGTCCGGCCGCGTGCCGCACCCGGTCGCCAAGTCGTCGCAATGTGAGCAACAGCCCGCCGACTGGTGGGAGGCGCTCGTGGCCGCCCGGCGCGAGGCCGGCGTGAGCGCGGTCCGCGCAGTGGCGGTCGTCGCGCAATCGCACGGGCTCGTGGCGCTCGACGCCAACGGCGCGGTCATTCGTCCGGCGCGCATCGGACCCGATCCCGAGGCGGCGGTGGACGCCGAATGGCTCATCAGCAAGGCCGGCGGACCCGAAGCATGGGCCGAAGCGTGCGGCACCGTGCCCAATACCGCACTCGCGATCGCTAAGTTGTCGTGGCTCCATCGGGCGAAGCCCGACGCGTTCAATCGGATTGCCCATCTTCTGCTCCCACACGACTGGATGACGTCGCGACTCGCACGCCGCTATGTGACCGACCGCGGCGACGCGTCGACCACCGGGTACTGGTCGCCGCGCGAAGAATGCTGGCAACTCGATCTCCTCGCGTTGGTCGACGACGACGATTGGGCTCCTCGGCTCCCGCATGTTCTCGGTACCGATGAGCCGGCGGCCGACCGCGATGGTGTGATCGTGGCGCCCGGCACCGGTGAGCTCATGGCGAGCGCGCTCGCGTTCGGCGCGCAGGCGGGCGAGGTCATCATCGACGTGGGCACCACGGGCCGTGTCTTCACCGTGAGCAACCAGCCGACTGCGGATGCGAGCGGCAACGTGGCCGGTTGCGCGGATGCGGCCGGCGGCTATCTCCCGGTTGTCTCTACCGGCGCCGCGGCCGCCGTGACCGACGCGGTGGCACGGCTCCTGGGCATCGACCCGGCCCGCTTGGAGCGGCTCGCGCTCGACGCGCCGGCCGGCGCCGCCGGGGTCGTGCTCGATCCCGCCCGTGAGTCAAGCGGAGCAAAGGGCGACGCCATCGGATCGCTCATCGGCCTGCATAGTGGCGTCACGCCCGAGCACATCGCCCGGGCGGCGGTGGAAAGCATTGCGCGCCGAGCGCTCGAAGGTATCGAGCATCTCCGGTCCGCAGGGGTAACGATCTCGGACAAGCGCGTCACGCTCATGGGGCGCGGCGCACGTTCGTATGCGCTGCAGCGCGTTCTCGCCGACCTCGTGCAAGTGCCTGTACGCGTGATGGGCCCGCAACAAGCGGTGACCGGCGCGTGCGTGCAGGCAGCCGCGATGGTGCATGGTCTGCCGGCCGGGGAAGTTGCCCAAGCCTGGGGATTGTCGGACGGCCGCGCGCTCATGCCTGATGCCCACGCCGACGCCGAACAAACGGTGGCCGACGCGGCGCAGTTACTGGAAAACGCGTGAGAGCGCGGCAATGATGCGCGGGTGCCGCTTCGCCGCCTGACCTCGGCCGCCACCGTCACCGTTGCGGCCGCGCTCGTCACCCTGACCGGCTGCGGCAGCAGCGAAAACTTCGGTGCCCCCAAAGGCGCGACCAAGCAGGGCCGCCAGATCAACCACCTCTACAACGGGCTCGTGATCGCCGGGCTCGTCGTGTTCGCGATCATCTGGCTGCTCGTGCTGTGGTCGGTGGTGCGGTACCGGCGGCGCAAGCACGACGAAGCCGGCGCGCTGCCGGTGCAGACCCGCGGCAACATACCCCTCGAAGTCGCGCTCACCGCGCTCCCGCTCGTCATCGTGGCGGTCATCTTCGGCTTCACCGTGCATACGCAGAACGACGTCAACCGGCTCAGCGCGCATCCCGATGTGCGTATCGACGTCAACGGCTTCCAGTGGCAGTGGCAATTCAAGTACCCGCAAGACCACATCACCATCACCGGCACACCGACCGAGTACCCGCAGATGGTCGTGCCCGTCGACAGCAGCATCCGGCTCAAGCTCTCGAGTCACGACGTCATCCACTCGTTCTACGTCCCCGGCTTCCTCTACAAGCGTGACGTGATCCCCCGCGTCGACAACCAGATCGAGGTCGACACCACCAAGAAGGGCACGTTCTTCGGCGAGTGTGCCGAGTTCTGCGGCCTTGACCACGCGCGGATGGGCTTCACCGTGAAAGTGGTCGACGCCGGCGACTACGAACGGTGGCTGCAGAAGACCCAGGACGAGCAGCAGCGGAGGTCATCGTGACCACACTCGCCGACCGGCCCGTCGTACCGGCCGGAAGTGTCGGCCCGCGCCGGCAGGCCACCGGGATCCTTGATTACCTCACCACCACCGACCACAAGAAGATCGGCCTGCTCTACATGTGGACGGCATTCGCGTTCTTCCTGCTTGCCGGGGGCCTGGCCGAGGTGATGCGCACGCAGCTCGCGCGCCCTAACCAGCGGATCGTCGGTCCCGAGGTCTACAACCAGCTGTTCACAATGCACGGCAGCATCATGTTGTTCCTGTTCCTCGGGCCGTTCGCGTTCGGCCTCGCGAACTACTTCATCCCGCTTCAGATCGGCGCGCCCGATCTCGCGTTTCCCCGGCTCAACGCACTCGCGTTCTGGCTCTACCTTGGTGGCGGTATCACGATGGTGTCGGGGTTCCTCACCAACCGCGGCGCGGCCGCGTTCGGTTGGTTCGCGTACGCGCCGCTCTCCGACTCGATCCATTCCCCCGGCGTCGGTGCTGACATGTGGATCATCGGCGTGCTGCTGACGGGTGTCGCCGGCGTGGCCTTCGCCGTCAATCTCGTCACGACCATCTTCACGTTGCGAGCGCCCGGCATGACGATGCTGCGGATGCCGTTCTTCTGTTGGGACATGCTGGTCACGTCGTTCCTCGTGATCCTCGCGTTTCCCGCGCTGGCGGCCGCCGTGTCGCTGCTGTTCGCCGACCGTAACTTCGGCACTCAGTTCTTCGAAGTGACCAAGGGCGGCGTGCCGGTGATGTGGCAGCACCTGTTCTGGTTCTTCGGACACCCCGAGGTGTACATCCTCGTGTTGCCCTATTTCGGGATCGTCACCGACATCATCCCGGTGTTCTCCCGCAAACCGTTGTTCGGCTATATGGGCATGCTCATCGCGACGTTCGCGATCGCCGGGCTCTCGCTCGGGGTGTGGGCGCACCACATGTTCGCGACCGGTGTGGTGCTGCTTTCTTTCTTCAGCGGCCTGTCCTTCCTCATCGCGGTGCCCACCGGCATCAAGTTCATCAACTGGATCGGCACGATGTGGCGCGGAAAGCTGAGTTTCGAGACGCCGATGCTCTGGTGCATCGGCTTCCTCTTGTTGTTCGTGATCGGTGGCATCACCGGCGTGATGCTCGCCGCACCACCGGTCGACTTCCACGTGACCGACACCTACTTCGTCGTCGCGCACATGCATTACGTGCTGTTCGGGGGTTCGGTGTTCGCGCTGTTCGCCGCTATTTACTACTGGTGGCCCAAGATGTTCGGCCGTTTGCTCAGCGAACGACTCGGCAAGTGGCACTTCTGGCTCTACTTCATCGGCTTCAATCTCACGTTCTTTCCGCAGCACGAGCTCGGATTGCGCGGCATGCCACGCCGCATCGACACGTACTCGTCGCATCACGGGTGGAACTTCCTCAACTTCTTGTCGACGATCGGCTCGTATCTCCTCGGCGTCGCGACGCTGGTCTTTCTGATCAACGTGTGGTGGAGCTTCAAACGTGGGCCGGTGGCAGGCGACGATCCCTGGCAGGGCAACACGCTCGAGTGGTTCACCAGCTCGCCGCCACCTGACCACAACTTCGAGTCGCTGCCGCCGATCCGTTCCGATCGCCCGGTGTTCGACGCGCGGGAGAGCTCGCCGCACGGGGCGAGCAGCACCGGTCTTCCGCTGACTCCGGAGCCGACCGCGTGAAGATCGAACCGCGCCTCCCGATGGCGAGTGCAGTGTTCTTCGCGGTGATCGCGGTCGTGTACTGGTTCACGAGTTACGAGCCAGCGGGCACTGCGATGCTGGGGTTCGCGGTCGCGGCGTGGGTCTTCCTCGGGGCGTACCTCTTGCGGGTGCGCCGTGAGGTGGGCGTGCGGCCGGAGGATCGCGACGACGGCACGTTCGCGCAGGGCGCGGGTGCGATCGGTTATTTCCCGTCGTCGAGCGCGTGGCCGCTCGGCATGGGCGTAGGCGCGGTCGTGCTCGTCAACGGGCTCGTGTTCGGCATCTGGCTGGTCGTTGCGGGCGCTGCCCTGTTCATCTTCTCGACCGTCGGGCTCATCATCGAGAGCTACGGCAAGGTCTGAGCCCTCATCCCGACCGTTCGAGCGGATCGAGATCGATCCGCACGGTGAGCAGGTCGGTGCCGACCGTGCGGACCGTCCAAGCGTTGAGCGCGCGCACCGGATGACGCCGCGACAGGGCGCGTTGACGGGCACGGGGGTCGTCCTCGTCGAGCAGGTGCGCGGTTCCCGTGCGCCACAGCAACCGCACGCCGCTGCGCACCTTCACGCGTGCCCGCGGGTTGGCGTCGAGGTTGCGGACGTATGCGGCATGCCGTCCGTGTTCGGTGACGATCCAGAACGTGTTGCCTTCGAGCCCGTCGCCAACCGGGTTGCGACGCGGCTTGCCCGAGACGCGGCCGATCGTCTCGAGCAACGCGAAGCCGGGCGGAGCGAGGCCGAGCGCGAACAGGAGCCGGGTCGGTGGGTTCAAGCCATACCGCTGGAACGCTCGCACCGCTTGACGCTTGCGCACGCTACGGGCCCTCAAACCGGTCCGCCGGCACCGGCGCCGGGCGAGCGTCGCCTTCGACGCGCGCCAGATCCGCGGCAGTGGGCGTGATCTCCTCGTAGCCGCCGTCCGCGTCGCGGCGGACGTGGTAGCCGACCGGATTGGCGAGCGGCTTCACCGGCCCGCGCGAGAGCTCCTTCGCGATGCGATACGTGAAGAACCCGACGGCCGGCGGCAGCACGAAGATCGCGACGCGCAACACGGTGGTCATGGCGTACAAGCTGATGCTGAAGGTCTCCGCGAGCACGTCGTTCCCGCCGGCCAGGAACAGCACCATGTAGAACGTCAACGCACCGGTGCCGAACGCGGTGCGGAACGGTCGCCGGCTCGGGCGGTCGAGCAGGTGGTGCACGGCGTGGTCTTTCGTGAAGCGAGCTTCGAGGAAGGGCCACGCGTAGAGCATCCCGAACGTGACACCGGGCAAGACGACGCCGGGGATGAAGAGGTTGAACGGGACGGTGTGTCCGAAGGCGCGGAGCTCCCAGCCGGGCATGAGGCGCAGGGCACCCTCGAGCCAGCCGACATACCAGTCGGGCTGCGATCCGGCCGACACTGCCGCGGGACGGAACGGTCCGTAGAGCCACACCGGATTGATCTGCGCGAGGCCGCCCAGCGCGGCCAGCACCGCGGCCACCATGAAGAACAACCCGGTGGAGCGCAGCGCGTACGTGGGCCACAACCGCGAGCCCTCGATGTTGTCCTCGGTGCGACCGGGCCCCGGGAACTGGGTGTGTTTCTGGTGCCAGAGGAGCGCCATGTGCGCGGCGAGCACCGCGAGGATGAGTCCCGGCACCAACATGATGTGGAACGCGAAGAACCGTCCGATGACGTCTTCGCTGGGAAAGTCGCCGCCGAACAACAAGAACGCGGCCCACGTGCCCAGGACGGGGACCGAGAGCACGATCGAGAACATGATCCGCAAGCCGGTGCCCGAGAGCTGGTCGTCGGGGAGCGAGTAACCCGTGAAGCCGTTGGCGATCGCGAGGAGCAGCAGCGTGACGCCGACGATCCAGTTGATCTCGCGCGGTCGCCGGAACCCGCCGGTGAAGAACACCCGGCACATGTGCACGATGATCGCGGCGATGAAGACCAGCGCCGCCCAATGGTGGATCTGGCGCATCACGAGCCCGGCGCGCACCTTGAAGCTGATGTCGACGACGGATTGATACGCGGCCGACATGTGTTGGCCGCGTAGCGGCTTGTACACGCCGTGGTACACGACCTGTCGACCCGACGCGTTGAAGAAGAACGTGAGGTACACGCCCGTGCCGACCAGGACCACGAAGCAGTAGAGCGCGATCTCGCCGAGCATGAACGACCAGTGGTCGGGAAACACCTTGTTGAGCACGCCGCGGGCGAACCGGGACGCGCGCAGGCGATCGTCGAAGAACCGGGCGACGCGCTTGACGATCACGAGCGGTTCCAGAAGCTGGGGCCGACGGGCTCGCCGTAGTCGTCCTGTGCGACCAGGTAGCCACTCTCGTCGACTTGCAGCGGCAGTTGCGGCAACGGACGCGCTGCAGGGCCGAACACCGGCTTGGCCCCGTCGAGCGCGTCGAAGGTCGACTGGTGACACGGGCACAGCAGCTGATGGTCGTCGGTTCGGTACAGGCCGACCGGGCACCCGGCGTGCGTGCACACCTTCGAATACGCGATGTAGCCCTCGGGCGACCACGTCTCGCGCCCCGGGAGCGGCTTCACCTCGTCGTCGCCGACGCGGATCAGCAGAGTCTGGGCGTTCGCGGCGTCGAGGTGACCTTCGGGGAAGACGGTGAGCACGCCTCCCACGTCGAGATCGCCGACCTTCACGCCTTTGCCGCTCTGGTTCGTGACCCGCGAGCCTTTGCGCCACGCCGTGTGCTTCAGCTTGGTGCCGGGCGACGGCCCGAGCGAGCGGATCGGAAACAACGCGGCGACGCCCAGCGCGCCCGCCGCGAGGGTGAGCATCCGCAACAGGAACCGCCGGCGCCCGAACATCTCCTCGCCCGGGTCGAAGCTCTCGGCGAACTCCTCTCGCTCCTCGGCTGTCGACTGCAACGGCTCGCGTGGGCCGATCACCGTCTGTTCCGGCAGGAGGCGCGCCGCCCAGACGATGAGTCCGGTGCCGAGGCCGGCGAGGCTGACGGCCAGCGACGCGCCTTCGACCTGCGGCTGGCCTCCGGCGACGTAGGTGCCCGCGAGCGTGAACGCGCCGAGCGCGCTGACGGCAAAGGCGGTGGCGATCCAACGCGTCGCGGTCCGCTGACGTTGGGATTCGTTCATTCACGTGCTCCGATCCAGCGGCACACCAACAGCAGCAGCCCGAGTCCGATGATCCAGGCGACGAAACCTTCGGGGATCGGCCCGACCCGTCCCAGGCCGAGGCCGCCGCGATCTTCGGGATGCTTGAGGTACTGCACGTACTTCACGATGTCGTTGACCTGGCGCGTGCTCAGTGTGTCGGGGCCGAATTTCGGCATCGGCCCCGGCCCCGTACGCATCGCTTCGGCGGCTTGCGTATCGGTTGCGCGGTACAGAGACGGCGCCGCGATGCCCGGACCGAGCGCGCCGCCCGCGCCGGTCGCACTGTGACAGCCCGCGCAGTTGTCGGAGAACAGCACCTGGCCGTGCGCGATGTCGGCCTGCTTCGTGTCGACCTTGGGGATCGCCGGGCCCTTCCCGAGCGACGCGACGTACGCGACGAGCGCGTCGATCTGTTGGTGGTCGTAGCGGCGGGGCTTGCGGATCGACACCGACTGAGGTTGGTCGAGTGGCATGCGACCGGTGCTCAGCTGGAAGTCGGCCGCGGCCGCGCCCACGCCGATCAATGACGGGCCCTGGTGCGTGCCGCCGCCGTTCGTGCCGTGGCACGTGGAGCAACCGGTCTGGAACAACGCGCGGCCCTGGTCGACCAGGCCACTGCTGTCGCGGGCCCGCGTGCCTGCCGCGGTGCCCGGCCACGTGACGAGCAGCAGCAGGCCGACGAGCGCCGCGAACGCCGCCGCCGGCCACACCCGACGCGCGGTCGCCCTCACTTGAGCAGGTAGATGGTCGAGAACAGCGCGATCCACACGACGTCGACGAAGTGCCAATAGTAGGAAACCACCTCCACACTGGGCGTTTCGCCGGCGCCGAAGCTTGTGGGTACGGCCCGTGCCAGCAGTACCAGCATCAAGATCAGTCCGGCGATCACGTGCAGGGTGTGAAAGCCCGTGAGCACGAAGAAGGCCGAGCCGAACGCGTTGGACGACATCGTGAAACTGACCGACGCGTACTCGCGGAACTGGTTGGCGACGAAGACCGCGCCGAGCACGAGCGTGGCGAGCACCCACAGACGCAGCGCCCGCCGGTCGCCGCGCTTGATCGCGCGCACGCCGAGTTGCATCGTGGCGCTCGAGAGGATCAGCACAACGGTGAAGGTCGCGGCCAGGCCGACTTGGATATGCGTTCCTTTTGGCGGCCACGGCTTGTTGACCGAACGAAGCGTGAAGTACGCGGCGAACAGCGAGCTGAAGAACATCAACTCCGACGCGAGCCACACCACCATGCCGATGGTGAGTATCGGTGCGCGCTGCGCCTGGCGGCTCACTCCGGCGGACGGCTCGAGCGCGACGTCGGTCACGGCGCTCATTCTGTCGAACCGTCGGCCAGCGCGCCCGCCTTCTCCAACGGCTCGAATGGCGTCGAGTATCCCGACTCGGCGCGATCGCTGCGCTCCTGCACCGCCTGCTCGTGGAGCAACCAGCGCACGACGATCACGAGCAGCACCGCGACTCCCAGCACGTCGCCGCCGGCCCACAGAATGCCGCCGGCGGTGTGCTGGTCAGCAAGGGGGCTCGATCCCCACGATCGGTGCACCTCGGCGTAGTACCCACCGGCGAGCAAGCTGGTCGAGCTCAGGATCGCCACTCCCACGAAGGCATGGAACGGCACCGCGGTGAACGCGTAGAGCGCACGGCCGGGCAGCGGGATCCGCCAGCGCAGCGGGTCGAGGCCGACGGCCGTCCAGAAGAACAACACGCCGACGAACAGGAAGTGCAGGTGCACCACGACGTGCACCCACGGGTGGCGCAGTGACAGCTCGAAGAGTGGCGTGAAGTACAGCGCGACGAGCGTGCCCGAGAAGAGCATCCACGTGACCAGCGGATACGTGAGGACGGCGACCGGCCGGCTGCGCAAAACCCGCAGGAGGCCGGTCTGCGTGGAACGCGAGCTGGCCTGGAGGGCCAGGGTCACGGGCGCGCCGAGGGCGAGCAAGGGGGGCGCGAGCATGCCGAGCAGGAGGTGTTGGAGCGCGTGCGCGGAGAACAGCACGTCGTCGTAGCGCTCGAGCACCGAGTCGAGCGCGACGAACGCGACGGCGAGACCGACGAGGAACGCCGCCGTGCGCCCGACCGGCCAGTGGCGGCCGCGTTGCGCCAGCCGCCGCGCACCTTGCAGGTACAACAGCGCTGCGAGCACTGTCAGCGCGCACACGAGCGGGTCGAGCTGCCAGCCGGTGAGCGCGCGTGACCACGTGATCGGGCCGGGCACGGATGCGAGCGACAGGTCGATGCCGACATCCTGCCCCAGGGTCGTGCCCCGCCGCGAGGGAGCGCGCCGGCCGCTCGTGGGTAGAACCGATGATCGCGACGAACGAGTGCAGACGGACGACGGAAGGAGCGGCTGTGGCGGACCTACATGGCAAGCGCATCACCTTGTGGCCGAGCCTGAAGACCGATCTGACCAACACGGGCGCCGAGTGGGTCGACGAGGAGGTCGTGGTCGATCGGGGACTGGTGAACAGCCGCAAGCCCGACGACCGCCCGGCGTTCTGCTCGAAGCTCGTGGAGGACCTCGCCGAGGGCCGCCACCGGGAGCATGCGGCCGCAGCGTCTCCCGGCGGATCAGCTCCCGGCGTTCTCGCGCTCGCGCCGCTTGCGGTGCCAGCGGAGGCCGCCCTCGATCGCGGCGAGGATCGTGTCGTTGTCGCGCGAGATCTTGTGGTGCACGTAGCGCTCGAGGCCGAGCCGTCGCATCCAGGGGTTGAACGCCTCGTACGTTTCCTGAAAGTGGATGCGCGTGCGTCCGTCACCGAGGTCTTCGAGGCGCGTGCGCCCTGTCGCGTGTGACCACAGCGGTTTGCCGACCGCGTCGTAGCGCCACGACACCGGCCGCTGCACTTCGGTGAGCCATTCCCACGATTGGCCGACGCCTCCGGAGAGCAGGAAGCGGGGCACGGGAAACGTGCAGTGCCGCACCAGACCGTTCTCCGCGTCGTCGCCCGGCACGAGGATGTCGATCCGCCCGATCTTCGCCTGTGGACGGTCGGCGCCGCGGTACCAGAACATCTCCCACACTTCAGCGGGTGGCGCGTTCACCACGACGGAGTAGGAGTGCTGCTGCACGCGCCGGAGTCTACGGACCACGGCCGCGTGCGCCCCCAAGACGAGTGGGGTGGGGCCGGTAGGGTCGTGGTCCATGCCGCCGCCCGAGAGCGCTGCGCCGGATCGCTCGCCCGACGAGCCGATGCCCGTCGCCGATTCGATTCTCGACCTCGTCGGCAACACGCCCGTTGTACGCCTGCGCCGCGTCGGGACCGATCTCGCCTGCGACCTGCTCGCCAAGATCGAACTGACCAACCCGGGTGGCAGCGTCAAGGATCGGCCGGCGATCGCGATGGTCGATGCCGCGGAGCGCGACGGGCTGTTGACGCGCGGCGTGAGCACGATCATCGAGCCGACATCGGGCAACACCGGCGTGGGTCTGGCGATCGTCGCGGCGCAGCGCGGGTATCGCTGCATCTTCGTGATGTCCGACAAGATGAGCGACGAGAAGGTCGCGTTGCTGCGCGCGTACGGTGCCGAGGTGGTGGTGTGCCCGACGGCCGTCGCGCCCGAGCATCCCGACTCCTACTACTCGACCGCCGAACGGCTCGTGCGCGAGACGCCCGACTCGTTCCGTCCGGATCAATACTCGAACCTCGCGAACCCGGCGGAGCACGAGCGCTCGACCGGTCCCGAGATCTGGGACCAGACCCGCGGTCGGATCACCCACTTCGTCGCGGGCATCGGCACCGGCGGCACGATCACGGGGGTCGGCCGCGCGCTCAAGGCGCGCAATCCGCGGGTGCAGATCATCGGCGCCGATCCCGAAGGCTCGGTGTACTCGGGCGGCACCGGCCGTCCGTATCTCGTGGAAGGCGTGGGCGAAGACTTCTGGCCCGAGGCCTACGACCCCACGGTCGTCGACCGCACCGTGCGCGTGAGTGACGCCGACTCGTTTCTCACCGCTCGCCGCGTCACACGCGAGGAGGGACTGCTCATCGGCGGGTCGGGCGGAACCGCGGTACACGCGGCACTCGAGGTCGGCCGCGAGCTCGACGCGGGCGACGTGGTGGTCGTGCTCATTCCCGACTCGGGTCGCGGGTACTTGTCGAAGATCTTCAACGACCAGTGGATGACCGACTTCGGCTTCCTGCGCGCCGACGGGCCGACGGCGGGCGACGTACTCGCCGCGAAGGACGGCTCGATCCCCGATCTCGTGCTCATCCGGCCCGAAGAGCCGGCGCGCCGCGCGATCAGGATGATGCGCGACCTCGGTGTTTCGCAGCTGATTGTCAGCGTGACCACCGAGCTGCCGCTGGCCGCGAAGGAGGTGAGCGGCTCGGTCGACGAGCTCGGCCTCATGGACCGCGCGTTTCGCGACCCGGTGGTCCTCGACCACCCGGTCGGCGAGATCATGGGCCCGCGCATGCCGATGGTCGGCATCGGCGAGCCCGTGCCGCGCGTCGTCGCATGCCTTGATCGCGGCCCGTCAGTGCTCGTGCTCGATGGGGGCCATCCAATCGGCGTGCTGTCACGCGCCGACGTATTGGCGTTCCTCGCGTCCCGGTCGCCGGGATGAGCGACACGCGCGGGTTCGAGACCCGGGCGATTCACGCCGGCCAGGAGCCCGACGGCTCGACTGGGGCCGTGGTCACGCCGATCTCACTCAGCTCGACGTTCGTGCAGTCAGCGGTCGGTGTGCACCAGGGCTACGAGTACGCACGCAGCGCGAACCCCACACGCGCGGCACTCGAAGCGTGTCTCGCGTCGCTCGAAGGCGCGGCGCACGGCCTCGCGTTCGCGAGCGGCATGGCCGCGGAAGACGCGGTGCTCCGGCTGCTCGCGCCGGGGGAGCGCGTCGTGTTGCCCGACGACGCGTACGGCGGCACGTTCCGTTTGGTGGCGAAGATCTACGGACCGGCAGGTACGCCCTGGACAGCCGCGGATCTCACCTCGCTCGACGCGCTCGGCGCTGCGTGGCGCGACGACACGCGTCTGGTGTGGGTCGAGACGCCGACGAATCCGATGCTCACGATCGTCGACATCGCGGCCATCGTGGAGCTGGCCCACGCGCGGGGGGCGAAGGTCGTCGTCGACAACACGTTCGCCACGCCGTACCTGCAGCAGCCGCTGGAGCTCGGCGCCGACATCGTCGTGCACTCCACGACGAAATATCTCGGCGGCCACTCCGACGTCATCGGCGGGTTCGTCGCTGTCCGCGATGACGAGCTCGCCGAGCAGCTCGCGTTCGTGCAGAACGCCGCCGGCGCGGTGCCGAGCCCGTTCGACTGCTGGCTCGTGCTGCGAGGGCTCAAGACCCTCGCGGTGCGCATGGACCGTCACTGCCACAACGCCCGTGCGATCACCGCGCTGCTCGCCGAGCATCCCGCCATCTCCCGCGTGCTGTATCCCGGGCTGCCCGATCACGCCGGGTACGACCTTGCCCGCCGGCAGATGAGCGACTTCGGCGGCATGGTGTCGTTCCTCGCCGCGGGTGGCGAGCAGGCCGCGCTCTCGATCGTCGCGGCAACGAAGGTGTTCACCCTGGCCGAGTCGCTCGGTGCGGTCGAGTCGCTCATCGAGCATCCGACGCGCATGACGCACGCCTCCGTCGTCGATTCACCGCTCGCAGTCGACCCGGCGCTCGTGCGCCTGTCGGTCGGGTTGGAAACCACCAGCGACCTGGTCGACGACCTGCGCGCCGCGCTCGACGCGGCGGTGTGACGAGTTGGTACCGTGGGCTCCATGACGACGGCCGAGTACGTGCTCTTCGATCCGCTCTTCACCGACGACGACGGCGCCGCGATGGTGCAAGTGTGCGAGCGCTTCGGTCGTTACGGGATGTACTCGCAGCAAGACGTCGAGTCCGAGATCGGTCGGGGCCTGTCGCAGCGCCACGACGCGGCCATGAACTTCGTTCGGACCGGCGGCCGCTTCGGGCGCTCGGAGCCGGTGGAAACGCTTGCGGCGCGCACCAACTACTTCCGCGAGGAGTACGCGTACGGCACCCGCACGCTCGTCGAGGGGATCGAGCCGTTCCTCTTCCACGAGGGCTTTGTCGACGCGGCTCGCCGCATCCACGAGCGCCCCGTGATCGAGCCCGCGATCGTGTTCGCCAACCTGATGGTCCCCGGCCAGGAGCTGGCCGTGCACACCGACGTGCCCGAGTTCCGGGGGGCCAACCGCAAGCTGCATCCGCAGTGGCTGCTCGTCGCGATGCGGCACTCCGGTCTGTTCGAGGACTGGCGCATGCCGATCGCGACCGGCGTGGCGTGGTTTCACGACGCCGAAGGGGGCGAGTTCGCGTTTTATCCCGACGGCCCGGACGCTCCTGCCGTCACCCACAAGGTGCGCTCGAACACCGCGCTGCTCATCGACACCGACAGTGTGTTCCACGGCGTCGATCGTGTCGCGGCGCCGTCCGACGACATCGCGCCGCTGCGCCCGGGAATGGTGCTCGAGTTCACCGGCGACCGTTCGTGGCTGGTGCGCGACGGCACCGAGGTCGTGGCTCGCTACGAATGGGACGAATTGCGGTTCTCGATCTCCTGGAAGGCGTACTGCTTCGCCGATGAAGCCGAGCGCGCCGCGTGGAAGACCCACACCGACGACCTCGATCTGGACTGGACCATTGCCCGACTCGTCGACGACCTGCGGGCGCGTGGCCGTATCGATGGCGAGGTGCCGCCGATGCACGAGCTCGCGCTGATGATCATCGACGAGTACATCCATTTCCCGACGCCCGTGGCCGCGTAGCCCGATCTCGCGCTGCGAGCCGAAGCGTTTGTGCGCGAGCGCGCTGTATAGGAACCACTTTTGCACAAACGGTGTGTGGGTAGGGTCAGCCGCGTTGTGACTCGAGCTGACGGTTCTTGAACTTCGCCTTGACGTAGTCGCGGTTCATCAGCGCGATGAAGTCGATCGAGATGTCTTTGGGGCACGCGGCCTCGCACTCGCCGTGCATGGTGCACGACCCGAAGAAGCGTTCCATCTCGTCGACCATGTTGGTCACCCGCTCCCAGCGCTCGGGCTGGCCCTGCGGCAAGAGGTTGAGGTGCATGACCTTCGCGGCCGTGAAGAGCTGCGCGGCGCTGTTGGGACAGGCGGCGACACACGCGCCGCACTGAATGCACGCGGCGGCGTCCATGGCGGCGTCCGCGACCGGCTTCGGCACCAGGATGAGGTTCGCGTCGGGTGCCGAGCCGGTGGGCGCGCTGATGTAGCCACCGGCGGCGACGATCCGGTCGAGCGCGCTGCGGTCGACCGAGAGGTCCTTGATCAGGGGGAACGCGCCCGCGCGCCACGGTTCGACCACGATCTTGTCGCCGTTGCGGAACTTGCGCAGGTGCAACTGGCACGTGGCCGTGCCGCGTTCGGGACCGTGCGCGCGGCCGTTGATCATCATCGAGCACGATCCGCAGATGCCTTCGCGGCAGTCGTGGTCGAACGCGATCGGCTCCTTGCCTTCTTCGAGGAGGCGTTCGTTGAGCACGTCGAACATCTCGAGGAATGACATGTCGGGCACCACGTCGGGCATGTCGTAGGTCTCGAAGCGGCCTTCGGCTCGAGGGCCCGATTGGCGCCAGACCCGCAGTTGCAGGTGCATCTACTTGTAGCTCCTCTGCGCGAGCTTGACGTTGTCGAACTGGAGCGGTTCCTGATGCAGCGTCGGCTCGGCGCCGACGCCGTTGAACTCCCACGCGGCGACGTATGAGAAATGCTCGTCGTCGCGCAGCGCCTCGCCTTCCTCGGTCTGGTGCTCGGTTCGGAAGTGACCGCCGCACGACTCCTCGCGGTGCAGCGCGTCGCGACACATCAGCTCGGAGAACTCGAGAAAGTCGGAAACCCGTCCGGCGCGTTCGAGGGACTGGTTCATCGACTCGTCGTCGCCGAGCACGCGCACGTCGTTGTGGAACTCCTCGCGCAGCGGTGGGATCTCGGCCAGCGCCTTGCTCAACGTCTCCGCGCTGCGCTCCATCCCGCAGTTGTCCCACAGGATCTTGCCGAGCTCACGGTGGAACCAGTCGACCGAGCGACTGCCGTTCACCGAGAGCAGCTGGCGCACCTGCGCGTCGACGGCGCGCTCGGTTTCGGCGAACACCGCGTCATTCGTGGGGACGGGTTGTGTGCCGAGCAAGCCCGCGAGGTAGTCGCCGATCGTGTACGGGAGCACGAAGTACCCGTCGGCGAGCCCTTGCATGAGCGCACTCGCGCCGAGCCGGTTGGCACCGTGGTCGGAGAAGTTGGCCTCGCCGAGCACGTAGAGACCGGGCACGTTGCTCATGAGGTTGTAGTCGACCCAGAGTCCGCCCATCGTGTAGTGGACAGCCGGATAGATGCGCATCGGCATCTCGTACGGATCTTCGCCCGTGATCCGTTCGTACATCTGGAAGAGGTTGCTGTACCGCTCTTCGATCGCATGGCGGCCGAGCCGCGCGATCGCGTCGGCGAAGTCGAGGTACACGCCGTTCTTCAACGGGCCGACACCGCGCCCGGCGTCGACCTCGCGCTTCGCGGCCCGCGACGCAACATCACGCGGCACGAGGTTGCCGTACGCGGGGTAACGGCGCTCGAGGAAGTAGTCGCGGTCCTCCGGCGGGATCTGGGCCGGTGGCCGCTCGTCGCCGAAGTTCTTGGGCACCCAGATGCGCCCGTCGTTTCGCAGCGACTCACTCATGAGCGTGAGCTTCGATTGGAACTCGTCGCCGGCAGGGATGCACGTGGGGTGGATCTGGGTGAAGCACGGGTTCGCGAAGAGCGCACCCCGCCGGTGGGCCCGCCACGCGGCGGTGACGTTGGAGTTCATCGCGTTGGTCGACAGGAAGAAGGCGTTGGCGTACCCGCCGGTCGCGAGCACGACCGCGTGACCCGAGAGTGAGAACACGCTGCCGCGCAGCAGGTCTCGGCACACGATGCCGACGGCGCGGCCGTCCTTCAGCACCAGGTCGAGCATCTCGACCCGGTTGAGCACTTTCACGGTGCCGAGGCGCACCTGGCGCTCCAGCGCCTGATACGCGCCGAGCAGGAGTTGCTGGCCGGTCTGGCCGCGGGCGTAGAACGTGCGCGACACCTGCGCGCCGCCGAACGAGCGGTTGTCGAGCAGGCCGCCGTACTCACGGGCGAACGGCACGCCTTGCGCGGTGCACTGGTCGATGATGTCGACGCTGACCTCGGCGAGGCGGTAGACGTTTGCTTCACGCGACCGATAGTCGCCGCCTTTCACGGTGTCGTAGAAGAGCCGGTAGACGGAGTCGCCGTCGTTCTTGTAGTTCTTCGCCGCATTGATGCCACCCTGCGCGGCGATGCTGTGCGCGCGGCGCGGCGAGTCGTGGAACGTCACCAGCGTGACCTGGTAACCGAGCTCGCCGAGCGTTGCCGCTGCCGACGCGCCGGCGAGGCCGCTGCCCACGATGAGCACGTGGAACTTCCGCTTGTTGTGCGGCGCGACGAGTTTCATCTCGAAGCGATGGATGTCCCAATTCTCCTCGATGGGCCCGCTGGGGATCCGGGCGTCGAGCGAACCGATCATGGTGCCACCTTCAATGGATCACGGCGGCTTGCACCATGACGGGAAAGCTGACGTTGCCAATGGCGATGATGACTGCGAAAGCCGTCGCGAAGTAGCGCCGCCACGCGTTGAACCTCGGGTTGTTCCAGCCAAGGCTCTGGAACATGCTCCACGCGCCGTGGTAAATGTGCAGCGCGAGCGCGAGGTTGGCGATGACGTACACGACCGCAACCGGCACGCGCTCGAAGCTGCGCAGCATGTTCTGGTACGGGTCGCCGCGATGGAACTTCGCGCCGCCCGCACCCCAGGTGAGGTCCATGAGATGGAAGATCACGAACAAGCCGATGATGACGCCCGTCCAGCGCATCGTGCGTGACGCGTAGTTGGCCGCCACGTAGTCACGCGGCCCCTGGTACTTCACCGGGCGCGCCCGCTGGTTCATCCGCGTGAGCGAGTAGGCGGAATGGATGTGCAGCACGAAGGCCACGATGAGCGTGGTGCGCATGAGCCACAGCACGACCGTGCGGGGTGCCGCCGGTTCGCCGAGCGTGCGGAGCCAGTCGCCGTAGCGGTTGATCTCTTCCGGCCCGAGATAGACCTTGAGGTTGCCGATCATGTGGGCGAGCACGTAGCCGAGCAGGATGATGCCGGTGACGGCCATCACCCACTTCTTGCCGACGCCCGACCCGTAGAACTCGACGATCCATGGACGCTTCCGGGGCGGGGCCACGATCGGCGCGCCGGTGTCCTTCTCGAGGATCGACGCCGCGTCGGCGCCGGCTCGCTGATCCTCGGTGGTGAGTTCCGGCATGGCGGTGGCGGCCTCCCTGACCCACGGCCTCGGCCTGATCGCTGTAATCCTTCTCGATCCCGAAGCTAGCCGGGTGTCTTCGCGCCGGGCTATGCGGGGGCTGAGCCTGTTGGCATCTCGAACAGGCGGGGCGGATAGCGGTTGACGACGGTGCCCGTGTCGAAGTGCTCGAGCGTGACCACCACCTCTCGGGCACCCCGTGCGTCGACACTCCCGACGTACGCGAGACCGTCGGCCGGCACGTGCCCGCGAAAGCGCCGGGGCCGTCCGTCGAGCATCACTTCGATCTCGGCGCCGGGGAGCTGCGCGCGCAGCTCGCTCACGACGTGGACCGCGCCGGTGCGCGGGTCGAGCATCGGGAGAACGGGGCGGCACGCGTCGCGCAACGCGTCATAGCCGCGTTTCGGGACGCGCGTGTGGTCGAGCACCGACCACGTCACCGACGGGTGGCCATCGGCGAAGCAGAAGTGACAGAACCCGCCGGTGGGCGTGTACTTGAGCCGACGGAGGTCTTCCACTTGCAGCTGAATGAGCGCGGCCTGGTACTCCTGGGTCGCGTCGCGCCACTCGTCGAACGTCGCGTAGTGCGACGGCGGCGCGTGCTGATCGAAGATCCGCTTCTGACACGCGTGATGCTCGAAGAGCTCGTCCCAGTCGAGGTCGGGCCAACGCTCGGGATGCATGAACTCGGCGGTGCCGGGCACCGCCTGCGCGCCGAACTCGGTCACGAACCTGGCGAGCCGCGGCATCGCCCGGAGTGCCGGCGCGAGCCCGTCGAGCTTGCCGTGGTACCAACCAAAGTAGAAGTGCGCGTCGGTACCGAGGCTGCCGACGCCCGGGAGCACGCCCGAGTGCGGGTCGACGGGACGAGTGGGATCGGCTTTGCGGAGCGCGCGGCTGATGGAGCGGTCGAGCACGTCCTTGTTCCAGCTCGGTAGAAACATCGACACCGCGGCCCGGGCGAGTTTTGCGGGCGCAAGCGGTTCGCCCGGTTGCATGTCGAGGGCGAGCGGCTCGTTGTGTGCGCACCACAACGCGATGCTCGGGTGGTGGCCCAGCTCGTCGACCATGGCTCGCGCTTGGCTCACGGCGCTCTTACGAATGCCGCGCGCGTAACCCCACTGGAGCGGAAAGTCCTGCCAGAGCAAGAGTCCCGCCTCGTCGGCCGCGTCGTACAGCTCCGGCCGCGTCACGTGCGCGTGGATACGCAGGAGATCGAGGTTCGCGTCGATGGCGAGCTGCACATCGCGCCGAAGCTCGTCGGGGGTCGCTTCCGCGAGCTGCATTTTCGTCGGGCCTTGATTCGAGCCCATCACGAAGAGTCGTTCGCCATTGACGCGCAACTGCCACTGCTGCATCCGTACTTCGCGGAACGCGGTGCGCACCGCGCGCCGGTCGCTCGCATCGCCGTCGAGATGCACGGTCACCGCGACGTCGCACAGTGGCTGGTCGCCGAGCCGGCGCGGCCACCAGCGGGGCGGGTCGTCGACGTCGACGATCCAGGTGAGATGGTTGTCGCCGGTCGCCAGCGTGACCTCGCGTTCCGCTTGCGCGAGGACCGTGTTGCTCGGCGTCGGCCCCGTGACCGTTGCAACCAGGCTTGCGGCCCGGGGCGCGTCGACGGGCGCGCCGGCATCGAGCGTGACGTCGAGTCGCAGCCGCCCGTGCTCCGCCGTCGCCTCGGTGCACAGCACGCGCAGCTGTGCGATGCGCACCGGTCCGGTCTCCACGACCCGCACCGGGCGCCAGATGCCACCCGGGTTCCAGGCGGGATCGAGGTTGTCCCAATGCGAGAACACGCCGGTGATGATGCGCTTGGCCGTGCGGTCGTCCTGGCGGGGACACCCGACTTCGATCGCGAGGGTGTGCTCGCCGCGAGCCGCAATCTCCGGCGTGATCTCGAAGGTGTGGGGAGCGAAATAGCCCTCGGTCAGACCGAGATACTCCGCATCGAGCCACACATCGGCGTAGTAGAAGACGCCATCGAGCACGAGAAATCGCCGGCGCATCGCGGCGTCTGACGCTGGTGGCGGCTCGAGGCCGAACTCGCGGCGGTAGAGCACCGGCCCGTCGGTGGTCGCGAACTCGGGTGTCGATCGCCAGTGACCCGGCACGGTGAGCGTCGTCCAGTCGCGATCGTCGAAGCTGTGATCGGCGAAGCGCTGGTGAAGATCGCCGTCGGCGACGTGCGCGCGCCACGCACCCGAGAGGTCTTCCAGACCCGTCAACCCCCTGGACAGTCTCGCGCCACGGTCCACAGCGTAATCATGCGGCGCGGGCGACGAATCACTGCTCCGGCGCCGCTGGTAACCTCCGCGCCATGGTGCGTCCCGGGACCTTGGGTGAGCTGCGTGCGGCGGGTTGGATCTCGCGTCCGGTGAAGGAAGAGATCCGAGCCAACGCGATGGCGCGGGTCTCCGAGGGCCGCCCGATCGTCGAAGGCGTGGTGGGTTTCGACGACACGGTGCTGCCCCAGCTCGAGAACGCATTGCTCGCCGGCCATGACGTGATCTTCCTCGGCGAGCGCGGCCAGGCGAAGACGCGCATCATCCGCTCCCTCACCGAGCTGCTCGACGAGTACGCACCCGTTGTCGCCGGCAGCGAGATCAACGACGATCCGTACGATCCGATCTCGCAGCACGCGCGCCTGCTTGTCGCCGACCGCGGCGACGAGACACCACTCGAATGGGTGCACCGTGATCGGCGGTTCGGCGAAAAGCTCGCCACTCCCGACACGTCGATCGCGGATCTCATTGGCGAGGTCGATCCGATCAAAGTGGCCGAGGGCCGGTACCTGTCTGACGAGCTCACCATCCACTACGGCCTCGTCCCGCGCACCAACCGCGGAATCTTCGCGATCAATGAGCTGCCCGACCTTGCCGAGCGCATCCAAGTCGGCCTGCTCAACGTGCTCGAGGAGCGCGATGTACAGATCCGCGGGTACAAGATCCGTTTGCCGCTCGACTTGATGCTCGTGGCATCCGCGAATCCCGAGGATTACACCAACCGCGGGCGCATCATCACGCCGTTGAAGGACCGGTTCGGCGCGCAGATCCGCACGCACTATCCGCTCGACGTCGAGACGGAGATGACGGTCGTCGCGCAGGAGGCGCGCCCGTTCACCGGCGACCTCGCGGTGCAGGTACCCGAGTTCATGAGCGAGGTCGTCTCGGAGATGAGCCAGCAGGCTCGCCGCTCGCCGCATGTCAACCAGCACTCCGGCGTCTCGGTGCGCCTGTCGATCGCCAACCACGAGACGCTCGTCGCCAACGCTGCTCGCCGCGCGCTGCGCAACGGCGAGCACGAGGTGGTGCCGCGCATCAGCGATCTCGAGTCACTCGTCTCGTCGACGGCCGGCAAGGTCGAGTTCGAGACGCTCGACGACGGACGCGAGGAGCAGGTGCTCGACCGCATCATGAAAGCGTCGGTGCTCGAGGTGTTTCGGGCCCGCACCCGTCCCGAGCGGCTCGCACCGTTGGTGGCGGCCTTTGACGAGGGTCTCATCGTGCACGCAGGCGACGACGTGCCCGCCGCGGAGTACGCCACCTTGTTGCCTTCCACGCCCGGCCTGGCCGACGCGCTCGGCGACCTCGGTGTGGGGGAGACGCCGGCGAATGTCGCGTCGGCGGTCGAGTTCGTGCTCGAAGGCCTGCACTTGTCGAAGCGTCTCAACAAAGACGCCATTGGCGGCAAGGCCACGTACCGCGCCCGCGGCTGACGACTCGGGCTACGCGGGAGGAGTGCCCGCCAGCGGCTTGTCGAGCGCGCACCCGTCGAATGCGTAGCCGTTGACGCGGTCGACGGCGTTCTTGATCTTCGCGTTGTTCTTGACCGACGGGTCGGTGCGCACCCGTTCGAGGGCGTGCAGGAACGTCTCGGTGTCGGCCTTGACTTTGGCCGGCGCCGCGTCGACGAGCTTTCGCACGAGACGGATCTGCTCGTCGAGCTTGGCGCCGCGCTCCAACCGGTTCTCGAAGTGCACCGCCGCGTCACAGAACCGCTTCGGCGCCTTCACCTTCTGCCGCTCCGCACTGCACCCGCCCACGGCGACCACGCCGACAGCGACGACGACCAGCAGCACCAGCACCCGAACCTTCCAACGCATGCCCTCGATTGTCGCCCGTCCACCCCCGTCATCCCGAGTCGGCCACCACCCGTTTGTGCAAAAGTGGTTCCTATGGCACGCGCTCGCGCACAAACGTTGGGGTTGCGCGACCGGTAGCCTGCCGCGTGTGACGCGTGGCTTCCAGTACTCACGGTGGGACGGCAGCCAGACCGGTTTCGACCTCGATGCCGACGCGCTGCTGTCGGAGATGTCCGACGATCTCATCTACCACAACGACGTCAACGCTGCGCTCCGCCGCATGCTGCAGCAGGGTCTGCGCGACCGCAACGGCGAACAGCTCATGGGTTTGCGCGAGATGCTCCAACGACTCAAGGAGCGCCGGCGTCAGGAGCTGGAGTCGCGCGACCTCGGCGGTGTATACGACGATATCGCTCAACGGCTCGACGACGTTGTCGACCGTGAGCGCGAGGGAATCGAACGTCGCGTCGACGAGGCGCAGCAGTCGGGGGACCGGCGGCGCCAGGAGATCGTCGAGGACCTCGCCGCGGAGCGTTGCCGCCAGCTCGACGAGCTGCTGCCCGACCTGGCGAGCAAGGTGCAGGCGCTCCGGGAGTACGACTTCATGGACGACGGCGCGCGCCAGCAGTTCGAGGAACTGATGAACGAGCTGCGCGAGCAGCTCATGCAGAGCTACTTCAACCAGCTCTCCGAGGGCATGCAGAACCTCACGCCCGAGCGCATGCAGCGAATGAAGGACATGCTCGCCGAGCTCAACCACATGCTCGAGCAGCGTGAGCGCGGCGAGGAACCCGATTTCGCCGGGTTCATGGAGCGCTACGGCGACTTCTTCCCCGGGAATCCGCAAACGCTCGATGAGCTGCTCGAACAAATGGCGCAGTCGATGGCGCAGATGCAACAGCTGCTCAACTCGATGACGCCCGAGCAGCGCGCGCAGCTCCAAGCACTCGCCGAGTCGCTGATGGAAGACATCGATCTCAACTGGCAGGTGCAGCAGCTCGCGGGCAACCTGCAGCGCGCCTTTCCCGACTTGCCGTGGCAGCGGAGCATGAACTTCGACGGCGACAATCCGCTTTCGATGGGCCAGATTCCCGGCCTGCTCGACACGCTCGGCGACCTTGACGACCTCGAAAATCTGCTGCGCTCGGCGACGCAGCCGGGTCAGCTGGCCGAGGTAGACGTCGACCGGGCACGCGATCTGCTCGGCGACGACGCGGCCCGTTCCCTCGCACGACTCGCGGATCTGGCGCGCATGCTCGAAGACGCGGGCTTGATCGAGCAGCGCGAAGGCCGCTACGAGCTCACGCCGCGCGCGATGCGCGCCATCGGCCAGAAGGCACTCGGTGACCTCTTCCGCAAGCTGCTCAAGGACCGCACCGGTCGTCACGAGGCGGAAGAATCCGGGGCCGGCAACGAGCGCACCTACGAGCACAAGCCGTACGAGTTCGGCGACCCGTTCCACCTCAATGTCGAGCAGACGATACGCAACGCGCTGCAACGCCAAGGACCGGGCACACCGGTGCGCGTGGCGCCCGACGACTTCGAAGTCGAGCGCACCGAGGTGATCACCCGGACGGCGACGGTGCTGCTGCTCGACGTGTCACTGTCGATGCCGATGCGCGACAACTTCCTGGCGGCGAAGAAAGTCGCGATGGCGTTGCACTCCCTCATCACGAGCCAGTTTCCGCGTGACTACTTCGGACTCGTGAGCTTCGGACGGGTGGCGCGCGAGGTGAAGCCGGAGCACCTGCCGGAGATGTCGTGGGACTTCGAGTGGGGCACCAACATGCAGCACGCGATGCTGCTGGCGCGGCGGCTGTTGTCGCGGCAGAGCGGCACGAAGCAGATCATCATGATCACCGACGGCGAGCCGACGGCCCACATCGAGGGTGGTGAGGCCTACTTCCAGTACCCGCCGTCACCGATCACGATCGAAGAGACGCTCAAGGAAGTGATGCGGTGCACCCGTGACGACATTCGCATCAACACCTTCATGCTCGACGAGAGCTACTACCTGCGCGAGTTCGTCGAACGGATGATGAAGATGAACCGCGGGCGCGCGTTCTTCACGACGCCCGACACGCTCGGCGATTACGTGCTCGTCGACTTCCTCGAGCAACGCCGCCAACAGCGACGCGCCAGCTGAGGCTCGCGGCGGCCACCGGCCGGCACCACCTCATACTCCGGAGGAGCGGCGCCTTCGGCGCTTGCTCCAAATCGCTCGTCGGCGGCACCTGCCGCTACCTACCGGTGTGATCGGGTTGTCGGCTCAGTCAACGAGGCGTTCATAGCGCTCGAGTGCTGCGCCGTCGAAGCACACGAACCGCACGAGCGCCACGTCGGTCGGCGTCGCGCGCACCGTGTTGATCGCGATGTCGGCAGCTTCCGGTAGCGGGTAGCCGTAGACGCCGGTGGAGATCGCGGGAAACGCAATGGATGTCACGCCGAGCTCGTCGGCGAGCTCGAGCGAGCGGCGGTAGCACGACGCGAGGAGTCGTGCCTCGCCGGCGTTGCCGCCCTGCCACACCGGACCGACGGTGTGGATGATCAGGCGAGCCGCGAGCGCGAACCCGGGCGTCGCCTTGGCATCGCCGACGGCGCAGCCGCCGAGCCGGCGACACGCGTCGAGCAACTCGGGTCCGGCAGCCCGGTGGATGGCGCCATCCACGCCTCCACCGCCGAGCAGCGACTGGTTCGCGGCGTTGACGATCGCGTCGACAGCTTCGGTGGTGATGTCGCCGAGCGAGAGCTCCAAGCGGGGCGGCACGACGGCGATCGTAGGGCGACGGCGCGGCGACCGGGCCGGAAACACGTGCACGCCCGGGTGCTGTGCAGGTCGGAACCCCCCGGCGGGATCACCGACCGCCGGAAAAGTTTCCCTTGCACGATCGCTCACAAACGATCATAGTAACAACGGTGTAATTCCATCGACGTCATTCGAGCGCCGGTGGTATCGGCCGATGCAGGGTCGGCCGTCGATCGAGGGGGGCTCTCGATGCACGATCTCATCCGCACCACTGCAATGACCGACATACTCGGAGTCAAGGGCAACACTGCTGCCGACGCCGAAGAACGGCGCTGGCAGGAGCGGGCCAACTGCCTGGGCGTGGATCCCGACCTCTTCTTTCCGGAGCGCGGGGCTTCTACCAAGGAGGCCAAAGGGGTCTGCCGGGGCTGCGAGGTCAGGGTCGACTGCCTCGAGTACGCCCTGAGCCACGGTGAGAAGTTCGGCATCTGGGGTGGGCTCTCCGAACGGGAGCGGCGCCGCGTCCGGCGCCAGCGCGCGCTCGAGCGTCGCAACGTCATCTCGGCCTGATGCGCCCCGAGGGGGGCCTCAGGCCGGCCCGGCCGCGGCCCGTCCCGGTCGGGCGGCGCGGGCGACCGCGGCGAGGCGGCTCTCGACCGTCCGGTCGGGGCTGATCCCGCTCCACGAGCGGAATTCGTCGGAGCACCGTTCGAGCTCGGCCTGGGGGACCAGGCCCACGAGCTCCACGTCGGCCACCTCGGTGCCGGCCGAAACGGCTCGCCGTCGCACTTCATTGCACGCGGCTTCGAGACCGGTGTGCTCGAGCGCGACGAGGTTCATCGAGACCTGCGCCTGCCCGCGGGACGCGAGCGCGAAGCCGAGCGCGCGAACGCCGGGGAGCCCACCATCGCGCTCCCGCACCGCGCTCGCGATCCGGCGCGCGAGGGAAACGTCGTCGGTCGCGAGGTTGCAGTTGATCGCGATCATCGGTGGTCGGGCGCCGACTGCGGTCGCACCCAGCCGCGGATGCGGCTCGGCCGGTCCGAGATCGGGTGGGAGCGCCGCGAACGCGTGAAGGCGCGCGTCGGCCAACGACCGTCGATCAGGCGCGGCGTCGCCGTAGAAGAAGACGGGTACCGCGAAGGTTGGCGCGAACCACGCGGCAAACGAGTGCGCGGCGTCGACCGCGGTCGCGTTCCCGCCGTTTGCGGGGTCAATGGCCACGAAGGGCACGACGTCGAGCGCGCCGAGGCGCGGGTGCACACCCGTGTGTAGCGCGAGATCGACGTGTTCGGCCACGACGGACGCGAGGCGGCGCGCCGCCGGATCCGCGTCGGTGGGTGCCGGCCCTGCGATCGTGAACACCGAGCGGTGATGGTCGGGGTCGCGGTGCACATCGAGCAGCGCCGGCCCGCACGCCGCCGCGATCGCCTCGACGATGCCGGTGTCCCTGCCTTCCGACACGTTCGCCACGCACTCCAACACGTCGCTCAGGCTACGGCGCCGTTCCGAGATGCAACCATCCAATCGAACGGGGTGGGATCGCGCTCGTAGGCTCTGCCGCATGCGGATCGGTCTGGCCCTACCGCAGTACGACTACTCGGTACCCGGTGCATCGCCGCTGCCGTACGACGTGCTGCTCGAGCACGCGAGGCGCGCCGAGCAGCTCGGCTTCGACTCACTGTGGCTCTCGGATCACCTGTGGCTCGACATCGCGAAGTACGGCGGCAGCGACGAGGTGCACGGCGCCTACGAGCCGCTGGTTACGCTCGCCGCGCTGGCGCGCGAGGTACCGCGTGTGCGGCTCGGCACGTTGGTGCTGTGTGAGGCGCTACGGCCGGCGTCGGTGCTCGCGAAAGCGCTCGCCACCCTCGATCGCATCACCGGCGGCCGCCTCGATATCGGCATGGGTGCGGGTTGGTACGAGCCCGAGTACGAAGCCGTCGGTATGGCGATGCCCCCGCCGGGGGAGCGGCTCGCCCGGCTCGGTGAGGCCGTCGACGTCGTGCGCGGTCTGCTCGGCGGCGGTCCCTTTACTTACGACGGGAAGTTTCATCGCGCGTACGACGCGCGCAATCTGCCGCCCGCGCTGCAACAGCCGGCGCCGCCGGTGTTCGTCGGCGGGAAGGGCGATCGGCTCATCCGGCTCGCGGTCGACAAGGCCGACGGTTGGAACACGTGCTGGGTGTGGACGCCAGACGCGTACCGTGAGCGTCTCGGCGTGGTCGAGCGTGCATGCGACGATGCGGCGCGTGACCCGTCGACGTTCTGGCGTTCGCTCGGGCTCTACGCGCTCTGCGGCGAGAGCGAAACCGACCTCGCGCGGCGCTTCGAGTGGATGCAGTCCGCAATGCCCGCCGGAGTGCTCGACGGCGTCACGCTCGACGAATGGAGGGTGGGGCGGCTCGTCGGCACGGTGGCGCAGGTGCGTGACCAGGCCGCGGCGTGGGCCGGCCTCGGCATCGAGACGCTCATCGTGGGCCCCGGTCCGCTGCCGTTCTCGGTGAATTCGCTCGAGGACGTCGCTCTTCTCGCCGAAGCACTTTGTACGTCCTGAAGCCGGGGCCGCTCCGTACGAGGGGTACCCTGAAGTTCGCCACTCTGGAGGTTGCGTTCGATGTTTGGACTCGGAGCGCCGGAACTGCTCATCATCCTCGCAGTCGTCGTGCTGCTCTTCGGCTCGACCCAGCTCCCGAAGCTCGCCCGCTCGATGGGCGCGGCGTCGAAGGAGTTCAAGAAGGGCGTCGAAGAGGGCGCCGCCGACGACGACGAGGACGACAAGGGCAAGAAGTCCGCCAGCTAGCACCGCACCACCACCCGGCGCCTGCATCTTCGTCGGTGGCCGGGCCCGGGAACCTGCGACCACCTTCCCGTCGTTCTTGCTGATGGCCGACGGAGTTCCCACCTGGGAGGAGGTCGCCCGCGACTACGGGCGCTTTCTCTACAACGTGGCATTCCGCTTGGCCGGCAACGATGACGACGCGCAGGACCTCGTGCAGGAAGCGTTGATTCGGGTCCGCCGGGGGCTCGAGCGCTACGTGCCGGGGTCGCTCGAAGGTTGGCTGGCCCGGATCGTGACCAACGTGTTCCTCGACGAGGTGCGGCGCAAGCGGCGTCGACCGACCGCGGCGCTCCCCGACGATCCGGACCGGGTGCTGCCCGCGTCACCTGCGGCCGACGAGGCGACCACCAGGCTCTCCGAAGGCGTGCAGACCGCGCTCGCCACCTTGCCCGACGAGTTTCGCGTCGCTGTCGTGCTCAGCGATGTTGTCGACCTCTCCTATGAGCAGATTGCCGAGTCGCTGGACGTGCCAGTCGGCACGGTGCGTTCGCGGCTGCATCGCGGCCGCCGGCTCCTACGCGCGGCGCTCGGCGATCGAGGGGAGCTCGGATGAGCGATGCGCCGCTGATCAACGAGGATCTGCTCTCCGCGTTCATCGACGGCGAGCTCGATGCGGAGACCCACGCAGCGGTCGAGGCACGGCTCGTGGAGTCCCCGGAGTGGCGCGCGGTCCTGGCTGACGTGGCTGCGGCGCGCGCTGCCGTGCGGGCGTTGCCCACGCGCGAGCCGCCCCCGCGCTTCATCGAGGACCTCATCGCCACGGTCGCTGCGGACGCGACGGGTACCACGGGCGCCCGGCGCGACAAGCAACGCGTGCCGCGCCGGCGGGGGCCGATGCGCTGGGCCGCGGCGGGCGCTGCAGCAGCGGCGGTCGCGGCCGGCATCGCTGTGTTCGCAGTTCCGGGCCCCAGCCGCACCGCGCCCCAGGTGCCGACGTTGACTGATTCGCACGCCGCGCAAGCGTCGCAGCTCGACGATCCCGTGAGTCAGCTCGCGCCGGTCAGCGCGTTCAGAGGGTTCCGGCGATGAGCCGCGTGCCGTTGCGCCGCACGCGGTTCGGGGTAGCGACGGTGATGTTTGCCGCGGGTGGCATGCTGCTTGTGCCCATCGTGCGGGCCCAGCCGTCGAGCGCGCAGAAGACTCCCGGGGATCAAGCCGAACAGCTCCTCCAAGACGCGCGATCGGCCGGCGCAGATACCGACTTCACCGGCGTCGTGCAGGTGGAATGGGTCGATGCCACGGGCCATCACCGCGAGCAGGTCGCGGCGCGCAACGTCGGCGGCGTGCTCGAGCTGCAGGATCACCGAGACGTCTACGGGCGCAACGACGAGCGGCTGGTCCAGAACGACGGGGTCTACATGAGCATGGGAAACAGCCACGCCGGCGCCGGCCTTCCGTCGCCCACGCCGAAGTGGGACCTGCGCATCACCGGCAGCCATCGCGTGGCCGGTCGTGACACTTCCGTGATCGAGGCCAGGGATCCCGAAACCGGTACCGCGCGTGAGCGCATGTACGTCGACGAGGCGACGCACCTGCTGCTCCGGCGCGAACAGCTCGACTCACACGGCCACGTGCAGCGCGCGATCGGTTTCGTGCGCGTCAACCAAGCGAAATACCTCGGCAGCGACAAGCCGGTGCTTCCTCGTTCACAGCAGAACCTGCAACCCGAACGGCTTCGTGATCTGCCGAACGGATACCTCGCACCCAGGCGCGTCGGGGATCGCTATGAGCTCCTCGGTCAGTACCGCCGGCCCGACGGCACCGTCCAGCTCTTCTACAGCGACGGAATCTTCGGCCTCTCGATGTTCGAACAGCGCGGCGAGCTCGACTGGGAAGCGCTACCGCCCGGTGCCAAGGTACGCAGAATTGGGGGCCACGAGGCACGCCAGTACGCGACGCCCGGTGGCGAGGTCCTGGTGTGGACCGCGGCCGGCACGATCTTCACCGCCGTCTCCGACGCGCCCAATGACGAAGTCGAAGCGTGGGTGCGAAATTTCCTGCCGAAGGAGCACAGCAGCGCGGCCGATTCGATTGCGAAGTTCGTGCTCGGTCCGTTCGGGTGGGAGTGACGACGCTACGGCTGAGCCGTCAACGTCCGCTGGCGACGCGCCGCCGGCGCAGGATGCGGCGCCGCTCACGTTCGGATGCGCCGCCCCAAACGCCGTGGTCAATGCGATACACGAGCGCGTACTCGAGACACTCGCCTCGCACGGGACACGTCTCGCAGACCTTGCGTGCCTTTTCGACGCCGACGCCGTCAGAAGGGAAGAACGAACCCGGCGGCGCGTCGCGGCAGAGGGCGGCCAACATCCAGGTCTGCTGGCGATGATCGGGCGGGGGCGGGAGAGTATCCATGATTGTTATGAGGTTCTTACCTCCATCGTCCAACGTATAGGCACGTCGGTTGGTTCCCGTAACCTGTTGGAACCTCTCCGAAGCCGCCGACGTTTCAGATGACGTGGCTGCACGCCGATCCCCCTTCGGCACCGTAATGGAGGCACTGTGAACGACGACCCCAGTTTCCCTACGTCGCCCCGGCCCGAGACGCCCGGACCCGGCGACGCAACGCTCTCGTCATGGCCGACCCCGCCGAGAGAGCCGAACAGCCCGACCGGAGCGAGCCCGGGCGGCGGGCGTCCGCCGGCCGATGGCCCGCCGGCGCCGCACCCGTTGACCCCCGAACCGCCGCGGCGCCGGGGCAGCGTGCGCCAGTGGGTGCTCGGCGCGGTTGTCGGTGGGCTCTGCGGCGCGCTCGTGGCGTCCGGCTTTTTCTATGCGACCGATGACGATGGCTCCTCGAAATCATCGTCGGGCGCGCCGAACCCCGTCGTCGTGAACCCGGCGGCCCAGTCTCGCGTCGCGCAGAAGGGCAACATCCAGGCCATCCTGGCCAAGGACGTGCCCGCCGTCGTGAAGATCAACACCGGAAGTGCGAATGGCACGGGTACCGGCGCCACGTCGGACAGCGGCGGCGGCGCGGGCACCGGCTTCGTGATCGCGTCCGATGGCACGGTCGTCACCAACAATCACGTCGTCGCCGACCCGCAGGACTCGACGCAGGTCGAACCCAAGATCGACGTCGTGTTCTCCAGTGGGAAGACGTCGAAGGCGAAGGTGCTCGGACGCGACGTGCAGGCCGACATCGCGGTCATCAAAGTCGACGACACGAACGTGCCGACCATCGAGCTCGGTGACTCCGACACCGCAAAGGTCGGCGACGACGTCGTGGCGATCGGCAACGCGCTGGCCCTGGAAGGCGGGTTGAGCGTCACGCGCGGCATCATCTCGGGACTCAACCGCGACCTCTCCCGGGAGATCGGCGCCCAACTCGACCACGTCATCCAGACCGACGCCGCGATCAATCCCGGCAACTCTGGTGGCCCGCTCGTCGACGCGCAGGGCAAGGTCATCGGTATCAACGTCGCGGTCAGCAGCCAAGGGCAGAACGTGGGCTTCGCGATCCCGATCTCGTCCGTCAAGCCGATCATCGACGATCTCCGGGCCGGCCGGAAGCCCGCCTTTCTCGGCGTGCGCAGCGAGACCGTCACCGCGGCGCTTGCCAAGCAACTCAACCTCAAGGCCGACTCGGGCGCGGTTGTTCGCGACGTCACGCGCGGCGCGCCGGCGCAGCAAGCCGGCATCAAGCGGAACGACGTCATCGTCGACATCGGCGGTACGGCGATCAAGACCAACACCGACGTGCAGGAAGCAGTCCGCAAGCACCGACCGGGCGAGAAGGTCACCGTGGTCGTGAACCGTGACGGCAACCAGATGTCGATCGACGTGACCCTGACCGAGCGTCCCGACTCGGGGTAGCCGGCGATCGCGCATGGGTGATGGCAGGGGAGTCACCGACTCCGAGTCACCGGCATCGGCGCCGGTGACTCCGAGCGCGCGATCGAGCCAGTTTCTCCGCGGCGTCATCGGCAACGCGCTCGATGCCGGTGTTGACGGTCGAAAACTCTGGCAAGAACCGAGGTGGGGGCCCGAGAGGACGAACGGTGAACCGCTACGCTGACACGCTGGTCGATAGAGGAGTTGGGTCATGTCGATGACGCCCGGAGAGCTCGAAGAGCAGCTCCCGCCGCAGGGACACGTCAAAGTCGTCTACCTGGGTCCGGTCGCGCCGCACTGGGAAGTGCACGGCGTGTTCGGCGACGGCAGGTTGATCGAAGACTTCCGCCAGCGGGCCGTCGCTCGACTGCAGCTCCTACCGCCACACGACCCACAGTTCCGCCGCAACCGCGAACGAGTGGCGCGAGACGCGGAACGCGAGCGTCTCATCCTCGAATGGGATCTCGGGTACGACGAGAGCTAAGAACGAGAGCTAAGAACGAGAGCTAAGAACGAGAGC